>NZ_JBBCVH010000002.1:0-701691 GCF_037147555.1 Microbacterium sp. MMO-35
CCCCGAAGGACCCAGCATCGAGAAGAACTCCCCCTCCGCGATCTCCAGATCCACACCATCCACAGCAGTCACAGACCCGAACGCACGCGTGAGTCCGGTCAATCTGATCGCGACGGGCTTGTCGGCCATCACATCTCCTTCGATGCGAGGACTAATCCTCTGTTAGTAGATGTTTGGAATCATATGGGAACAGAGGATTTTGTCAACCGGCGTGTTACCGTCGTCTCACAGCCCCGAGAGGAGAGCGGCGTGGCACAGGTGTCGGCAGGCGTGGATCCCGCGCGATCGGCCGTCTTCGCGCCCCTGTCCGACGTCGGCCGCGCGGAGATCGTGGAGCGCCGGCTGCAGGACGCGATCACCTCGGGAGTCCTGCACGACGGCGAGAGACTGCCCAGCGAATCGCAGCTGGGACGCCGGCTCGGCGTCGCCGTCGTCACCGCCCGGGAGGCGCTCGAAGCCCTGCGCGACGCCGGCCTCATCGAGACGCGGCGCGGCCGCGACGGCGGCAGCTTCGTCACCTTCGATCCCGACACCGCCCGCCGGTTCACCGACGAGCGCATCAGGGCGGTCAGCCGGGTCGAGCTGCGGGACGCGTCCACGCACTACGCGGCGATCGCCGGCATGGCCGCCGAACTCGCGGCCGATCGTGCCGGGGAGGACGACGTCCTGGGCCTGCGCGAGCTCGAGGAGCAGGAGGACCTCTCCACGGCGGGCGGGGCACGACGCGCCGTTGCGCGGTTCCAGCTCGAGATCGCGGCTCTCAGCCAGTCGCCGCGTCTCGTGCGCGAAGAGCTGCGCCTGCAGGCGGAGATCGGATCGCTGATCTGGCTGGGGCTGCGCGAGGACGACAACCGCAGGCGCAGCCGTGCCGCACGGCAGGCGCAGGTCGATGCGATCGGCGCCGCCGACACCGCGGGCGCGCGAGCGATCGCCGTCCGCCGCATCACGGGCGGTGTCGAGTGGCTGCTGGATGAGAAGTCCCGGCTGGAGACGGCCGCGGAGGCCGTCGCCTCCGCCCGGGCGTGAGATCGAACACACAGAAGGAGCGCGAGATGACCGGCACCGTCGCCGAGCATGACGCACGCATCGCCGAGCGCATCGAGGGCACGTTCGCGCCCCTCTTCGCCCTCGTCGAGGACTGGCGCACCGCGGTGCAGGACCAGTTCGGCGCCTTTTCCGCGCAGGGGGCCGCGCCGACCGCCGCCGTCCTGGACCCCGTCATGGAGGCGCTGGCGAGACCCGCCCTGGAGGCGCCGGGCGGGCTCGTCACCGGATCCGGTTTCGTCGCGACGCCGGGCGTCTTCGCCGACGCGCCCTGGCATCTCGCCTGGTGGCTGCGTGAGATCCACGGCCTGGACCGCGGCGACCGCGGCGGCGTACGCCGGCTGGAGGCCGTGAACGATCCCGAGTCGGACCAGTTCCGCGACTATCGGCAGCTCGAGTGGTGGAAGGTGCCGGAGCGCACGGGGGAGCGTCACGTCACCGGTCCCTACGTCGACTACCTGTGCACCGACGACTACACCGTGACCGTGACGACTCCGGTCGCGCACGAGGGACGGATGGTCGGTGTGGTCGGCATCGACGTGCACGTGTCGAGACTGGAACGCGTGGTCCTGCCGATCCTGCGCGAGGCGGAGGGCACCGGCACGATCGTGAACGCCGCGGGGCGCGTGGTCGCCTCGAGCGACTCGCATCGGGTGACGGGCTCGCTGCTGCGCGGGGAGGACGTGCAGGGCGCCCTCGCCGCTCTGCGCGAGGGCGCCGTGTCCGCGGCCGGCACCGAGGGCACGCGCGTCTCCCGCTGCGGCGACACCGCGCTGGTCCTCGTCCTGCAGACCTGAGGCACGCCGGGCGGGGGAGCGACAGCCCGCTGGCTAGACTGTCCTGGTGTCTGAAATCACCCCCGATCTCGTACGTCATCTCGGCGTGCTCGCGCGCATCCAGCTCTCCGACGACGAGGTGACGCAGCTGACCGGCCAGCTGGACGCCATCGTCGACAACATCGCGAAGGTCTCGGAGGTGGCGACCCCTGACGTCGCCGCGACGAGCCACCCGATCGCGATGCACAACGTCTTCCGCGAGGACGTCGTGGGTCAGACCCTCACCACCGCGCAGGCGCTGCAGAACGCGCCGGACGCCGATGGCGACCGCTTCCGCGTGACCGCGATCCTGGGAGAAGAGCAGTGAGCGAGATCATCCGCTGGACCGCCGCGGAGCTCGGCGCCAAGCTCGCCGCCGGAGAGGTGTCGAGCGTCGAGGCCACCCAGGCGCACCTGGACCGCATCGCCGCCGTCGACGGCGACGTGCACGCCTTCCTGCACGTCAACGAGCACGCGCTCGACGCGGCGGCCGAGATCGACCGCCGCCGCGCCGCGGGCGAGCAGCTCGGCGAACTGGCGGGCGTGCCGCTCGCCATCAAGGACGTGCTCGTCACGACCGACCAGCCGTCCACGAGCGGCTCCCGCATCCTCGAGGGTTACCGCTCGCCGTTCGACGCCACCGTCGTCGCACGGTCGCGCGCCGCGGGTCTCGTCGGCATCGGCAAGACCAACATGGACGAGTTCGCGATGGGATCCTCCACCGAGCACTCCGCGTACGGGCCCACGCACAACCCCTGGGACCTGGACCGGATCCCCGGCGGCTCCGGCGGCGGCTCGGCTGCGGCGGTCGCGGCCTTCGAGGCGCCGCTGGCCCTCGGCTCCGACACGGGCGGATCCATCCGTCAGCCCGCGCACGTGACCGGCACGGTCGGGATCAAGCCGACCTACGGCGGCGTCAGTCGCTACGGCGCCATCGCGCTCGCGTCGAGCCTCGACCAGGTCGGCCCCGTGAGCCGTACCGTCCTCGATGCCGGGCTCCTGCACGACGTCATCGGCGGTCACGACCCGAAGGACTCGACGTCGCTTCCGGAGGCCTGGCCGTCGTTCGCCGCGGCGGCGCGCGAGGGCGCGACCGGGCAGGTCCTCCAGGGGCTCAAGGTCGGCGTCATCAAGGAGCTGCCCGACTCCGGCTTCCAGTCGGGAGTCGCGAGCTCGTTCCACGCCGCTCTGAAGCTGATGGAGGCGCAGGGCGCGGAGATCGTCGAGATCTCGGCACCGCATTTCGAGTACGGCGTCGCCGCCTACTACCTCATCCTGCCCGCCGAGGCGTCGAGCAACCTCGCGAAGTTCGACTCGGTGCGCTTCGGCCTGCGCGTCACGCCCGACGGCGGCGGCACGGTCGAGGACGTCATGTCGCTCACCCGTGAGGTCGGCTTCGGTCCCGAGGTGAAGCGCCGCATCATCCTCGGCACCTACGCGCTGTCCGCCGGCTACTACGACGCCTACTACGGCAGCGCGCAGAAGGTCCGCACGCTCATCCAGCAGGACTTCGACGCCGCGTTCGCGCAGGTGGACGTCATCGCCACGCCGTCCGCGCCGACCACGGCGTTCAAGCTCGGCGAGAAGATCGGCGACCCGCTGCAGATGTACCTGAACGACCTCACGACGATCCCGGCGAACCTCGCCGGCGTGCCCGGGATCTCGATCCCGTCGGGCCTGGCCGAGGAGGACGGACTGCCCGTGGGCATCCAGTTCCTCGCCCCCGCCCGGGAGGACGCCCGCCTGTACCGGGTCGGCGCCGCACTGGAGACGCTGCTCGTCGACGCGTGGGGCGGGCCGCTGCTCGACCGCGCTCCGATCCTGGGAGGAACCCGCTGATGGCCGCCGTGAAGCTCATGGACTTCGACAAGGCGCTCGAGCTGTTCGAGCCCGTGCTCGGCTTCGAGGTCCACGTCGAGCTCAACACCGAGACCAAGATGTTCTCCGACGCCCCGAACCCGGCGAACGAGCGCAATCACGACGCGGAGCCCAACACCCTCATCGCGCCCGTGGACCTGGGCCTTCCCGGATCCCTCCCGGTCGTCAACGAGAAGGCCGTGCGCTCGTCGATCAGCCTGGGCCTCGCGCTCGGCTGCTCGATCGCGGAGTCCTGCCGGTTCGCGCGGAAGAACTACTTCTACCCCGACCTCGGCAAGAACTACCAGATCTCGCAGTACGACGAGCCGATCGCCTTCGAGGGGTCCGTCGAGGTCCAGCTCGAGGACGGCACACTCGTGACGATCCCGATCGAGCGCGCGCACATGGAGGAGGACGCCGGCAAGCTGACCCACATGGGCGGCGCGACCGGTCGCATCCAGGGCGCGGAGTACTCGCTCGTCGACTACAACCGCGCCGGCGTGCCGCTCGTCGAGATCGTCACCAAGCCGATCTTCGGCGCCGAGCACCGCGCCCCCGAGATCGCGAAGGCGTACGTCGCCGCGATCCGCGACATCGTGCGGGGACTCGGGATCTCCGAGGCGCGCCTGGAGCGCGGCAACCTGCGTTGCGACGCGAACGTCTCGCTGCGCCCCCGCGGCCAGGAGAAGCTCGGCACCCGCACCGAGACGAAGAACGTGAACTCGATGCGCTCCGTCGAGCGCGCGGTGCGGTACGAGATCCAGCGGCAGGCGGCGATCCTCGCCGACGGCGGCTCGATCACGCAGGAGACCCGGCACTGGCACGAGGACACCGGCACCACGTCGCCGGGCCGGCCCAAGTCGGACGCCGACGACTACCGCTACTTCCCGGAGCCGGATCTGCTCCCGGTGGAGCCCCCGCGCGAGCTGGTCGAGGAGCTGCGGGCCGCGCTGCCCGAGCAGCCGGTCGCCCGCCGCCGTCGGCTGAAGGCGGACTGGGGCTTCGGCGACATCGAGTTCCAGGGCGTCGTGAACGCCGGGCTGCTCGACGAGGTCGAGGCGACCATCGCCGCGGGCACGACGGCGGATGCCGCGCGGAAGTGGTGGACGGGGGAGATCAGCCGCATCGCGAACGAGCGCGAGGTCGACGCCGCGTCTCTCATCGCCCCGGCATCGGTCGCCGCGCTGCAGCAGCTCGTCGACGCCGGCACCCTCACAGACAAGCTCGCCCGTCAGGTGCTCGAGGGCGTCATCGCCGGAGAAGGCACCCCGCAGCAGGTCGTCGACGCCCGAGGGCTCGCGGTCGTCTCCGACGACGGCGCGCTCATCGCCGCGATCGACGAGGCACTGGCCGCCCAGCCCGACGTCCTGGCCAAGATCAAGGACGGCAAGGTGCAGGCCGCCGGAGCCGTGATCGGCGCCGTGATGAAGGCGATGAAGGGGCAGGCGGACGCCGCGCGCGTCCGCGAGCTCATCCTGGAGCGCGCCGCGCAGTGAGTCAGAGGCCGCCGGCGCGATGTCGGCGGCCTCGGCCAGAATGGTGTCATGGGCAGAGGAGATGGATCCGGACGGACCGTCTCGGCTCCCGGCGCGGACGACACCGGCACGGGCATCCTGCACGTCGACATGGACGCGTTCTACGCGGCGGTCGAGGTCCTGCATGATCCGAGCCTGCGCGGGCTTCCGCTGATCATCGGGTCGCCGGACGGGCGTTCCGTGGTGTCCAGCGCCTCGTACGAGGCACGGCGATACGGCGTCCGCTCGGCGATGCCGGTGTCGCAGGCGATCCGGCTGTGCCCTGCTGCGCGGATCGTGCCGCCCGACTTCACGAAGTACCGCGACGTCTCGCAGCAGGTCATGGCGATCTTCGAGCAGGTCACGCCGCTGGTCGAACCGCTCTCCATCGACGAGGCGTTCCTCGATGTCCGCGGCGTGCGGCGGCTCTGGGGCAGCCCGGGAGTCATCGGCGCGATGATCCGGAATCGGGTGCAGGCCGAGGTCGGGATCACCTGCAGCGTCGGAGTCGCGGCCACCAAGCACGTCGCCAAGATGGCCTCGACCCTGGCGAAGCCGGACGGTCTGCTCGTCGTCGCGGAGGCCGAGACGCTCGAGTTCCTCGCCGCCAAGCCCGTGCGGGCCATGTGGGGAGTGGGACCGAAGACAGCCGAGACGCTGGAGTCGCGGGGCATCCGCTTCATCCGCGACATCGTCGCGACGCCGATGCCCGCGCTCGAGCGCGCGGTCGGCCCCGCGCTGGCGCAGCGCCTGCACGACCTCGCCCGCGGGCAGGATCCGCGGGGGATCGAGACCAGCCGAGTGGAGAAGAGCGTCGGTCACGAGGAGACGTTCGACATCGACGTCACCGATCGGGAGGCGCTGCGCTCGGAACTGCTGCGGCTCGCCGACCGCGTCGCGGCCCGTCTGCGCCGGGCCGGCTGGGAGGCGGGCACCGTCGCCGTCAAGATCCGCTTCTCCGACTTCACCACGGTCAACCGCTCGCAGACGCTGCCCGAGGCGACGTCGGTGGGGCAGCGCATCGGCGAGGTCGCGCGCACCCTGTTCGACGCGATCGAACGCCGCGATCCGGTGCGGCTGGTCGGGGTGCGGGCCGAGCGGCTCTCCGGAGCCGGCGGGGCGCTCGGCCTCTGGGACGACGACGCCGACTGGCGACGCGTCGAGGATGCGCTGGACAGCGCGCAGGCGCGCTTCGGATCCGGCTCGGTCACGCGCGCCCGGCATCTGGGCGCCCGGCCCGGCCGCGGCTCTGCGCCGCATCCCCGCGCGCACGGTCTCGACTGACCCGGGGGAGATCCACCGGGCACGGTGGTCGGGGCCGCCGAGGTGGGCTAGCGTGGATGCATGCCGCACATCGCACTCGAGCTGGGAAAGAATTCCGCCTCCTTCGGCGTCAAGAGCGCCTACGGCGAGCCGCAGGAGGTCGACGGTGCACAGTTCACGCCGGTGGCGCTGACGTTCTCCGGCTTCGGCGGCGCCTCGGGCGGCGCGCAGGGCGCCGGCGAGGGAGAGGGCGGCGGCGGAGGCGGGATCGCGATCCCGCTCGGGGTGTACGTGCGCCGCGAGGAGGGGCTGCGGTTCGAGCCGAACATCGTCTCCCTGCTGGCCGTGGCGGTGCCCTTCGTCTGGGTCGCCGGTCGCGCGATCTCCCGCATCATCCGTGCCGTCAAGAAGCGATGACCCGGTCGCCCGCGCGCTCGGGCATGCGGTCGCCCGCGTAGCCGACGCGGTGCGCGCCGTGCAGGCGTCGAACCCCGTCGTCCTGATCGACGGTCGCAGCGGCGCCGGGAAGTCCACCCTGGCCCGCCTGGTTTCCGAGCAGTGGCCGCTGCAGACGGCACCGCAGCTGGTCGCACTGGATTCGATCTACCCCGGCTGGGA
This sequence comes from Microbacterium sp. MMO-35, assembly GCF_037147555.1. NCBI lineage: Bacteria > Bacillati > Actinomycetota > Actinomycetes > Micrococcales > Microbacteriaceae > Microbacterium > Microbacterium sp. MMO-35. Next base: position 7,112 of record NZ_JBBCVH010000002.1, read on the forward strand.
CGGGATGGATGCCGGGGTGGAACGCGCCTACGAGCAGATCCTCCGGCCGCACGGGCGCGGCCTCGTCGGCACCTGGCAGCGCTACGACTGGGAGGCCGGCGAATACGCGGAGAGCTATGCCGTCGATCCGTCGCGCGGAGTGATCCTGGAGGGCTGCGGCGCGCTCGCACCCCGCACGGCGCGCGTCGCCGACGTGCGGGTGTGGGTCGAATCGCCCGAGTCCAGCCGAAAGCGCCGGGCGCTGGATCGGGACGGGGACACGTTCCGTCCGCACTGGGACCGGTGGGCGCTGCAGGAGGTCGTCCATCTGCGGCGGGACGATCCGATCGGTCACGCGACGCTGGTGGTCTCGATCCCGTAGCCGGCGCTCAGCCCGCGGACGGCGCGGCGTCGTCCTCCGCGTCCGCCGCCTCCACGAGCAGCTCCAGGCGATAGCCCAGCCACTCGTAGACGCCGAGCCGGGGATCGTCGGGGTCCGGCGTGGGCTCGTCCTCGATGCCGAGCTTCGTGGCGATCACGAGCCGCAGGGCGGCGAGAGTGCGCAGCCAGGGATCGACGTGGGCCACGGGGATGGTCAGCTGCCCGGAGACCGCGACATCGCCGTCGAGGACCGATTCGAGGTCGTCGCGCACGATCCGCGCCTCCGCCGCCCGTCGGTCCAGCAGATCGTCGCGGGTCGCCGCGGCGAACTCCGCGGAGGCCTCCGGGTCCTGAGGGTAGACGGCCGGGGTCAATCGGGCCAGCAGGTGCCCGTCCTGGTCCGCCTGGACGACGGACTCGGAGTCGCGCAGCAGGGAGACGAACTGGCCCACGAGGTCGGCGAGCTGGTGCACTTCGATCGCCTGCATCGGGACGCCGATGCCGGATCCGGGCACGGCGGTCACTCTCCGGCCCGACGCACGGTCGCCCAGAGCCCGTAGTCGTGCATCGCCTGCGCGTGCACCTCCATGGTCTCCCGCGGACCGGTGGCGACGATCGCATGCCCGTCGTTGTGCACGGCGAGCATGAGGCGGGTGGCGCGGTCCTTCGGATACCCGAAGTAGCTGCGGAACACCCGCACCACATAGCTCATCAGGTTGACCGGGTCATCCCACACGACGAGCTCCCAGGGCACGGCGGGAGCGGCCTGCAGATCGACCTGCTCCTCGACGTCCGGTGCGACCAGCGGCGCGCTCATGCCCAGCCCAGTTCGTGCAGCTGCTGGTCGTCGATGCCGTAATAGTGCGCGATCTCGTGCACCAGCGTGGTGTGCACCTCGTCGCGGAGCTCTCGTTCGTCGGCGCTCTGGGCGAGGTGCGGCTCCCGGTAGACGATGATCCGATCGGGCAGCTCGCCCATGCCGTAGTTGCCCCGTTCGGTGACGGCGAGTCCGTCGTACAGCCCGAGCAGATCGAGCGAGCCGTCCTCGGGACGGTCCTCCACGACGAAGACGAGGTTCTCGAGGCCGTCCACCATCTCGTCCGGGAGGCGGTCGAGCTCGTCTGCGACGAGGTTCTCGAAGGCCTCCGCGTCCATCGTCATGCCCCCGCGGACATCGATCGTCATGTGGACGCGGCGCCCCAGCTCGTCGAGGCCGAGACGGTGCTCCGCCGCTGCCAGCGCGCGGTAGAAGGGGTCGTCGGGCGGGTCCGTCTCGACGAAGCCGGCCGATGCGTAGAACGGCGCGTTCCAGGGCACCTCGGCGAACGTGCGCAGGGTGACGCTCGTGTGCCCGCGTTCCGCGGCCTCGTCGAGGGCGGCCTCCAGGAGCTCGCGTCCGTGCCCGCGTCGGGCGTGCGCGGGCAGCACGGAGAGCTGCTCCAGATGCGCGATGCCGTCCTCCTCGAGCACGTGCACGAACCCCACGGCGGGGCCGTGCTCCGCCTCGGAGACGACGAGGACGTAGCCGCGCTCGGCGGCACGGGCGGCGCCCGGCGGAGCCCCGTGGCCGAGTGCGGACCCGAAGCGCTCCGTGAAGAGCGCATCGGCCTCGTCCTCGATCCGCGCGAGCTCCGCGAGATCGGCGTCGGTCGCGGTGCGCACGAAGGAGGCCATATCTCGATGCTATCCGGGTCGGCGGGTCCGTTCGCCGAGCTCCGTCAGATCGTCCGGGTGTCCCGCGGGGCTCCCGCCGCGACGAGGATCTCCTCCTGCAGCCTCGCGAGCGCGAGGCGGCGGGCGCCGTCGAGCACGGGGCTCTCATCGAGGCGGGTGAGGAGCACGGCGGGCCGTGCGATCACGCTGTCGTGCAGGTGCCGTTCGACGAGGGCGCGGAGACGTTCGCCGCCGGCGACGGCCATGTCGCCGGCCAGCACCACCAGCTCGGGCGCGATGATGGCCACCACGGCGGACAGGCCGAGAGCGAGGCGCCGCGCGATCTCGTCGAGCACCGCCGTCGCCTCCGGCGCGTCGGAGGCGACGGCGGCTTCCAGGGCCGCGGCGGGGGAGGCCCCCTCGAAACCGTGGCGGGCCAGGAGCCGTCCGAGTGCCGGCGCGGCGGCCAGGGCCTGCATCCCGCTTGCGCCGTACTCGTTGACCTGCGGGGGGATCGGCGCGCCGGGGAGGGGGAGGTCCGCGATCTCGCCGGCGCCGCCCGCGAGTCCGCGATGAACGCGTCCGGCGAGCATGACGCCCATGCCGATGCCGTCGGAGACCCAGAGAACTGCGAACACGTCATGGCCCATCGCCGCGCCGTGCGCGTGCTCGGCGACCACGACGAGGTTCACATCGTTCTCGATGTCGACCGGGGCGCCGAGGCGCTCCTCGAGCGAGGCGATCAGGCCTTCGCGCTGCCAACCCGGCAGATGCGCCGCGAAGCGGACCCGGTCCGCACGCGGGTCGGTCGCGCCCTGGATGCCGATGACGACCCTGCGCAGACCCGAGGAGGGGATCCCCGCCGACGCGCACGCCCCCTCGAGGAGCTCCTGCACCCGTTCGACCGGGTCGGGGGCGGTCGCAGCCGTGCTCTGCTCGCCTTCGGGGGTCGACAGCGTGAAGGAGCCGACGACGGTCCCGGTGAGGTCCACGACGACGGCCGAGATGCGCTCCGGTGTGACGTCGACGGCGGCGGCGTGGCCGGCCCGGCCGTCGATGCGGAAGACCTCGGCGGCTCGCCCGATCGCTCCGTCGCGGCTTCCGTCGCTGCGGACGAGGCCGTCGTCGAGCAGCTGAGCGAGCAGGTGCGACGAGGTGGGCTTGGAGACGGCGAGCAGACGCGCGATCTCAGGCCGGGTGAGCGGACCCTGATCCAGCAGGAGCCGCAGTGCCGCGCGCGCGTTGATCGAGCGGACGACGCTGGTTCCGGTCGGGCGTTCTGGCACGGGATCCTCTGGTTCGGTCGGGGGCCTTCCGAATGCTATCGAGCGAAAGGCGTTGCGCCGACCAGGAGGCTCCGGTATAACTCTTCGTAAACAAGGTTTCCTAAAAGGGAAACCGCTTTCACCGGAGGAATCATGCGTCAACGTCGACCGATGATCGCGCTCGTGGCAGCGGCGATCATCATCCCGCTCAGCGGTGTCATGTCTGCGACGGCTCAGGCCGCCACCCCCACCAGCCTTCGCGACCCCGTCAAACGCGAGATCGCGCAGGAGATCGTGACCAGCGCCGAGAACTCGGCTCTGGACTGGTACAACCGCTACTCGTACATCGAGGACATCAAGGACGACCGCGGCTACACCGGCGGGATCATCGGCTTCACCTCGGGGACGCACGACATGCTCGTGCTGGTGCAGCAGTACACGGACAAGTACCCCGGCAATCCCCTGGCCAAGTGGATCCCGAAGCTGAAGCAGGTCGACGGGACCAAGAACACCGGCCCGCTGGGGTCGGCGTATGTGAAGGACTGGGAGGCCGAGGGCAAGAAGCCGGAGTTCCAGCGCGCGCAGCGGGACCTGACGCGCTCGATGTACTTCGACCCGTCCATGGATCTGGCGACCTCGGACAAGCTCGGCGCCCTGGGGCAGTTCGCGTACTACGACGCGGCGGTCGTGCACGGCTTCGACGGCATGGAGGACATCCGCAAGGCCGCGCTCAAGAAGGCGAAGACCCCGGCCCAGGGCGGCAACGAGACGACCTATCTCAACGCCTTCCTGGACGAGCGCGTGAAGGAGATGAAGAAGGAGGCGGCGCACGAGGACGTCAGCAGGATCGAGAAGGCGCAGCGCGTCTGGCTGAAGGCGGGGAACCTGAACCTCGACACTCCCTTGAAGTGGTCCGTATACGGCGATCCCTACTCCATCGCGAGCGACCCGACTCCGCACTGGCCGGCGAGCGAGCTGGGCGGGACGGACTCCACGCCGAGCCCTTCGCCCACGCCCACGCCTACTCCGACGCCGACCCCGTCTCCCACGACGACTCCGAACCCGGGTGCGGTGCTCATCTCCCAGGGGCGGCCCGTCACGGCATCGTCGGTCGAGAGCACGACCTATGCGGCGAAGCTGGCCGTCGACGGCGACGCGAAGAGCCGCTGGGCGAGCAAAGAAGGGTCCGATCCGCAGTGGATCCAGGTGGACCTCGGCACCGGCGCGACCGTCTCGGCGGTGACCCTGAGCTGGGAGGCCGCGTATGCGAAGAAGTACCGGGTGGAGATCTCCGCCGACGGCAGCAACTGGAGCACCCTCGCGACCGAGAACGCCGGTGACGGAGGCAGCGACCAGATCGCGGGGCTGAGCGGCGCCGGCCGGTACCTGCGCGTCTACGGCACCGCCCGCGGCACGGCCTACGGCTACTCGCTCTACGAGCTTCAGGTGTACGGCACCGCAGGCACCCCCGGCGGAGGCAACCCCGATCCGGGATCCGGCGCCTTCACCGTGGTCGCCGCCGGCGATATCGCCGGTCAGTGCGCCAAGGCCGCGTCAGACTGCAACCATTTCGCGACGGCGGCCCTGGCGCAGTCCATCGATCCGGCCTTCTACATCACGCTCGGAGACAACCAGTACGACGACGCGCACGCGTCCGATTTCGCGAGCTACTACGACAAGTCCTGGGGTCGCTTCAAGGACAAGACGTATCCCATCCCGGGCAACCACGAGAAGTACGACCGGGACTACGACGAGCACACCGATCGCGGCGATGAGAAGGCCTACCGCGACTACTTCGGATCCCGGGCGACGCCTCAGGGCAAGACCTGGTACAGCTTCGACCGTGGGAACTGGCACTTCATCGCGCTGAACTCGAACCGGTGGTTCGACGCCGAGCAGATGTCGTGGCTCGACGCCGATCTGGCGGCGAACACCAAGCCGTGCACCGTCGCGTACTACCACGAGCCGCTGTTCACCACGGGAGAGCACGGAAACACGCTCTCGAGCAAGCCCGCGTGGAGCAAGCTCGAGGCGGCCGGCGCCGAACTGATCCTCAACGGCCACGACCACGACTACGAGCGCTTCGCTCCGCAGACGGCAACGGGTGCGGCATCGGCGACGGGGCCGGTGGAGATCATCGCCGGACTCGGCGGGGTGAACCAGCGCGACCTCAACGACACCCCGCAGAAGAACAGCGTGAAGCGCATCAACGACACCTACGGCGTGCTCCGGCTCGATCTCACCGACACCACGTTCACCACGAAGTTCGTCTCGATCGACGGCACCGTGCGCGACACGAGCCCGACGTACACCTGCCACTGACATGTATCTCGCCGGCAGCAAAGCGCGGCAGGACGCCGGCGACCAGGCGGCTCCCACCTCGGTGGGCCGTCGGGTCGCCGGTGCCGGAACCACCGCGATCGCTCTCGGATCGGTGAGCCTGCTCACCGATCTGTCCTCGGAGATGGTGACCGCGGTCCTGCCGCTGTACCTCGTCGTCGGGCTCGGGATGAGCCCGCTCCAGTTCGGGCTCCTCGACGGGCTCTACAACGGCGTGACCGCCTTCGTGCGTCTGCTCGGCGGGCATGTCGCGGACCGCTGGTCCCGGCACAAGCTCGTGGCGGGGATCGGCTACGCGCTGTCCGCCGTCTGCAAACCGCTCCTGCTCCTCGCGGGCGCGAACACCACGGCGCTGTCGGCGACGCTGGCCGTGGACCGGATCGGGAAGGGGATCCGGACCGCACCCCGCGATGCGCTGATCTCCCTGTCGGTCGACGATGCGCACCAGGGGCGGGCGTTCGGGGTGCACCGCGCGATGGACACCGCGGGGGCTCTGGCCGGCCCGCTGGTCGCGTTCCTGCTGCTCTGGCTCGTAGCCGACGCCTTCGACGCCGTGTTCATGGTGAGCTTCTGCGTCGCGTCGCTCGGGGTGCTCGTGCTGATCGCGTTCGTGCCCGGACGCACGGCGCCGGCGACGACGGAACCCCGACCGACTCTGCGCCGGACGGTGGGCATCGTCCGCGGTCCGCGATTCCGGCGGCTGCTGATCGCCGCGACCCTGCTCGGACTCGTCACGATCGGCGACGGCTTCCTGTACCTCGGCGTGCAGGACCGGGTGCACATCGACACCGCGTTCTTCCCGCTGCTTCCGCTCGGCAGCGCTGCGGTCTACCTGCTCCTCGCTGTGCCGTTCGGGCGCTGGGCGGATCGGATCGGGCGCCGCGTGCCGTTCCTGCTGGGCAATGTCGCGCTGCTCGGCGCCTATCTGGTTCCGCTGCTGCCGCTCGCGCCCGTCGTGCTGATCCCGGCCGTGCTGGGTCTTCTGGGCGTCTTCTACGCCGCGACGGACGGTGTGCTGATGGCCCTCGCCGGTCCGTTGATCCCGCGGTCGAACCGGGCGGGCGGGATGGCACTGCTGCAGACGGGGCAGGCGGCGGGGCGGCTGCTCGCCGCGGTGCTGTTCGGGGCGGCGTGGACGCTCTGGGGCGCGGCGCCGGCGTTCGGCGGCGCCGCGTGCGCGCTCCTGGCCGCGGTCGTCGTGGCGGTGGTGCTGATCCGTCCCGAAAGTCGCGGATCTTCGGCATCCGACTCGCTCGAGGACGTGTCGTGACGCGACCGTCGGGACTGTCCCGCTCTGCACGGATCCTCGTCGGGGTGACGGCGGTGGCGCTCGTCGCGCTCGGCATCGGCTACACCGCCTCGGCAGTGGGACGATCTCCGGCCGGAGCGCACGCGCAAGGGCATGCGACGCCGGCGACGCATCCCGGCCTGTACATCCGAGACGGGGACGGCGCGATCGTCGTGCAGGACCGGGGTTCCTCGGGCGGGACCAGAACCGGGACGGGGTTCGCCTGTCAGCGGTTCTACGCGGCGGGCGGGACCGCCGTGTGCCTGAAACCGCGCACGGCGGTCACGCCGATGAGCACGGCGCTCATCCTGGACGATCGCCTGCGCGTGCAGAAGGAGTTCGACTTCGGGGGCGTCCCCAATCGGGCGAGGGTCTCCGCGTCCGGCCGGATGGTCTCCTGGACCGTGTTCGTGACCGGGGACGACTACGCGACGACGGACTTCTCCACCCGGACGGGCTTCTACGACCGCGAGGACGACTTCCTCGTCAAGTCGATGGAGGATGTGGGACTCTACATCGACGGTCAGTTGCGCGATCCGGCGGATGTGAACTACTGGGGCCTGTCCTTCGCCAAGGACGACAACACGTTCTACGTGACGGTGTCGACCGGTGGCACGACGTATCTCGGCAAGGGGGATCTGGCGACCTGGACCGTCCGCACGCTGCGCACCAACGCGGAGTGTCCATCGCTGTCGCCGGATGAGACGCGCATCGTCTTCAAGAAACGGGTGCGTCCTGGCGCGGATGCCCCCTGGCGGCTCTCTGTGCTCGACCTGTCGACGATGAAGGAGACGCCCCTGGCGGAGACGCGGAGCGTCGACGACCAGGCGGCATGGGTCGACGATCAGACGGTGTCCTATGCGGTCGACGGCGGTGTCTGGGAGGTCCCCGCAAGCGGAGCCGGCGCGCCCCGCTCGGTCGCGCCCGGGGCGTCGTCGCCCAGCCTCGTCCGCTGAGGGCCGGGCGCCCGGCGTCTTGGACCGGTGAGAATCGCACGTCTTGGACCTTCTCGATGAGCCAAGCGACATCCATGCTGAGCGGATGGACGCGAGCTTCCTCGTCACATCGATCGTGATCACGGCGACCCCCGGCACCGGTGCCCTCTTCACCATCTCCGCGGGGCTGTCCCGGGGCGCACGGGCGGGGATCGTCGCGGCCCTGGGCTGCACCCTGGGCATCGTTCCCCACCTGCTGCTGGCGCTGACCGGCGCGGCGGCGGTCGTCGCAGCGAATCCGCCGCTGTTCGAGGCGCTGCGCTGGGTGGGCGTCGCCTATCTGCTCTACCTGGCCTGGGGGATGTGGCGGGATGAGCGGGGGTTCGCCGAGGACGATGCGGACACGCGGAGTCGTGCAGCGGGCACGACCGCGCGCGTGATCCGCGACGCCGTGCTCGTCAACCTGCTGAACCCGAAACTCACGATGTTCTTCTTCCTGTTCCTGCCGATGTTCGTGGACGCCGCGGCGCCCGGGGCGGTGGCACGGATGGCCGGCCTCGGCGCGGTGTTCATGATCGTCACGTTCGTGATCTTCGCCGGCTACGGTGCCGGTGCCGCGGGACTCCGGGGTGTCGTCCTCGCCAGGCCGGGAGTCGACCGTCTGCTCGGCCGCGGTTTCGCCCTGACGTTCGCGGTGCTCGCCCTGATCCTCGCGTTCACTCCGCACCAGGGCTGAGCCGGCCGCGGAGGACGGCTCAGATCAGCCGGCCGAGGGCGGCGATGGCCGCCTCGAGTCGTGCGGGGGAATGCGGGCCGTAGCCGATCACCACGCCGGGATCGCCGGGGGAGAACCGGTAGGCGGAGAGCGGTGCGACGCGGATGCCCGCGGCCGCGGCGCGCTCGGCGAGGGCGGTGTCGTCGACGTGTCGGGGCAGGAGCACCAGCAGATGCAGACCCGCGGCGATGCCTTCGATCCGTGCATCGGGAAGATGCGCGCGGACGGCGGCGACGGCGGCGTTGCGGCGCTCCCTGTGCCGCAGGCGCAGCCGGCGGACCTGCCGCTCCAGCGCGCCGGTGCGGATGAGTTCGGCGAGGGCGAGCTGAGGCAGGGCGGGGGAGCCGAGGTCCGTCGCCCAGCGCTTGCGCACGAGGTCGTCGTGCCAGTGCTCCGGCGCGACCATCCAGCCGATCCGCAGGGCCGGAGCGAGCACCTTGGAGAGGCTGGAGACGTGCAGGATCCTGTCCGGGGCGCTGGCATGGAGGGCACGGACGGGAGCACGGTCGTAGCGGTACTCGGAGTCGTAGTCGTCCTCGATGATGAGTCCGTCGGACTGTTCGGCCCAGGCGACGAGCTCTCGACGTCGTGCGGGCGAGAGCAGGGCTCCCGTGGGGAACTGATGCGCCGGCGTCGTGAGCACGGCGCGCGCGCCGGTCGCGGTGAGCGCCTCGACGTCGATTCCGTCGGCGTCCACGGGCACGGGCAGGAGCGAGTCCAGCCAGTAGTCGAGGATCCGCCGGTTGCCGTCCGCGCTCGGATCCTCGATCGCGCACGCGGTGAGGCCGCGATCACGCATGACCTGGGCGGTCAGGCTGAGCGCGCCGGTGACCCCGGCCGTCACGATGATCCGCTCGGGAGGGACCACCACTCCGCGGCTGCGCGCGAGCCATCCGGAAAGCGCGATCCGCAGTGCGCCCACCCCCTGCGGATCCGCATACCCGAGCTCGCGAGAGGTCGCCGCCGAGAGCACGCGCCGCTCCGCGCGCAGCCAGGCGGCGCGCGGGAAGGCGCTCAGATCGGGTGCGCCCACCGAGAGATGCAGCGTCTCGGGGCGGGCAACGGCGGCGTCGGTGGCCGGGCCGGGAGGTGTCGCGGGCGGCACCGTCTCGGCGACCCTCGTTCCCGCGGCTCCCTCGGCGAGGAGGAGACCCTCCTCGGCGAGGCGTCGGTATGCCTCGACCACGACGCCGCGCGAGAAGGCGAGCTCGGCGGCGAGCTCGCGGCTCGGCGGCACGCGCGCACCCGCGCCGAGGGCGCCGTCGGCGATCGCCGTGCGCAGCTGGGCGGCGAGCCAGGTCGTCCGCTCTCGCGGGGGCGCCGCAGCGGGGTCGAGGTGGAGGAAATCGGATCCGGTCATCTGCCACGGATCCTAGCCGGAGAAGGAGAGGAGGCCCGGATCCGATCGGATCCGGGCCTCCTCCTGAGGGTGGCTAACGGGGCTTGAACCCGCGACCCCCGCGACCACAACGCGGTGCTCTACCAACTGAGCTATAGCCACCATGTGCCTGCCGGAGCGGGCAACCTCACCAGTGTATTACAGGTTCGAGGCGAACTTTGACACGACGGCGTCCGAGGTGCTCTGAGCCTCGTCGCTGGAGGGTCCGGGCTGCTCCACGAACACCGCGCGGCGGTAGTACTCGAGCTCACGGATCGACTCCAGGATGTCGGCGAGGGCGCGGTGTCCGCCGTCCTTCGAGGGAGCGTGGAAGAAGACCCGGGGGAACCAGCGGCGCGACAGCTCCTTGATGCTGGAGACGTCGACGTTGCGGTAGTGCAGGTACTGATCGACGTCGGGCATGTACTTGGCCAGGAACATGCGGTCGGTGCCGATCGTGTTCCCGGCCAGGGGAGCCTTGCGCTCCTGCGGCACGAAGCGCCGGATGTATTCGAGGGTCTGCGCCTGCGCCTCGGCGAGGGTCAGGCCCTGGGGGATCTCCTCGAAGAGGCCGGAAGTCCGATGCATGTTCGTGACGAAGTCGTTCATCTGGCCGAGCGCGGCGTCGCTGGCGCGGATGACCACGTGGAACCCCGGATCCAGCAGGCGCAGTTCGAAGTCGGTGATCACGACGGCGATCTCGACGAGTTCGTCGATCTCGAGATCGAGCCCCGTCATCTCGCAGTCGATCCAGACGAGTCGATCGTTCTCGGACGAAGAAACCATGCCGCCATCCTACTGAGCGCCGCCGACGCGCTAGCCTGGAGGGGCGCCTCCGTAGCTCAGCGGAAGAGCAGCGGCCTTCTAATCCGCTGGTCGCAGGTTCGAATCCTGCCGGGGGCACTCCTTCGGACTCGGACCGCTCAGGCCGCCGCGCGGCGGCCGATCCGTGCCGCGATCACGTCGACGATGAGCCAGCGCACGGCTGCGGCGGTGCTGAGCGACCAGATCACGGAGGCGAGAACGTCGGTCGGGAAATGCAGCCCGTCGCTCACGACCGCGAGACCGATGACGACGGTGGCGACGACCCCCAGGATCACCGGCAGCCAGGCGAAGCGGGTGCCGCGCAGCAGGAACCAGAAGGCGACCGCGAGCGCGACGACGTACGCGGTGTGGCCGCTGGGGAAGGACCCGTCGGTCTGCAGCGGGGAGAACGGGTGGGCGAGCAGCGCCGCGTCGGGGCGGGGGCGGTCGACGAGGATCTTGATCGCGGCGACGGGCAGCCAGGTGAATGCGACGAGGAGGCCGAAGAGGATCGCGGTGCGCAGCGAGCGGGATCCCGCCCAGACCGCGGCTGCGATGACGAGGGTGATCGCGACGGCAGGAACCGGTTCGATGCCGCGATAGACCGCGCTGCCGAGCGCGCCCCACCATCCGGTGTGCGTCTGATTGAGGGCGACCACCAGCGCTTGATCCGCCTGGGTCGTCTTCATCGCGAACCCGAGGGCCACGACCACGAGGGCCCCGACCACGGCCGTCGCGACGGCGATGAGGGGCCGGGTGGTCGCGCGCTCGATTCCGGTGAGCGGGCGGGGTCGTGCATTGCGCACCTCGGCCATGTCGTGTCCTCTTCCTGACGGCAGGTTCCTTGCGGCGACGCGGGCGCCGCGGACGGCGCATGCGGATCGACGCGCCGAGGATCCATGCTCGCCGAGCCAGGCTAAGGATTGGCCAAGAAATGCGCGGCGGGGCAGCGGTGCGCTCCGCCGCGGGTGCCGCAGCGCGGGTGCCTCGGACGGATGCGAGGCGTGCCCCGAGGGTCAGAACCGCAGGGCGGCGACCGCGTCGTCGGCGCTCCAGAAGTCTCCGACGATGCGGAACAGGCCCGAGGGGAGATGAAGGCGCTCAGCCCGATAGCGGAGTCCGAGGTCGTGCGGAACGATGCGCAGGTGGCCCCGGATGGCTCCTCGGGCGTCGAGCACGCGCCACAGTCGCTCGCCCGCGGGCTGAAGCGTCTCGACGGCTCGGCTGAGGACCGGGGTCGCCCAGCGGATGGTGGGGGCGGGCGTGATGTCGATGGTCATGGTTCCTCCTTCACCTTCGAACATAAGGACGGCCACCGACATTCGGCCCGCCTCTCCGGGCCGCCCTGCGCGCGCGGCTTCCCGGAGTCCCTACACTGTGCTGGTGACCGTGACCGTCTGGCTCTCCCTGGTGGTGGCGTGCGTGGTGATCAGCCTCACGCCGGGCGCCGGTGCGATCAACACCATGACCAACTCGCTGAACGAGGGGTGGCGTCGCTCGATCTGGGGGATCGTCGGGCAGCAGCTCGCGCTCGTGGTGCACGTCGCGATCGTCGCTGCGGGGGTCGGCCTCCTCGTCGCCCGCGTGCCCTGGCTGTTCGAGACCGTGCGGTACCTCGGGGCCGCCTATCTCGTCTATCTCGGGATCCGGCTCATCGTCGCGCGCGTCCCCGACCCCGCAGAGGAGCAGGCCGTCGAGCGGTCGCCCGAGGGGCGCTGGCCGATGCTGCGCCGTGGCTTCTGGGTCAACCTGCTCAATCCGAAGGCCATCGTGTTCTTCCTCGCCTTCGTCCCCCAGTTCATCCGGCTCGACCGTGATCCGTGGCCGCAGTATCTGATCCTCATTGGGACGACCGTGGTCATCGACGTCGTGGTGATGTGGTTCGTCTTCGCCGCGACGGCGCAGAGCTTCCGCCGGCTCACCTCCAGCCGGCGCGGCCAGCGCACGCTCAACACCGTCTTCGGCGCCCTGTTCATCGCCGTGGCCGCCTTGCTGCTGTTCGTGCACTGACCCCACCGGACGGAGGGCGTCCGGGCCTTCCCTGCACAGCCGGGGTCCGCGACCGGTTCTGCACCGATCCGGACGACAGCGCGTCGAGCGCACCCCCGTCGCGGCACCATCTCTCCAGAAGCGGAGCCGAGGGCGGCTCCGTGCGAACAGCGAGGAGAGCAGACATGGCCGACAGCATCACCGTCCTGGGCAACATCGCCACGGTGCCGGAGCCGGGCCGCACGACGTCAGGATTGCCGACCCTCGGGTTCCGCATGGCGACGAACCACCGGCGCCAGGACGGCACAGGCGCCTGGGTCGACGTGACCACGAACTGGTTCGAGGTCAGGGCATACCGAGCTCTCGCGGAGAACGCAGCCGCGTCGCTGTCGAAGGGGGACGCCGTCATCGTCACCGGGCGGCTGCGGCTGCGCGAATGGGAGGGCAAGGAGGGTCGGCGGGGGATGAGCGTCGAGATCGACGCCGACAGCATCGGCCCCGACCTGCGCCGCGGGCGCAGCGTGTTCCACAGGATCGCGCACACCGCGGCGACGGCGCCGGCGGACACCGCGGCCGCCGAACCTCCGACGGGCGAGATCGGAGAAGCGGCGGACGACGGCTGGGCGGCACCGGGTGCGGACCGGACCCCCTTCTGAGCGCGTGCGCTCGCGAGAATCGGGCCCCGGCGACGCCGGGACCCGATTCCACCGGGGATGGTCAGCTGAACTGGTTCATCGTGTTGTCCTTGCCGCCGGCCTTCAGCGCCGCGGCTCCGGCGAAGTACTCCTTGTGGTTGTCGCCGAGGTCGCTGCCGGCCATGTTCTGGTGCTTGACCGTCGCGATGCCCTCGCGGATCTCGCGGCGCTGCACATCGCGGACGTAGGTCAGCATGCCCTCGTCGCCGAAGTACCCCTTGGCCAGGCTGTCCGTCGACAGCGCGGCCGTGTGGTACGTCGGCAGGGTGATGAGGTGGTGGAAGATCCCGGCGCGCGCCGAGCCGTCGCGCTGGAACGTGCGGATCCGCTCGTCGGCGAGACGGGCCAGCTCGGTGTCGTCGTAGTCGACGCTCATGAGGTTCCCGCGATCGTAGGCCGAGACGTCCTCGCCCTGTGCGGCGAGCTGGTCGAAGGCCTGCTGGCGGAAGTTGAGGGTCCAGTTGAACGACGGGCTGTTGTTGTAGACGAGCTTGGCGTTCGGGATCACCTCGCGGATCCGGTCGACCATGCCGGCGATCTGCTCCACGTGCGGCTTCTCGGTCTCGATCCAGAGCAGGTCGGCGCCGTTCTGCAGCGAGGTGATGCAGTCGAGCACGCAACGGTCCTCACCGGTGCCGGGGCGGAACTGGTACAGATTGCTCGCCAGCCGCTTCGGGCGGAGCAGCCGGCCCTCGCGGCGGATCACGACGTCCCCGTCGCTCAGGTCGGCCTCGCCGATCTCCTCGACGTCGAGGAAGGCGTTGTACTGGTCGCCCAGGTCGCCGGGGGAGGAGGACACCGCGAGCTTCTGCGTGAGCCCTGCACCGAGGGAATCCGTCCTGGCGACGATCACGCCGTTGTCGATGCCGAGCTCGAGGAAGGCGTAGCGGACCGCGTTGATCTTGGCGAGGAAGTCCTCGTGCGGAACGGTGACCTTGCCGTCCTGGTGACCGCACTGCTTCTCGTCCGACACCTGGTTCTCGATCTGGATCGCGCAGGCGCCCGCCTCGATCATCTTCTTCGCGAGCAGGTAGGTCGCCTCGGGGTTGCCGAAGCCGGCGTCGATGTCGGCGATGATCGGGACGACGTGCGTCTCGTAGTTGTCGATCTGCGACTGGATGAACTCGACGGCGGTCTCGTCGCCGGCGGCCCGTGCGTCGTCCAGTTTCGTGAACAGCAGGTCGAGCTCGCGGGCGTCCGCCTGGCGGAGGAACGTGTAGAGCTCCTCGATGAGCGCGGGGACCGAGGTCTTCTCGTGCATCGACTGGTCGGGGAGCGGGCCGAACTCGGATCGGAGTGCGGCGACCATCCACCCGGAGAGGTAGAGGTAGCGCTTGTTGGTGCTCTTGAGGTGCTTCTTGATCGAGATGAGCTTCTGCTGGCCGATGAAGCCGTGCCACACGCCGAGCGACTGGGTGTAGACCGAGGAGTCCTCGTCGTACTCGCTCATGTCGCGGCGCATGATGTCCGCCGTGTACTGCGCGATCTCCAGGCCCGTCTTGAAGCGGTTCTGCGCCCGCATCCGTGCGACGTACTCCGGGTTGATCGCATCCCAGCTGGATCCGTGCTGCTTCTTGAGCGCCTCGATGGCGGTCTCGTCGTTCTGGAACGCGGTCATGATGTTTCCTCCGTGTGCTGGCGGGCCGCCGGGAGCGGGTGCCCTGCGGTTTGGTTCCACCATGCCCAACATCGATCGGTCCTTCCGGCCAAACGGCGGGAGAAGATTCTGCAAAATTCTGCAATCAGGAACAGATTCCCGTCCCCGTAGACTCGATGCGTGTTCAGAGGCCGATCGACCGCCGCCGCGCAGGCACCCCTCGTGACGGCGGGCGCACTGCTTCTGGCGCTCACCCTCGCCGCATGCGCCCCGGCGGGGTCGGCGCGCCCTTCCGCGTCGAGCGGGCCGTCCGGCACGGGCGGAGCTTCGGCGCCGACGACCGCTGCACCGGCTCCCCAGCTCGTGCCCGGAGGTACGGCGGATGAGAACCTCCCGCTGTTCCGCGCCGTGACCGAACGCGTCTGGGGCTCGGAGCAGCGCGAGTCGGGCCGGGCGTACATCGACGCGCTCGCGGCAGCCGGCTTCGACCGCGGTGCGATGCAGGTGACCGAGGACCGCTCGACCGTGGACAACCCCGCCGAGAGCATCCAGTTCTCGGTGCGCTGGGGCGATGCGTCGTGCCTGGTGGGTCAGGTCGGGCCGTCCACCGGGGATCCGGTCACGGCGGTGCTGCCGCAACTCGACGGCGGCGCCTGCCTCGTCGGCAAGACCGCGCCCGTCGGGCCGCAGCCGC
Organism: Microbacterium sp. MMO-35; assembly: GCF_037147555.1. Classification (NCBI taxonomy): domain Bacteria; kingdom Bacillati; phylum Actinomycetota; class Actinomycetes; order Micrococcales; family Microbacteriaceae; genus Microbacterium; species Microbacterium sp. MMO-35. Next base: position 22,885 of record NZ_JBBCVH010000002.1, read on the forward strand.
CCCGGTAGGCTGGAGTGTCGATCCCGAGGTCCTGAGCCTCCAGGCCCGCCGCCGTCCGCCCGGTCCCCACGATCGTCATCACGACAGAAGGAGTGCCCTCGTGGCCGAATACATCTACTCCATGGTCCGCGCCCGCAAGGCGGTCGGCGACAAGCTCATCCTCGACGACGTCACGATGGCGTTCCTGCCCGGAGCGAAGATCGGCATGGTCGGTCCGAACGGTGCCGGAAAGTCCACCATCCTCAAGATCATGGCGGGGCTCGACACCCCGTCCAACGGCGAGGCCAAGCTCAGCCCCGGCTTCAGCGTGGGCATCCTGATGCAGGAGCCCGAGCTCGACGAGACCAAGACCGTCTTGGAGAACATCCAGGAGGGTGTGGCGATCAAGGCCAAGGTCGACCGGTTCAACGAGATCTCGGCGCAGATGGCCGACCCGGATGCGGACTTCGACACCCTGCTCGCCGAGATGGGCGTGCTGCAGGAGGAGATCGACGCGGCCGACGGCTGGGATCTCGACTCCCAGCTCGAGCAGGCCATGGACGCGCTGCGCACCCCGCCGGGGGACGAGCCGGTCACCAAGCTCTCCGGAGGCGAGAAGCGTCGCGTGGCCCTGGCGAAGCTGCTGCTGCAGAAGCCGGATCTGCTGCTGCTCGACGAGCCCACCAACCACCTCGACGCCGAGAGCGTGCTGTGGCTCGAGAAGCACCTGCAGGCTTACAAGGGCGCGGTGATCGCGATCACCCACGACCGGTACTTCCTCGACAACATGGCGGAGTGGATCGCCGAGGTCGACCGCGGCCGCCTGATCGGCTACGAGGGCAACTACTCCACCTATCTGGAGAAGAAGGCCGAGCGCCTCGACATCCAGGGCAAGAAGGACGCGAAGCTCGCCAAGCGCCTCAAGGACGAGCTGGAGTGGGTGCGTTCGAGCGCGAAGGGGCGTCAGACCAAGTCGAAGGCGCGTCTGGCCCGGTACGAGGAGATGGCGGCGGAGGCCGAGCGCACCAGGAAGCTCGACTTCGAGGAGATCCAGATCCCCGCGGGTCCGCGTCTCGGCAACGTCGTGATCGAGGCGAAGAAGCTGAAGAAGGGCTTCGGCGATCGCTCGCTCATCGACGGCCTGAGCTTCAGCCTGCCGCCCAACGGCATCGTCGGCGTGATCGGCCCGAACGGCGTCGGAAAGACCACGCTCTTCAAGACGATCGTGGGCCTGGAGCCGCTGGACGGCGGCGACCTCAAGGTCGGCGAGACCGTCAAGATCAGCTACGTCGACCAGTCGCGCGCGAACATCGACCCCGACAAGACCCTGTGGGAGGTCGTCTCGGACGGCCTCGACATCATGATGGTCGGCAAGACCGAGATCCCGTCCCGGGCCTATGTCTCGAAGTTCGGCTTCAAGGGCCCGGACCAGCAGAAGAAGGCCGGTGTCCTGTCCGGAGGCGAGCGCAACCGCCTCAACCTGGCCCTGACGCTCAAGGAGGGCGGCAACCTGCTGCTCCTCGATGAGCCCACCAACGACCTCGACGTCGAGACCCTGGGCTCCCTGGAGAACGCACTGCTGGAGTTCCCCGGCTGCGCCGTGGTGATCACGCACGACCGGTGGTTCCTCGACCGCATCGCCACGCACATCCTGGCGTACGAGGGCACGGACGAGAACCCCGACCAGTGGTACTGGTTCGAGGGCAACTTCGAGTCCTACGAGGCGAACAAGATCGAGCGCCTCGGTGCCGACGCGGCCAACCCCCACCGCTCCACGCACCGCAGGCTGACGCGTGACTGAGACCGGCGACGCCGGTGCGCCCGCGGCGGCGGCCCCCCTCGGGGTCGCTGCCGGGCAGCGCCTGCACATCCCGATCCAGCTGCGCTGGGGCGACCTGGACGCGTTCAACCACGTCAACAACACCTCGATGCTGAAGCTGCTCGAGGAGGCGCGGGTGCGCGCGTTCTGGCGCCCGGGCGAGGGGGAGCACGGCCCCAGCACCGCCGTGCTCGACTCCGGACTCGACGCCGGCGCGCTGACGCTCGTGGCACGGCAGGAGATCGAGTACTTCGCTCCGGTGCCGTATCAGCGGCACCCGCTCGAGGTGCAGATGTGGTTCGGCAAGATCGGCGGCTCCAGCGTCGAGGTCTGCTACGAGGTGTTCAACGACGCCTCGTTCGACGAGCGCGTGCTCTACGCGCGCTCGACGGCGGTCATCGTGCTCGTGAGCGCGGAGACCGGGCGGCCCGTCAGGATCAGCCAGGAGATGCGCGACGCCTGGGCGCCGTACGTCGGTGCTCCGATCGTCTACGCGCACCGCTGAGCGGATCGCGGCGTCTCAGGACGCGGGCACCCGGATCGTGATCTCCTGCGCGACGCTCGCCACCAGATCGCCGTCTCGGGTGTAGATGCGGCCGCGGGCGAGACCTCGTCCGCCGCGCGCGTTGGGCGAATCCTGCACGTAGAGGAGCCAGTCGTCGACCCGTCCGGGACGGTGCCACCACATCGCATGGTCGAGGCTCGCGACCTTGAGCCCCGGAGTCGCCCAGCTGAGCCCGTGGGCGCGCAGGATGGACTCCTGGATCGACATGTCGCTGAGGTACGCCAGGGCGGCGCGGTGCAGCGCGGGATCGTCGGGGAACGGGGCGCGCAGCCGCATCCACACCGCTTGCCGGGCGATGTGCTCCGCGCCGGCGTCGCGGAACAGCGGTCCCTCGACGTGCCGCATGTTGACCGGACGCTCCGCCAGCATGCGCTGCGAGAGCGGGTGGATCCCGTCCGAGAGCTCCTCGTCGGGGCGCAGGTCCTCCGGGGCGGGGATGCCGTCGGGCATCGGCTCGGCGTGCTCGATCCCCGGGTTCTCGTCCTGGAAAGAGGCGATCATCGAGAAGATCGGCACGCCGTTCTGGTAGGCCTGCGATCGTCTGGTCGAGAAGGAGCGGCCGTCGTGGATCCGGTCGACGGCGTAGGTGAGCCCCTGCGAGGCGTCGCCGGCGCGCAGGAAATAGCCGTGCATCGAGTGCGGGATGCGCCCGTCCGGCATGGTCCGCTCGGCGGCGATGATCGACTGTCCGAGCACCTGGCCGCCGTAGATGCGACCGGTCGGCATCGGGTGCGAGGCGCCGGTGAAGATGTCCTCCGTGGTGCGGGCGTCCGTGGCGCCGAGATCCAGGATCCCGAGCAGCATGTCGACCGAGCGCCGGGCGTCCTCATCCGAATCCATGGGATCCTCTCCGCCGGGAAGGCGGGCGGGGAGCCGCACGCCGATTGATAGTTTAGAGGGCGTGCCCACGCCCCTGATCCTCGCCGACGCCGACACCGCGCGCGACGCGCTCACCTTCGTCTCCCGTGCCGCGCGGGCCGGCGACGAGGGCGTGCGACTGCAAGCCGACGGCGGCGTCCTGGCGATGACCGCGGCCGCGCTCGCGCCGCAGACGCTGTTCGACGCCACTCCGACGATCCTCGCGATGCGCATCGTGCACGCCGACCCGGAGCTGCGCTGCGACATCGTGATCGATGAGCTCACCGCCACGGACGATCCGCGCTCGCTCGCTCTGCCCGACACCGGGCTCAGCCCCGCCTGGGCCGGCATCGCGCCGCCGCGCGGCGGATGGGCGTCCGCAGGGGCGCTCGGCGCCGACGTCATCGCGCAGCGCGCGCAGTGGGGGATCTCGGCGGTCGCGCACGGATCTCCGGCCGGCGCGGGGGAGGACGCCGTTCGTTCGCTGCGGGCCGCGATCTGGGGCGAGCCCGACGAGGATCTCCTCGGCCTGCCCCGGGGGGTCGCGTTCGCCGCGCACGCGTTCGGCTTCATCTCCGGCGCCGAACAGGTGCCGGTGACGACCTCCGGCCGGTGGACGCGGCTTGCGTTCTCCCGCGGGCATGTGCTGAGCCGGGGTCCCGCCGCCGTGGGGCTGACGGCCGTGCGGGCGACCGGTTGAACAGAGATGCTCGGACAACCGAGACTGGCTCAGAAGTCGATCATCGTAAAGGAAAGCTGATGGAAGATGGTCTGATATACCACTACACCGATGCATCGGGGTTGCTGGGCATCGCGAAGTCAGGGAAATTGTGGCTTACAGATGTCACCTACATGAATGATCGACGCGAGCTGGACTACGGAATTGAAGTACTGCGCGAGGCGCTTAAACCGCGATTGTCCGCGTTGCAGCGCGCGGCAGCGCTAAATCCGGGTGAAGAAAGCCCGGAGGGTAACATAAGTCGTGTGATCGGTGGCGTCATATCCGAACTCAGCAGAATGCTGAAACCCGACGATCCAGGATTTCGCGTCTTTGCGGCATGTTTTTGTGAAGAAGGTGACTTGCTCAGTCAATGGCGCGGATACGCGAAAGGTGTAGGTGGGTTTTCGCTCGGATTCGACCCGGATATATTGGCGCGGGATAAGGGAGGTGCATCTCCTCTTGTCAAGGTTGCATACGGCCCCAGTGAAGCGCAGAGCTTGATAGAAGCCATTATGCCTCGCATCGCTCCTCAGCCGACTGGCCACCCAGGCGCGCACGCCTACACTCAAGCAGAACAGATTGTTCCCATCATCGCAAGAATCAAACACCCAGGATTTCGCGAGGAGCGTGAGCACAGGTTGATCCATCGTTACTGGGGGCGAGGAGGTGGGGATTTGCGAGCGACAGATTCGGGTCTTGTATCCTATGTCGAGAGACCTTTTGATATCAACGCAATTCGTCGGATAATTGTGGGTCCGAGCGCTGACGATCGCAATTTGCGAGCGGCGTACGATTTAGCAAATAGTGTGGGCAAGGGTATTGAAGTTGTGAGATCCGCTATTCCGTTTCGTTAACATATTGACTTATGCGTCCGTAGGCTAGTCCTTCATTTGGATCGGGCATAGCGAGTCGCGATCTCGGGCGAACCCGACGAGGCTCTGCTTGGCTCGCACAGCGGTATCGCGTTCTCCGCGCACGCTTTCGGCTTCATTGCGTCGTGTCGCGATGCTCACTCAGCACACCGCTCCGGCGCCGAACAGGTGCCGGTGACGACCTCCGGCCGGTGGACGCGGCTCGCGTTCTCCCGCGGGCATGTGCTGAGCCGGGGTCCCGCCGCGGTGGGGCTGACGGCCGTGCGGGCGACGGGCTCCGCAGGCTGAGTCCGCCCGAGGCGGATCCGACTCAGCCGCGTGCGCGCCGGGCGGGGTCCGCACGCGCCGATCCGTGGGATCTCTCGCGCTCCCACACGACGGCCACGAGGTCATCGAGCGGCATCCCGAACGCCGCGGCGAGCTTGAGCCACGTCTTTAGGTCGCCGTAGTGCCGTCCCTGCGAGAGGTTGATCAGCGTCTGCCTGCTGACGCCCGAGCGCTCTGCGAGCTGATCGAAGGTGAGGCTCGACGCGTGACGCGCCTTGTTGAACGCCACGCGGAGCTGATCCAGATCGGGCTCGGGCGGCGTGAAGGGCACATCTCAAGTCGATCGGTGCGGGCGCATCGAGTCAGCACAGAGAACTGTACTTTCAGTACAACTCTCTGTATCGGGATGGTGACCGCCCGTCCGCACGGCGGCGGTTCCCGGGACGGCTCCCGGGGCGGTCAGACGGCCTGTGCCGCCGCGCGTCCCGCGGCGCGGCCGGAGAACAGGCAGCCGCCGAGGAACGTCCCCTCCAGCGCGCGATACCCGTGCACTCCGCCTCCTCCGAAGCCGCTCGCCTCGCCTGCGGCGAACAGCCCGGGGATCACGGTGCCCTCGGCATCCAGCGCACGCGCCTCCAGGTCCGTCTCGATGCCGCCGAGTGACTTGCGGGTGATCACGCGGAGCCGGACCGCGATGAGAGGTCCGGCAGACGGATCCTGCAGCCGGTGCGGACTCGCGGTGCGGATCAAGCGGTCGCCCCGATAGGCCCGGGCGGAACGCAGCATCGCGATCTGCGCGTCCTTCGTGAAGTCGTTGCCGATCTCGCGATCGCGCGCCACGACCTCCTCCCGCACGCGCTCCGGATCCAGGGCCTCGCCGCCGGGGAGCTCCTGCATGCGTGCGACGAGGCGGTCGAGATCCGTCTCGACGACGAAGTCCTCGCCCCGGTCGAGGAACGCCTGTACCGGGTCGGTCGGTCCTTTCGCGAGCCGCGAGCGCACGAGCAGCGGCACGTCCTTGCCGGTGAGGTCCGGGTTCTGCTCGCTGCCGGACAGCGCGAACTCCTTCTCGACGATCTGCCGGGTCGTGACGAACCAGGAGTGGTCGTGACCGGTGCCGCGCAGGTGGGCGAGCGTGCCGAGGGTGTCGAAGCCGGGATAGAGCGGGACGGGCAGGCGACGTCCGGTCGCATCGAGCCACAGCGACGAGGGGCCGGGCAGGATGCGGATGCCGTGGCCGGGCCACACCGGATCCCAGTTGCGGATCCCCTCCACGTAGTGCCACATCCGGTCGCCGTTGATGAGACGAGCGCCCGCCGCCGCGGACACCGTCTGCATGGAGCCGTCGACATAGGCGGGCACCCCGGTCAGCATGTCGGCCGGCGGTGTGCCGAGGCGGGCCGGCCATGCGGCGCGCACCAGGTCGTGGTTGCCGCCGATGCCGCCCGACGTCACGATCGTGGCCGCCGCGGTGATCTCGAACATGCCGACCGCGTCGCGCGCGCTCGGCTCGCCACGCCCCGCGGCGGAGGAACCGAGGATCTCGCCCTGCGCTCCGGACACCGCGCCGTCCTGCATGGTGAGCGCGGTCACGCGGTGCCGGGGGAGCACCGTCAGATGCCCGGTCCGCTCCGCCTGCTCCAGGGCCGCCTGGAAGGGGGCCACGATGCCCGGTCCGGTGCCCCAGGTGATGTGGAAGCGGGGCACCGAGTTGCCGGGTCCCAGGGCTCCGTACCCGCCGCGCTCGGCCCAGCCGACGACCGGGAAGAAGCCCACCCCGCGCTCGCGGAGCCAGGCGCGCTTCTCGCCGCTCGCGAACTGCAGGTACGCCTCCGCCCAGCGCCGCGGCCAGGCATCCTCCGGCCGGTCGAAGCCGGCATTGCCGAACCAGTCCTGCCGCGCCAGCTCGTAGGAGTCCGTGATCCCCATGCGGCGCTGCTCGGGGGAGTCCACGAGGAACAGCCCGCCGAAGGACCACCAGGCCTGCCCGCCGAGGTTCGTGCGCGGCTCCTGATCCACGACGATCACGCGTCGGCCCGCCGCGGTGGCCTCGGCCGCCGCGACGAGCCCGGACAGTCCCCAGCCGATGATCAGGACGTCGGTGGAGTGGATGCTGGTCTTCGCCGTCATGAGGTCTCCGTCGATCTCTCAGGTGAGGCGGACGGCGCTAGAGCGTCGGCCGGCCTCCGGCGTCCGGGCCGATCCCGGACGGTTCGAACGTGTTCACCATGGCATGCGCGGCGCGTTCGAGGTAGTCCCACAGCGTCGCCTCCTGGATCGGCGGGAGCCGGGCGTCGTCCACCGCCGCGCGCATGCATCGCAGCCAGCGGTCGCGGGCGTCGGGATCGACGTGGAACGGCATGTGCCGCATCCGCAGCCTCGGGTGACCGCGCTGCTCGCCGTAGGTCGTGGGGCCGCCCCAGTACTGCTCCAGGAACATCCGGAGACGGTCTGCGGCAGGACCGAGATCCTCCTCCGGGTACATCGGCTTCAGTACCGGATCGAGCGCCACCTCGCGATAGAACACCTCGACGAGGCGCTGGAACGTCGCGTGGCCGCCGATCTCGTCGTAGAAGGACACCGGCTCGGTCATCGTTCGTCTCCCGGGTTCTGGGGATCCTGCGGGCTCTGCGGATCGGGAAGCGGAGGCAGGGGAAGGCTCTGCGGCGCGGAGGGCGGAGTCTTTGGCTTCTCCGTCTTCTTCGGCGCAGAGGAGCCCGCGGGTGCCGGCTTGGTGCGCGGCGGCGGGGTGACCGTGGCCGGCTTCTCCCCGGCGGTCTTCTTCTTGCGCCAGAATCCGCGCTCGGGCACCGACGGCGTCGCCACCGGGTTGGGGCGGGTGCGCGGCGGGTTCGCCCCGTGGACCCGCCGCGCGCCTTCGGGGCCGGCGAGCTGGACGGTCGCCATGCTCGGCACGGTCAGGTCCATTCCGAGCACGGTGTCGCGCAGGCGCATCCGCAGCTCCTGGGCGACGTCGTCCATCGCGTTCGTGCGCGTCTTCATGACGACCCTGATGACGAGCGCGTCGCCGTCGATCGACTCGAGTCCCCAGATCTCGGGCTTCTCGATGATGCGGGTGCGCCACTTCGGGTCCTTCGCGAGCCCCTGCGCGGTGGTGAGCAGCGCGTCCTCGACGGCGGGGACGTCCGCATCGGCCGGCACCCCGAGGTCGATGATCGCGCGCGCCCAGCCCTGGGACATGTTGCCGATCCGGGTGATCTCGCCGTTGCGCACGTACCAGAGCGTGCCGTTCGCGTCGCGCACCTGCGTGATGCGCACGCTCACGTACTCCACGACGCCGGAGGCGAGGCCCAGATCCACGACGTCGCCGATGCCGACCTGGTCCTCGGCGACGAGGAACATGCCGTTCAGCACGTCCTTGACGATGTTCTGGGCCCCGAAGCCGAGACCCGCGCCGACCGCGGCCGTGAGCAGGGTGAGGGATCCCAGCAGCGAATTGTCGATGATGTTCACGATCAGGACGATCGCCACCACCACGAGGATGACGTTGACGATGTTCTGCAGGATCGTGCCGAGCGTTCTCGTGCGCTGCACCAGCCGCATGTCGGCGAGCGGGGAACGCTCGAGCGCCCTCGTATCGGTGACCTCGGCCTTGGACTTGGCTCCGGCGACGATGCGGCGCACGACGCGACGGATGGCGAACCGCAGACCGTAGGCGAGGGCTGCGCAGACGACGATGACGAGAGCCGCCTGCAGCGCTTTACCGCCGATGGCAAGGAGCGCACTAGGCAATCCCTCCCACCATTTCGCGATGTCGGAGGGCAGATCCACGGGGACGATGTTCATCGCTCCCGATCCTATGACCGCGCCCTTGGCGGGTTCTGAACGGCGACGGCGCTTCCCGGTGATCCGGGCTCCGGGTGGCCCGGAGACGACGAAGGGCCGGGGGAGAGCGAACTCCCTCCGGCCCTTCGAGGCGGTGCGTCAGGCCTGTGCGTCGGCCGTCACGGCCTCGGCGGCCTCCGCATCGCGAGCCTGGGCGGCCAGGGCGCGCTCGACATCGGCGAGGTTCTCGAACACGAGGCGACGCAGCGCAGGAGCGGCGTCCTGGTGGGCGGAGAGCCAGGCGCGGGTCGCGTCGCGCAGGGCGACGTTCGCGAGCGCCTTCGGGTACAGGCCGACGATCAGGTAGTTGGCGACCTGGAACGTGCGGCCCTCCCAGATCGGGAGCAGGGCGTCGAAGTACTGCGGAACGAACGGCTCGAGCAGCGCGACCCCGGCCGGGTGCGTGAAGCCGAGCGCCGCGGAGCGGACGATCGTGTTGGACAGGTCGTCGTGGTCGACGAGGGACGCCCAGGCGGCCTGCTTGTCCTCGGGCGTGGGCAGCGCCGCGCGGGCCTGGGCAGCGAACTCCCCGCCCTTGGCGGTGTTGTCGCTCTCCAGCGCCGCGTCGATCGCGGCGCCGTCGACGGCCCCCACCGTGGCGAGGCCGACGAGCAGCTGCCAGGAGAGGTCGGTGTCGATCGTGAGCCCGTCGAGCGTCAGCGCGCCGTCGCGCAGGCGACGGACGACGTCGGCGTGCTCGGCCGTGGTGAGCGAGTTCGCGAAGGCCGTGACGAACTGCAGCTGGCTGTCCGAGCCGGCCTCGGCGCCCTGGGCGAGCGCCCACAGGCCGTCCGCGACGCGCGTGCGGGCGGCGTCGCGGTGCTCCGGCGTGACGTACAGCGCGGCGGCGGTCTGCAGCTGGCCGAGGGTGGTGCGCACCGTGGTCGACTCGGTCTCGCGGCCGATGTTGCCGAGCACGAGGTCGATGTAGTCGCTCGCCGCGCTCTCGGCGTCGCGGGTCTGGTCCCAGGCCGCGCCCCACACGAGCGAGCGGGCCAGCGGGTCGCTGATGTCGGCGAGGTGCGCGACGGCGGTCGCCAGAGAGCGCTCGTCGAGGCGGATCTTCGCGTAGGCGAGGTCCTCGTCGTTGAGCAGCACCAGGTCGGGACGCTTCAGGCCCTGCAGCTCGGGGATCTCGGTGCGGTCGCCGTCGACGTCCACCTCCACGTGGTGGGTGCGCACGAGGGCTCCCGAGGCGTCGAGGTTGTAGAAGCCGATGCCCAGGCGGTGCGGGCGGATCGTCGGATAGTCGGCAGGGGCGGTCTGGGTGACGGCGAAGCGGGAGATGGACCCGTCTCCGGCCTCGGCGATGACCGGCGCGAGCGTGTTGACGCCGGCGGTCTCCAGCCACTTCTTCGACCACACCGTGAGGTCGCGGCCGCTGGTCTTCTCCAGCTCGACGAGCAGGTCGCTGAGCTCGGTGTTCTGCCACGAGTGCTTCTTGAAGTACTCGGAGACACCGGCGAAGAACGCCTCGATGCCCACCCAGGCGGCGAGCTGCTTGAGGACGGATCCGCCCTTGGCGTAGGTGATGCCGTCGAAGTTCACCTGCACGTCGTCGAGGTCGTTGATCTCGGCGACGACGGGGTGCGTGGAGGGGAGCTGATCCTGGCGGTAGGCCCAGGTCTTCTCCATCGCGTTGAAGGTCGTCCAGGCCTCGGTCCACTCGGTGGCCTCGGCCGTGGCGATGGTCGACGCCCACTCGGCGAACGACTCGTTCAGCCACAGGTCGTTCCACCACTTCATGGTGACGAGGTCGCCGAACCACATGTGGGCGAGCTCGTGCAGGATCGTGACGACGCGGCGCTCCTTGACGGCGTCGGTCACCTTGCTGCGGAACACGTAGGTCTCGGTGAAGGTCACCGCGCCCGCGTTCTCCATGGCGCCGGCGTTGAACTCCGGCACGAAGAGCTGGTCGTACTTCGCGAAGGGGTACGGGACGCCGAACTTCTCCTCGTAGTAGGCGAAGCCCTCACGGGTCTTGTCGAAGATGTAGTCCGCGTCGAGGTGCTCCCACAGGCTCTTGCGCCCGTAGACGCCGAGCGGGATCACGGCGCCGGAGGCGCTGGTCAGCTCGGAGAACGTCGCCTCGTAGGGGCCGGCGATGATCGCCGTGATGTACGAGGAGATCCGCGGCGTGGGCTCGAAGCCCCAGGTGGCGACCGCGCCGGCCTGCTCGGATCCGGTTCCGTTGGACGCGTCGTGGTGGATCGGCTCGGGGGTGGGGGAGTTCGAGACGACCTTCCACGCGGCGGGTGCGGTGATCGTGAACTGGAACGTCGCCTTGAGGTCGGGCTGCTCGAACACGGCGAAGACGCGACGGGAGTCGGGCACCTCGAACTGCGAGTACAGGTAGACCTCGCCGTCGACGGGATCCACGAAGCGGTGCAGGCCCTCGCCGGTGTTCGTGTACTCGCAGTCTGCGTCGACCACGAGCAGGTTCTCGGCCGCGAGGCCGTCCAGGGCGATCCGGGAATCGGCGAAGGCGCCCGTCGGATCGATCTGCTCCCCGTTCAGGGTGATCTCGCGCACCTCGCGCGCGATCAGGTCGATGAAGGTCGAGGACCCCTCGGTCGCGGTGAAGCGCACCACGCTGCGGGATCCGAACACCTCCGCACCCTTGGTCAGGTCGAGCGCGATCTCGTAGGACTCGGTGTCGACGATCGCGCGGCGCTCCTGCGCCTCGATGCGGGTGAGGTTCTCTCCAGGCACTGCTCAGACTCCCAGGGGTGAGGGTTTCGGCCGCAAGATCCGCGCTGCTGGCGCCGGCGGCAACCCTCCCAGCCTACGCCAGAGCGCGTCTCGCACGGTTTCCCGGGTAACCGCGGCGAAAGGAGTCGCGGTGAGGGCGCTCGGCGGCGGCAAAGGAACTTCAGGAGAAGATGGGAGGGTGAGTGCTCGAAACGTGACCGCAGCAACCGTCCCCTTCGCCTCCGCGCCTGCCGCGAGCGGGCCCGAGTTCGTCGAGACCCCCGTCGCCTACGACGGGATCCTGCTCGCAGGATTCGGCGGACCCGAGGGGCAGGACGACGTGATCCCGTTCCTGCGCAACGTCACCCGCGGCCGAGGGATCCCGGATGAGCGCCTGGAGGAGGTCGCGCACCACTACCGGCACTTCGGCGGGGTGAGCCCGATCAACGCGCAGAACCGCGCCCTCAAGGCCGCGCTGGAGGCGGAGCTCGCACGCCGCGGCATCGACCTGCCGGTGTACTGGGGCAACCGCAACTGGGCGCCCTACCTCTCCGACGCGGTGAGCGAGGCGTCCGGCAACGGCGACACGACGCTGCTGGCCTTCGCGACGAGCGCCTACAGCTCGTTCTCCAGCTGCCGTCAGTACCGCGAGGACTTCGCCCGGGTGCTCGAGGAGACCGGTCTCGGCGAGACCGTGACGATCGACAAGATCCGCCCGTTCTACGACCACCCCGGGTTCGTCACGTCCTTCGTGGAGGGCGTGCGGGACGCCATCGAGTCGTTCACCGCCGACGGTGCGGACCCGGCCGCGATCCAGGTCCTGTTCACCACCCACAGCGTGCCGACGGACGACGCGCTGCGCTCCGGCCCTCGCGATGTGGACTGGGGCGCGGGCGGCGCCTACGCCGCGCAGCACGAGGCCGTTGCAGCCTGGGTCATGAGCCGTGTCGCCGAACTCGTGCCGTCCGCCGCCGACGTGCCGTGGGAGCTCGTGTATCAGTCGCGTTCGGGCCCCGCCTCGCAGCCGTGGCTCGAGCCCGACATCTGCGACGTCATCGAAGAACTGCCCGCGCGCGGGCGCACCGCGGTCGCCGTGGTGCCGCTGGGCTTCGTGAGCGACCACATGGAGGTGCTCTGGGATCTCGACACCGAGGCGAAGGACGCGGCCGCCGAGGCAGGGCTCGCTTTCATGCGCACGCCGACGCCCGGAGTCTCGGACTCCTTCGTCGCGGGGATCGTGGACCTCGTCCTGGAGCGTCTCGAGGGCCGCCCGGTCGCGGACCGCGCGCACGTCACCGCGCTCGGTCCGGCGTTCGACGTGTGCCGCCCCGGCTGCTGCGAGAACATCCGCGCAGGGTTCAAGCCGGCCGCCGCCGGCATCGCGCCCTGAACCGCCCGCGGGGGAGCGCCGTCACGCCGCCCCGCTGCGCAGACGGCGCTCCGTAGGATTGGGGCATGCGCATCCACATCGCCACCGATCACGCCGGCCTCGAGTTCTCCACCCAGCTGCAGCATCACCTCGCCGAGGCCGGGCACGAGGTCGTGGATCACGGCCCCGTCGAGTACGACGCCCTGGACGACTACCCGGCGTTCTGCATCCGCGCGGCTCAGGCGACCATCGCCGACCAGCGCGCCGGCGTCGATGCGCTCGGCGTCGTCTTCGGCGGATCGGGCAACGGCGAGCAGATCGCGGCCAACAAGGTCGAGGGGATCCGCGCCGCCCTGGTGTGGAGCATCGCGACCGCCGAGCTCGCCCGGGAGCACAACGACGCCAACGTCATCGCGATCGGGGCGCGCCAGCACACCTTCGAGGAGGTGGCCGGATTCATCGACCGCTTCATCGCCACGCCGTTCTCGGGCGAGGAGCGCCACGTGCGCCGGATCGCTCAGATCGCCGACTTCGAGCGCGACGGCTCGCTGCTCCCGGATCCGCGCGCCTGATGCCCGAGGGCCATTCCGTCCACCGGATCGCGCGGCAGTTCGCCCGCAACTTCGTCGGCAAGGCCGTGTCCGCGTCGAGTCCGCAGGGACGATTCGCGGAGGGGGCGGCGCTGCTCGACGGTCGCGTGGTGGAGAGCGTGCAGGCGGTCGGCAAGCAGATGTTCCTCGAGACCGAGGGCGATCTCTGGCTGCGCGTGCACCTCGGGCTCTACGGCGCCTGGGACTTCTCCGGAGAGATCCTCGTGGATCCGACCATCGCCTCGGCGAACGGGCGCATGGGGCAGACGAACCAGCGCGGCACCGATCTCGACGAGACGCCGATCCTGGACGAGGACGGCGAGAACTCCCTGGCGTCCATCGGCGCTCCGCGGAAGACCCGGGTGCACGTGCGCATGTCCGAAGCCACGAAGGGGCTGTCGGACGAGGGCGCGGAGTGGCCGCCGCCCGTCGTCGGGCAGGTGCGGTTGCGCCTTCTGACGGATTCGACCTGCGCGGATCTGCGCGGGCCGACGGCCTGCGTCCTGCAGACCCCCGACGAGATGCTCGCGACGGTCGCGAAGCTCGGACCGGATCCGCTCGTGGGCGATGTGGACGAGGGCGAGGAGCGCTTCGTGGCCGCGGTGCGGCGCCGGGGCGTGCCGATCGCGCTCCTGCTCATGGACCAGGCCGTCGTCAGCGGGATCGGGAACGTGTACCGCGCCGAGCTGCTCTTCCGGGCACGGCTCAACCCGCACACCCTGGGGCGGGACGTTCCGGAGGAGACCGTTCGCGCGCTCTGGCGCGACTGGGTGCGCCTGCTCACGATCGGCGTCGAGACCGGCCAGATGATGACCATGGACGACCTCACGCCCGATCAGTACCGGGCCGCGATGGCGCACCGGGACGACAGGCACTGGGTGTACCACCGCACCGGCCTGCCGTGCCGGGTGTGCGGCACGGACATCGTGCTCGAGGAGATCGGCGCCCGCAAGCTGTACTGGTGCCCCCGCTGCCAGGCGTGACGACGTCGCCGGGGCCGTCGGAGCGCGGGCGACCCTAGGCTGGTCCCATGCGTCAGAACCCGAGCTTCGCCATGACCGATGTCGCCGAGTTGCGGCGGATCATCGCGGCGAATCCCTGGGCGACGCTGGTGGGCCGGGACGAGAACGGCATGACGGCGTCGCACTACGCGGTGCTGCTGGACCCTGACCGCGACGACCTCACCGTCGTCGGTCACGTCGGACGTCCGGACGACATCGTCCTCGGGCTGGGAGCCCAGGAGCTCCTGGTCGTCTTCCAGGGCCCGCACGGCTACATCTCGCCCGGCTGGTACGGCGACGTCGCCGCGGTGCCGACGTGGAACTACGTCGCCGTGCACCTCTCGGGTACGCCGGAACTGCTGGACGCCGAGGAGAACCTGCGCGTGCTGGACCACCTCGTCGATCACTTCGAAAGCCGGCTGGCGGATCCCCGCGGCATGTGGGCCCCGCCGAACGACGCGGCGTTCCTGCGCCGGCTCGAGGCCGGCACCATCGGCTTCCGGCTGACGCCGACCCGCGTCACCGCCAAGCGCAAGCTCAGCCAGAACAAGCCGGACGAGGTGATCGAGAACGTGATCCTCGAGCTCTCCGGAGACGGCGAATACGCCGAGCCGCGCCTCGCGGCCGAGATGCGCCGGGCGCACGACGCGCGGCTCGCCGCACGCGATGCGGCGACGGCAGCACCGGCGGCGGAGCGATGAGCGGAGGCAGCATCGCCGCGATCCGCGGTGTGCGCATCACCGGCGCCGGACGGCGACTGCTGGCGGTCGACGGGCCGGTGGACGTGATCCTCGAGGACGGCAGGATCGCCGACGTGGCGCCGACCGGGGCGCTCCCGCTGCGCGGGCCGGTGCTGGAGGGCGACGGCGCCTGGCTCGCGCCGGGCCTGTGGGACCACCATGTGCACACGGTGCAGTGGGCGCTCGCGGCGCAGCGTGAAGACCTGTCGGCGACGACCAGCGCCGTCGAGGCCGCCGCGGCCATGGCGCGTGCTCCGCTGCTGCCGGACGGACGCCGAGTCGGCTCGGGATTCCGGGATGTGCGCTGGACCGACCGCCCGAGCCTCGCGCTGCTCGACGAGGGCAGCGGCGACGTCCCCACCTACCTCATCAACGCCGATGTGCACAGCGTCTGGCTCAACTCCGCGGCGTTCCGGCGCGAGGGCTTCGCGGCGCCCCTCGACGGCATCCTGCGCGAGGAGGACGCCTTCGAGATCTCCCGTCGGCTGAACGCCGCGGACCCCGCCGTCGCGGACGCCGCCGTGGCCGCGGCGGCGCGGCGTGCCGCCGCGCGCGGAATCGTGGGGATCGTCGATTTCGACATGGCCTGGAACGCCGAGGCGTGGGCCCGGCGCGTCGCCCGGGGCTTCGACACGCATCGCGTCGAGTTCGCGGTCTATCCGCATGACCTCGATCGTGCGATCGCCGAGGGGCTGAGCACCGGGGACGCCCTGGCCGAAGACCCGTGCGGACTGGTCCAGGTCGGCCCCCTGAAGATCATCTCGGACGGTTCCCTCGGCACCCGCACCGCGGCGTGCAGTCACGGCTACGCCGACGATCCGCACAACCACGGGGTGCTCACCGTGCCGCCCGCCGAGCTCCACGACCTGCTGATGCGCGCGACCGGATCCGGCCTCGAGATCGCGCTGCACGCGATCGGGGACGTCGCGGTCACGGCCGCGCTCGACGCCTTCGCCGCGACCGGCGCGCAGGGGACGATCGAGCACGCTCAGCTCGTCCGGCACGGCGACCTCGCGCGGTTCGCACGCCTGGGCGTCGCCGCGAGCGTGCAACCGCAGCACGCGCTGGACGACCGGGACGCCGCCGACGTGCTGTGGTCGGCGCAGACGGCGATCCCGTATCCGCTGGCATCACTGGATCGCGCGGGTGCGAGCCTGCGGTTCGGCTCCGATGCCCCGGTGGCGCCGCTGGACCCGTGGCAGGCGATCGCCGCGGCGGTGTTCCGCACCGACGACGAGCGGGCCGCGTGGCACCCCGAGGAGCGCATCGACGTCAAGACCGCCCTCGCGGCGAGCGCGCATCGCGGGACCGGAACGGGGGCGGCGGTGCAGCCGGGTGCCGACGCCGATCTCGTGCTGCTCGGCGCCGATCCCTCCACGGCGGACGCGCGGACGCTGCGCTCGATGCCCGTGTCGGCGACCGTCGTCGGCGGATGGGTGACGCACGGGGGATAGCCCCCGGACAGATCCGGCGGTGCGCACCCTGGCCGGCGGGATCGGAGAACGGCATCGTTGAGGTGGGCCCGATCGGCGCCCTTCCCTCACGGACTCAGGAGAACACGATGACCACCGTCACCCGACGGCTCGACGCCCACCCGACCGCACCACCGGCCGCGCCCCGCCGAGGCTACGGACGGGCGTGGGCCGCTGCACCGGGCAATGCGCTGTACCTCGCGGTGCTCTCGCTGCCCCTCGCGATCGTGGCGATGGGGGTGACCTGGTCCGTGTTCGGGCTCGGCATCGGCTCCCTCGTGCTCGTCATCGGCGTGCCGATCCTGGTCGGCTCGCTCTACGTCGCCAGAGGCTTCGCCGAAGCGGAGCGGGCGCTCCTGCGGATGACCGACCACCCGCCGATCGCCGCCCCCGACTGGCGACGCGGGACCCGCGCCGGCGGGCGATGGGCGCGGCTGACGCAGCCGCTGCGCAACGCGCACTACTGGATGGCGCTGCTGTCGGCGCTGCTCGTGCGCCCGATCGTCGCGATCGTCGGATTCGCGTTCGCGATGATCTGGATCGTGCTCGCCCTCGGCGGGCCGACGTACTGGTTCTGGTCGCCGTTCACGGAGAACGGCAGCGCGGAGAAGGTCTGGGTGCCGTGGGCCGTGCAGCACATCTTTGGCGGCATCGATCCGAACCCGGATCCGCACCGGTGGGCGTCGATGCTCTACCTCGTCGTCGGGCTGGTGTTCCTCGCGACGCTGCCCCTCGTGCTGCGCGGGCTGGTCCGCCTGCACGGCTCCGTGGCCGCTGCGCTGGTGGGTCGCTGGGAGTCGGACGACCTCGCGGCCCAGGTCGTGGGCCTCGACGCCTCGCTCGGCGCGGCGGCGCGCGCCGAGGATGAGGGTCTGCGCCGGCTGGAGCGCGATCTGCACGACGGTCCGCAGCAGCGCCTGGTGCGCCTGCAGATGGATCTCGCGGCCCTCGAGCGCCGCGCGGCCGACGGGGACGCCGAGGCGGTCGCCGCGCTCGCCCAGGAGTCCCGCGGACACGCGCAGGCCGCACTCGACGAGTTGAGGGCTCTGGCCGGCGGGGTCGCCCCGCCGCTGCTCCAGGATCGCGGGCTCGCCGAGGCGATCGCGGCCCTGGCGGCGGCGAGCCCGCTCCCGGTGCACGCGTCCGTCGGCCCGGACGTCGCCCCGGCTCTGAGTCCGGAGGCGGCGCGGAACCTGTACTTCGTGGTCGCGGAGCTGCTCACGAACGTGGCGAAGCACGCCGGCGCCCGGAGCGCGGCGGTCGCCGCGATGCGGGACGGGGACGAGGTGCGCCTGACGGTCCAGGACGACGGGCACGGTGGCGCCGAGCCGCGCAGCGGGGGAGGCCTGGAAGGGCTCGCGCGCCGCGTGCAGGGCATGCGGGGGACGCTGCACCTCGACAGCCCCGTCGGAGGACCCACGATCGTGACGGTCGAGGTTCCGGTCTCGGCGTAGCGGGAGCGTGCGGCGGAGCCGTCCCGGACGCCCTCTAGTCTGAAGGGCGTGACCGATCAGGAGACTCCGCTGCGCGTGATCCTCTTCGAGGACTCGATCCTCCTGCGCGAGGGCCTGGTGCGGCTGTTCGCCGAGGCCGGGTTCGAAACGGCGGGCGCGTTCGTCGACGCCGAGGACGTGGTCGCCCGCACGCGCGACGCCGGCGCGCAGGTGGCCGTCCTCGACGTGCGGATGCCGCCGACCTTCCGCGACGAGGGCATCCGTGCGGCGCTCGCGCTGCGGGCGACGCTGCCGGAGGTGGGCGTCCTGGTGCTGAGCCAGTACGTCGAGGGCGTCTACGCCCGTGAGCTGCTCGGCGCGGGGGAGGGCGGCGTGGGATACCTGCTGAAGGACCGGGTGACGTCGCTGGAGGAGCTCTCCGCGGCGGTGCGCCAGGTCGGCCGCGGGGGCACGGTGCTCGATCCGCGCGTGGTGCAGCAGCTGATGCGGACGGGGCCGGATCCGCTCGGTGCGCTCACCCCGCGCGAACGCGAGGTCCTCGAGTCGATGGCGGAGGGGCGCAGCAACGTGGCGATCGCCGGGCAGATGGGCATCGGCGTGGGCGCCGTGGAGAAGAACATCTCGGCGATCTTCGCGAAGCTCGGCCTGGAGGACTCCGGCACCGCCCACCGGCGCGTGCTGGCGGTGCTCGCCTATGTGCAGAACGACCCCCGTCCCTGAGCGGGGCGGGGGTCGTCCGCGAGGTGCGGTGGTGCGTCAGGCCGCGACGTGCGAGACCAGGAACCAGCGGTCCTTCTCGAGACCGCGCTGGATCTCGATGGCGACGTCCTGGCTGGTGAGGTCGATCTCGTCGAGGCCCTCGACGGCGGCCTTCACGTTCACGAGGATCGCGTCGATGTCGGCGATCACGGCGCGGACGAGGTCGTCCGAGCGCGTGAAGCCGGCGGGGACCTGAGTGGCCCCGGCCTTCTCGGCGACGACCGCGGCGCGGGCGTCGATCGGCAGCCCCAGGGCGACGATGCGCTCGGCGGCGGTGTCGGCGAAGTCGCCGGCGTGGTCGACGATCACGTCGAGCAGCTCGTGCACGCCGACGAAGTTCGCGCCGCGCACGTGCCAGTGCGCCTGCTTGCCGTTCAGGGTGAGCGCCTGCAGGCCGAGCACGACCGGGGTGAGGAACTGCGCGGCGCCGGCGGCGACGGTCGGGTCGACGGACGTTGCGGTGATGGTCTCGGCGTTGCTCATGATGTCTCCTCGGTGATCGTTCGGATCCGTGCCTGCTGATGTCTTGACCCCAACGCTACTCAGCTCAGAATGTTCCGCAAGCAAGCTGAGGCAACGCTAACTCGCAGATCACATGGCAATTCGGCAAGGCTAGCCTTTCCTGTGGATCCCGGTGCGCACCGCGTGGAGGACGGGAGTGCGGACAGATCCGGGATACCTTCGTCAGGTGGCATCAGCTGGTACCTCCTCTCGTGCGGCCCTGCGTCGTACCCGAACGTCCGCCGCGCAGAAGGTCGGATCGAACTTCATCCCCCATGTGCAGGGGCTGCGCGCGATCGCGGTGCTGGCCGTCGTTCTGTATCACTTCTGGCCGGGACGGCTGAGCGGCGGGTACGTCGGCGTCGACATCTTCTTCGTGATCTCCGGCTTCCTCATCACGGCGCACCTGGCACGCGAGCTGAACGCCACAGGCCGGGTGAACCTCGGCCAGTTCTGGGCGCGGCGCGCACGGCGTCTGCTGCCCGCGTCGCTGCTCGTGCTGCTGTTCTGCGCGATCGTGGCGGCGATCCCCGTGCTCTCGCCGCTGTCCCAGCTCCCCGCCGAGCTGCAGGAGATCGTCGCCTCGACGTTCTACGTGGAGAACTGGTTCCTGGCGCTGAACTCCGCCGACTACCTCGCGCACTCGGGCGACCCGACCATGGTGCAGCACTACTGGTCGCTCTCGCTGGAGGAGCAGTTCTACGTGCTCTGGCCGCTGATCATGCTCCTCGCGGCATGGATCGCGGTGAAGTACTTCCGCGGCTCGCGGCTGCGTGCGGCCGCGATCGCGATCGGCGTCGTCTCGGTGGCGTCGTTCGCGTTCTGCGTGTGGTTCACGGCCACGAATCCCGCACCGGCGTACTTCGTGACCTTCGGGCGCATGTGGCAGTTCGGTGTGGGCGCGGTGATCGCGCTCGTGCCGCGTCTGCGCGTGAGCAACGCGATCGGCAGCTTCATCCTGGGCTGGGGCGGCATCATCGTATTGCTCGTCGTCATCTACCGCTTCGACGGTCAGACCCCGTTCCCGGGCTACATGGCCGCGATCCCGACCCTTGCGGCGGCGGCGATCATCGCCGCCTCGAACACGGAGCGCTGGTGGTATCCGACCCGCATCCTGGCGATCCGCCCGATGCGCTTCACCGGCGACATCTCCTACAGCCTGTATCTGTGGCACTGGCCGCTCATCATCATTGCGCCGTCGGTGCCGTTCTGGGGCCTCTCGATCTATCACCGCGTGGCGCTCGTCGGCATCTGCTTCCTGCTCGCCTGGCTCACGAAGAAGTTCGTGGAGGATCCGACGCGGATGTGGAAGCCCCTGACCTCCCGCAAGCCCCGGCTCTCGCTGTGGGCATCGCTGGCCGCCATGGTGATCGTCGCGGGCACGGCCGGCGCCGGGTGGGCCGCGAACGCGGGCACCTACCAGCAGGGGGTGCAGGCGATCGCCGAGCTCCGGGCCAACCCGCCGGCCTGCTTCGGCGCCGCGGTGATCCTCGACGAGTCCTGCGCAGGGAAGAAGACCGACCAGATCCTGCCCGCGCCCGGATTCGCCGGCGTGGATCGCCCCGAGCAGTCGCAGTGCTTCGTGCAGCTCAACGATGCCCGCCCGGTCTCGTGCGAGTTCGGATCCAAGGATCCGAAGGCCAAGCAGATCGCACTCATCGGCGACAGCCACGCCTACCAGCTGCTGACGACGTTCCAGGGCATCGCCGAGAAGGAGGGGTGGCATCTCACCACCTACTTCAAGGGCGCGTGCCCGTGGAACACCACGCCGCTGTCCACCGGAGGCGCCTTCGGCGATGCCTGCACGCAGTACCGGGCCGCCGTGGCCAAGCAGCTCGAGGGCAAGCACTTCGACGCGATCTTCACGGCGGCGCTCTCCACCACGCCCTATGCGGCGGGGGAGCACGCCTCGTCCTACGACGCCGCGGTGGCCGGCTATCGGGAGGCGTGGGCGACGCAGACGTCCCAGGGCACGCCGGTGATCACAGTGGTCGACAACCCGGTGTGGGAGACCGACCCGAACAAGTGCCTGCGCACGCGGGCGCAGAGCGCCTGCGACGGAGCGCGATCCGACCTGCTGACCGAGAAGGATCCGCTGCGCGAGGCTGCGGCGGGGCAGAAGGACGTCACCCTCCTCGACTTCACGAAGGTGTTCTGCGACGACGAGACCTGCCGGGCGGTCGTGGGCGGGGCGAACATCTACCGCGATCAGGACCACATCACGGTGACGTTCGCCAACTCGCTCGCCCCGCAGTACACGGCGGCGTTGAAGGCGGCGATGGGGATCGGCTGACGGCCGGTCCCCGGCGGGACGGATAGGGTCGCGGTATGAGCGACGCCACGATCCTGTCCCTGCCCGATCGCACCCCCGTCATCGACCCGTCGGCGTTCCTCGCCTCGGGGGCGAAGATCATCGGCGCGGTGACCCTCGGCGAGGGCTCGAGCGTCTGGTACAACGCGGTGCTGCGCGCGGACTCCGCGGAGATCAGGATCGGAGCGGGCAGCAACGCGCAGGACAACGTCTCGGTGCACGTCGACGCAGGGCACGGCGTCCTGATCGGCGACGACGTCTCGATCGGGCACAACGCTGTGGTGCACGGCTGCACGATCGGGGACGGATCGCTGATCGGCATGGGGGCCGTGGTGCTGAGCGGTGCGATCATCGGATCCGAGTGTCTCATCGCGGGCGGCGCGCTCGTGCTGGGCGGCACGGAGGTGCCGGACGGGTCGATGGTGGCGGGCGTTCCCGCCAAGGTGCGCCGTGCGCTCACTGCCGAGGAGCGGGAAGGTCTGCGCCGGAACGCGCGGATCTACCGCGAGCACTCGACCCAGCACCGCGAGGCGCGTCCGCTCTAACGCCGCGCGCACGACGTCGCCGGCGCCCGGTAGTCTCGACTGTGCGGGGCGGTGGCCAAGCTGGTGAAGGCAGTGGGCTCATAACCCAACGATCGCGGGTTCAAGTCCCGCCCGCCCCACGTTGCTCACCTTCTCCTGAATGCAAAAAATATGGCGACCGGTCTATATAATCGAAACATGGCTACCAAAGGAGAACTGACCAAGGCGCGGCTCGCAGAGTCGATGCTCGAACTCATCCAGACGAGCGGATACAGCGGAACGGGCTTGAGTGCCGTGATCGACCACGCATCGGCTCCGAAGGGATCGGTCTACTTCCACTTCCCCGAGGGGAAGGAAGGGCTGGGGGTCGCGGCCGTCGAGCTTGCCGCCGCGCAGTTCGGGGCGCTGATCGCCGAGGCCGTCGACTCCGCGGGAAGCGTTCCCGCCGCGGCCCGGACGGCGATCGAGGCGTTGTCGAGCATCGTCGGCGGCAGTGACTTCCGCCTGGGGTGCCCGGTCTCCGTCGTCACCCTCGAGATGGGTGCGGAGAGCGAGCGGCTGCGCCGGGCGTGCGCAGCAGCCTTCGCTTCGTGGATCGGCCCGATCGCAGCCCTTCTCGAATCCGGCGGTGCCGGCGCTGAGGAGGCGCGCACCCTGGCGACCTTCGTGGTCTCGACGATCGAGGGTGCCGTCATCGTCTCTCGGGCGATGAAGACCACCGAGCCGCTGTCCGCGGCGGCCGACGTGATCGCCGCCCTGCTCGAGCAGCGCCTCCCGCAGAAGGGGGATGCACGATGACCGCGTCGGCGGCACCGCGTCACGCGCTCGTCTTCGGCGCTTCGGGCCTGGTCGGCCGTCACCTGATCCTCACCCTCGCCGAGTCAGGTGCGGCCGTCACAGCGGCCGTCCGCAGCGCCGAATCCGGTGCGCGCGTCGAGCGATGGCTGAGGGAGCACGGTCTGACCCGGGCCATCGAGACGACGATCGTCGACTTCGACGCCCCGGAGATCCTCGCCGGCGGGGCCGCGGCGTTCCGCTGCGTGACGGAGATCCACAACTGCGCAGGGTCCTATCGGTTCGGCATGCCCGCGGCGGAGGCCCGCCACGCGAACGTCGGCATCGTCGAGAAGCTGATCGATTTCGCCGAGCGGCTCCCCGAGCTGCAGCGCGTCGTCCACATCTCGGGCTACCGGGTGGGAGGTCAGGACCCGACGACCGTCCCCTGGCCGGAGGAGCACCGCGCCCGCGTGTATCGGGAACTCGGCGGCTACGAGGCCTCGAAGGTCGAATCCGATGCCGTGTTCCACGCCGCCGTCCTGGAGCGCGGGATCCCGTGGACCATCGTCAACCCGGCGAGCGTGATCGGTGACAGCTCGACGGGGGAGGCCGATCAGCACATCGGCCTGGCTGCGACGATCGAGCAGGTCTGGGACGGGACCGCCACCGCCCTGCCAGCAGGCCGGGACACGTTCCTCCCCGTCCTCACCGTCGACTATCTGGCGGCGTTCATGGCGGCAGCGGCGATCGATCCGGCGGCGGCGGGCAAGGCCCTCTGGGTGCTCGACGATGCAACACCCCCACTGGCGGACCTGCTCACGCACGTCGGTCGACACCTCGGCGCGAGGGTTCCGAGATTGCGGGTCCCCGTCAACGTCATCAAGAGACTTCCGCGGCAGATCACCAAGGCGGATCCCGAGACGCTCGGCTTCCTCTCGGACGATCGATACCCGACGGCGCCGGCGCTCGCGCTGGCCGCGGAGCGCGGCATCGTCATGCCGGACGTCCTGGTCTCTCTCGAGCGCTGGGCCGACCACCTGGCGGCGCACCGCTTCGGACGCGCGACAGCGGACGACCGGCGGATCGTCGGCGGCGGCGGACTGAGGACGTTCGAGCTCGGGCAGGTGGGATCGCATCGGCTGATCCTGCCGGGGCTGCCCGTGAACGCCGACACATGGGCCTACGTCGCCTCGGCCATCGGCGCGCGGGCCGTCGACCTTCCGGGCCTCGGCCTGAGCGGCGGAACCGGGGTGCGGGATTGGATCCGGTGGCTGCCGGGGGTGCTGGGGGAGGAGCCCGTCGAGCTGATCGGGCACTCCCTGGGTGCGGCTGCAGCCGTCGTCGCGGCGCAGCACTTTCCACACCGCGTCGCGTCGCTCACGCTGGTCGCACCGTTCTTCCTTCAACCGCGGGCCGGGCTCTCGGTGCGCATGCGACCGCTCATCCGCAGCTACCTGCGGCGTGTCGACCCGGCGCGGCTGTCGCTTCGGCTCACCGGATCGACAGCGCTCGAATCGACGGTGAGCGACCTCAGGCGCACGGGCGCGATGGGGGTGGCCTCTCAGCTGGCGCTTGCCGGCTCGGCCCGGTGGCGTGCCGCCCTCCGGGACGCGCTCGAGCATTTCGACGGACCGATCCGCATCATCGCCGGAAGCGAGGATCCGCTGGATCCGGGCACGGCAGACCATGTCGCATCACGTCCGAACGCCGAGTTGATCTCGGTGGCGGGCGCCGGGCACCACCCGCAGCTGACCCACGGTCAGGAGGTCGCCGGCCTGCTGGCGGGGGTGTCCGAGACCGCCGTGATGTAGCCGACCCGACCGGGGCCGCCCCGCCGTGCTCCCTCCGGGTCCCGGTGGGGCGGCCCGGCGCCGCGTCAGCGTTCCGTGGCATCCTTGAGGTGCTCGCCGGCCCTCTTCGCGTCGTCCTTGAGGTTCTCGCCGGCCTCCTTGAGGTCGGCCTTGGCCTGGTCCAGCTTGCCCTCGTTCTCGAGCTTCTCGTTGTCGGTGACCTTGCCGGTCGCCTCCTTGGCCTTTCCCGTCAGCTTCTCGGCGGTGTTCTTCATGTGGTCTGCAGCGCTCATGGGCCTGCTCCTCTCCTGCGGGTCGATGAGCACAGACTCGCAGGCGGCCGCCGGCAGGTCGACGGGGTTGACGAGGCGTCGGCCGGTCGCTACAAGGGGCGGCACTGATTACCCTTGTTGTTACGTAACTGATCAGGTACATTGTCGGTCATGGATGCCGTGCTGCAGGCCCTCGCCGACCCGAGTCGACGGGTGGTGCTCGGGATCCTGCGTGATCATGAGGCCACGGCGGGCGAGCTCGCCGATGCTCTGCCCATCGCGCGGCCCGGCGTCTCCCGGCACCTGCGCGTGCTGCGTGAGGCGGGTCTGGTCGACGTGCGGCAGGACGCGCAGCGGCGGATCTACCGCCTGCGTCCGGAGGCGCTCTCCGGTATCGACGAGTGGCTCGCCGACTATCGCGACCTGTGGGTCCAGCGGCTCGACGCGCTGCACACCGAGATCGCACGAGGGAAGAGGGACGACGCATGATGGACACCGGGATGATGTGGGACATCGACGACGCTCACGGCGGTATCCGCGTCGAGGAGGTGTACGACACCGATCTCGAGGACCTGTGGCGGGCCTGCACCGATCCGGCGCGACTCGCGCGCTGGATCGTTCAGGTGACGGGGGACCTGAGACCCGGAGGCATGCTGGAGGCCACCTTCACCAGTACCTGGACCGGCCGCATGCGGATCGAGGTGTGCGATGCCCCTCGGCATCTCCTGCTCACGCAGCAGCCGGGCACTGAGGAGGAGACCGTGATCGAGGCCTGGTTGCAGGAGGAGGGCACGCAGTCGCGACTGATCGTGGAGGAGCGCGGATTGGGGTCCGGCGTGCTGCATTTCCACGCGGCCGGCTGGCAGGTGCACCTCGAGGATCTCGCCCGTTCGCTGCGCGACCCCGCAGGCGCCCATCCGGACGGCTGGTCGGCGGAGGCGCCCGCCGCGGCCTGGCAGGCCCGCTGGCGGGACCTCCTCCCCGTCTACGCATCGTCCCGGGGCGTCTGAGGGTGCGGCGGGTCAGCGTGTGCGGCGGTCCTGCGCGAGTCCGATGAGGTGCTCGAGCACGGGGCCGGAGCGCAGCCCGTTGTGCTCGTGCTCGCTCGTCACCCACAGGCGCACTCCGGGCAGCAGTCCGGCCGTCTCCAGCGAGTACTCCAGGGGCACGTACGGGTCGTTGACGTACACCGCCGCAGCGCCGTTGGCCTCCGACGCGACGAGGGCTTCGGGCGCGTAGATCTCCGGCCATTCATGCTGTGCCAGGGCCAGGGACACGTCGCGCCACGGACGGAACGCGGGGACCGTCTCGGTCCACTCCCGGCGGATGTGCTCGCCGGTGAACAGCGTGACGTCCTCGACGAAGTCGGCGGGCTCCACCCGCTCCGCGGACCAGCCGGTCACGTGGCCGTTCGCGTAGCTGGACTCGTGGAAGACGAAGTAGAGCGGGTTGCGCCCGTCGAACGGCATGGCTGCGGCGAGGTCGTACCGGAACGCATTGGTGTCGGGGGCGAGCTCGAGCAGCTGCCAGAGCGTCTGCCAGCCGTCGTCGGTGCCCAGCGCCGAGCCCACCGAGCGCAGGCGCGAGGGCGAGACGACCTCGCCGTCGGGCAGCACGATCCCGCCCGCTGCCGCGAGGTCGACGAGGCGACGCATGCGATCCCGATGCTCGGGGAAGCGCCGGTAGTAGCGCTCGGACGCGTCGCGCATCTTGTCGTAGCAGAGCGCGTAGACCTCGTCCGGGGTGCGGGTGACCGTGCTGAGCCCGCCGGTGAGATAAGCGGCGTCGATCGAAGAGGCGGCGGCCGATAGGTAGGCCAGTGTCGTGAACCCGCCGAAGGACTGTCCGAGCACGTTCCAGCGGTCGGCGCCCAGGTGCGCGCGCAGGGCCTCGCAGTCGCGCACGATGGCATCGGCGCGCAGGTGGGTGAGGTGCTCGGCGACGGCCTCGGCACCGCGGTCGAGGATGCCGTCGGACACCGGGGTCGATCGTCCGGTGCCGCGCTGGTCGATCAGGACGACGCGGTAGTGCTCCAGCGCCTGGTCGAGCCAGGCGGGGCCGGCCGGCGCGTGCAAGGCGCGGGGCGCCTCGTGGCCGGGGCCGCCCTGCAGGAACACGAGGTACGGCAGCGACTCCCCGCCCGTTCGGGTCACCACGGAGGCGAACACGTCGATCGTGCGGGTGTCCGCGGGATCGGACCACACCAGCGGCACGGTGAGCGTGTGCTCTTCGATGGACAGGTCCATCATGCGGCGGCGAAGGACAGGGGCGGCAGAGATCGTCATCACATCACATTCCCGATGTAGGAGTACTTCACGAACACTTCGGCGGCGAGACCCGACTCCTCCAAGAGGCCCTGCACCGCACTCATCATGTATTTCGAGTCCCACCCCATGTAGAGGAAATGGCCCTCGTCGAGCTGATCCCAGGCGCCGTTCCAGGCCTTCTCGGCGTAGATCGGGCCGCCGTTGCGGGCGTTGAAGGCCTCGAGGGCTTCGCGGGTGTCCGTCCATCCGCGGCGGAAGACGCGGTTGAACAGGTACTTCACATCGGGCACGTCCCAGCGCTCTCCGCGATACTCGACATACTCGAACTCGCGCTCCCAGCCGGCCGGCCAGCCGCGACGGCGCACCGCGTCGAGGATCGGCGTGAGGCCGTCGTCGTCGATCTCGGTGACGGCCGGGCGCCGCCAGATGCTCAGGAACGCATCCGTCAGCGCCGCGGTGCGCTGCGAGATCGCGGCGGTGCCCCACGCGTCGCGCTCGGCGAGTGCGGACGTGCCGGGGATCCGGCTTCGACGGTACGCCTCGCGCTTGCTGGGGAAGGAGTCGCCGAAGACGCGCTCGGCCAGCGACTCCTCGATCAGCGTGAGGTTGCCGAGCGTCGACGCAAGCGCGCGATGGCTGTTCTGCTCGTCCTCGGTGTACTCGCTCCAGAGGCGAACGCCGTCGCCGGACCAGTTGTTGTGCGGGGCCGGGGGCACCACGTACTCGACGTCGTATCCCTCCGGGTCCGCGAGCCCCTCGAGACGGCCCAGCACGTAGAGCGCATGCGGGAGATCCGCGAACTTCAGGGCGACCCTGATGCGCTCGTCCGAGGGGGTGATCCGCGCGAACGCCTTCAGCAGTTCGTCCGGTCCCTCGGCTCTGGCGCGGCAGAGGCGGGCGATCAGCCGGTCGGTGGGAACGCCGACCACGGCGCGGCGCAGCAGCAGGGACTGGATGCGCTCCAGGGTGCGGATGAGCTCGTCCTTCGTGATGAGACCGTGCCGGTGGTCCCGATAGGCGCTCATGACGAGCGGATAGGTCGCGCGGCCGAAGGTGTTCACGTACGCGAGCTGCCGGCGGACCTCCGGATCCGGCTCCCTCGCCGGATCCAGCAGCACGCCGTAGATCTCCGCGTACTCGCGCCACACGCTCGCCTGTGCCCGGAGCGTCTCGAGATCGGGCCGCGGGAACTCGTGGCGGAACGCGCTGTAGACGCCGTGCTCGCCGGCGACGGCGACCTCGCGTCCCGTCGTCATGATCAGGTAGTGCCGCCAGAAGGCTCCGATGGCCTGGCCGGTGCGGCGCTCGATCGGCAGCCAGAACTCGTCCTCGACCTGCTGCTGCTCGGAGTGCGACAGGCCCATGAGCACGTAGTTGTGGATCAGCTCGTGGTCGCGCAGCGGTTCGCCGGTGGAGTTCAGGCTCTCGAAGATCTGCTGAGCGCTGGCCGCCGCGCCGAGGGTGATCGCGACGTGCTCGAGCTTCTGCAGGCCCCGCCAGATCCGGGGAGCCTCGTCGGCGTGCACCTGGGAGCGGAAGAAGGCGTAGTTGTCGTCGAAGCGGGACTCCTGCTGTCCCGGAGCGCGCCGATCGAGCACGACCGACTCGAAGAGACCCGCCCAGGCCTCATGCGGTCGCAGCTTGGTGCGTCCGGAGTCGCCGGGACGCACCAGGACGCGCTCGAGCTCGGCCGCGAGGGCCGGATCGGTCTCCCGCACCGTGTGGTGCAGGGCGGCGATGAGCAGCATCAGCGTGGTGATGCGCTGCTGCCCGTCGATGAGGATGAGGTCGGCCTCCGCGTGAGCGTCGTCCTCGGCGGAGAGGATGGATCCGATGAAGTGGCGGTGGGCGTCGTCCTCGTCCGCGACGGAGCGGATGTCGGTCAGGAGCTTCTCGCAGCCGCCGATGTCCCAGCGGTACTGCCGCTGATAGACGGGGACGACGATCGTGGTCGCGGGGGAGGAGAGCCACTCGATCGTAGAGACTGCGGTTGCTTCGACGTTCGTGGCCGTGCTCATGCTGCTGTGCTTCTCCTCGGATCCGGGCTGCGTACCCAGTCTATTCAGCGGCCGGAGGGCGCCGGATATTCACGGCTCGGTCCCCGGGGGCGTCTGAGGGCCGCTGTTAGGCTGTCCTAAGAAGGGCCTGTTAAAACGTGCTGGCCCCTTATGAAAGGACATGACTCGCTCATGGCATACATCAAGTCCGCCGCCCTCGAGGACAAGGGCTTCGTCGTCCTCGACAGCTACAACCAGGAGCTCGACCCCAAGGAGTGGCTCGACATCGAGTACAACGACTGGAAGTCGTCGGGCGACACCCGTTTCGCGCCGCTCGCATCCGCCAAGGGCGAGATCGAGTGCAACGGCTTCTGGAATCACGTGCCCCCGCGCACGGACAAGGACGGCGTCTGGATCGACGAGCAGACGTCCAAGGCGCCGAACCTCACGCGCCGCGCGCAGGAGCCGGGCGCGAACGTCGGCCGCTGCCGCGTCATCGAGCTGCAGCCCACGCCCTACGGCGAGTGCCTCTACAACCTGCACCAGGACGACAACAACCGTCTGAACCCCGACGGCACCGGCTGGGTCGTGCGCGGCTTCTTCAACCTCACCGACGACAAGGACAGCTACTTCGTCCTGCGTGAGAACCGCACCGACCCGAGCGTCGAGTACCGCATCGCGCTCCCGGCCGGCGCGCAGCTGATCGTGGACACGCAGCGCCTCTGGCACGCGGCCACCCACAACGGCACCGAGCCGCGCTACTGCCTCATCACCTCGTGGACCTCCGGCCCCGAGCTCGATGCCTACATCGAGAAGTACCACGGCACCCAGGACGTGGAGAACTACGAGGTCGCACAGGAGATCCTCGACGCCGGCTACGAGGAGCAGGCCCGTCGCGACGCCGCCCGCGCCGCGTACTACGCCGCCAAGGGCCAGCAGGAGAAGATCGCGATGAGCGAGGCCTGAGCCTCCTGACTCGCCGGAGCCCGTCGCAGGGCTCCTGTACCACGACCCCCGGCGTCGACGCGCCGGGGGTCGTTTCCTTTTCGCAATGAGTTACATGCTTGTGATTTCGCTGGGTATCGGTGAGAATGGGCGCATAACCGCATACCGCCATGCTTCGCGGATCAGGTCGTAGGGGAAGACGCACCTGATGAAACGGAGAAAGACCATGGCGACAGCACAAGCACGCGGAGTGGTGTACATCCACTCCGCACCGCGCGCGCTCTGCCCGCACCTGGAATGGGCGGTCGGACGCGCTATCGGGCGCGCCGTCAACTTCGAGTGGTCGGAGCAGCCCGTCCTCGACGGCGCCCGCAGGGCGGAGTTCTACTGGGACGGACCCGTCGGCACCGGCGCCGCTCTCGCGACCGCGATCCGCGGCTGGGAGCACCTGCGCTTCGAGGTGACCGAGGATCCGACACCGCGCAGCGATGGCGGCCGCTGGCTGCACACGCCGGACCTCGGCGTGCACTACGCGCAGACCGACGCGGCGGGCAACATCGTCGTGGGCGAGGACCGCATCCGCTACGCGATGGAGATCGCGGCCGGCAGCCCGATCGAGCTGCAGCGCGAGCTCGACGTCGCGCTCGGGTCGGCGTGGGACGAGGAGCTCGAGCCCTTCCGGCACGCGAGCGACGACGCCCGCGTCGTGTGGCTCCACAAAGTGGGCTGAGCCGCTTCGCCGGCGGGACGGCTGAGACAGAAGGACTCGTGTCGCGCTCCTCCCCACGGAGGAAGCGCGACACGAAGGGACGAGGATCGGAGGAGGCGCGACTATCGGGAGTCGGAGAGAGAGGACCCGGAGACCGAGAAAGCGAATCCCCGATCCGCAACCGGAGAGATAACAGAACAGCACAACCGAACAGAACGAGAATCGCCCCGACCGCTTCGATGAGGAAGCGACCGGGGCGATTCTCGTGGGAGTCGGCGTCAGCCGTCGTAGGAGCGGATCGCGACGACGGCGTTGTGACCGCCGAACCCGAAGGAGTTGCTGATCGCGAGCTGCGGGCCGTCGCCGAGCGGCTGAGGCTCGCCGGACAGCTTGAACGGGACGGCCGGATCCGGCTCGGTCATGTTGATCGTCGGCGGGGCGACGCGGTCGCGCAGGGCGAGGATCGTGAACACGGCCTCGAGCGCACCGGTGCCGCCGAGCAGGTGCCCGGTGGACGCCTTGGTCGCCGAGACCGGGATCTCGGTGATCCGGTCGCCGAAGACGTTCTTCAGCGCCTCGTACTCGTTCGGGTCGCCGACCGGAGTGGACGTGGCGTGCGCGTTGATGTGGGTGACCTCGTCCGGCGTGGCGCCCGCCTGGGCGAGCGCCTGCTCGACCGCACGGGTGGCGCCGGCGCCGGTCGGGTCGTTCGCGGTGATGTGGTGCGCGTCGGCGGACACTCCGCCGCCCACGATCTCGGCGTAGATCTTGGCGCCGCGGGCCAGTGCGTGCTCGAGCGTCTCGAGCACGAGCGCGGCGCCGCCCTCGCCCATGACGAATCCGTCGCGGTCGATCGCGCCGGGGCGCGAGGCGTGCTCGGGGTCGTCGTTGCGGCGGGAGAGCGCCTGGGCGGAGGCGAAGGAGGCCATCGTGATCGGGTGGATCGCGGACTCCGCACCACCGGCGATCACGACATCGGCCAGGCCCTCCTGCAGGTGGTCGAAGGCGTTCGCGATCGACTCCGTGCTGGAGGCGCAGGCGCTGACCACGGAGCGGGCGTAGGCCTTCGCGCCGAACTGGAGCGAGAGGTTGCCGGCGCCGGCGTTGGGCATGAGCATCGGGACCGTGAGGGGCATGACCCGGCGCGGTCCCTTCTCGCGCAGCGTGTCCCAGGCGTCCAGCAGCGTCCACAGGCCGCCGATGCCGGTGGCCCAGTCGACTCCGAGGCGCTCCGGGGCGACTTCGGGCGCACCCGCGTCCTCCCAGGCCTCGCGGGCCGCGATCAGGGCGAACTGCACGGACGGGTCGAGACGCTTGGCCTCGTGCCGCGGCAGGACCTCCTCGGGCCGGACGGACGCCTCGGCGGCGAAGGTGACCGGGATCTGGTAGGTCTCGATCCAGTCGTGCGTCAGGGTGTGCGTACCGGACACGCCCGCGAGCAGGTTCGCCCAGTTCTCCGGGGCGCTGCCGCCCAGGGCGGACGTGGCGCCGATGCCGGTGACGACGATGCGCTTGGTCATGCGTGGTTCCTTCTGGGAATCGGGTGGGGGAGAGGAGGATGCCACGCCCCGCGGAGAGCGGGGGTGGCATCCGCGGGTGTCACTCCTGGCCGGCGACGATGAAGCTCACGGCGTCACCGACGGTCTTGAGGTTCTTGACCTCGTCGTCGGGGATGGTGACGCCGAACTTCTCCTCGGCGTTGACGACGATCGTCATCATCGAGATGGAGTCGATGTCCAGGTCGTCGGTGAAGGACTTCTCCAGAGCGACCTCCGAGGCGTCGATGCCGGTCTCGTCGGTGATGAGCTCTGCCAGGCCGGCGAGGACCTCGTCGTTGCTGAAAGCCATGATTTCCTCTTTCTATGGGGTGGTATCGGAACCGGTGAACAGTCTAGGAGTCGGCGGCGCCCGCTCAGGGGAGCACGACCACCTGCGCGCCGAACACGAGGCCGGCGCCGAAGCCGATCTGCAGCGCGAGACCGCCGCTGAGCTCGGGGTGCTCCTCGAGCAGACGGTGGGTCGCGAGCGGGATGGACGCGGCAGAGGTGTTGCCGGTGGTCTCGATGTCGCGGGCGATGACGGTGGTCTCCGGCAGCTTCAGCTGCTTGGCGAACTCGTCGATGATGCGCATGTTGGCCTGGTGCGGGATGAACGCGGCCAGGTCGGCCGCCTCGACCCCGGCCTGCTCGAGCGCCTGCTTGGCGACCTTCGCCATCTCCCAGACAGCCCAGCGGAACACGGTCGGGCCCTCCTGGCGCAGCGTCGGCCACGGCGCCTGGCCGTCGCGGAACTCGGTGAGGGTGTGGTTCATGCCCACGGCGTCGGACTTGGATCCGTCGGATCCCCAGACGGTCGCCGAGATGCCAGGGGTGTCGCTCGGACCGATCACGACGGCGCCCGCACCGTCGCCGAGCAGGAACGAGATGCTGCGGTCGGCCGGGTCGACGATGTCGGAGAGCTTCTCGGCGCCGATGACGAGAGCGTTCTTCGCGGCCCCCGCACGGATCAGGGCGTCGGCCTGTGCGACCGCATAGGCGTACCCGGCGCATGCGGCGTTGATGTCATAGGCGGCCGCGGGGTTCGCGCCCACCCGGTCGGCGACGATCGCGGAGACCGACGGGGTCTGCTTCGGATTGCTGATCGTCGCCACGATGACGACGTCGATGTCGGAGGGTGCGAGGCCGGACTTCTCGATCGCCTCGGCCGCCGCGGCGGTCGACAGATCGATCGCATCGGTCTCCGGCACCGCGCGGGTGCGGGTGATGATGCCGGTGCGCTGGCGGATCCACTCGTCGCTCGAGTCGATCGGCCCGATCAGGTCGTCGTTGGGCACGGCGTTCTCGCCGCGCGCCGCACCGACGGAGTAGATGCGGGTGTACGCGGGGCCGGTGGCCTGCTTGAGCGTGGTCATGCTGCTTCTCCGTTGTCGTCGGTGCCGTTCAGCAGCGCGACCGCCGCGTCGAGGTCGTCGGGGGTCTTGACCGCGACGGCGGGC
Organism: Microbacterium sp. MMO-35; assembly: GCF_037147555.1. NCBI lineage: Bacteria > Bacillati > Actinomycetota > Actinomycetes > Micrococcales > Microbacteriaceae > Microbacterium > Microbacterium sp. MMO-35. The sequence continues at coordinate 56,976 of NZ_JBBCVH010000002.1, forward strand.
ACGCCGCGCAGGCCGCGCTTGGCGAGGCCGGTGAGGGCGCCCGCGGGGGTGAGCTCGACGAGGCCGGTGATGCCCTTGTCGGCGAAGGAGGCCATGCACAGATCCCAGCGCACGGGCGAGGAGACCTGCGTGACGAGGTTCTCCAGCGCGGTGGCGCCGTCGGCGAGCACCGAGCCGTCCTTGTTGGTCCACAGGGGCAGGGCGGGGTCGCTCGGGACCACATCCGCGATGGCTCGGCGGAGGGTCTCGACGGCGGAGGACATGTAGTCGGTGTGGAAGGCGCCGGCGACCTGCAGCGGGATCACGCGCGATCCGCGCACCGGGGCCTCTGCCAGTGCGGCGAGGGCGGGCAGCGCCCCCGCCGCCACGATCTGGCCGCCGCCGTTGTAGTTCGCCGGGGTGAGGTCCAGATCCGAGAGCAGGGCGAGCACCGCCTCCTCGTCACCGCCCAGGACCGCACTCATGCCGGTCGGAGTATGCGCGGCGGCGTCGGCCATCGCACGGCCGCGGATGCCCACGAGGCGCATGGCGGTCGCGGCGGGGATGACCCCGGCGCCCACGACGGCCGCGAACTCGCCGACGGAGTGGCCGGCGATGCCGTCGGCCGTGCGGCCCGCGCGTTCACGGAGGGCCTTCTCCGCGATGAGCGAGGCCGCGACGATCAGCGGCTGCGCGATGCGGGTGTCGCGGATCGTGTCCGCGTCGGAGACGGTGCCGTGCTCGATCAGATCGACCTCGGCGGCCTCGGAGTAGGCGGCCAGGTCTTCGGCGACGCCGTCGAGCTCGAGCCAAGGGGAGAGGAAGCCGGGGGTCTGGGAGCCCTGTCCCGGGCATGCGAAGACGATCACGTTCCCAGTCTGCCAACGATCTGGCGGTTTCGGTGGCACAACCCTCACAAGAATCCGCGAATCGGTTGTATCCGAGCCACAGAGCCCTCGGTTCTCGCGCGGTCGCGGAGGACCGGTGTCAGCGCAGACGCCGGGGGCGCAGCCCTCGACGCGCCGGGTCTGCGGTGCCGATCGTTCCGAGCACGAGCGCGGTCTGCAGGATGAAGGCCTCGCGCGGGCCGGTCGCATCCCAGCCGATGACCTCGCTGATGCGCTTCAGCCGGTACCGCACCGTGTTCGGATGCACGAACAGCTCGCGGGCGGTCGCCTCGAGAGACCGGCCGTTGTCGAGATAGCTCCACAGAGTGGTGACCAGATCGCTGGAATGGTCGTTCAGCGGGCGGAACACGCGCTCGATGAGGGTCTGCTTCGCCAGCGGGTCGCCGGCGATCGCCCGTTCGGGCAGCAGCTCGTCGGCGTCGACGGGACGCGGCGCACCGCGCCATGCGCGTGCGACGGCGAACCCGGCGAGGGCCGCTCGGGCGCTCTGCCCGGCGTCGACGAGTGCGGCGACCGCCGGGCCGACCACCACGTGCCCCGGGCCGAAGGACGGCTCGAACGTGCCGGCGATCTCGGCGAAGGAGAACTCGTCGGCGTCGAGGTCGTCGTCCGCCGCCGCCGGCTTCGCCCGGCCCACCACGAGCACCAGCCGGGAACCCTGCACGCCGATGAGCACGTCGACGGCCAGCTTGCGCGCGGTGCGGCGCACCTGGTCGACGTCGAACTGCGGCGGCGTGGTCCCGACGATCACGCAGACCTCGCCGTGACCGTGCCAGCCGAGCGCCGCGATGCGGCTGGGGAGCTCCTCGTCGGCCTCGCCCGTGAGGATCGAGTCGACGACCAGCGCCTCCAGGCGCGCGTCCCAGAGGCCCCTCGCCTCCGCCGCTCGGGCGTAGACGTCCGCGGCAGCGAAGGCCACGTCCCGCGAGTACAGCAGGATCGCGTCGCGCAGATGCCCGCCCTTGCCGGCCACGCGCTCCTCGGTCACTTCGACGGTGACCCGGATGAGCTGCAGCGTCTGCTGCAGGCTCACGCTGCGCAGCAGCTCGCGAGGGGCGGCCGCGAAGATGTCTGCGGCGATCCAGGGCGTCGACGTCGGATCGTCGTACCACTGGATGAACGAGGTGATGCCCGCCTGCGCCACCAGCCCGACGGCGGAGCGTCGGGCCGGCGGCATCTCGGCGTACCACGGCAGCGAGTCTTCGAGACGCTGCAGGGTCGCCGTGGCGAGATCACCGGAGATGCGGCGCAACCAGGCCAGCGTCTCCTCCTTGGTCATCTCAGGGGATCGGCTCATCGTGCTGCGCGGGTCAGCTCTCGCCGCCGGCGTTGCCGCTGGTTCCCGCGTTCACGTTGTACAGGTCGTACTTCGAGATCGCCTGGCCCACGACCGAGCGGTCGATGCGGCCCTGGTCGGCCAGTGCCTGCAGCGCGCGGACCACCATCGACGGTCCGTCGATCTTGAAGAACCGGCGGGCCGCGGCGCGCGTGTCGGCGAAGCCGAAGCCGTCGGCGCCGAGCGTGTAGTACGCGCCGGGGACCCACTGGCGGATCTGGTCCTGCACCGCGTGCATGTAGTCGCTCGTCGCGATGAACGGGCCCTGGGCGTCCTTCAGCTTCTCGGTCAGGTACGCCGTGCGCGGCTCCTGCTCCGGGTGCAGGAAGTTGTGCTCGTCGGCGGCGAGGCCGTCGCGGCGCAGCTCGGTCCACGAGGTGACCGACCAGACGTCGGCGGAGACGCCCCAGTCGGCGAGGAGGAGCTCCTGCGCCTCGATCGCCCACGGCACGCCGACGCCGGACGCGAGCAGCTGCACGCGCTGACCCTCGCCCGATCCGACGGAGATGCGGTGCAGACCCTTCCGGATCCCCTCCACGTCCACGTCCTCGGGCTCGGCGGGCATCCGCATCGGCTCGTTGTACACGGTCAGGTAGTACATGACGTCCGGGTCGGGGTGCGTGCCGCCGTACATGCGCTCGATGCCGTCCTGCACGATGTGCGAGACCTCGTAGCCGTAGGCCGCGTCGTAGACGAGCGTCGCGGGGTTCGTCGACGCGAGCAGCGGCGAGTGGCCGTCGGCGTGCTGGGTGCCCTCACCGGTCAGCGTGGTGCGCCCGGCGGTGGCGCCGATGATGAAACCGCGGCCCATCTGGTCCCCGGCGGCCCAGAAGGCGTCTCCGGTGCGCTGGTAGCCGAACATCGAGTAGAAGATGTAGATCGGGATCAGCGGCTGGCCGTGCGTCGAGTAAGCCGTCGAGGTCGCCGTGAACGCGGCGACCGCACCGGCCTCGTTGATGCCGACGTGCATGAGCTGGCCCTGCGGGCTCTCCTTGTACGCGAGCAGCAGCTCCCGGTCGACCGAGGTGTAGTTCTGGCCGTTCGGGTTGTAGATCTTCGCGGTCGGGAAGTACGCGTCCATGCCGAACGTGCGGGCCTCGTCCGGGATGATCGGGACGATCCGCTCGCCGAAGCCCTTGACCCGCATGAGGTCCTTGACCATGCGCACGAAGGCCATGGTCGTGGCGACCTCCTGGTTGCCGGATCCCTTCTTCGGCAGCGCGTAGTCCTTCTCCTGCGGCAGTTCCAGGCCCACGTGGGTGGTGCGGCGCTCGGGGAGGAAGCCTCCGAGGTCGCGGCGGCGCTCCAGCATGTACTGGATCGTCTCGTCGTTCTGTCCCGGGTGGTAGTACGGCGGGCGGTACGGGTCGGCCTCGAGCTGCGCGTCCGTGATCGGGATGTGCATCGTGTCGCGGAAGAGCTTGAGGTCGTCCAGCGTCATCTTCTTCATCTGGTGCGTCGCGTTGCGCCCCTCGAAGTGCGGGCCGAGGCCGTAGCCCTTGACGGTCTTCGCGAGGATGACGGTCGGCTGGCCCTTGTGCTCCATGGCGGCCTTGTAGGCGGCGTACACCTTGCGGTAGTCGTGACCGCCGCGGCGCAGGTGCCAGATGTCGTCGTCCGAGTAGTCCTTGACAAGGGCGAGCGCGCGCTCGTCGCGGCCGAAGAAGTTCTCGCGGACGTAGGCGCCGCTCTCGGCCTTGAAGGTCTGGAAGTCGCCGTCGGGCGTGACGTTCATGAGGTTCAGCAGGGCGCCGTCGGTGTCCCGGGCGAGCAGGTCGTCCCACTCACGGCCCCACACGACCTTGATGACGTTCCAGCCGGCGCCGCGGAAGAAGCTCTCCAGCTCCTGGACGATCTTGCCGTTTCCGCGCACCGGGCCGTCGAGGCGCTGCAGGTTGCAGTTGATCACGAAGGTCAGGTTGTCCAGGCCCTCGTTCGCCGCGACCTGGAGCTGTCCGCGGGACTCGACCTCGTCCATCTCGCCGTCGCCGAGGAACGCCCACACGTGGGAGTCGTTCTGCTTGATGCCGCGGTTGGCGAGGTACTTGTTCGTCATCGCCTGGTAGATCGCGTTGATCGGGCCGAGGCCCATCGACACGGTCGGGAACTGCCAGAACTCCGGCATCATCCGCGGGTGCGGGTAGGACGGAAGGCCGTTCGGCGCGCCGGACTTCTCCTGGCGGAACGCGTCGAGCTGCTGCTCGGCGATCCGGCCCTCGAGGAAGCCGCGGGCGTAGGCGCCGGGGGAGGCGTGGCCCTGGTAGAAGATCTGGTCGCCGCCGGACGGGTGGTCCTGGCCGCGGAAGAAGTGGTTGAAGCCGACCTCGTACAGCGAGGCGGCCGATGCGTAGGTCGAGATGTGTCCGCCCACACCGATGCCGGGGCGCTGCGCGCGGTGCACCGTGATCGCCGCGTTCCAGCGGATCCAGTGGCGGTAGCGGCGCTCGAGCTCCTCGTCGCCGGGGAACTCCGGCTCGTTCTCCGGGGCGATGGTGTTGATGTAGTCCGTGGTGGGCACCATCGGCACGCCCAGGTGCAGGTCCTTCGAGCGCTTCAGCAGGCTGAGCATGATCTCGCGGCCGCGGCCGTGGCCCTTCGCGCCGACGAGCTCGTCGAGCGATTGCTGCCATTCGCTGGTCTCCTCCGGGTCGCTGTCGAGCGGGCCCTGGGAGTACGGATCCTGGTCGTGAACAGTCACAGGAGGCCTTTCGTCTGTCTGGCAGGTCGTGCCAACGAAATCGGGATGCGGCGCGGGGGAGGCTTGTCGACTCCGCACAAGAGCGCGCGTCAGTCAGCCTAGCCCCGATCGCCGAGACCGGGCGCACGGAGGCGCCGAGGGTCGAGGTGCGCCCAGAGAGACTCGAACTCCCGACCACATCGGTGTAAACGACGTGCTCTACCAACTGAGCTATAGGCGCGTGCCTCCAGCCTAGCGGGGCGCGTGTGCCAGGCTGGGCGCATGAACCTTCCGCACGATGATGTCGATCCCGACGGCCTGCTGGAGTACTCGGTGGTCTTCACGGACCGCTCCCTGAACCACATGTCGGCACGGTTCGTCGAGGTGATGCAGAGCATCCAGGCCGACCTGCGCGCCGCCTACGGCGCGACGACCACGGCGGTGGTGCCGGGCGGCGGCACTTACGCGATGGAGGCGGTCGCGCGCCAGCTCGCCACCGGACGCCGCTGCCTCATCGTGCGCAACGGGCTCTTCTCCTATCGCTGGTCGCAGATCCTCGACGTCGGCGACATCACCCAGAGCACCGTCGTGTGCACGGCCCGGCCGGAGTCCGACGACGCGCAGGCTGCCTGGGCGCCCGCGCCCGTCGAGGAGGTCGTCGCGGCCATCCGGGCGCAGCGCAGCGAGGTCGTGTTCGCCCCGCACGTCGAGACGGCCGCGGGGATCCTGCTCCCCGACGCGTACGTGCGGGCCCTCGCCGATGCCGTGCACGAGGTCGGCGGTCTGCTCGTGCTGGACTCGATCGCGTCCGGTGCCCTGTGGGTGGACATGGCGGCCCTCGGGGTCGACGTGCTGATCTCGGCGCCGCAGAAGGGGTGGAGCGGATCCCCGGGCGCGGGGTACGTGATGCTCGGCGACGCGGGCCGGCAGGCCGTGACGTCGCGGGTCTCCTCGAGCTTCGCGATGGATCTGGCGAAGTGGCTGTGGATCGCGGAGGAGTACCGGGACGGCCGGGCTCCGTATCACGCGACGATGCCCACCGACACGCTGCAGCACAATGCGCTGCTGATGGCGGAGACCCGCGAACGCGGGTTCGAGGCGCTGCGCACCGCCCAGTGGGAGCTGGGCACCCGGGTGCGCGCACTCCTGGCCGAGCGAGGCCTGCCGTCGGTCGCGGCAGCGGACTTCGCGTCGCCGAGCGTGGCGGTCGTGCACACGACCGACCCTGCGCTGCGGACGGGCGTCGCCTTCCGCGAGCAGGGGCTGCAGATCGCGGCAGGGGTGCCCCTGCACTGCGGCGAGCCCGATTCGTTCTCGACGTTCCGCATCGGTCTCTTCGGTCTCGACAAGCTCGCCGACGTGGACGGTACGGTGCAGCGTCTCGCCGACGCTCTGGACCGGATCGGGCGCTGAGCCCGACCCGGTCCCGCGGTGCTCAGCGTCCGGTCGCCGTGACGCTCTCCGGCCGCAGATCCAGCCGTCGCAGGAGCTGTGCGTTGAGCGCGACGACGACCGTGGACACCGACATGAGCACCGCTCCGACCGACATCGGCAGGAGGAACCCGATCGGCGCCAGAACGCCGGCGGCCAGGGGGACGGCGGCGAGGTTGTAGCCCGCCGCCCACCACAGGTTCTGCCGCATCTTGCGATAGGCCGCGCGAGACAGCTCGATCGTGGAGACGACCGAGCGGGGATCCGAGCTCGCGAGCACCACTCCGGCCGAGCCGATGGCGACGTCGGTGCCCGCGCCGATCGCGATGCCGACGTCGGCCTTGGCCAGCGCCGGAGCGTCGTTGACCCCGTCGCCCACCATGGCGACGACGCGGCCCTCGCTCTGGAGCTCGCCGACGCGAGCCGCCTTGTCCTCGGGCCGCACGCCGGCGAAGTAGCGCCGGATGCCGAGCGCTGCGGCCACCGAGGCGGCGACCGCTTCCGCGTCCCCGGTGATCATGACCACGTCGATGCCGCGCCTCTGCAGTGCCTGCACGGTCGTGCGCGACTCCTCGCGGATCGCATCAGCCAGACGGAGGGCGCCTGCGACGACGCCGTCGACGAGCACGTGCAGGATGATCGCGCCCTGCGCACGCCACTGGTCGGAGACCGCCATCTCGGCGACGCCGGCGCGGGCGAGCAGGGCGGGCCCGCCGACCTCGACGATGCGCCCGGCGACCGTCGCGCGCACGCCCAGCGCCGGCTCGGACCGGAATCCCGACGCCTCGGTCCGCGGCAGCCCCCGGTGCGCCGCCGCGATGCGGATCGCCGCGGCGAGAGGATGCTCGGAGTCCGCCTCGGCGGAGGCCGCGACCGCGAGCAGTTCGTCGTCGGTGAAACCGGGGGCGGCGGCCACCGCCGTCACGGCGGGCGCCCCTTCGGTGAGCGTGCCGGTCTTGTCGAACAGCACGGCGTCGACCTGACGCATCCGTTCGAGCGCCATCCGATCCTTGACGAGGATTCCGCCGCGCGCCGCGCGTTCGGTCGCGATCGACACGACGAGCGGGATGGCGAGCCCCAGCGCATGCGGGCAGGCGATCACGAGCACGGTGATGACGCGGACCACGGCGGCGTCGGGCAACCCGATCGCCGTCCAGACGATCGCGGTGAGGACGCCCGAGATGAGGGCGAACCAGAACAGCCAGCCCGCCGCACGGTCGGCCAGGCGCTGTGCTCGCGACGACGAGGCCTGCGCCTCGGCGACCAGCCGGCCGATCCCGGCGAGCGCCGTGTCCTCGCCGACGGCGGTCACCCGCGCGCGCAGCGCCGAGTCGGTCGCGATCGTTCCGGCGACGACCGGGTCGCCGACGGAGCGGGCGACCGCACGCGATTCGCCGGTGATCATGGACTCGTCCACCTCGGCGGATCCCTGCACGACCGTCGCGTCGGCCGGCACGCGCCCTCCGGGGCGGATCAGCACGAGGTCGCCGATCCGCAGATCGGCGGGAGCGACCATCTCGACCTCGTCGCCGACGACGCGCTCGGCGGAATCGGGGAGCAGCGCGGCGAGCGAGTCGAGCGCGGAGGTCGTCTGGGCCAGGGAGCGCATCTCGATCCAGTGGCCGAGGAGCATGATGACGATCAGCAGCGCCAGCTCCCACCAGAAGTCGAGTTCGTGGTCGAGGAGCCCGAGCGTCGCACCCCAGGAGGCGAGGAAGGCCACGGTGATCGCGAGGGCGATGAGCAGCATCATCCCGGGTCGTCGTGCGCGCAGCTCGCCGACAGCGCCGACGAGGAAGGGCCGCCCGCCCCAGACGAAGAGCACGGTGCCGATCACCGGAGGGACCGCGCGCAGCACGAGGAGATCGGGCACCTCGTAGCCGACGAGCATGGCGAACATGGGGGAGAGCGCCACGACGGGCACGGCCAGCACGAGCATGATCCAGAACAGGCGCCGGAACTGCGCGACGTGGTCGCCGTGACCGCCGTGACCGCCTCCGGTGCCGTGGTCGCCGTGACCCGTTTCGGTGTCGTGGTCGCCGTGCCGCGCGTGAGCGGCGTGGCCTGCGTGCGGGGCGTGGCCGCCAGGCTCCGCGTGCGGGCCGTGCGGCGCTTCGTGCATCGGCGCGTCGTCGTGCGCGTGGGTGGTTCCGTGCATCGCTCGTTCGTCCATGATGACTCCAACCATATACCCCCTAGGGGTATTCCGCAGGAGGGGTTCGCCCGTGGGGTCATAGAGTGGATCTGATGGATGAGGCGGCCGGCGACCGGGATCCCGCGCGGCGTTGCCCCTGCGGGAGCGGCGATCGGTTCGATGCCTGCTGCGGGCCCCTCCTCGCGGGCCGCGCCGCGCCGACCGCCGAGCGTCTGATGCGCTCCCGCTACACCGCGTTCGCGATCGGCGACACCGAGTACCTGCGGCTTTCCTGGCATCCCTCCACGCGGCCCACGCGGCTGGACCTCGACGAAGACGTGCGGTGGCTCCGTCTCGACGTCATCGCGAGGAGCTCGGGCGGACCGTTCGACACGGAGGGCGTGGTGGAGTTCGAGGCGATCCACCGCTCGGCGGCCGGCCGCGGCGTCCTGCACGAGCGCAGCCGGTTCCTCCGCGAGTCCGGACACTGGTACTACCTCGACGGCGACGTGTCCTGACGGATCCTGCCGCGCAGGCGGATGCTCGTCTGGCGTAGGTTTGAGGGCGTGAAAGCCAACCCCGCGCACCAGATCGTGCTCCTCGACATCGCCGACATCGACCGCCGCATCCTGCAGGCCGACCACGCGCGCACGCACCCGGTCCAGGGGGAGCGGATCAACGAGCTCGCCGCTCAGCGCCAGGGGCAGCTGCGCGAGCTGACCGAGCTCTCCGGTGCGAGGGACGACGTGCAGGCGGAGCTCAAGCGGCTGGAATCCGACGTCGCACTGGCGGCGCAGCGGCGCGATCGCGACGCCGAGCGGCTCGCGGCGACGCAGAACCCCAAGGACGCGGTCGCTCTGGAGCAGGAGATCGCGAGCCTCGGACGACGGATCAGCGATCTCGAGGACGCGGAGCTCGAGATCATGGGCCGGCTCGAGGACGCCGACGCCGCCGTCGCGGCCCAGCAGGCCCTCATCGACGAGACGGTCGCCGAGGGCACCCGACTGACCGCCGAGGCCAAGGCGCTGATCGCCGCGGCCGTGACCGAGGGGGAGCAGCTCGCCCGGGATCGGGTCGCGCTCGTCGACTCCGTCTCGCCCTCGCTCATGGCGGAGTACCAGCGGCGGTCCGGTCGGACCGCGGGGGCGGCGCTGCTGCGTCGCGCCACGTGCGAGGGGTGCCGGATGGTCCTGTCGGGGACGGATCTCAACGTCATCCGCCAGGCCGCCGACGACGACGTGGTGTCGTGCCCGGAGTGCGGCTGCATCCTGGTGCGCACCGAGGAGTCGGGACTGAGGAGCAGCGCCGCCGCGGCCGACTGACCTCGTCCGCGCGGCGTCGCCGTGCTCGTCAGAACTCTTCGTGGGTGGCGGGATCGGCGCCCCAGAGGCGCCCGTCGGATTCGCCCAGCGCGGTGATGGCGTCGACGTCGTCCCGGCTCAGACGCACCTGCGCCGCGGCGAGGTTCTGCGCCTGATGCTCGGCTGAGGCCGCCTTCGGGATCGCGACCACGCCGCGCGCGGCGTGCCAGGCGAGCACGGTCTGCGCCGGCGTGATCCCGCGTGCGGCGGCGATCGTCGTGATGACCGGATCCTCGAGCACCTCGCCGGCCCGCCCGAGCGGACTCCAGGCCTCGGTGATGATCCCGCGGGCGCGGTGATAGGCGAGCGCCTCCTCCTGCGGGTAGCGGGGATGCAGCTCGATCTGGTTCACGACCGGTCGCACACCCGTCGCGTCCTCGATGCGCTCCAGGTGCTCCGGAAGGAAGTTCGAGACGCCGATCTGGTGGACGAGTCCTCGCTCGCGCGCCTCGATCAGCGCCTGCCATGCCTCGACGTACGAGTCCTGGCGCGGCAGCGGCCAGTGGATGAGGAACAGGTCGATCGCCTCGGCTCCCAGGCGGAAGCGGCTCTCCTCGATCGCGTCGAGCGCCTTCTCCCGCCGGTGGTGGCGGCCGGCCAGCTTCGAGGTGACGATGAGCTCGGCGCGATCGACGGCGGCGCCGGAGATGCCCCAGCCCACCGCGCCCTCGTTCTCGTAGTTGAACGCGGAGTCGATCAGCCGGTAGCCGCTCTCGATTCCGCTGCGGACGGCGTCCGCGCCCGCCTCGCCGCGGAATCCGTAGGTGCCGAGGCCCTGGACGGGCAGGGTGAAGCCGTTGTGGGCGATGAAGGGGGATGCGTCGGACATGGGGTCTCCTCTCCGGTGCTTCCACGCTAACGGTGCTCGAGGCCCTCCGTGCGGGACGCGATACACGCCGACATACCCGGTCGTCACCGGTTCGTCAGGGAGTCTGTCGCGCACCGCGCCGGAGACGGCGTAGATTCGAAGACATGATCGAATCGGCCGTTCCGCACGAGGTCGTGCTGGGACGCTCGGATCGGCCCGAGCACTGGTGCCTCGTGTCGTTCGGTGCGGACGGGGCGGAGCAGGGGATGCGCGAGCTTCCCGCGGCCGGCCTGCACGCCGCGATCGCGGCGATCGAGGAGACGGCGCACCCGCGCTGGGTGGTGCGGAGCCTGCGCGACGTCTATCCGCCGCTGCTCGCCGCGGGGATCCGGATCCGTCGCGCGCACGACCTGCTGCTGTGTCATGCGATCCTGCGCGACACCGCGAGCCTCGCGGAAGCGGTGCCGCCGTCCCCGCGCTGGATCCGCGTGGATCCGCTCGCAGGGTCGGCGGCGGCGCCCGCGCTGTTCGACCTGCACGACGTCGCGGTGTCGCCGGCGGATCAGGTGCCCGAGATCGACGAGCTCCGCGCCGAGTTCGCCCGGCAGAGGTCGGCCCTGCGCCGGGCTCCGGACGGGCGGCTGGCGCTGCTCTGCGCGGCGGAGTCGACCGGCGCGCTGATCGCCGAGGAGATGACAGCGGCCGGGGTGCCGTGGAGCACGAACGTGCACGAGCGGCTCCTCACGGAGGCTCTCGGCCCTCGTCCCGTCGCCGGGGCGCGCCCGGCGCGGATGGCCGAACTCGCCGCCGAGATCGCGCGCACGCTGGAAGACCCCTCGGTCAACCCGGACAGTCCGCCGCGGCTGCTGAAGTCCCTGCGTCGTGCCGGCATCCTCGTCGACTCCACCTCCCGCTGGGAGTTGGGGGAGATCGAGCACCCGGTCGTGGAGCCGCTCCTCGCCTACAAGAAGCTCGCGCGGCTGTTCACCGCGAACGGCTGGCACTGGCTGGGCGAGTGGGTGCGCGATGAGCGCTTCCGTCCGATCTATCTGACCGGTGGCGTCGTCACGGGCCGCTGGGCCTCCAGCGGCGGGGGTGCGCTGCAGATCCCGCGGAGCCTGCGCCCGGCGGTGCGCGCCGATGAGGGATGGGTGCTGGTGAGCGCCGACGTCGCCCAGCTGGAGCCGCGTGTGCTCGCGGCGATGTCCAAGGACGGCGCGATGGCGGCCGCGGCGCGGGGCGCAGATCTGTACGAGGGCGTCGTGCGCTCCGGAGCCGTGCAGACGCGGCAGGACGCCAAGTACGCGGTGCTGGGCGCGATGTACGGCGCGACGACCGGGCCCAGCGGCCAGCTCGGGCCCCGGCTGCGCAGCGTCTTCCCACGCGCGATGGCGCTCGTCGACGGCGCGGCGAAGACCGGCGAGGACGGCGGGGTGGTCTCGACCCTGCTGGGGCGCAGCTCGCCGCGACCGGATGCGGCCTGGACCGCTGCACAGTCGCGTGCGAGCGATCCCGACGCCGATGGCGCCGACGAGCGGGTGGCACGCAGCAGGGCGAGGGATCGCGGCCGGTTCACGCGTAACTTCGTCGTGCAGGGAACCGCGGCCGAGTGGTCGCTGCTGTGGCTCGCCGAGATCCGGCATCGGCTGAGCGCGCTGCCCGAGGCCGCCCGGCCCGCCGCGGGGTCGGGTCCGGTGTTCGGTCGTCGCCCGCATCTCGCCTTCTTCCTGCACGACGAGGTGATCGTGCATGCGCCGGCGGAGCTCGCCGACGAGGCCGCACAGGCGGTGCGGGACTCCGCCGATGCCGCGACCCGCCGCCTCTTCCCGGGATTCGACATCGACATCACGCTCGATCTGCGCATCGCCGAGGATGCGGGGAAGTCCTCGTAGACTGGTCGGGAACGGGTCGGCCGGACGGTCGCGTGGCGGGAGACCGCACCGAGGAACGTCCGGGCTCCACAGGGCAGGGCGGTGGGCAACACCCACCCGGAGCAATCCGCGAGACAGTGCCACAGAGAGAAGACCGCCCCCGCCGTCAGGCGCGGGTAAGGGTGAAAGGGTGGTGTAAGAGACCACCGGGGGCCGTGGCGACACGGCCCGCCAGGTAAACCTCGCCCGGAGCAAGGCCAGACAGGGGATGATGACGCGGCTCGCCGAGTCCCCGGGTAGGCCGCTGGAGCGGCGCGGCAACGCGTCGCCGAGAGAGATGACCGTCGAAGGGACACCCCGAGAGGGGCCCCGGAACAGAACCCGGCGTACAGGCCGGCCCGTTCTCCGCACGGAGAAGGCCCGGATCCGCAGCAGTGCGGATCCGGGCCTTTCGTGCGGGGGCCGGAGGTGTGCGGGTCAGTCCGCGGCGAGCGACGCGGCGCCGATGATGCCCGAGGAGTTGCGGTGCACCGCGGCCACGATCGGGGTCTTCAGATCCAGCAGCGGCAGGAACTTCTCGGGGTGCTTGGAGACGCCGCCGCCGACGACGAACAGGTCGGGGCTGAACAGGAACTCGACGTGCGAGAAGAAGTCCTGCAGGCGCGCCGACCACTCGGCCCAGTCCAGCTGATCGCGCTCCATGGCCGAGTACGCCGCCCACTTCTCGATCGACTCGCCGCGGAAGTCGAGGTGGCCGAGCTCGGTGTTGGGAACCAGCACGCCGTTGTAGAGGAATGCGGATCCGATGCCGGTGCCGAGCGTGGCGAGGATCGTGAGGCCACGGGCGTCGCGGGCCGCGCCGTGGCGGCTCTCGGCGACACCGGCGGCATCGGCGTCGTTCACGAAGGTGATCTGCCGGCCGAGGCCGTCCTCGAAGAACCGCTCCGCCTCGAAGTCGATCCAGTCCTTGGCGATGTTGGCCGCGGACAGGGTGCGGCCGTGCTTCACGATCGCGGGGAAGGCGACGCCCAGGGGGAGCCGGGAGTCCTGCACGCCGAGGGTCGAGAGCACCTGCTTGACCGTCTCGAGCACGTCCGCGGGCTTCGCGCCCTTCGGGGTCGGGATCCGGATCCGGTCGGATTCCAGGGTGCCGTGCTCGAGATCGACGACACCCGCCTTGATGCCGGTCCCGCCGATGTCCACGCCGATCGCTTTTGCCATGCGCAACAGCCTAGCGAGACGCGGGAGCCCCAGTAGGATCGTGACAAGCACACAGGAGGAGCAGCGATGAGCGACGCGCACCGCGACGACAAGTACGACGGCGAAGACTTCGGCGACGAGAAGTACTGGTTCAACAGCAAAACCGGGCAGGTCGAGCACGGCATGCTGTCCTCCTCCCTCGACCGCATCGGGCCCTTCGACACCGCAGAGGAGGCGGCTCGCGCCCCGCAGGTGCTCAAGGAGCGCTCGCGGCTCTGGGCCGACGAGGACGCGGCGGAGGACGACTGGGGCGGGGCGGACGGCGCTCGATGAGCGGGATGGACAAGCAGCGGGACTTCGTGCTGCGCACCATCGAGGAGCGGGGCGTCAAGTTCATCCGCCTCTGGTTCACCGACGTGATCGGCACGCTGAAGTCGGTGGCGATCGCTCCGGCCGAGGTGGAGGGCGCCTTCGCGGAAGGCATCGGTTTCGACGGCTCGGCGATCGAGGGTCTCACGCGGACCTTCGAGTCGGATCTGCTCGCGCAGCCGGACCCGACGACGTTCCAGATCCTCCCGTGGCGCGGGGAGATCGACCCGACGGCCCGCATGTTCTGCGATCTGACGACGCCGGACGGGCGTCCGGCGGTCGCCGATCCGCGGCACGTCCTCAAGCGCACCCTCGCCAAGGCGGCCGATGCGGGCTTCACGTTCTACACGCATCCGGAGATCGAGTTCTATCTGCTGAAGTCGTCGCAGTTCGGGCCCGAGGGCCCGGTGCCGGTCGACTCGGCGGGCTACTTCGACAACGTCCCGGGCGGCACGGCGCACGACTTCCGCCGCCGCTCCGTGCGGATGCTCGAAGACCTCGGGATCTCGGTCGAGTACAGCCACCACGAGGGCGGTCCCGGGCAGAACGAGATCGACCTGCGCTACGCGGACGCGCTCACCACGGCGGACAACATCATGACGTTCCGCACCGTGGTGAAGGAGGTGGCCATCGAGCAGGGCGTCTACGCGACGTTCATGCCGAAGCCGCTGAGCAACCACCCGGGCAGCGGCATGCACACGCACATGTCGCTGTTCGAAGGCGACCTGAACGCGTTCTACGAGGAGGGCGCCAAGTACCAGCTCTCCCGCACCGGACGCCAGTTCATCGCGGGCCTGCTCCGGCACGCGAACGAGATCGCGGCCGTGACGAACCAGTTCGTCAACTCGTACAAGCGGCTCTGGGGCGGCGATGAAGCCCCGAGCTTCGTCACCTGGGGGCATGCGAACCGGTCCGCGCTCATCCGGGTGCCGATGTACAAGCCGAACAAGGGGCAGTCCACGCGGATCGAGTACCGCGCCCTCGACTCGGCGGCCAACCCCTATCTCGCGTACGCACTCATGCTGGCCGCGGGCCTCAAGGGGATCGAGGAGGGGTACGAGCTGCCGCCGGAGGCGGAGGACAACGTGTGGTCGCTGAGCGACACGGAGCGCCGTGCGCTGGGCTACGCGTCGCTGCCCGCGAGCCTGGACCACGCGCTCGAGCTGATGGAGGACTCGGAGCTCGTCGCGGAGACCCTCGGCGAGCAGGTGTTCACCTATGTCCTGCTGAACAAGCGCAAGGAGTGGGAGGCGTACCGCGGTCAGGTCACGCCGTTCGAGCTCAAGAGCAACCTCGAGCTGCTCTGATCGGGCCGCGTCGTGCCCCGATTCGACGATTCGCTCTCCCTCTCCGCTCTCGCACGGCTCGGCTTCGTCGAACTGTCGGAAGCGGCGGCGGGACTGCGTGAGCTGTCCGAGCTGTCCGGCGCTTCGCCCGCGGCGCTGATCGAGGGACTGCGCAGCGCGGACCCGGACGAGGCCCTCGCGGGCCTCATCCGGGTCGCGCGCCGTGACCCGGCGGCGGTGGTGGCCGTGCTCTCCGACGAGGGCGCCCGCGCCCGGGCCTGGACCGTGTTCGGCGCCTCGCCCGGACTCGGGCGGTTCTTCGAACGCCGGCCGGCAGAGCTCGTCGTGCTTCAGGAGGACCGGCCCGCGCTGCCGACCGCTCAGGAGCTCGGCGCCGAGATGCTCGCATCCGTCGGCGCCGACGACGGGTTCGCCGCGACGGCGGACGCGGCGGCGCGGGTGCGTCTGCGTGTCGCCTATCGGCGCGCCGTGGTGCGGATCGCGGTCTGGGACCTGGCGGCGCCGGATCCGGTCGAGGCCGTCGCCCCGGTGGCGTCGGCCCTCGCGGACGCGGCGTCGGCCGCGCTCGAGGCGGCTCTCGCGGTCGCCCGAGCAGAGGTCGCGGGGGCATCGGAGGATGCGCGGCGTGACGTGGCTCTCACCCGGCTGGCCATCATCGGCATGGGCAAGACGGGGGCCCGCGAGCTGAACTACGTCAGCGACGTCGACGTGATCTACGTCGCCGGCACGGAGGACGAGGAACGGCTGGACGAGTCCAAGGCCATCGACATCGCCACGAGGCTGGCCCGCAGCACGATGCAGGCGATCTCGGGCATCGAGGCGGAACCGCCGCTGTGGGAGGTCGACGCGGCGCTGCGCCCCGAGGGCAAGCAAGGCGCGCTCGTGCGTTCGCTCTCCTCGCACGTGGCCTATTACGATCGCTGGGCGAAGAGCTGGGAGTTCCAAGCCCTGCTGAAGGCGCGTGCGATCGCCGGTGATGCCGATCTCGGCCGTGAGTATCTCGCCGCGGTGCAGCCCAAGGTGTGGTCGAGCGCGGCGCGGGAGGACTTCGTCGGCAGCGTTCAGCGCATGCGCGAGCGGGTCACCGAGCACATCGCTCCGGAAGACGTCCCCTACCAGCTGAAGCTCGGGCCGGGAGGCCTCCGTGACATCGAGTTCACCGTGCAGCTGCTCCAGCTGGTGCACGGGCTCACGGATCCCGAGATCCGCACCCGGGGCACTCTCGAGTCCCTGGATGCGCTCGTCCTCGGCGGCTACATCGGCCGTGCGGAGGCCGCGCTGTTCGGGCGCGACTACCGTGTGCTGCGTCTCATCGAGCATCGTCTGCAGCTCCGCGAGATGCAGCGGACGCATCTCGTCCCCCGCGAGGAGGAGGCGCTCCGCGTGCTCGGGCGCGCGACCGGTCTCGCGGAGACCGCGGACGGCATCCGGCGGGTCTGGGAGGACGTGCGCCGCGAGGTCCGCGACCTGCACACGCGCCTGTTCTACCGGCCGCTGCTGAGCGCGGTCGCCTCGCTGCCGGAGGAGGAGCGCACGCTCTCCACCGACCAGGCCCACGACCGCCTCGCGGCCATCGGCTTCCGCGACCCCGCCGGCGCCCTGCGGCACATCGGCGCGCTGACCACCGGCCTCAGCCGCAAGGCGACGATCCAGCGGCACCTGATGCCCGTCATGGTGCGCTGGTTCGCCGACGGCACGGATCCCGATTACGGCCTCATCGCGTTCCGGAGGATCAGCGAGCGCCTGGGGGACACCCCGTGGTTCCTGCGGATGCTGCGGGATTCGTCCGGCGCTGCGGAGCGGCTCACCCGGGTGCTGTCCACGTCCCGCTACATCGGCGAGTTGATGGAGTGGATCCCCGAGTCCGTCGCCTGGCTGGAGAGCACGGAGCAGCTGCGGCCCCGGCCGGGCCGGGCGCTGGACGAGGAGGCCAGGGCGATCCAGACCCGGCACGAGACGATCCTCGACGCGATGCGGTCGGTGCGGGCCCTACGACGGCGCGAACTGCTGCGGACTGCGATGGGTGCGGTGCTGGACGTGCTCACGATCGACGATGTCGCCGCCGCCCTCACCGCGATCACGGAGGCCACGATCCAGGCGGCACTGCGCGCCGTGCGGCGCGACGCGGTGCCGGCGGAGGACGACGCGCTCGATTTCTCGGTGATCGCGATGGGGCGCTTCGGGGGCGCGGAACTGGGATTCGGGTCGGATGCGGACGTGCTGTTCGTCTACGACGCGAACGGGATCGAGCCCCAGCGCGCGCAGCAGCTCGCGGCGCGCATGGTCGCCGGCCTGCGCGAGCACCTGACCGATCATCGTCTGCCTCTGGAACTGGACGCGGATCTGCGCCCGGAGGGCCGCAACGGTCCGCTGGTGCGCAGCCTCGACGCGTACGCGGAGTACTACCGGCGCTGGTCGCTGTCCTGGGAGGCGCAGGCGCTGCTGAGGGCCAGGGGGGTGGCCGGCAGCCACAAGCTCATCGAGCGCTTCACGTCCCTCGCCGACGGCGTGCGCTATCCCGAGGCGCTGGACGTGAACTCGCTGCGGGAGATCAAGCGCATCAAGGCGCGTGTGGAGGGGGAGCGCCTGCCGCAGGGGGTCGATCCGCGTCGCCATCTGAAGCTCGGGCCCGGCACGCTGAGCGACGTGGAGTGGCTGATCCAGATCGTTCAGCTGGAGCACGCCCACGCGGTACCCGCGCTGCGCACCACCTCGACCCTGGCGGCCCTCGACGTCGCTGTCGGTGCCGGCTTCGTACCGGAGGAGGCGGGGGAGCGGTTGCGCGAGGCATGGCGGTTGTCGAGCCGGCTGCGCTCCGCGATGACGCTGCTGACCGGTCAGACCAAGGACGTCCTGCCGGCGGATCCGCGCGAGCTCGACGGAGTGGGCCGGATCCTCGGCTACCCCGATCGCTCGGCGGTCGCGGTCGAGGAGGAATACCTCCGTGTCACGCGCCGCGCGAGAAAGGTGTTCGAGACGCTGTTCTACGGCTGACGCGAGGAGATCCACCATTCGCACGGAGGAACGGGCAGGCTGAGACCATGACGAAGATCGGCGTGGTCCGCAACCCCGTGAAGCTCGCGTCCGAGGAGGAGGTGCGCGCGGCGATCCTGCAGAGCATCCCCGACGCCGACATCCGGTTCTCCACGACCACGGAGGACGACCCGGGGCGTGCCATGGCGCAGGACGCGGTCGACGCCGGCTGCGAGCTCATCCTCGCCGCAGGGGGCGACGGCACCGTACGCGCGGTCGCCGCCGTCGTCGCCGGAACCGACAGTGCACTGGGGATCCTGCCGCACGGCACCGGAAACCTGCTCGCCCGGAATCTCGGCGTGCCCCTGGACAGCACGCAGGCCGCGGTCGCGCACGCCCTGGCCGCGGAGCCGCGCCGGATCGATGTGGGAACGATCGAGATCACCGACGGCGACGACCCGGGCGAGCACGTGTTCGTGGTGATGGCCGGCCTCGGACTCGACGCGCGCATGCTGGAGGAGACGGACGACGAGCTCAAGGCGAAGGCGGGTTGGCTCGCCTATGTGAAGGCGCTCGGCGCGGCGGCGGCCGGGACCGAGCTGGTGCGCGCCTCGCTCTCCCTCGACGACGAGCCGGAGGATCGCGCGCAGCTCCACACGCTCCTGATCGGCAACTGCGGCATGATCCAGGGCGGGATCACGCTGCTTCCCGATGCCGCACCCGACGACGGCGTGCTGGATCTTCTGCTGGTCAGCGCGGACGGCGTCGCCGACTGGTTCGAGACCGTGCGCACCCTGGTCTGGGACAACGGACTGCGACGTCTGCTCGGTGGGGAGACCATGAGCACGGATGTGATGCGCCACGCGTCGGCTCGACGGGTCAGGGTCGAACTGGAGGAGGCGCAGCCGTTCCAGATCGACGGCGAACAGCACGGAACGGTGCGCGCCTTCACCGCGGCGATCCGGCCGGGCGTCCTGCTGGTCCGGGCCTGAGTTCCGAGAGCCCGTCTCTTCACCGAGACCTGGGCGGAGACACCGCGCGCCCCCGTCAGCGAGACCGGGGTTTGCAAGTCTGCGCCCCGGGGACGAACATCGCACTGTGACCGAGTTCGACAGCATCGCGGCGGAGCTCCTCTCCTGCGCGCCCGGTGACTTCGTGTCCGCGCGGGAGACCCGCGCGAAGGAAGCGGGGGACGCGCACCTCGCGGCGCGGATCCGCGCACTGCGCAAGCCGACCACCGCGGCCTGGGCCGTGAACCTCTTCGCGCAGGAGCGCGCGCCGCAGTTGCAGGAGGCGCTCCAGCTCGCCGCCGCGCTGCGCGAAGCACAGGCCGAGCTCGACGCGCCGGCGCTCGCGAAGCTGGGCCGGGACCGGCGCGCGCTCACGGCGCGGCTCGCCGAGGACGCGGCAGAGCTCGCGCGCGCCCGCGGGGGACGCATCAGCGCCGGGACGCTCGACGCGGTGCAGCGGACCCTCTCGGCGGCGTTCTTCGACCCGGGCGCGGCAGCCGCTGTCGCCTCGGGAAGACTCCTGAGTGAGCTCGACGGCGACGGCACACCCGTCGATCCGTCCACGGTGATCGCCGGCGACGTCGCGGACGCGCCGGTGGCAGCGACGCGACCCGATGACGAGCTGGCCGCCCTGCGGGCGCGTCGTCGGGCGGAGCAGACGCTGAGACAGGCCGAGCGAGAGCGCGCGGCGGCCGAACGCGATCACGCTGCGGCCGAGCGGGCCGTCCGGGATGCATCGCGCCGCGGCGCGCAGATCGCTGCGCGCATCGCCGAGCTCGAGGGCGAGCTCAGCGCCGTGCGGGAGAGTGCGCAGGCAGCGGCGATGGCGGTCTCGGGCGCCGAAGCGGAGGAGAGGCGGGCGGCGGCGGAGCTCGCGCGCCGGGAAGAGATCGTCGCGGCGGCGCGCGCGGCATCGGACGCGCGCCCGGCCGGCTGAACGGAGGAACGAAGAACCCGCCTCAGCCGGGGGACGCTGAGACGGGTTCTTCGGAACTGCGGTTCTCCTGCGGACCAGCCCCGGGAGAACCGCGGAATCTGCTTACACCCCGTAGTAGAGCTCGTACTCGTACGGGTGCGGGCGCTGTGCCATCGGCAGGATCTCGTTGTTGTACTTGTAGGAGATCCAGGTCTCGATGAGCTCCTCGGTGAACACGCCGCCCTCGAGGAGGAAGGCGTGGTCGGCGCGCAGCGCCTCGAGCGAGTCCAGCAGAGAGTTCGGCACCTGCGGGATGTTCTTGGCCTCCTCGGGCGGGAGCTCGTAGAGGTCCTTGTCGATCGGCTCGAGCGGCTCGATGCGGTTGCGGATGCCGTCGAGGCCCGCCATGAGCTGCGCGGCGAAGGCGAGGTACGGGTTGCCCGATGCGTCCGGCACGCGGAACTCGATGCGCTTGGCCTTCGGGTTCGAGCCCGTGAGCGGGATGCGGATCGCGGCGGAGCGGTTGCCCGCGGAGTAGGCCAGGTTGACCGGCGCCTCGAAGTGCTTCACCAGGCGGTGGTAGCTGTTCAGGGTCGGGTTGGTGAAGGCGAGCACCGCGTGCGCGTGCTTGAGCAGGCCGCCGATGTACCAGCGCGCCGTGTCGCTGAGCTGGCCGTAGCCGTTCTCGTCGAAGAACAGCGGCTTGCCGTCGAGCCACAGCGACTGGTGCGTGTGCATGCCGGAGCCGTTGTCGCCGAACAGTGGCTTCGGCATGAACGTGACCGTCTTGCCCCACTCCTCGGCCGTGTTCTTGACGATGTACTTGAACTTCAGGATGTCGTCGGCCGCGTGCACCATGGTGTCGAAGCGGTAGTTGATCTCCTGCTGACCGGCGGTGCCGACCTCGTGGTGCGAGCGCTCGAGGTGGAAGCCGGAGTCGATCAGGCGCAGCGTGATGTCGTCGCGCAGGTCCGCGGTCTTGTCGACCGGCGCGACCGGGAAGTAGCCGCCCTTGAACGGCGTCTTGTTGCCGAGGTTGCCGCCCTCCTCCTCGCGGCCGCTGTTCCACGCGGCCTCCTCGGAGTCGACCTTGTAGAAGCTCTCACCGGCGGTGACGGAGTAGCGCACGTCGTCGAAGATGTAGAACTCGGCCTCGGGGGCGAAGTACGCGGTGTCGGCGATGCCGGTCGAGGCGAGGTACTTCTCGGCCTTCTTCGCGACCTGGCGCGGGTCCTTGCTGTAGATCTCGCCGGTGCGCGGGTTGTAGATGTCGAACACCATGACGATGGTGCTCGCCTCGCGGAACGGGTCCACGTAGGCGGTGGTCACGTCGGGGATGAGCTGCATGTCGGACTCGTGGATCGACGCGAAGCCGCGGATCGAGGAGCCGTCGAAGAGCTGGCCGTTGGCGAAGAAGTCCTCGTCGACCGTCGCAGCCGGGATGTTGAAGTGCTGCTGCACGCCGGGCAGGTCGGTGAAGCGGATGTCGAGGAACTTGACGTCGTTGTCGCGGATGTACGCGAGCACGTCGGCGGGGGTGGTGAACATGCATCAACTCCTGGAGGAACGGGTGCGGTCGAGCGACCTGCAAGCAGGTTACGGGCGAGGGATGACGCGGCCGTGTCTGGAATGTTTCCGGCGTGTTACGTCCGGGCGAGGGTCCGACGGCGGCGCGTCGGGTGCTCTGCATCGCCTCGCCTAGGCTGGAGGGATGTCCGACACCGCGCAGAGCTATCCCGGCGAACGACTCGGCCTCCCGGAGACCGGACCCGGCAGCGTCGGTCGTCTCGGGCGTCGGATCGCGGCGCTGTTCATCGACTACGCCGCCGCGACGATCATCGCCACCGCGTATCTCGGATTCCAGCAGTGGGCGCTGCCGAAGGAGGCGGGACTCAGCCAGTTCGCGCCGATGATCGTCTTCGCCGTGCTGCAGATCGTCTTCATCCCGACGATCGGAGGGAGCCCGGGCCATCGCATCGTCGGGATGCGGCTCGTGATGCTGCACGGCGGCTGGGTGGGGCTGTGGCGCCCCATCGTGCGCACGGTCCTGCTGGTCTTCGTGATTCCGGCCGTGATCTTCGACGCGGATCAGCGGGGACTGCACGACAAAGCGGTCGGAACCGTCCTGATCCGCGCCTGAGACCGCTCAGACAGCCGCGTGGCCGCGATTCAGGCGGCGGTAGGTCTTGGGCGCCTTGCCGCCCAGGAAGGACCGTGCCGGGTCGATCGTGAAGCCCTGACGCAGCGCCTCCCGCCCTATCAGCATCCGGAAGCCCATCTCGCTGCGATTGCTCAGGGTCACTTCGGCGGTGACCCTCCGATCGACGAGGATCAGATCGAGCAGCACGACGAGCCGGCTCTGCGCATGTCCGGACGACGAGCGCACGTCCCGGCGGTCGAACACGGGGAGCTCCACGGGAACGAGCTCATGGGCGCCCTGCCACGGGCGCACGTCGAAGCGCACCCAGGCCGCACCGTCGCGTTCGAACTCGCGGATGTGCTGCGCGTGCAGCGACGAGCTGCGTGCCCCGGTGTCGACCTTCGCCTTGATCCACGGCATCCCGACGTCGGGCAGGGAGACCCACTCCCGCCACCCGATAAGGGTGCTTGAATGAGTAGGTCGGTCCACACACACATCCTGGCAGGAAATCACCGTGAAGCTCGCCGTGCTCTCGCGCGCCCCGCAGTCCTACTCCACCCAGCGCCTCCGTGCCGCCGCGATCCAGCGCGGTCATCAGATCAAGGTGCTGAACACCCTGCGCTTCGCGATCGACCTCACCGCGGATGAACCGGACCTGCATTTCCGCGGGCGGCGCCTGAGCGACTACGACGCGATCCTGCCCCGCATCGGCAACTCCATCACCTACTTCGGCACGGCCGTCGTGCGCCAGTTCGAGCAGATGGACGTCTACACGCCGAACACGGCGAACGGCATCTCGAGCGCGCGCGACAAGCTGCGGGCGAACCAGATCCTCTCCCGCCACAACATCGCGATGCCGCCCACGGCGTTCGTGCGCAACCGGGCCGATGTGCGCCCGGCGATCGAGCGGGTCGGCGGCGCCCCGGTCGTCATCAAGCTCCTCGAGGGCACCCAGGGGATCGGGGTGATCCTCGCGCCGCAGGTGAAGGTCGCCGAGGCGATCATCGAGACCCTGCACTCGACGAAGCAGAACGTGCTGATCCAGAAGTTCATCGCGGAGAGCCGCGGCCGGGACATCCGCGCCCTCGTCGTCGGCGACCGCGTCGTCGCCGCGATGCGGCGGGTCGCCAACGGCGACGAGTTCCGCTCGAACGTCCATCGGGGCGGGACGGTGGAGGCCGTGCAGCTCGACCCCGTCTATGAGCAGACGGCCGTGCGGGCAGCCCAGATCATGGGGCTGCGCGTCGCCGGCGTGGACATGCTGGAGGGCGAGGACGGTCCCCTGGTCATGGAGGTCAACTCCTCTCCGGGGCTCCAGGGCATCGAGGCGGCGACCAGCCTCGACGTCGCCGGCGCCATCATCGACTTCATCGCGAACCAGGTGAACTTCCCCGAGATCGACGTGCGTCAGCGGCTCAGCGTGTCGACGGGCTACGGCGTCGCCGAGCTCGTGATCCACGCGGGCGCCGAACAGGTGGGCAAGCAGCTCGGCGAGCTGGGGCTGTGGGACCGCGACATCACCGTGCTCACGCTGCACCGCGGCGTCACCGTGATCCCCAACCCCCGCAAGCATGTCGTGCTGGAGGACGAGGACCGTCTCCTCTGCTTCGGCAAGCTCGATGAGATGCGGTCGATGATCCCCGAGCGCCGACGCCGCAGGGCGAAGGTGCGGAAGCTCCCGAAGGAGCATCTGCCCGATTCGGCGAACTGAGCGGACGCCGCCCTCACGACGAAGCGCCCGGTACCCGCGGGAAGCGGGGCCGGGCGCTCGGACGTTCCGTGCTCAGCGCGGGCGCGGTGCGCGCGTCTTGAGCGGGTCGATGCCCTTCGGGATCGGCAGCGAGGCGACCGACTGCGACACCGACTCCATGCGCTTGATCACGGCGGCCATCGTCGCGTTGTCGATGGCCTTGGGAAGCTTCTTGATGGTCTTGGCGAGCTTGTCGATCGAGACGTCGTCCTCGCCGTGGCCGACGTAGAACACGTTGACGGGCACGCCCTGCGCGACACGCATCGCCTTGGTCTTCTCGTCCTTGACGAGACGGGTGAGACGACCGCGTGCGCCCTCGGCGACCACGACGATCCCGCCTCGTCCGATGGCGCGGTACACCGCGTCCTGCGACTTGGGGTTGACCCCGACCGGCATCTCGGAGCCCTGCCAGCTGCGGCCGAGCGACGTGCTGAGCACGTGCCCTGCGGCGCCCGGCATGCCGTCGATCTTGCGGTACATCGCCGTCGTCGACAGACGGGTCATCAGGAACATGGCGCCGAGCACGCCCGCGAGCAGGCCGGTGACGCCCCACAGCACGACGCTCCAGATCTGAAACGGGGGGATCAGATAGCCGACGATGACGCCGATGAGGATGCCGGCCACCAGGATCGCGATCTGGGCCCAGGGCAGCCACGGGTAGATCTCCCGGGTGAAGCGGAAGAGCGAACGCAGCTGGGAGAAGAAGCCGGGCTGCTTCTCCGTCGCGGAGGGACTTTTTGCCATGCCTTCCAGCCTACCGATTCCGCGGGCTCCATGACGGCGCGCGGGCGAACGCGCTGGGCGAACACGATCGTCCTGCACAGAGGGGATGCGGAGCGTTCAGCGCACAGATCGCGGGCGGCCGGATCCGCGGAGAACGCCGCCGAGGTCGAATGGGGGCATGACCGAACGCAGCATGGGCACCGCCGTGGCGGGGGCGCACCGCACGATCCGGGTGCTCGGTGAGAACGAAGGGCCGTTCCCGGGCGCCCTCGTCCCGCGCAAAGAGGGGATGGCCGTCCGCGTGCCGGCGGAACGGCTGCGGGGCTGGCCCGGGTGGGCGCTCGCGGGCGCGGAGCACGTCGTGGCGCCGCTGGACATCGTGCTGCGGCCCGATGGTCACGACGTGCTGCTGCCGTGGTGCGTCCGCTCCGTCAGCAGCCAGCTGGCGCTCCGGAGTGCGGGAGAGGCCGAGGGAGTGACACGGGGCGAGGCCGTGACGCTCGCGGTCAGCATCCTGCGCGGCGCGGTCGAGCTGATGCCCGGAGACGCCGGGGAAGCCCCGGAGCCTCGGGGACGATGGTGGCTGACCGACGAGGGGCGTCCGGTGTTCGCGATCGCCCCGTCCGCCGAGACCGAGGAGGAATCGCCGTGGGCATCCGCTCGGCGGCTGCTGAGCGACCTGGAGCGCGCGGTGGATGACCGGGCGCTGCGTCGGCTGCTGCTCCGTCTCGCCGATGCGACGCAGGATCCGCGACGTCTGCGCGCCGAGGCCGGGCGCTGGGAGGAGGAGCTGCTGGAGATCGCGGCACCGCGCACACTGCGCATCGTCGAGGGCGACCTCACGGATGCACGGGACGCCGTGGACGCGGCGCGGCGCCGAGAGGGGCTGCCTCCCCGCCGCTGCGATCTGCGGCTCGCTCGCGACTCGCGACGACGTGTCAGGGAAGGGAGTCGGCGCGGGACGGTTCCGCGCTCCGCGGGCGCGACGACGGCATTGCTCACGACTCCGGCGCGGGTGATCGAGGCGGGGCGGCGAGCCATGGCCGGGCTGTCGGCGCGACTCGCCGGGCGGACCTCCGCCGGGCGACGGCGGCGGGCCGGGGCCGAAGCGCCCGTGCGGCGTCGGCGATGGGTCGGGCCGGCGACGGTCGCCGCCTCGGTCGCGGCGGTGATCGCCGTCGGCGGTGCGCTCTGGCCGACCGGCAGCGGCAGCGCCGGGGCGGCCGATGCGACGCCGCGGGAGTCGGCGGCGGTGTCCGGACCCGGAACAGACCGGCCGGACTCTGACTCGGTCGTTCCCGTGCCGGCTTCCACCGCCCCGGATAATCCGCGTGCCCTCGGACCCTCCGCAGAGCCGGATCCGGAGCGCGCGGGGCAGGAGCTCGTCTCGGGCGTGCTCCGCTGTCAGGCGGCGCCGATGCCCGCCTGCGGGGATCTGTGGAACGACGGTCCCGGCGCGATCAAGCCGGTGCGCGATCCGGGCGGGTCGCTCTCGCTGATCGAGGACTACGGCGACCTGGCCGCGCTGCGGAGCGGCTCGGGGGAGGGCGGTCAGATGGTCGTGATCATCCGCCGAGACGCCGAATGGCGGATCCGTGATGTGTACGACATCGCGGATCCGCCATCCGATGAGAGCGGTGCCTCGTGAATCCGTGCGGATCAGGCTCCGAGCTGCGCGGCGAAGTCGGCCGCCTCCAGGCGCGCCTTCACCGACGAGAGGAAGCGCGCGGCATCCGCGCCGTCGATCGTGCGGTGGTCGTAGGACAGCGCAAGGTACACGTAGGAGCGGATCGCGATCGCCTGCTGGCCATCGACGGTCACGACACCGGGCCGCTTCACCACGATGCCGGTGCCGAGAATCGCGGACTGGGGCAGGAAGACGACGGGGGTGTCGAACAGCGCGCCACGCGAACCGGTGTTGGTCAGGGTGAACGTGCCGCCGGCGAGCTCGTCGGGCTTCAGCTTGTTGTCGCGCGTACGGGCAGCGAGGTCGGCGATCTCGTGGGCGATCTGGGCGATGTTCTTGGAACCCGCGTCGCGCAGCACCGGGGTGAGCAGGCCGCGCTCGGTGTCCACCGCGATGGAGATGTTCTCCGAGGCGGGGTACACGATGTCCGTGCCGTCGACCGTCGAGTTCACGATCGGGAACTCCTGGAGCGCCTCGGCCGCGGCCAGGGCGAAGAACGGCAGGAACGACAGCTTGTCGCCGGTCTTCTGCTGGAAGGAGCCCTTGACCTCGTCGCGGTACGCGGCGAGCTTGGTGACGTCCACCTCGACCACGGTGGTGAGCTGCGCGGTCTGCTGCATGGACGCGACCGCCCGCTCCGCCAGCACCTTGCGCAGGCGGGACATCGGCTGCGTCGTACCGCGCAGCGGCGAGATCACGCGCTCCTTCGGAGCGGCGGCCACCGCAGCCGGTGCCGTCGCCGCCGGAGCGGACGCCGCGTTGAGCACGTCCTCCTTGCGGATGCGGCCGCCGACGCCGGTGCCGGCGACGGTCGCCAGATCGACGCCCTTCTCGGCGGCGAGGCGGCGCACCAGCGGGGTGACGTACAGCGAGTCGGAACCGGAATCGGCGATGGGAGCAGCGGCCGGGGCCGGAGCGGCGGCCGGGGCCGGAGCGGCGGCCGGGGCCGGAGCAGCAGCGGCCGCCGCCGGGGCAGCCGCCGGAGCCGGAGCGGCAGCGGGAGCCGGAGCCTCAGCGGGAGCCGGGGCGGCGGCGGGAGCCGGAGCAGCAGCCGGAGCCGGGGCCTCGGCGGGAGCCGGAGCCGCAGCGGCGGGGGCGCCGCTGCCGATGCGTGCGAGCACCGCACCGACGGCGATGGTCTCGTCCTCGGCGGCCAGGATCTCCTGGAGGGTGCCGGCGACGGGCGACGGGATCTCGGTGTCGACCTTGTCGGTGGAGATCTCCAGCAGCGGCTCGTCCACCGCGACGTCGTCGCCGACCTGCTTCAGCCAGCGGGTGACGGTGCCCTCGGTGACGCTCTCGCCCAGCTCGGGCAGGCGGACATCGGTCGCGTCAGACGATGCGGCGGGTGCCGCAGCAGGGGCAGCGGGGGCAGCGGCAGGCTCGGCGGCCGGCGCCTCGGTGGCGGGGGCAGCGGCCTCGGCAGCAGGGGCAGCGGCCTCAGCGGCCGGGGCGGCAGGCGCGGAAGCGCCCGAGCCGTCGCCGATGCGCGCGAGGATGGCGCCGATCTCGACCGTGTCGTCCTCGGCGACGAGGATCTCCTCGATCACACCGCTGACGGGCGAGGGGATCTCGGTGTCGACCTTGTCGGTCGAGATCTCGAGCAGTCCCTCGTCGGCCTGGACGGTGTCGCCGACCTGCTTGAGCCAACGGGTCACAGTGCCCTCGGTGACGCTCTCGCCGAGGGCGGGAAGGACCACAGGTGTGCTCATGACGGAGTCTCCTTAAGGAAGTTCGTGATGGTGTTCAGCTTAGTGGGCAACCGGGTGTTCAGCCCAGCATTGATTTCCACGATGCGCAAGAAAAGTTTCACAATGCGTGAAGTGGCTTGCCCGCGAGCGCGAGGAACGCCTCGCCGAGGGCCTCGCTCTGCGTCGGGTGCGCATGGATCAGGGGCGCGATGTCCTCGGGGTGGGCCTCCCAGCTCACGGCGAGCTGGCCCTCGGTGATGAGCTCGCCCACGCGGTCGCCGAGCAGGTGCACGCCGAGCACGGGGCCGTCCTTGAGCCGCACGACCTTGACCAGGCCGCCGGTGCCGATGATCTCGCTCTTGCCGTTGCCTGCGAGGTTGTACTCGTAGGACGCGACGCGCTCGGCGCCGTGCGCCTCGATCGCGGCGGCTTCGGTGATCCCCACGGACGCAACCTCCGGGCTGCAGTAAGTGACGCGGGGCACCTGCGAGTCGGGGATGACGGCGGGCGCGAGGCCGGCGATGCGCTCGGCGACGGCGATGCCCTGCAGGAACCCGCGGTGCGCGAGCTGGAGGCCGGGCACGATGTCCCCGACGGCCCAGACGTGCGCGACATTCGTGCGCAGCTCCGGATCCGTCAGCACGAAGCCGCGATCCATCTCGATCCCCGCCTCCTCGAAGCCGAGACCCGAGGTCGCCGGTCCGCGGCCCACGGCCACGAGCAGGTAGTCGGCGTCGTAGGTCGTCCCGTTCTCCAGCGTGACCGTGACGCCGTCGGCCGTCTGGGTCGCACTCGCGAACCGCACGCCCAGCGAGTACGCGATGCCGCGGCGGCGGAACGCGCGCTCCAGGCCCTTGCTGAGCGCGATGTCCTCGTTCGGTGCGAGATGCTCCAGCGCCTCGACGATCGTGACCTCCGCGCCGAACGAACGCCAGACGCTCGCGAACTCGACACCGATGACTCCGCCGCCGAGGATGACCACGCGCTGCGGGACCTCCTCGAGCGCGAGCGCCTGCTCGCTGGTGAGGATGCGCCCGCCGATCTCCAGGCCGGGCAGGCTGCGGCTGTACGAGCCCGTGGCGAGGACGACGTCCGCGCCGGTGTAGACGTCCTCGCCGACGGCCACCGAGCGATCGGGGCGCAGGGTTCCGGATCCGCTCACGACCGTGATGCCCCGGGCCTTGATGAGGCCCTCGAGGCCCTTGAACTTCTTGGCGACGATGCCCTCGCGATAGGCGCGGACGCCTGCCGGATCGATGCCCTCGAATGCGGCGCCCACGCCGTATTTCGCGGCGTCACGGACGTTCTCCGCCACCTCGGCGGAGTGCAGCAGAGCCTTGGTCGGGATGCACCCGCGGTGCAGGCAGGTGCCGCCCACCTTGTCCTTCTCGATCAGGGCGACCGACTTGCCGAGCTCCGCGGCGCGGAGGGCGGCCGCGTAGCCGCCGCTGCCGCCGCCGAGGATCACGACGTCGAAGCTGTGCGCGGTCATGCCCTGCCTCCGTTCGCTCGCTTCTCGGCGAAGGCGATCAGAGTGCGCACGATCGCGCCGGTCGCCCCCTTCTCGATGAAGCCGTACGGGGCGCCCTTGTGCTCGGACGAACCCGCGATGTCGAGATGGGCCCACGGGATCCGCGGGGCGTCCGCCTCGTCCGAGGCGCGTCCGACCATCCGCCGAAGGAACAGCCCCGCGAAGAGCGCTCCTCCGGCGGGATCGCCGATCTTGGCGTTCACGAGGTCGGCGATCGGCGACTTCAGCTCGTCCTCCATGTGCTCGGGGAGCGGCATCGGCCAGGCCGCCTCGCCCGTTGCGGATGCCGCGGCGAGGACCTCCTGCACCGTCGGGTCGTCGCCGAAGACGCCGGTGTGCCGCATGCCGAGGGCGACGATGATCGCGCCGGTGAGCGTCGCCACGTCGAGGATCACGTCCGGGTTCTCCCGGCTCGCGGCGACGAGGCCGTCGGCCAGGACCAGGCGGCCCTCGGCGTCGGTGTTGAGCACTTCCACGGTCTGTCCGTCCGCGAAGCGCAGCACGTCGCCCGGGCGGATCGCGGAGCCCGAGGGCATGTTGTCCGCGATGCACAGCCAGGCGGTGACCCGGATCGGAAGGCCGAGCGAGGCGACCGCCTGGGTCGCGGCGAGGATGCTCGCGGCGCCCGCCATATCCGTCTTCATGCCGACCATGCTGGCCGGCGGCTTGAGCGAGAGGCCGCCCGTGTCGAAGGTGATGCCCTTGCCCACCAGTGCGATGTGTCCGGTGGCGTCGGCGGGGGAGTAGTCCAGACGGACGAGACGCGGCGGGCGGGCCGAACCCTGGCCCACGCCGAGGATGCCGCCGAAACCGCCCGCGGCGAGCGCCGTCTCGTCGAGGATCTCGACCTCGACCGGCAGGTCGGCCACCGCTTCCGCGGCGCGCGCGGCGAGATCCTCCGGGCCGAGCCACTCGGCCGGAGTGGTCACCAGGTCCCGCGTGAGGGCGACCGCGTCGGCGAGCGCCTTCGCATGCGCGATCTCTTCGGGGGAGAGGTCGGCATGCAGCACCACGACGCCCGCGCGCCGGGGCTGCTCGCCCGACCGGTAGTCGTCGAAGCGGTAGCCGCCGAGCAGCGCGCCCTCGGCGGCGGCCACGGCGAAGCCGGAGACGGCGTCGCTGAGACGCACCTCCACCCGGTCGAACCCGGTGAGCGTGCGAAGCGCGGCGCCCGCGGCCTCGCGCACGGCGTTCGCGTCCGGCGACGAGCCGGCGCTCACCACCGCGACCGGGACCTCGGCGACCTCGGGTGCAGGGATCCTCGCGACGACACCTGCTTTCCCCGTGAAGCCGACGGCGGTCAGCGCCGCGTGCGTGGAGGAGAAGGGGGACAGGTCTTCCGGGGTGTCCGTGAGACCGGCGACGACGAGCACGACCGCATCCGCGTTCGTGTCCGCCGGAGCGCCTGTGGAGAGCTCGAGCGCAGGTGACGTCATGGCCTCCATCCTAGATTCGGACCGGGGCGGCCGGAGCGGATGCGCCGCACGTGTGTTCGCTCTCAGCGCTCTGCGGATCCGCGGCGCGAGGGGGCTCGTAGCATGGAGGCATGCCCATCTCCGGAGAGATCCACGAACGCGTCGCCCGCTCCGGCGGTGTGCCGTCCGGCCTGCCTCTGGTCATCCTGCTGACCGGGTTCACCGACGCGGGATCGGCGGTCTCCGGGCTGATCGACCACCTCGGCGAGACGACGGCTCCGGAGCCCGTCCTGGTCTTCGACAACGATGCGCTGCTGGACTATCGCGCGCGGCGTCCGGTGCTGACTTTCGACCAGGACCACATCGCCGACCTCACTCCGGCACGGCTCGAGCTCTCGATCGCGCACGACGCCCTCGGCCGCCCCTTCCTGCTGCTGGCCGGGTACGAGCCGGACTTCGCCTGGAACGCGTTCGCCGACGTCGTGCTGGACTTCGCGGCGGAGCACGAGGTGTCCACGGTCACGTGGGTGCACGCGATCGCCATGCCGGTTCCGCACACGCGGCCGATCGGGGTGACGGTAAGCGGCAACCGCGCAGAGCTGATCGCGGTCCATTCCGTGTGGCGCCCCCGCACCCAGGTGCCGGGGACGGCGGGGCATCTGCTCGAGCACCGTTTCGTGCGCGCCGAGCGGAGCGTCGCGAGCTTCGTGCTGCTGATCCCGCACTACCTCGCCGACACCGAGTACCCCGACGCGGTGCTGACCGCGGCGGAGAAGGTCATGGCGGCCACGGGCCTCGTGCTGCTGACGGACGATCTACGGGAGAAGCGCGTCTCGTACCTGGAGCGCGTGGACGAGCAGGTCCGCGACAACGAGGAGCTCGGCCAGATGGTCAGCACCCTGGAGCACCGGTACGACGCGTACATGGCCGGGCTGGACTTCGAGGACGAGGGCCCCTCCGGGTTCGACGAGCGATCCCTTCCCAGCGCCGACGAGCTGGCGGCCGAGCTCGAGCGCTTCCTGGCGTCGCGCCCCGGTGACGAGGACAAGAACGGCCGGATCTGATCTCCTCCCCGGGAGGTTCCCGGGAGGATCCGGCTCTCCGGCAGGATCCGGCCTCGTCCACGGCAGAGTGTGCGATACTTATCTGACGACCCGTTGTCAAGACCCTCCGCAAGGTCGGGGACTTGACAAGGGTCTTACTAGTGCCCGAAACGGCACAGGCCGATCAAGCCGAAAGGCTGAGCGAACACAGGGCGCCCGCGCAGCGCCCCGGTGAGAGGCGAGACGTGACGACTGCCACGAAGAAGAACACCCGGACGAAGAACGAGGCCACCGAGCCCGAGGAGGTCGCGGCCACCGCCGCCGACGCCGCGGAGCAGGCCGCCCCGACCACGGCGGCGGCGAAGAAGCCGGCCGCGAAGAAGACCGCCAAGGCGAAGAAGGACGCTGTCGACGAGGCCACCTCCGACGAGTCGGCCGTCGACGCGGCGGACGACGGCGATGAGGAGGAGGGCGCCAAGCCCGCCTTCACCGAGCCGCTGCCCACCGGCGCCATCCGGATCAGCTCGACCGACGAGGACGACGTCCCCGTCTACTCGACCCAGATCACCGGCGCCACCGCGGACCCGGTCAAGGACTACCTGAAGCAGATCGGAAAGGTCGCGCTGCTGAACGCGGCCGAAGAGGTCGAGCTCGCGATGCGTATCGAGGCCGGCCTGTTCGCCGAGGAGAAGCTGTCGACCATGTCGCCGGCGGAGAAGACCGGCCAGCTCGGGCTCGACCTGCAGTGGGTCGCCCGTGACGGTCAGCGGGCCAAGAGCCACCTGCTCGGGGCCAACCTGCGCCTGGTGGTCTCCCTCGCCAAGCGCTACACGGGCCGCGGCATGCAGTTCCTGGACCTCATCCAGGAGGGAAACCTCGGTCTCATCCGTGCGGTCGAGAAGTTCGACTACACCAAGGGCTTCAAGTTCTCGACCTACGCGACTTGGTGGATCCGTCAGGCGATCACCCGCGCGATGGCCGACCAGGCCCGCACGATCCGCATCCCGGTGCACATGGTCGAGGTCATCAACAAGCTCGCCCGGGTGCAGCGTCAGATGCTGCAGGACCTCGGTCGCGAACCCACTCCGGAGGAGCTGAGCCGTGAGCTCGACATGACCCCGGAGAAGGTCATCGAGGTGCAGAAGTACGGCCGCGAGCCGATCTCGCTGCACACCCCGCTCGGCGAGGACGGCGACAGCGAGTTCGGCGACCTGATCGAGGACACCGAGGCGGTCGTCCCGGCCGACGCCGTCGGCTTCACGATGCTGCAGCGCCAGCTCGAGCAGCTGCTGGACTCGCTCTCCGAGCGCGAGGCTGGCGTGATCCGCATGCGCTTCGGCCTCGGAGACGGTCAGCCGAAGACGCTCGACCAGATCGGCGACACCTTCGGCGTGACCCGCGAGCGGATCCGCCAGATCGAGTCCAAGACGATGGCGAAGCTGCGCCACCCGAGCCGGTCGCAGTCGCTGCGGGACTACCTCGAGTGAGCGCGGAGGCGAGGCCCAACGACGGCAAGAACCTCGAGATCTCGGTCGAGGGGGCGCGCTGGCAGCGGATCCCGATCCGCACGAAGGTGGTCATGCCCGGCGACGTGCTCGCCGACATCGTCACCGAGTACGCCGCGGGCGAGGTGCAGAAGGGCGACATCCTCTTCATCACCGAGAAGATCGTCGGCATCACCCAGGGTCGTTCGTTCCTGCTCGAGGAGATCCAGCCGCGCAAGCTGGCGTTCTTCCTGTCGAAGTACGTCACGCGCACGCCCTACGGCATCGGTCTCGGCATGCCCGAGACCATGGAGATGGCGCTGCGCGAGTGCGGCACGCCCCGGATCCTGCTCGCGGCGGCGGTGTCGGCCGTGACCAAGGCGTTCGGGCGCCGCGGCGACTTCTACCGCATCGCCGGTGAGAAGGCGCGCGCGATCGACGGACCGACCGAGGGCACCATGCCGCCGTACGACCGCTCGGTCGTGCTGGGACCCGCGCGCCCGCGCGAGGTCGCGCACGAGATGCAGCGGCTGATCGGCGGCGTCTGCGATGTCGCCGTGGTCGACATCAACGACCTCGGCGGCAACATCCTCGGGTCCACGCTCGACAAGCCCGCGGAGAAGGGCCTCGTCGCGATCCTCAAGGACAACCCGCTCGGTCAGGGCACGGAGTCGACGCCGATGGGCATCATCCGCCCGGCCTGACTGCTCGCCGGGGTCGTTGAGCGAGCACCGACGAAGTCGGAGCGAGACGAAACGCGGTTCTTCTGCGGGAAGCCGCGTTTCGTCTCGGTCTCGCTGCGCTCGTCCTCGCTGACGACCCCGGGGAGATGCAGCTCAGAACTTGATGGCGGCCTGGTAGCGCGGCTTGTGGCCGGTGCGTATGCCCGAGACGCTCGGCTTGTTCTCGTAGACGCCGGCGCCCCAGTTGCCCTCGACGAGCACGGGGCCGTCCGGGCCGACGACGATGTCCCAGCCGACGTACTGCACCTGCGGCACGACGCGGGCCACCTGGTCGACGAACGCCTTGACCTCGTCGATGAGCGGCAGCTGGAAGTCGGCGATGCGGAAGCCCGAGTCGGGGTGCAGCTCGTGCACGTGCCCGTGGGAGTCGTAGCCGGCGCTCACCGCGTGGCCGTCGTCGTCCAGCATCGTGTAGAAGCCGCCGAACGACATCTGGTCGCTGACCTCGCCGCGGCCGAACTTCTGCGCCATCGCGAGGATGTGGGTCTTCTCGCCGTCGAAGAACGCGGTCACCCGGGTCGTGTTGACCGTGCCGGGGCAGACGGCGGCGAGATCGGGGTGCTGGCGGATGACCTCTTCGACGAGCAGGCGGCCCTGGCCCAGCAGGTCGGCGTGGAACGTGTCCCAGTCGGAGACGTCGGCGGCGTGATAGCGGAACACGCCGGAACCGGCCTGGCCCATCGGTGTCTTCACGATGACGGTGCCCTGGCGCTGCACGAAGTCGCGCAGTTCGTCCGCGTTGCCGGGCTTCACGACCATCCACTCGCGGCGGAGGAAGTCCGAGAACTTCTCGTCGAACTCGATCTTGTCGTGGAAGAGGTGCCGGAAGTCGGGATGCGCGTAGCGCTCCGAGATCTGGTTCGACACGGGGTGCGTCATGTAGGTGGCGCGCTCCGCGCGGTTGAGGATCGCGAAGTCGTAGTCGATGTAGTCCTGGAACCCGACGTTGTGGCGGCCGGCGGACCACAGCATGTCCACCACCACGGCGGGGACGGCCTTGCCGTGCTGCGCGGACGCCTCCTTGGCGCGCTCGATCACCGAGCCGACATTGATGCGACGGGCGCGCTCGGCGAGATAGCCGAGACGGGACTTGAGGCCGAGGCCGTTCGAGGGCATGCGTACTCCGGGTCGAGGATCGGGAACCGGTCCATTCTAGGCGGCGATGCTCCGAGACCCCCGGGACGAGCCCTCGCCGCGGAGGGGCGGTCGCGCTGCGCCGCTAGGCTGGGACGGTGACCGCACTGCTCCCCGCCTCCGATTCGCGGAGCGCGATGCTGCGAGCGGTGGTGTCGCGCTCGGCCCTCGCGGAGGGCGCGGCGAGGGCCGTCGCCGCCGCAGGCGCAGGGGTCGCCGATCTGCGCAGGGATGCCTGGGGGCACGGGCTGCTCGAGACCGCGCGGATCGCGCAGCGCGCCGGCGTCGACGCGGTGCGCGTGGACGGAGCCGACGAGGTCGCGCTGCTCGCCGCCGAGGGGATCGTCGCCACGTGCGAGCGCCGGCCCGACCTGGATCCGGCGCTGTTCTACGGCCTTCCGGACGCGTCCGCCACCGTGGCGGGCGAGCCGGCGATGAGCGCGGTCGGCCGCGTGCTGTCCACGAAGGACATCGCCGCGGGCTCCGGGGTGTCCTACGGCTACATCCATCGGGCCCCCGTCGATTCGCGCCTGGCCCTCGTCACGGGCGGCTACGCCCAGGGCGTCGTGCGGGCCCTCGGGAGCCGCGCGTCGGTCGAGATCGACGGCGTCGTGCACCCGATCGTCGGCCGGATCGCGATGGACGTGTGCGTGGTCGACATCGGCGACGCCGAGGTGATTCCCGGAGCAGCCGCGATCTTCTTCGGGGGCCGCGGCCCTCTCGCCGCCGGACTCGCCGAGTGGGCGCGGATCACGGGGATGACCCCGGGCGAGCTCGCCGCCGTGCTCGGACAACGGACGGAGCGCGTGTGGCTGGACTGAACGGACCGGTGCTGCGCGCCGACGAGGCCGTGCTGCGGGCGAACATCGCCGCGGTGCAGGCCCGTGTCACCCCTGCCGAGCTGATGATGGTCGTCAAAGACGACGGCTACGGACTCGGCGCCGACTGGGCCTCACGGGTGGCTGTGGATGCCGGAGTGGGCTGGCTCGGCACCTATGACATCCCGACCGCCGTCCAGCTGCGCGCAGCAGTCGGCCGGCAGCCGCGGCTCTTCGCCTGGGTGACCTCGTCCGACGAGGAGATCGCCGCGGCGCTGCACGCGCACATCGACCTCGGCGTGGGCAGCGTCGAGTATCTCGAGCGCGTGATCGTGCAGGCGGATGCGACGGGGTTCCGCGCGCGGATCCACCTCAAGATCGACACAGGGCTGCACCGCAACGGCCTGTCCGCCGAGGAGTGGGACGACGGCGTCCGCATCGCGCTGGACGCCCAGCACCGCGGGATGATCGACCTCGTCGGCGCCTGGAGCCACCTCGCGGAGGCCAGCGACGCGGAGGACGACGCCGCGCAGGCGCGATTCCTCGCGGCGGTGACCCGGGCGGAGACGCTCGGCGCACGGTTGCCGTATCAGCACCTGACGGCGTCCGCGGCGACCTGGGAGCGCCCGGAGCTGCGCGGCACGCTCGTGCGCGTCGGGGCGTTCTGCTTCGGCGTGCGGTCTGCGGACGGCCCCGACCTGCCCGGAATCGCCCCGGCGGCCGAGCTCGTGGCCCCGGTACGGCGGATCGAGGACGACGAGGTCGTCATCGGCGCCGGATCGTTCGACGGGCTGCCCAGCACCCTCGCCCGTCGGGTGCGGGTCGGCACCCCCGGCGGCGCGCGGGAGCTCAGGTCCGTGGGGATCGACGAGATGCGCGTCGAGGCGTGGCAGGGAGCGAGCGTGGGCGACGAGGTCGTCGTCTTCGGGCGGGGGCGATGCGGCGAGGAGTCGCCCACGACCCTGGCCGAAGCCGTCGGGACCGTGGGCGAGGAGATCCTCTGCCGTCTCACGCCGGGCGTGCGCCGCGAGTACCGCTGAACCGGCCCGAGCGACGAAAACGCCCGATGTCGGGTGACACCGGGCGCTTCTGTGCATCCGCGGCCGGTCGTCGTGGCCGCGGACCTCGGGCTCTCAGGACGCTTCGCTGAGGCGCGACGTCTCGTCGTGCCAGCTCGTGGCCACGGCCCGCAGCTTCTCTTCGTACTTGCGTCCGTGGTGGGCGCAGTAGAGCAGCTCGTGCCCGTTGACCACGGCGGCGATGTAGGCCTGGGCTCCGCAGGCGTCGCATCGGTCCATCGCCGTGAGGCGGGGGATGACGGTGGCATCCCGTTCGGTCGTCGCGTTCATCTCGATGCCTCCTTGGTGTATCGGGTCCGCTGTGAGGTGTGCTCAATACAACCACGCAGACCTGGGAGTCATGCCCGCGAGACGGCGTGTTTCGCTCAGCGCGTACGAAGGCCCTGCGGGTCCGGATCGCGGTAGGAGTGTCGACCGCCGTACGTCTGCGGGCCTCGATACGATTGAGGATTGTGACAGCCGAGTACTCCGCCCATCATCTCCAGGTCCTCGAAGGGCTCGAAGCGGTCCGCAAGCGACCCGGCATGTACATCGGCTCGAACGGCTCGCCGGGCCTCATGCACTGCCTCTGGGAGATCATCGACAACGCCGTGGACGAGGCCGTCGCCGGCAACGGATCCAAGATCGACATCATCCTGCACCCCGACGGGAGCGTCGAGGTTCACGATCGCGGACGGGGAATCCCCGTGGATGTGGAACCCCGCACCGGACTCACGGGCGTGGAGGTCGTCTTCACCAAGCTGCACGCCGGCGGCAAGTTCGGCGGCGGCTCGTACGCGGCCTCGGGCGGGCTGCACGGCGTGGGCGCCTCGGTCGTGAACGCCCTCTCCGAGCGCCTCGACGTCGAGGTGGACCGCGGCGGCAAGGTCTACGCGATGTCGTTCCGTCGCGGCGAGCCCGGTCTGTTCACCGACGACGGCGAGAAGCGCCCCGATGCGCCGTTCGCGCCGTTCCAGGACAAGAGCGAGCTGCGCGTGATCGGGAAGGCGGCCAAGGGCGCCACCGGCACCCGGATCCGCTACTGGGCGGACCGGCAGATCTTCACGAAGGACGCGGCCTTCCAGCTCGCCGACCTCGAGAACCGCGCCAGGCAGACCGCCTTCCTCGTACCAGGACTGGAGCTCGTCGTCCACGACGAGCGCGTGCCGGCGGGCTCGGACGCAGAGTCCGACGCGTCGGCCGCCGCCGTCGGCAACGAGACCTCGTACCACTACGAGGGCGGCATCTCGGAGTTCGTGGAGTACCTCGCGACCGATGCGCCCGTGACCGACACCTGGCGGGTGCAGGGGGAGGGGACCTTCAAGGAGACTGTCCCCGTGCTGCAGCCGGACGGGCACATGGTGGCGACCGAGGTGGAGCGGGTCTGCGCCGTCGACATCGCCCTGCGCTGGGGCACCGGGTACGAGACCACCACCCGGTCCTTCGTCAACATCATCGCGACCCCCAAGGGCGGCACCCATCAGCAGGGCTTCGAGCAGGAGCTCCTCAAGGTGCTCCGGGCCCAGGTCGAGCAGAACGCGCGACGGCTCAAGGTCGGCAACGACAAGCTGGAGAAGGACGACGTGCTCGCCGGCCTCACCGCCGTGCTCACGGTCAACGTCCCCGAACCGCAGTTCGAGGGGCAGACCAAGGAGGTGCTCGGGACCCCCGCGGTGCGCCAGATCGTGGCCCAGGTGCTCCGCAAGGACCTGGGGGAGCGGTTCAGCTCGCCCAAGCGCGACGACAAGAGCCAGGCGGCTCAGCTGCTCGACAAGATCGTCGCCGAGATGAAGGCGCGCGTCTCGGCGCGCGCCCACAAGGAGACGCAGCGCCGCAAGAACGCGCTCGAGTCCTCTTCCCTGCCCGCGAAGCTCGTGGACTGCCGCTCGACCGATGTGGCGCAGACCGAGCTCTTCATCGTCGAGGGCGATTCCGCGCTCGGCACCGCCAAGCACGCCCGCACGAGCGAGTACCAGGCTCTGCTGCCCATCCGCGGCAAGATCCTGAACGTGCAGAAGGCCTCGGTCAGCGACATGCTGTCCAATGTCGAATGCGCCTCGATCATCCAGGTGATCGGCGCCGGCTCCGGGCGCTCCTTCGACCTCAGCACCGCCCGCTACGGGAAGATCATCCTGATGAGCGACGCGGATGTCGACGGCGCGCACATCCGCACGCTGCTGCTCACGCTCTTCTACCGGTACATGCGACCGCTCATCGAGGACGGACGCGTGTTCGCCGCGGTGCCGCCGCTGCATCGGGTGATCGTGATGAACCCCGGATCCAAGCCCAACGAGACCATCTACACGTACAGCGAGGGCGAGCTGCACGCGCTGCTCGCGAAGCTGCGCAAGCAGAACAAGCGCTGGCACGAGCCGATCCAGCGGTACAAGGGTCTCGGCGAGATGGATGCCGAACAGCTCGCCTCCACGACGATGGACCGCTCCGGACGGCTGCTGCGCCGTGTGCGCATGGAGGATGCCGAAGCCGCCGGCCGGGTGTTCGAGCTCCTGATGGGCAACGAGGTCGCTCCGCGGCGCGAGTTCATCATCGACTCCTCCGACCGCCTGGCCCGCGAGGCGATCGACGCCTGATGACCGCGCTCGCACCGGGCGTGTCACTGCGCCCCGCGCGCCCGGGCGATGTCGATACGGTCGCGGCGCTCAAGGAGCGCGTGCTGCGCGGGGATCTCGAACCGCTGGTCGGCTGGGATCCGGCGCGCTCGCGCGCCCGCGTCGTGGAGCACTTCTCCCCGGCGCACACGTGGATGATCCTCGTCGACGGCGAGACCGCGGGCACGATCACCCTGCGTCCCGACCGCGATGCGCTGTGGCTGGAGATGTTCTATCTGGACGAACGGCACCAGGGACGGGGCATCGGATCCTCCCTCCTTCGCGCCGTGCTGAAGGACGCGCCCGTCGATCGGCCGCTGCGGCTCCAGGTGCTCGTCGGCTCCGCGGCCCTGCGCCTGTACGAGCGGCACGGCTTCGTCGTCGAGGAGAACGACGGCGTGGACATCTGGATGCGCCGCGACCCACGCGCGGCTGCCGAGTCCGTCCCGGCGCCTTGACAGACTGGGACGATGGTCGCGCTCGTCTCCGCCCCCACGAATCTCGGACTGCGTCCGCCCGTGCGCGGCGGCGTGCCCGGCACGGCCAAGGCCCCGGAAGCCCTGCGGGAGGCCGGCCTGCATCGTCGGCTCCATGCCGGGGGCGCGGTCGACGCCGGCGTCGTGCTGCCCGGACGCTATGTGGACGATGACGGACGGCGCCCGAAGGGAACGGTGCGCAACCAGGCGGCGATCGTCGATCACGCGCGGCGACTCGCCCATCGGCTGTTCGAGATCCGGGAGTCGGGTGAGGCCCCTCTCGTGCTCGGCGGAGACTGCAGCCTCGTGATCGCCGCAGGACTGGCGTCGCGGGTGAGCGGCGGCGGGGGACTGGTGCACATCGACGGGCACACCGACTTCCGTCATCCGGGCAACAGCGCCGCCGTCGGCAGCGTCGCGGGCGAGGACCTGGCGATCGCGGTCGGCCGTCATGCGCCCGAGCTCGCCGGGATCGACGGGCTCGGGCCGTACTTCGACGCCGGCCGCGTGGCGCACATCGGGCACCGCTACGAGGACGCCTTCGCCGAGGAGGTACGCGACGCGATCGCCCTCGTCGTCCCCGCCGATGAGGTGATCCTGCACGGAGCGGCGCGGGCCGCGTCCCGCGTGCGGGCGATCGAAGGGCTGGGGCGCGACTACTGGATCCAGGTCGACGTCGACGTGCTCGACCCCGTGCACATGCCCGCCGTGGACAGCCCCGATCCCGGCGGCCTCGCCCCCGATGAGCTGACCGCCCTGCTGCGCGCCCTCGCGCCGCACGCGTGGGGTGCCTCGGTGACGGTGTTCGATCCGGATCTGGATCCGGACGGCGGCCATGCCTCGACCCTCGTCGACGTGATCGCCGAAGGTCTCGCCGAGCTCGGGACGGCTCTCCGCGAGGACTGATGCTCAGCGCGAGGAACGCGCGGACACGGCGGCGCGATAGACGCGGATGAGCCCTTCGCGGTGGGCGCTCTGTGTGACGTGAGGCCGGTGCGCGATGGCGGCCGTGCTCATGCCTGCGACCCGGGCGGGATCGTCGCGCAGCGCGGCGAGCGCCTCGGCGAGCCCCGCGGCATCCGGTCGTGGTGCGACCAGATGACCGTCGGGCGGCAGAGCCTCGGACAGGTCGGGATCCGCGACGATCACCGGCAGGCCGGCGGCGACCGCCTCGAGGAGCACCATCGGCTGATTGTCGAAGTCGAAGGAGCTGGACACGAACACGTGCGCCGCGCGCATCGCGGAGAGCACGTCGGCCTGGGACACGGAGCCGCGCACGTCCACGCGTCCCGGCCCCATCCGGGCAGCCTCGCGGGCGACCGCCCGGCGCGAGATCCCGTCGCCCAGCATCACGGCCTCGACCCCCGGGGTGCGGGACACGGCGTCGAGGAAGACCTCGGGGCGCTTCTCGGGCGACAGCCGGCCGCACCACAGCGCCCGCAGCGGAGCCCCGGGTTCCGGCCGGCGTTCGGCGGGCGCCCCGAGCGCCGCGAGCACGGTGCCCTCGAGCCCGTTCGAGAGCACGTCCACGGGGGTCCGCACCCCCTGCGCGACGAGCTTCGCAGCGAAGTGCGTCGACGGCACGATCACCCGGTCTGCGCGTTGAGCCTGGCTCACCATGAGCCGCCACATGCGCCGTGCCGTGCGAGTGCGGGCGTAGGGGGCGCTCGTGTCGAGGCGGACCGCTCGCGAACCGGGGCCGGCACCGAGCCCGCGCCGATGCAGCCCGGCGAGCAGGGCCGTCGTGATCGCCGGCAGCGGGAGCACCGCGCGCGTGTAGACGTCGATGCGCCCGTGCATGGTCTGGACGAGCGGGATCCGCAGCGCTCGCGCGGCACGATACGCGGCGAGGGCGGCGAACATCTCGGTGTGCACGTGCACGACGTCGAAGCCCGCGAGAGCGCGTTCGAGCTGGCGGGCCGCGTCTCGCAGCGGCCACGTGAACGGGTAGCCGTCGGGTGCGAATCCGCGCGCGGTCGGCAGCCGGACCACGGTCGGATCGGGGGAGGGCTCCGCGAGCGGTGCGAAAACGGTGACCTCGTGCCCTGCGTCCATGAGCTCTTCGCGGTGAGCCTTGATCGCGGTCTGCACGCCGCCGAGCGTCGGCAGGTAATAGTCGGTGACCATCGCGATGCGCACGGTCCCACTCTAGGCGCGGCCCGACGCCGCCCCGCGGGCGCCGGAGCTCCCCAGGGCCGGGCGATCGTGCCTTAGCATCGGGGCATGTCTGCGTCCGCCCGGCCCGTCCTCGTGACCGGAGCCGGGGGATTCCTCGGCGGGTACGTCGTGCGCGAACTCAGGGCCCACGGCATCCCGGTCCTGGCCTCGGGACGCGATGCGCAGGCGCTCGCACGGGTGGCTGCGCCGGCGGAGACGCTGGTCTCGTCCCTGGCCGGGCTTCCCAGTGCGGTGCGCCCTGTCGACGCGATCGTGCACTGCGCCGCGCTGTCCTCGCCCTGGGGGCGTCGGAGCGACTTCGCGGCAGCCAACGTCGAAGGCACCGCCGCGGCCGTGTCGTTCGCCGAGAAGAGCGGAGCGCGCCGGTTCGTGTTCGTGTCGTCGCCGAGCGTCTACGCCGCGGCGCGTGATCGGATCGGCATCCGGGAGGTCGACGTCGACCCCGGCAACCGCCTGAACGACTACATCCGTTCCAAGCTCGCCGCCGAGGAGCTGCTGCGCGAGGCGCAGCGGGCGGGACGGATCCACGAGCTCGTGATCGTGCGTCCGCGCGGACT
Organism: Microbacterium sp. MMO-35; assembly: GCF_037147555.1. Lineage (NCBI taxonomy): Bacteria > Bacillati > Actinomycetota > Actinomycetes > Micrococcales > Microbacteriaceae > Microbacterium > Microbacterium sp. MMO-35. The sequence continues at coordinate 100,293 of NZ_JBBCVH010000002.1, forward strand.
GATCGGCGCGGGGGATCCGAGCCTCGTCCCACGGCTCATCGCCGTGCACCGTCGCATCGGCGTGCCGCTCTTCGACGACGGGCGCAACCTCATCGACGTCACCGCGGTGGAGAACGCGGCGAGCGCCCTCCGCCTCGCGCTGCGCGCGGGCGATCCGGCCGGCGGCGTCTACAACATCAGCAACGGCGACCCCCGGCCGTTCCGCGAGCTGCTCGAGGGGCTGCTGTCACGGCTCGGCGAGACGCCCCGGTTCCGACGGCTGTCACGGCGCGGTGCCTGGACGCTCGCGGCGTCGCTCGAGGGGATCTGTCGGGCGCTTCCGGGGAGACCGGAGCCGCCGCTGACCCGGTACACGCTCTCGACGATCGCCTATGCGCAGACGCTCGACATCTCCCGGGCCCGCTCCGAGCTGGGCTACGCGCCGGTCGTGTCACTGGACGAGGCGCTCGACCGCGCCGTGGCCGACCTGCGTGCGCGGGCGGAGCGTGGGGCATGACGCGCCGGCTGAGGCACTATGCCTGCGGGAGCACGGTGCACGACATCGGCGTCCTCTTCCGCGGCTCCGGACGCGCGGTGCGTGAGTTCCCGTCCGGGGTGTTCCTCTACGAGCCGGGGGACGGGCGCCGGATCCTCGTCGACACCGGATACGCTCCCGAGCCCTGGGACACGGGGTGGCGCGGCGCCGTCTACCGGCGCATCCTGCCGCCGAGCATGGCCGCCGAAGAGGACGTCGCGCGTCAGCTCGCGGACGACGGCGTCGCTCCCGAGAGCGTCACCCATGTCGTGCTGAGCCACCTCCACCCGGACCACATCGGGGGTGTCGGGCTCTTCCCGGCGGCGCGCATCGTGACGACCGCCGGACAGCTCGAGACGCTGCGGCGGGCGCGCCTGCGCGACGCGATCCTGCCCGGTCTGCTGCCGGCCTGGTTCCCCGGGCCGGATCCGCTCGTCCTGGCGCGGAGCGATTTCGCCCCGACGGAGGTCGCGGGCGTGGGCCTGAGCGTCGCGGATCCGTTCCCCGGGGCGGGCGTGCGGATCGTGGATCTGCCCGGGCACGCGAACGGGCACATCGGCGTGCTCGTCGATGACCGCGTGCTGCTCGCCGGAGATGCCGCCTGGGGCTCCGATCTGCTCGCCGAGGAGCCGCGGATGCGTTCCCTGCCGCGGGCTCTCCAGCACGACGGCGACGCCTACGGCGACACAGCGGGCAGGCTGGTGGCGCTCTCGCACGCCGGGATCCGAGTGGTCTGCAGTCACGATCCGATCGGCGACCGAGAGCTGCTCCCGAGATGAGCAGGCTGCGGATCGTCGCGGAGTTCGCCGCCACGCGCTGGTTCCGGCCGTTGCGCACGCGCGCCGCGGTGGAGCGTCGGCAGCGGCGCCTGCTGCGTCGCCATCTCCGATTCCTCCGTCGCAGATCCGCCTACTTCCGGCCCCTGCTCGCTGAGCGATCCGCGGGTCTCGCGGCGCTCCCGCTCATGGACAAGGGCATCATGATGGAGCGCTTCGACGAGCTGAACACGGTCGAGGTCCATCGCGAGGACGCGTTGCGGACCGCGCTCGCGAACGAGCGCTCGCGCGACTTCGCCGCCGACGTCCGGGGCTGCTCGATCGGATTGTCCAGCGGCACGAGCGGGCACCGCGGCCTCTTCCTCGTGAGCCGCGCGGAACGAGAGGCCTGGGCCGGGACGATGCTCGCGCGCACGCTGCCGCGCGGACGGATCCTCGGACACCGCATCGCGCTGTTCCTGCGTGCCGACAACACGCTGTACGAAGCGGTGGGATCCCGCGCCGTCTCCTTCTCCTACTTCGATGTCTTCGCGGAGATGACGGAGAACCTCGATCGTCTCGACCGCTACGCACCGACGATCCTGGCCGGACCCCCCTCGGTGCTGCTCGCGATCGCCCGCGCGGCGGAGAGGGGCGAGATCGCCGTGCACCCGGAGAAGGTCTACGCCGTCGCCGAGGTGCTCGAGGTCTCCGATGAGCGCAGGATCGCGGCCGGGCTGGGACAGGAGCGGATCCATCAGCTCTATCAATGCACCGAGGGATTCCTCGCGCACACCTGTGAGGAGGGCGTTCTGCACCTCAACGAGGACGGCGTGCTCATCGAGCGGGAGCCGCTGGGCGGCGGCCGGTTCGTGCCCGTCGTGACGGATCTGCGTCGCCGGGCGCAGCCCATCGTGCGCTACCGTCTGGGCGATGTGCTCCGGGAGCGCGACGTCCCGTGCCCGTGCGGGAGCGCCCTGACCGCGGTCGCCCGGATCGAGGGGCGCGAGGGCGACACCCTGCGGCTGCCGGGGCGGGACGGGGGTGTCGTCGAGGTGTTCGCCGATCTCGTGTCCCGCGCCGTGGTCTACGCGGACGGGGTGGCGGAGTACCGCATCGTGCAGACGGGGCGCCGGGAGCTGGAGGTCGGCATCGAGGCGGCCGGGGACACGCCGCTCGCGCTCGCGCGGGCGCACGTCGCGGCGGAGCTGGGATCCTTGGCGGACCGCCTCGGCGCGGAGCGGGCCCAGGTGCGCTTCGTGACCTACGCGCCGGAGCCGGGGCGGAAGCTGCGTCGCGTCGAGCGACGCTGGAGGGGGGAGCAGGACGATGCGGAGCTGTGAGATCGCGGGGTGGGGCAGCATGCTTCCGGGCCGGACGGTGCGGTTCGGCGAGAGCGTGCGCTATCGCATCGAGGATGACGTGTCGCACCTCGACATGCTCGTCGGGGCGGCGCGGCGCGCCATCGCGCACGCCGGCCTGACGACCGATGACGTCGATCTCGTGCTGGGGGCGTCCGCCGCGGGGGTGCAGCCGATCCCGTGCACCGCGGCACTGGTCTGGGAGCGTCTCACCTCGGCCGGCCATGCCGCCGCCTTCGATGTGAACTCGACCTGCACGAGCTTCGTCACGGCCCTGGACATCGCCTCCCGGTATCTCGACGACGGCGACCATCGGACGGTGCTCGTGGTCGCCGGCGACGTCGCCTCGCGGTTCCTCAACCCCGACCAGCAGGAGAGCTTCGAGCTGTTCAGCGATGCCGCGGTGGCGGTCGTGCTGCGCCGTGCCACGGCGCCCGATCGCGGGGTGGTGTCGAGCCTGCAGCAGACCTGGCCCGCACACGCGCACGACACGGAGCTGCGCGGGGGCCTGTCGCACGCGCCCGCCCAGCAGTACGCGGCGGCCGATCCGGCCGATTACCTCTTCGACATGGATGGACGGCGTGCGCTGCTCGGGATGATGCGCGTCCTGCCCGATTTCTTCGACCGCTTCCTGCGCAGGGCGGGCCTCGTCCACGACGACATCGCCCTGTGGATCCCGCATCAGGCCTCGGCGGCGCTCGGGCCGATGCTCGACCGGATCGGGGTGCCGGCGGATCGCCGTGTCGACGAGGTCGAGGCGTTCGGCAACATGGTCTCCGCGTCCGTGCCGTTCATGCTGACCCGGGCGCTCGAGTCCGGCCGCATCGCCACGGGCGACACCGTCGTCCTGTGCGGCACTGCCGCCGGCCTCACCGCCAACGCGCTCGCGCTGCGGCTCTGAACGGCGAGGGGGCGGAGGTCAGGCTCCGAGCACCCCGCCGATCGAGCCGATCACGCCGTCGATCGGCTGGCCGGAGGCGTCGCGCTTCGCTCCGACGTCCGGCAGCGTGCGCGCCGAACCGTCGGGGCCGACCGCGAGCGCCGGCTCCGTGCCGACCCAGGCCAGCGTGAGCCGATCCTCGCCCTTCAGGAACGCGTGCGCGCGGACGCCGCCGGTGGCGCGGCCCTTCCCGGGGAACTCGGTGAAACGCGATGCCTTGGCGCGCCCGGCGTCGGTGCCGGCGATCATGCCTGCGGCTCCCGAGACGGTCACGACGATGGCGTCGTCGCCGGCGTCCAGGACGGAGAACGCGATGACCTCGGCCTTGGCGCCGAGCTTGATGCCGGCCATGCCGCCGGCCGGAGCGCCCTGGGGGCGCACGCCCGACGCGGCGAAGTGCAGCAGCTGCGCGTCGCTGGTCACGAACACGAGTTCGGCGTCGTCGGGCGCCGAGCCCGCGCCGACCACGACATCCCCGGGCTTCATGCCGATGATCTCCAGCTCCGGCTTCACCGCGAGGGCCGACGGGACGACGCGCTTCACGACGCCCGTCCTGGTGCCGACGGCGAGCGGAGTGTCGTCGTCGAACCGGATGAGGGCGAGGATCCGCTCGCTCTTGTCGAGCAGCCCGATGTAGTCGCGCAGCGGAACGCCGGCCGCGAGGTGGACGGACGCCGACGGCGCCGAGGGGAGATCCATCGCGGTGAAACGCAGGACGCGTCCGGCGGAGGTGACCGCGCCGATCTCGGTGCGCGTGGTCGTCGTGAGCGTCGAGAGGACCGCATCGTGCTTGCTGCGCCGCGCGGCGGGGGAGAGCACCTGGCCCGGCTCCAGGTCGACCCGCACCGCACGACCGGTGGTCGAGAGCACGACGACGGTGGGCGCGTCGGCGATCTGCGTGTCCACCGGTCCCTTGGCGGCGCGCGCCTTGGGGGGCGCCGCGTTGAGGAGCAGGGTGCGCCGCGGGGTTCCGTAAGCCTCGGCGGCCGCGTCGAGCTCGGTCGCGACCTGGGCGCGCAACAGCGCCTCGCTGCCGAGCAGCTCCTGCAGCGCGGCGATCTCGGCGAGCAGCTGGTCGCGCTCGGTCTCCAGCTCGATGCGGGAGAACTTGGTGAGGCGCCGCAGGCGCAGCTCGAGGATGTACTCGGCCTGGCGCTCGCTGAGGTCGAAGACGCTCTGCAGGCGGGTGCGGGCCTGTTCCGAATCGTCCGAGGAGCGGATGACCTGGATGACCTCGTCGATGTCGAGGATCGCGATGAGAAGACCCTCCACGAGGTGCAGGCGCTCCTCGCGGCGGGCGAGGCGGAAGCGGCTGCGCCGCGTGACGACCTCGAGGCGGTGCCGCACGTAGACGCTGAGGAGCTCCTTGAGCCCGAGGGTGCGCGGCTGCCCGTCGACGAGGGCGACGTTGTTGATGCTGAACGAGTCCTCGAGCGGGGTCAGCCGGTACAGCTGCTCCAGCACGGCGTTCGGGTCGAAACCGGTCTTGATGCCGATCTGGATCCGCATGCCGTGGTTGCGGTCGGTGAGGTCGTTGACGTCGCTGATGCCCTGGAGCTTCTTCGCCTGCACCGCGTCGCGGATCTTCTCGATCACGCGCTCGGGACCGACCATGTAGGGCAGTTCCGTGACGATGATGCCGGTCCGGCGCGGGCCGAGAGGCTCGATCGAGACCTTGCCGCGCACCTTGAACGCCCCGCGGCCGTTCGCGTAGGCGTCGCGGACGCCATCGAGGCCCATCACGATCCCGCCCGACGGGAAGTCGGGGCCGGGGACGAACTCCATGAGCTCCTCGGTCGTCGCCTCGGGGTGCTCGAGCAGGTGGATGGCCGCAGCGACGACCTCGATGAGGTTGTGCGGCGCCATGTTGGTCGCCATGCCCACGGCGATGCCGCTCGCTCCGTTGACGAGCAGGTTGGGGAACGCGGCCGGCAGCACGGACGGCTGCTGGAACTGGCCGTCGTAGTTGGGCACGAAGTCGACGACGTCCTCGTCCAGGCTCTCCGTCAGCGCGAGGGAGGACGGCGCGAGACGTGCCTCGGTGTACCGGGACGCGGCAGGCCCGTCGTCGAGCGAGCCGAAGTTGCCATGGCCGTCCACGAGCGGCAGACGCAGCGAGAACGGCTGCGCGAGACGGACGAGCGCGTCGTAGATCGCGGAGTCGCCGTGCGGATGCAGCTTGCCCATCACGTCGCCGACGACGCGCGCGCTCTTCACGTGCCCGCGGTCGGGCCGCAGGCCCATCTCCGCCATCTGGAACAGGATCCGCCGCTGCACGGGCTTGAGTCCGTCCCGGGCATCCGGGAGGGCGCGGGAGTAGATGACCGAGTACGCGTATTCCAGGAAGGAGCCCTGCATCTCGCTCGACAGATCGATGTCCTGGATGCGCTCTTCGATCGGCTCGGGCGGCGTGGTGCGGGGCATGGGCTTCCTGCGGTAATCGGGAGGCGGCGGAGCGGTTCTCGACGCCGGACCGCGCCGGTCTCTGTGCGAGACTGACTCGGATGACCCTTATGCTACCGGCGATCCCGTCGTCCCCCCGGAGCATCACCGGGGTGGCGCGCGACCTGCTCGGCGCGCTCGACGGACGCGCGGGAGCCCTCCCGGCGGCGCGATCGGCCGTCCTCGTCGTCATGGACGGGCTCGGCGCGATCCCGCTGAGGGCGCATGCCGGCCATGCGCGGCGTCTGACCGCGGCGATGGCCAAGAAGGACGTGCTCTCCAGCGTCTTCCCCTCGACGACCGCCGCGGCGCTCACGAGCCTGCTCACCGGGGTGGATCCGGGCCACCACGGACTCGTCGGCTACGAAGTGCGTGACCCGCGCACCGGCACGATCGTGAACCAGCTCTCGGGCTGGGAGAAGGCGAAGGCGGATCCCCGCGAGTGGCAGCGCACGCCGACCGTCTTCGAGACCGCGGCGGCCGGCGGCCGTCCCTCCTTCGCCGTCGGGCTTGCGGAGTACGCGCGCAGCGGATTCTCGGCGGCGACTCTGCGCGGCGCCGAGTTCCATGCGGCACGGACGGCGTCGGAGCGCATGGCACTGGCGCTGAACCTCGCCGAGGAGCATGAGGGCGCGCTGGTCTACTGCTATCTTCCCGAGGCGGACAAGGCCGGGCACAAGCACGGCATGGCGTCGGGGGAGTGGGTCGCGGCGCTCGAGGAGCTCGACGCGGCGATCCCCGGGACGGTCCCCGACGGCGTCGGTCTGCTCGTGACCGCCGACCACGGGATGGTCGACGTCCCCGCGTCCCGGCACCTCGTCATCGACGGACGCAGCCCCCTGCAGGACGGCGTCGCCGCGATCGCTGGTGAGCCCCGCATGCTGCACGTCTACCTGGAGGATCCCGCGCGGACCGACGAAGCCGCCGCGCGCTGGGCCGCCGGAGTGGACGGGGCGGCCGACGTCCTCACTCGTGCGCAGGCCGTGCGGGGAGGTCTGTTCGGATCCGGAACCACCCCGGAGGCGCAGTCGCGGATCGGCGACCTCGTGGTCCCGGCGCGGGGCCTGTGGGCCTTGTACGACGGCGCGGCCGCGGATCAGCGGTCGCAGGGCATGGTCGGCCAGCACGGTTCGCTGAGCGCGGAGGAGCTGCGCGTGCCGCTCATCCGCCTCGGTGCGTTCGCCCGCTGAGCGACCTCCACGAGGGCGGCACGACACGGCGACGCCGGAGCCCGGCGAGATCCGGCCGCGCCGTCAGTCCTCGCTGCGGGCTCCGAACACGATCTCGTCCCAGGAGGGCATGCCCCGGCGCCGGCGGCGCGAGCCGGAGTCTCCGTCGATCGACGACGGCGCCTCGGACTCCTCCGGAGCGGGCTCCGGCTGATAGCCCGGCTCCAGCGCGTCGAAGAGGGCGAGCGGACGGGAGTCGTCGCTCTCCTCTTCGACACGGGGACGGGCCTCGCGCTGACCGCGTCGACGGCGCAGTGCCTCCAGCAGGTCGGCGGTGTCGGACGGAGTGGCCGGGGCGAACGACGCGCTGCGCGTGGCCGCCTCCTGTGCGTTCGAGGACGACTGGGGGTGGCGTGCGGAACGCGGCTCGGGCGCGTCCGTCGATCCTTCGTCGCCGGTGGTCTCGGACGCCTCGGCCGGAGCGGCCGGCGCAGGCACGAGGCGCGGGCCGAAGGCGCCGGAGTCGAACCGGGTCTCGTCCTTGTAGGGCGACGGGCGGTCCTTGTCCAGGGCGCGCAGGCGCGGGATCAGCCCCTCCGGCAGCGAGCCCTGCCGGGACAGCTGCGTCGCATCGGCGTTGAGCGGTGCAAGGGCGCTGCGCCGCGGGTCGAAGCTCCAGCGCGCGTCGTGCTCGACCTCGTTCGCGGTGAACTCGAGCTTGACGATCCAGCCGCTGTCGTCCTTCCAGCTCGCCCACCGCTCGTCGGCCGCCGCCAGCTCGGCCAGCTTCGCCCTGATCGCGACTCCGAAGGTGGGCTGGGCGTCGGGTTCGACCTCGCTCCCGATCAGCACGGGGACCGCGAGCGCCTGGCCGACGATGTGCTCGCGCTCGGCGAGCACCGGGCCCTCGAACCGCTGCACGACCTCGAGGTCGACGCCGAGCAGCTCCGCCACCTCGGCCGCGGACATGCCCGCGCGGACATGGGCCTGGATCTCCCGGGGGCTGGCGGCGAGCGGAGCGGGCTTCTCCTCGCGTCCGGCCTTCGCCCGGCGCAGCTCGGTGCGCAGCACCTCGTCGATGGGCAGGGCGAATCGTTCCCCCGACTCGGTGGCGAGGACGAGGACGTCCTCCTCTGCGCCGACGATCGTGACGTGTTCCATGGCTTCAGCCCCTCAGGATGAGTGTCGATTCATGGTGTCATGGGCCGGGGCGGGCGCAGGGAATATCGTGGGCGCGCCGTGAGTTCCGGTGGGATGGATCGAGTGGCATTTGCGATTTGCACGCGCGTCATGCAAACTATGGGCCGCCGAACACCCCCGGCTCCCGCCACTCGCAGGATGAAAGTGGAGATCCATGGCAACCGATTACGACGCCCCGCGCAAGAGCGAAGACGAGAGCGAGTCCATCGAGGCTCTCAAGGAGCGCGTCCCCGACAAGCTGTCGGGATCGATCGATGTCGAGGATTCGGACAACCCGGGTGGCTTCGACCTTCCCGGGGCGGACCTCTCCGACGTCGAGCTCGACGTCGTGGTGCTGCCCCCGCAGGAGGACGAGTTCACCTGTGTCAGCTGTTTCCTCGTGAAGCATCGCTCACAGCTCGATCACGAGGACAAGGCAGGCCCCATCTGCAAGGAATGCGCGGCCTGATTCCTCGACGCTGCTCGCGCCCGGACCATCCTGGTTCCGGGCGCGTTCTGCGTTCTCGGGCCGAACCGGAAGCAGAAGGCCCGGAAGCAGAAGGCTCAGACCGAGGCCGCGTCCGTCGCCGCGGAGGCGCGGGCGGCCTCGATCGCGGCCGCCAGTCGATCCGGAGTGCGCGTCGAGATCGTCCAGCTCGGCGCGGGGTCGGTCGGATCGGTGTTGGGCACGATCACGACGCCGTCGATGCCGCCCCGGATGAGGTGCCAGCCGCGGGCCGGGAGCGCCGGGCCACGGGCCTGCCGGGCGTCCTCGCCGGTCCGGATCTCGGGTGCGCCGAGCCAGGAGGCGTCGATCCATGCACGGCCCGCGCGCAGAACGCGCCGATCCACCTCGACGCGCGGCGAGCCGGCGATCATCAGCGCGATGATGGCGATCGTGGCGACCACGCCGATCGCGAGGGCGATGACGGATCCGGCGGGGACGAACACCAGGGTGATCATCGGACCGCCCAGCGCTGCCGCGAGGAACAGCCAGAGGCTCGGCGCGAGACGCTCGCGATAGCGGACGACGGCGGAAGCGGGGCGGGCGTCGCCCGGTGCGTTCTGCATTAGCCTCTTTCCGTGACCGAAACCGTGGACGTTCCCATTATCGCGCCCGAGCCTCCCGTCTATGCGCACCCGGGCGACGCCGGGGCCGACCTGGTCTCGACCGAGGCGGTGCGCCTCGAGCCGGGGCAGCGGGCGCTCATCGGCACCGGCGTCAGCATCGCGCTGCCCGAGGGATACGCCGCATTCGTGGTGCCCCGCAGCGGACTGGCCGCGAAGCACGGGATCACCGTGGTGAACGCGCCGGGAACGGTCGACGCGGGGTATCGCGGCGAGATCAAGGTCAGTCTTCTGAATACGGACAGCGATGCGGCGTACGATGTCGCGGTCGGTGATCGCATCGCGCAGCTGATCGTCATGCCCGTCACCCGAGCCCGGTTCATCCCGGTCGGAACCCTCGACGAGTCGGCGCGCGGTGCGGACGGATTCGGATCCACCGGCTACCAGACCCAGAGCGCCGCCCCTGTCGGCGCGGAGGAGAACGCATGAGCGACGAAAGCACGTCCGACCTCGAGCCGACCGAGGACACGGTGTCGGCGCCCGCGCACGACCGCGCGGTCGACGGCCCGTTCGACGAGAGCGAGGCCAATCCGGTCCGTCCGTACATCGATCTCGGCGCGATCAAGATCCTTCCCCGGGAGGGCCTGAACCTGCGCCTCGAGGTGGAGGAGCAGACGCAGCGCATCGTCGCCGTGGGCCTGGACTACGCCGACTCGACGCTGCAGGTGCAGCCGTTCGCCGCTCCGCGATCGAGCGGCCTCTGGGACGAGACCCGTGCGCAGATCCAGGAGCAGATCTCGCAGCAGGGCGGCACCGTGACGGAGCGCGACGGTGCTCTGGGTGCGGAGCTCCTGGCCGAGATCCCCGCCGTCGCCGGCGACACGGCCGTCACCCGGCTCGCGCGCTTCGTCGGCGTCGACGGGCCGCGCTGGTTCCTGCGCGGCGTGATCGGCGGGGCCGCCGCCTCGGATGAGACCGCGGGCGCTGCCGTCGAGGATCTGTTCCGATCGATCGTCGTCGTCCGCGGCGGGGCTCCCATGCCGCCGCGCGACCTCATTCCGCTGCGGATGCCCGCGGCGCCCGGCACAGCGTGAGCACGGCGGGCAGACCGGAGCGGCCCGCCGAGTCGGGAGCCGAGCAGTACGTGCCGCCGCCGGCTCCGGATGCGGTGCAGAGCCTGGGTGCTGCACTCGGCGGCGCGGCGCAGCGGCTCGGTATCGATCCCGCCTCCGGCGCCAGTACCGGACACGTCGTGTGGCGCGCCATGGGCGGATGGCGCGGCGTCCTGGAGTCGGTGCTGCCCAGCGCCGCATTCCTCGTGATCTACACGCTGCGCCCCGAGCCGCTCTGGCTCTCCCTGGTCGTCTCCGTGGGCCTGGCCGCCGTCTTCTCCGTCATCCGCCTGCTGCAGCGTTCCCCGGCGGCGTCGGCCCTCGGCGGCCTCGTCGCGGTCGCGGTCGCGGCGGGACTGGCGCTCTGGACCGGCCGTGGCCAGGACAACTTCGTCCCCGGCTTCTTCACGAACGCCGCCTACGGCACCGTGCTGCTGGTCTCCGCACTCGTCGGCTGGGCGCTCATCGGCCTCGCCGCGGGCTTCCTCATGGGCGATGTACGGGGCTGGCGGCAGGAGCCGCGCAAGCGCCGGGCGTTCTTCTGGCTCACGATCGCCTGGGCGGCGCTCTTCTTCGCGCGGCTGGCCGTGCAGCTGCCGCTCTACTTCTCCGGCAATGTGCAGGCCCTCGGCACGCTGAAGCTCGTGATGGGCCTGCCGCTCTTCGCGCCGATGGTGGCGCTCACCTGGCTGGTCGTCCGCGCGCTGTATCCGGCCGGACGCGACGCCGAAGCGGTGGAGGAGCGGTCGGATCCTGCCTCCTGAGACCCGCGTGAATGACGGACTCATCCGCCGTCTCCGCGTGCTAGATTTATCTCGACGTCAAGATAAATCGACACCTTTCGCTCGCTCGCGCCGAAGCGCAGACTGGTAAGGCCCGCCTTGCTAGCCGCGCGGGGGAGCGGGCGAGCAAGATGGAGTCGCCTGTCGCTTCCATCCGAACAGAAGGAGACGGATCCGTGTCCACGGTGAACAGCTTCGGTGCCAAGAGCACCCTGACGGTCGGCAGCACCGACTACGAGATCTTCCGGATCGACACGGTCCCCGGGTACGAGAAGCTCCCGTTCAGCCTCAAGGTCCTCCTGGAGAACCTGCTTCGCACCGAGGACGGCGCGAACGTGACCAAGGCTCAGATCGAGGCGCTCGGCTCCTGGGACCCGGCCGCCCAGCCCGACACCGAGATCCAGTTCACGCCGGCCCGCGTCGTCATGCAGGACTTCACCGGCGTGCCCTGCATCGTCGACCTCGCGACCATGCGCGAGGCCGTCACCGCCCTCGGCGGCGACCCGAGCAAGATCAACCCGCTCTCGCCCGCCGAGATGGTGATCGACCACTCCGTCATCGCCGATCTGTTCGGCCGCCCCGACGCGATCGAGCGCAACGTCGAGATCGAGTACGAGCGCAACGGCGAGCGCTACCAGTTCCTGCGCTGGGGCCAGACCGCGTTCGACGACTTCAAGGTCGTCCCCCCGGGCACTGGCATCGTGCACCAGGTGAACATCGAGCACCTGGCCAAGGTCATCTACGACCGCTCCGTCGACGGCGTCCTGCGCGCCTACCCCGACACCTGCGTCGGCACCGACTCGCACACCACGATGGTCAACGGCCTGGGCGTGCTGGGCTGGGGCGTCGGCGGCATCGAGGCCGAGGCCGCCATGCTCGGCCAGCCTGTCTCCATGCTCATCCCGCGCGTCGTGGGCTTCAAGCTCACGGGTGAGATCCCCGCCGGGGTCACCGCGACCGACGTCGTGCTCACGATCACCGACATGCTGCGCCAGCACGGCGTGGTAGGCAAGTTCGTCGAGTTCTACGGCGCCGGCGTCGCATCTGTGCCGCTCGCCAACCGCGCCACGATCGGCAACATGTCGCCGGAGTTCGGCTCCACGGCCGCGATCTTCCCGATCGACGACGTCACGCTCGACTACCTGCGCCTGACCGGTCGCGACGAGCAGGCCGTGGCCCTCGTCGAGGCCTACGCGAAGCAGCAGTCGCTCTGGCACGACGCCGCGAACGAGCCCGGTTTCAGTGAGTACCTCGAGCTCGACCTCTCCACCGTCGTGCCCTCGATCGCCGGCCCGAAGCGTCCGCAGGACCGCATCCTCCTCTCCGAGGCGAAGGCGCAGTTCGAGAAGGACATCCTGAACTACGCGACCGGTCCGATCGACGTCGCCGACTCCGGCTCGTTCCCCGCCTCCGACCCGGGATCCGTGCCCGGCGAGGAGATCGAGACCAACGAGATCCCGGTCGTGCTCAACTCCGGTGCGCCCACCGAGGCGTCCAAGCCGGTCAAGGTCAAGACGCCCGACGGGCAGAAGTACATCCTCGACAACGGCGCGGTGACCCTCGCGGCCATCACCTCCTGCACGAACACGTCGAACCCGTCGGTCATGATCGCCGCGGGTCTGCTCGCCCGGAACGCCCTCGCCAAGGGACTGAAGCAGAAGCCGTGGGTCAAGACCACGCTCGGCCCCGGATCCAAGGTCGTCACCGATTACTACGAGAAGTCGGGCCTCGACAAGGACCTCGAGGGTCTCGGCTTCTACACCGTCGGCTACGGCTGCACGATCTGCATCGGGAACTCCGGTCCGCTGATCGAGGAGGTCTCCGCCGCGATCAACGAGAACGACCTCGCGGTCACCGCGGTGCTCTCCGGCAACCGCAACTTCGAGGGCCGGATCAGCCCCGACGTGAAGATGAACTACCTCGCCAGCCCGCCGCTGGTCGTCGCCTACGCCCTCGCCGGGTCGATGAACTTCGACTTCGACACCCAGGCGCTCGGCACCGACGGCGAGGGCAAGGAGGTGTTCCTCAAGGACGTCTGGCCCGACCCCGCCGAGGTGCAGCAGATCATCGACTCGTCGATCTCTCGCGACCAGTTCATCAAGCAGTACGCGACCGTGTTCGACGGCGACGAGCGCTGGACCAGCCTGCCCACCCCGACCGGCCCGGTCTTCGAGTGGGACGCCGACTCGACCTACGTGCGCAAGGCGCCGTACTTCGACGGGATGCAGGCGGAGCCGGCGCCGGTCACCGACATCTCGGGCGCCCGCGTGCTCGCGACGCTCGGCGACTCGGTCACGACCGACCACATCTCGCCCGCCGGCAACATCAAGGCCGGCACCCCGGCCGCGCAGTACCTCACCGAGCACGGCGTCGCGCAGAAGGACTTCAACTCCTACGGCTCGCGCCGTGGCAACCACGAGGTCATGATCCGCGGCACGTTCGCCAACATCCGGCTGAAGAACGCGCTGGTCAAGGCGGTCAACGACGGGCAGCAGATCGAGGGCGGTTACACCCGCGACTTCACCCAGGCCGGTGGCCCGCAGTCGTACATCTTCGACGCCTCGACCAACTACCAGGCACAGGGCACCCCGCTGGTGATCTTCGGCGGCAAGGAGTACGGATCCGGATCCTCCCGCGACTGGGCGGCGAAGGGCACGAACCTCCTCGGCGTCAAGGCGGTCATCACCGAGAGCTTCGAGCGGATCCACCGCTCGAACCTCATCGGCATGGGTGTCGTCCCGCTGCAGTTCCCCGCCGGCGAGTCCTGGGAGTCCCTGGGCCTGGACGGCACCGAGATCGTCTCGATCGCGGGTCTCGAGGAGCTGAACGAGGGCACCACTCCCAAGACGGTGCGCGTCACCGCCGAGCCGAGCGAGTTCTCGCCCGAGGGCAAGCAGACGGTCGAGTTCGACGCGGTCGTGCGCATCGACACCCCCGGTGAGGCCGACTACTACCGCAACGGCGGCATCCTGCAGTACGTGCTGCGCTCGCTGGTCTGATCCACGCACGCGATTCGGGGCCGGTTCCTTCGGGAGCCGGCCCCGTTCGCGTGTGCGCTCCGCGCCCACCGCCGCGTGTCGGCATCCGCACGCCGTGCGACGCGTGTCGGCGTCCGCACCCGCGATAGCATCCGTGGGTGGAACACGAGGAGGCGCCCTTTACGGTGGCAGTCGGCGAAGGGGCTCCCGTCTCCGTCCGCAAGCGCGTCGGCCGCCCTCTGCTGGTTCTCGCTGCCGCCGCGGTGGTGCTGTTCGGCGGCTGGGAAGCGGCAGCCGCACAGTTCGCTCCCGCGTCGGTCGTCGCTGCGGCCGTTCTCGTGTCGGCGGCAGTCGTGCTGGCGGCCTTCGGCGAGCTCGCCTACCGGGATCTGACTTCCGGCGCCATCGATCGGTACGTGCTGGCGTGGGCCGGATCGCTGTTCGCCTGCGGAGTCGCGCTGTCCTTCGGCGTGATCGGGTGGATCCCCCTGGCTGGGGCCGGCTGGGTCCTCGCGGGCCAGAGGTTCGCCCCGGTGAGGCGGATCCGGAGGGCGATGCCGCACCGGCGCTGGAGGACCACGGTGACCGCGTCGGCGGCGACCGGAGTCGTCTGCATGCTCCTTCTCCCGCTGGCCGTCGGCCTGGGGTCCCTTCCGCTGATCGTGATCGTGATGGCGGGACGCATCGTGGCGCCACTCTTCTTCGGCTTCGCCCTCCGATGCCGGGGCCGCACGACGTACTCCGGTGCTCCGGCCGACGACTGAGCCAGGACCTTCGGCGACGCGAGGCGCGCCGCCGCGTGTCGGCGTCCGCCTCGCCCCGCGACGCGTGCAGGAGATCGCGACGCATGCAGGAGCTGGTCGGGGAATCGATCCTGGAGGCGCCGTGGGATCCTGCACGCGTCACGAATGCTCGGCGATCAACGAGGTCGTGACGCCGCCCCGACGTAACGGGACGAGGGGCGCAGGATCTTGCCGTCCTGCACCTGTTCGCAGGCATGCGCGCCCCATCCGATGAGCCGCGCCGAGGCGAAGGTCGGGGTGAACAGCTCGCGGGGGATGCCGCACGCCTCCATGACGACCGCGGCGTAGAGCTCGACGTTCGTGCGCAGGGCTCGCCCGGGCTTGAGCTCGTCCAGGACGCGCAGCACGGTCTGCTCCACGGTCACGGCGAGGTCCACGCGGTCCGTCGCCAGTCCGTCGGCGCGCAGCCGCTGAGCGACGCCGCGCAGCAGGCGGGAACGGGGATCCTCCGTGCGGTAGACGGCGTGTCCGAACCCCATGATCCGGCCGCCGTGCTGCACGCGCTCGCGCACCCAGGCGTCCGCACGCTCGGGTGCGCCGATGTCGTCCAGCATGTCCAGAGTGCGCGCCGGAGCGCCCCCGTGCAGCGGCCCGGACAGCGCTCCGAGCGCGCCGCCGACGCACGACGCGAGGTCGGCGCCGGTGGACGCGATGACCCGTGCCGTGAACGTCGACGCGTTGAAGCCATGGTCGATCGCCGCCGTCAGATAGGTCCCCAGGGCCGTGGCGAGGCGGATGTCGGGCGTGACGCCCGTGAGCATGCGCAGATAGTCGGTGACCGGGTCGAGATCTCCGTCGGGCTCGATCGGATCCTGACCCGTGCTCCAGCGGTGCAGCGCGGCGATCAGGGCCGGCGCGACCGCGGCGAGGCGGATCGCGTCATCGATCCGCTCGGTCTCCGTCTCGTCGTAGAGCGCCCGCCTGCCGTCCGCGGACGAGATCAGGGCGAGTCCGGTGCGCAGCTGGGCCATGGGGTCCAGCGCCGACGTCGCGATCGCCGACAGTGATCCGTGCAGACTTTCGGGGATCGCGCGCGCGGAAGCCGTGCGCGCGCGAAAGGCCGCGGCCTCCGCGCCGTCCTGGGGGAGGCCGCCCAGCGCGACCAGGTGCCAGGCGTCCTCGAAACGGGCCTCGGTGGCGAGCTCCACCCCGGAGACTCCGCGGTAGTGGAAGAAGCCCTCCTCGCCGCGGACGTCGCCGATCGCGGTCTCTGCGACGACCACGTTGGTGAGTCCTCGCGGGACGTCGATGAGCTGCGTGTCGTTGCGATCGATGGTGATGGCCATGTCGGCTCCTCTCTGGCGAGTCGCGGATGGCGGCTCTGTGCTCCTCGGAGCCGCGATGCGGCTCCTCGCTCACCCTGCATAGTGGATCCGGATATCGTCAATGTTGATCGGATCAATGAGAGGAGCCGACGATGGACGCACTCACGGCCGCGCAGACCGCGGCGCGGCTCGGCGTACGGACGGAGACGCTCTACGCGTACGTCTCGCGCGGCCTGATCTCGCGGGAGCGCGGAGCGCACGGCTCCCTTTTCGACCCGCTCGAGGTGGAGCGCTTCGCCCGTGCTCGCCGCCGCGTGACCTCGCCCTCGCACGGCGCGGCCCGCGCTGCCGGCGCCGACGGGAGCCCGCTGGCGGTCATCGACACCGACATCGCCTTGATCGAGGACGGCGAGCTCTGGGTCCGCGGCATCCCGATCGACGAGCTGGTCGCGGGAGAGGGCGGTCCGCCGAGGTTCGACGCCGTCGTGCGGTGGCTCTTCGCCCGCACCGACCTGCCGGCGGAGGACGCGCCGCCGCTGGAACGGCCCGACAGCGCAGCGGCGCGCCGGGTGGTCGCCGCGCTGCCCGTCGCCGCCGGGGCGTTCAGCCGCCTGCTCGCCGCGGTCGCGGCTCTCGCGGCGGAGGATCCCGAGCGCTACGACCTCCGCGCGGAGACCGTGGCGCGGGTGGCGCCCCGTCTCGTCGCGGGGCTCGTCGACGCGCTTCCGACGGTCGGCACGGAGCGGGAGGCGAAGGATGAGCCGGCACCGGACCGCAGCGCGGAGGAGGAGCACGTCGCGGCGCGGCTCTGGCCTCGTCTCACGGCCCTTTCGGCATCGCCCGACCGGCTGCGGGTGCTCGACGCCGCACTCGTCCTGCTCGTCGACCACGACATGGCGGCATCGACGCTCGCCGCGCGGGCGGCGGCGTCGGCGCGCGCCCACCCGTACGCGGTCGTGGCGGCCGGATTCGGCGCCCTCGACTCCGCTCTGCACGGCGCCGTGAGCGCCGCCGTGCACGCGCTGCTGCGGCAGGTGCAGGACGGCGAGGATCCGGCGGCGGCGGTCGCGACCGCGACGCGTCTCGGCGGCGCGGGGATCCCCGGCTTCGGGCAGCTGCTGTATCCGGACGGTGATCCTCGCGCGCGGCTGCTGCTGCGACGGATGCGGGAGACCTCGGATCCGCGGGCTCGGGCGGCGCTGGATCTGGCGGACCGGGTCACCGCCGTCGTGCATGCCAGGACGGGCCTTCACCCGACCATCGATCTCGCGCTGGCCGTGATGGCGCTGGCCTGGGACATGCCCGCGGACGCCGGGGAGACCGTCTTCGCCGTCGCGCGCTCCGCCGGCTGGTGCGTGCATGCGCAGGACGAGTACGGACGGGCTCCGCTGCGGTTGCGGCCGATCGGGCACTACGTCGGTCCGGATGCGGCGGATGTCCAGCGCCCCGGGAGCAATGCTCGGTAGTCTTGGTCGGTGCTGCGGGCTCCGGCTCGCGGTTCCCGTTTCGTTTCAGGAGGCAGATACGGTGGCGATCCTTCCCGGCATCTCCGGTCCCCGCGACCTCGATCGGCTCACCCCCGAACAGCTCGTGCAGCTGGCCGCGGAGGTCCGCTCGTTCCTGATCGAGAACGTGGCCCGCACGGGCGGCCACCTCGGACCGAACCTCGGAGTCGTCGAGCTGACGATCGCCCTGCATCGGGTGTTCTCCTCGCCGGATGACCCGATCATCTTCGACACCGGCCATCAGTCGTACGTGCACAAGCTCCTCACCGGGCGTCAGGACTTCTCCGCGCTGCGCTCGCGCGGAGGTCTGGCCGGCTACCCGCAGCGATCGGAGAGCCCGCATGACGTCGTCGAGTCCTCGCACGCCTCCAGCTCGCTGAGCTGGGCCGACGGGATCTCCCGCGCCTTCACCGCGACGGGACGCGAGGACCGCCACGTCGTCGCGGTCGTCGGCGACGGGGCGCTCACCGGTGGGATGACGTGGGAGGCGCTCAACAACATCTCCGATGACAACGAGCGCAACCTCGTCATCGTCGTGAACGACAACGGCCGCTCCTACGCCCCGACGATCGGCGGAATGGCGCGGTACATGAACCGCGTGCGCACGGCGGGCGTGTACCGCGACCTGCATCAGAAGTCGGATCGGTTCTTCCGTGCGTTCGGCCCGGTCGGGCGGGCGTTCTACCGCGGCGTGCGAGGCGGTACGCACGGCTTCCTCTCGCGCTTCTCGAACAACGAGGAGCTGTACTCGAACCTCGACATCAAGTACCTGGGCCCGGTGGACGGGCACGACATCCCGTCGCTCCTCGAGACGCTGCAGCTCGCCAAGGACTTCGGCGCGCCGGTCATCGTGCACGTGATCACAGAGAAGGGGCGCGGCTATCAGCCGGCGCTCGATGACGAAGCGGATCAGTTCCACGCCGTGAACAAGATCGATCCGAAGACGGGAACGCCCCTCGCCGCGACGAGCACGGGATGGACCGATGTGTTCGCCGAGTCGCTGGTCGACGTCGGCGCGCGCACGCCGAACGTCATCGCCATGACGGCGGCGATGCTGCGCCCGACCGGGCTCGCTCCCTTCGCCGAGCGCTTCCCGGACCGGGTCTACGACGTGGGCATCGCCGAGCAGCACGCGGTCGCATCCGCGGCGGGGCTCGCGTACGGGGGACTGCACCCCGTCGTCGCCCTGTACGCCACCTTCATGGGACGTGCGTTCGATCAGGTGCTCATGGACGTCGGCCTGCATCGCGCGGGCGTCACGTTCGTGCTCGACCGGGCCGGCGTCACGGGCCCCGACGGCCCCAGCCATCACGGGCTGTGGGATCTGTCGATGCTGCAGATCGTGCCGGGGATCAGGATCGCCGCCCCGCGCGACGGTGAGCGGCTTCGTGAAGAGCTGGAGGAGGCCGTCGCGGTGGACGACGCGCCCACCGTGATCCGCTTCCCGAAGGGGGCCGTGACGCCCGAGATCCCGGCTCTGGAGCGCCTGCACGACGGTGTGGACGTGCTGTCGCGCGGCGAGAGCGAGGATGTGCTGCTGGTCGGGATCGGCCCGTTCGCGACGCTCGCCCTCGATGTGGCGGAACGGCTCAGGGCGCAGGGGATCGGCGCGACCGTGATCGACCCGCGCTGGGCGATCCCCGTGCAGCCGTCGGTCGTCGAGCTCGCGGCCCGGCATCGCCTCGTCATCACGCTCGAGGACGGCATCCGCGTCGGCGGCGTCGGCACACGCGTGCGTCAGGTGCTGCGCGAGGCCGGCATCGACACGGCGGTCGACGAGCTCGGCCTGCCCGACGAGTACATCGACCACGCGAGCCGGGAGCAGATCCTGGAGGACGCGGGGCTCACCGCCGGCAAGATCGCCCAGGACGTGGTCGCGCAGGTGCTCGGCACGAGGGTTCCGATCGCACGCCCGACGGGCGAGATGCCGTTGCACACGGGCGCGGTCGACATCGTCGCGGGCCGCACCGTCGACTCGGACGCCGAGGAGCGCAGGCGGCTCTGACGCGCCTTGGCCCGGAACGCTCGGAGGTCACCGAGAGGCGGTCGCGGGGATTCGCCGACGGCGGCGGAACCACGCCGGGGTCTTCAGCCCCCGGTCGGCGCGCAGCGCGATGGAGGCGGTTCTCGCCCACCCGAGCGGGATGGCCGCGCTGCCGGCGAGGAAGCCGGTGACGAGGAACGCGCTCATCAGGCTGATCTGGTCCCGGAACAGCAGATGTGAGATGGCGAGCGAGACGGCGCCCGAGAAGACGGTGCCGAACACGCACCAGGCCAGCAGGTGCGTGCGGAACGTCCGGACCCGGACCAGAGCGCGTCCCAGCAGGAGAGCGGGAAGGATCCCGATCACCGTGGCGATCAGGCTGAAGGGAACGGCGTAGGCGCCCACGAAGAGCACGAGTCCGATCGAGCCGCCCAGCGCGGAGAGGAAGACCTCGATCGAGGGCCCGTCATGGACCATCCCCATGACCAGGCTCGCCAGCTCGGAGAGGATCACGAAGAGCGCGAAGTGCAGGGCGACCGCGCGTGCCGCGCCGCTCGCGAACTCGCCGGAGTCGAACGCCATCGGCTTCGCCGGCGTCCGGAGAGAGGGCCAGGCCTGCGTCGGAGGCGTGGGCCGAACGGTCTCGGCGCTCACGGCCGCACGTCCGCGATCTGGTCGAGGAGATCGCGCGTGACGCCGCGAACTCCGGGAACCCGCAGGAACGGCAGCGCGACGGCGAACAGCCGTAGGCCGGTGTCCAGCAGACGGGTCGTCTTCGCCTGCCCCGGCGACTCGTCGTAGGTCCACCGTAGGATCAGGGCCAGGTACATCGGGAAGAGCGCCTCCGGAAGGCGTTCGGCGATGTCCTCGGGAAGGCGATGAGAGGCCCCGCCGACGACCTCGCGGAGCAGCCCGATGGTCATGTCGCGCGCGGGGGAGGACTCCACCGAGAGCGGGTTGATCGGCGAGTCGGGGGAGACCATCGCGCTGAGGAACCCCGGAGCCACCGCGCGATACGCGCCGACCGTCTCGAGTCCGGTCTCGAAGAACACGCGCAGGCGGTCGACGAGCCCGGTCACTCCGTCCAGCCGCGGGCGCGCCGCCGCCCCGTGGTCCCGCTGCTGCTGGTCGTAGAGCTCCTGGACCAGGTGTTCCTTGGAGGGGAAGTAGTAGTAGGCGTTGCCGACGGAGACGCCGGCCTCCTTGGCGATTAGGCGGATCGTGGTGTCGGGATAGCCGCGTTCGACGAACGAGGCCATCGCCGCGTCGCGGATCCGCGCCCTGGTCGCCTCCGCCTTGGGGGTGAGGGGCTTCTGGGAGGCGTCCGCCGATGAACTGAACATGTTCAAAGAATACCCCTGCGGAGTCGTCGCGTCCAACCGGTCGTCAGCGCGAGGTCGCTCAGGCGAGGTCGGCCAGCGTCTCGGCGACCAGGGACGTGACCGCGTCGTGCGCGCGGATGCGATCGTCGTCGACGAGGCCGATGCGCGTGCGGCGGTCGAGCACGTCGTCGGCGGTGAGCGCACCCTCCGCCCGCACGGCGAACTCCACTTCCGCGCGCGTGATGTCGAGACCCGGTGCGACCTGTGCGCGAGGATCCGCGCACCGGGCCCGGGCCAGGATCCCTTCCGCTTCGGCTCCGTACCGCCAGCCGAGCGAGCCTCTCCCGGGCCACGGCGCCGCGATCGCGCCGACGAGCGGCAGCCGGGCCGTGCGTGAGGGGCCGACCGGGAGTGCCGCGAGAGCGACCGCTCGATCGACCGCATCCTCCGCCATCTTCCGATAGGTGGTGAGCTTGCCTCCGAGCACGTTCACGAAGCCGCCGTCCGACAGGGCGACGAGGTGACGTCGTGAGATGTCCGCGGTGGATGCGGCCTCCGTGTCGACCAGCGGTCTGAGGCCCGCGTAGGCTCCGCGCACCTGATCACGTCTCACGGGGGTGCGCAGCCCCGGGTTGAGCGTGTCGAGCAGGAAACGGATCTCGGCTTCGGTCGGCGCGGCGACGGCGGGAACGGGGCCGGGAGCGTCCTCGTCCGTGAGCCCGACGACCACGCGCCCGAGCTGCTGCGGGAGCGCGAACACGAAACGGCTGATCGATCCCGGGTGCGGCATCGTGAGTGCCGCGGTCGGTCCGCCGAGCGCTTCCGCGTCGAGCACGATGTGCGTGCCGCGGCTCGGACGCATCCTGATCGCGTCGTCGAGCTGCCCGGCCCAGACGCCGGTGGCGTTCACCACCGCTCGTGCGCGCAGCTCGAGCCTCTCGCCGGAGAGCGCATCCTCCACATGGGCCCCGTGGCGATGCAGGCTGAGCGCGCGCACCCGGGTGAGGATCCGCGCACCATGCGCCGCCGCGGTGCGCGCGACCGCGACGACGAGCCGCGCGTCGTCGACGAGCTGGCCGTCGGCGGCGAGCACGGCGCCGTGCAGGCCGACCGGATCGAGTGCGGGGACCATCCGCCGTGCCGTGCGCGCCGAGATCGGACGAGGTCCGGGGAGCACCGCCGCGGGAGTTCCGGCACGAAGCCGCAGCAGGTCGCCGAGGGCGAAACCGACCGCCCCCACGGCGCGCTGCCGCATGGTCACGGCAGGGGAGAAGGGGAGCAGCTGGGGCATCGGACGGATGAGGTGCGGGGCGATCCGCGTCATCAGCAGATGCCGCTCGAGCGCGCTCTCCCGCGCCGTCGCGACGTCGCCGGTCGCCAGGTAGCGCAGGCCGCCGTGGACGAGCTTCGAGCTGAAGCGGCTCGTGCCGAACGCGAGGTCCTCGGCCTCGATGAGTGCGACGCTCAACCCTCTGGCGGCCGCGTCGAGCGCGACGCCGGCGCCGGTGATTCCGCCGCCCACGACGAGCAGATCGGCCACCTGCTCCGCGGCGAGCGCGAGCTCGCGGCGACGTCGTGCGGCGTCGAGCTTCGAGGATCCGGTCACGGTCGCAGCAGCCCCTCCAGCGCGGCGCGCAGTTCGCGTTCCCAGGACGCCTCATCGATCAGCTCGCTCACCGTGTTGTGCGAGAGTAGCGCCGACTGCGTGATGAGCAGCAGCATCACGGCCATGGCCTGCGGATCGTCGCGACGCACGGAGCCGCCGCGCTGCGCCGCATCGATCGCGACGGCGAGCCAGGCGAGGATCGCCCGCTGGCTGGATCCGACCCGTTCCAGGGTGTAGCGGGTGAACGACGCCGGTTCCTCCTCCAGCAGATGCCGGTAGACGGGATCGGCGCGGAACCGGGCGGCGAAGCGCAGCACGTCGTCGACGATCTCGGATCGACTGGTCGCGGGCTCATCGAACGCCGTGAGGATGCCGACGACGCGGCGCAGCAGCGCGGACCGCACCGCGTCGTCGGCGTCCGACCAGCTGCGGTAGATCGTCGGGCGGCTGACTCCGGCGCGCCGGGCGAGCTCGGCGATCGTCACGCCGTGCACGCCGCGGGACGCGATGAGGGCGTCGGCGGCGTCGAGGATCCGCGTCTGGGTCGCGTCCCAGGAGGGGAGCGCGGGATCGAAAGCGTCTTGACGTTTTGTCATGATCTGTCACACTGTAACGCATGAGGACCGAGAGCGGCAGACCTGCCGGGAGCGACGACGCTGTGGCGATGACCGAGGTCGCGCCGATGCGCTGGGACGGCTGGGGCGACCCGGCGCGCGCGGATGCGCTGCCCTTCGCCGTGCGGTCCCTGCTGCCGCTCCTCCTGGGCCGTGTGCGTCGCCCTGCCCCCGGACCCGCGCTCGATGAGGTGCGGCTCGACGATCCCGCGCTCACCGCCGCGGATCTCGACGCATTCCGTGCCCTGCTCGGCGCAGAGCACGTCCGCACGGATGCCGAGAGCCGCATCCGGCATGCGGGTGGCCGGTCGACACCGGATCTGCTGCGGCGCCGCGATGTGGTCCAGGCCGCGCCGGACGCGATCCTTGCGCCGGGAGGTCACGACGAGGTCGCCGCGTGCCTGCGCCTGGCCTCGGAGCGCGGCATCGCCGTCATCCCGTTCGGCGGCGGGACGAGCGTCGTCGGCGCCCTCGACCCCGAACGCGGGGAACAGCGCGCGGTGGTGAGCCTGGATCTCGGCCGGCTCAGCGGTCTGCTCGACTACGACGCGATCAGCGCGGAGGCCGTGCTCGCCGCGGGCACGACGGGGCCGGAGGCCGAGCGCCTGCTCGCCGAGCACGGCATGGAACTCGGCCATTACCCGCAGAGTTTCCGTTACGCGACCATCGGCGGATTCGCCGCGGCGCGCTCGTCCGGGCAGAACTCGGCCGGCTACGGGCGTTTCGAAGCGATGGTCACCGGCATCAGGGTGGCCACCCCGACGGGCGACATCGACCTCGGCCGCTCGCCGGGGAGCGCCGCAGGACCCGATCTGGTGCGCCTGTTCCTCGGATCCGAGGGCATCTTCGGCGTCATCACCGAGGTGCGCGTGCGCGTGCATCCCGTGCCGGCCGAACGGGTGCTGGAATCCTGGACGTTCCCGGACTTCGCCGCCGGCGCCGCGGCCCTGCGGCACATCGCGCAGCACGGCGGTGGTCCGACCGTCATCCGGCTCTCCGACGAGACCGAGACGGGGGTGAGTCTCGCGCAGGTCGGCAAGATCGGCAAGGCACTCGCGAAGGGGGCGAGCGTGGTCACCGTGTTCGAGGGTGAGGATGTCGCAGCGCGGCGCGCCCGCACCGCCGCGGCGCTGCAGGCCGCCGGCGGCACGTCGCTCGGCGAGGGCGCAGCGGAGGACTGGCTGCGCACCCGCTTCGACGGTCCCTACCTCCGTGATGCGCTGCTCGATGCCGGCGTCTTCTGCGAGACGCTCGAGACCGCCACGACCTGGTCGCGCCTGGCCGGCCTGCGTGATGCGGTGACCACGACGCTCAAGTCGGGTTTCGCCGAGTCCGGGCGCAAGGCGTTCGTCATGTGCCACATCTCCCACATCTATCCGACCGGTGCGTCGCTGTACTTCACCGTGCTGGCGCCGCTCGGCGACGAGCCGCTCCCGGCGTGGGCGAGGATCAAGCACGCCGTCGGCGACGCGATCATGTCCGCGGGAGGCACGATCAGCCACCATCACGCGGTGGGCCGTGATCACGCGCCCTGGCTCGCCGAGGAGATCGGGGAGACGGGCATCCGCATCCTCCGAGCGGTGAAGCGGGAACTGGACCCGCACGGCATCATGAACCCCGGCGCCGTGCTCGGATCCGTCGCGGTCACGGAACATCCGGGAGAGTAGCCGCGTGCCGAGGATCTCGCTCATCGCCAACCCCCGTTCCGGAAAGGGGCGCGGCGCCGCGGCCGCCGACGCCGCCGTGGCCGCCCTGCGCGCGTCGGGAGCAGAGGTACACGTCCATGCGGGCGCGTCCGCCGCGGACACCCGTGCGCTGATCGCGACGGCGCTGACGGAGCAACCGGATGCGATCGTGGTCGTCGGAGGCGATGGAACCGTCTCCGAGGTCCTGCCGGAGCTGGTCGAGGCGACGGTGCCGCTCGCTCTCGTGCCCGCGGGCACGGGCAACGACCTCGCACGCGCTCTGGCGCTGCCGCTGCACGATCCCACGCAGGCGGCGCTCCTCGCCCTGCACGGCCGTCCACGCCGGATCGACGTGGGCGAGATCGTGACGGGCGCCCGCACGGTTCCGTTCCTGACGGTCGCCGCGCTCGGCTTCGACGCGAAGGTCAGCGATCGCACCAATCGGCTCCGGTGGCCCCGCGGGGCCGCTCGCTACTACCTCGCGATCCTCGTCGAGCTGGCGCGGCTCGCGCCCACCCGATTCCGGCTGGCCTGCGACGGGGAGGCCCTGCACGATGCGCCGGGCACGCTGATCGCGGTCGGCAACACCACGAGCTACGGCGGCGGGATGCCGATCACCCCGACGTCGCTCCCGGACGACGGGCTGCTGGACGTGGTGCACGTCGCGCCGCTGCGTCGGCACACGCTGGTGCGCCTGTTCCCGCTGCTCCTCGCCGGTCGTCACCTCGAACGCCGGGAGGTCGCGCACCGTCGGGTGCGGCAGATCGAGGTCGAGGCAGCCGACCTCGTGGTCTACGCGGACGGCGAGCGCATCGCCGAACGAGGCTGCACGATCCGGGTGCGCCCGGGCGCGCTCACCATCCTGGTTCCGGAAGGGGACTGAGACGATGACGGACTTCGACGAGGATGTCGTGGTGATCGGATCCGGATTCGGCGGTTCCGTCGCGGCCCTCCGGCTGGCGGAGAAGGGGTACCGTGTGCGGGTCTACGAGGCCGGGCGCCGATTCGCGGACGAGGACTTCGCCAGGACGAACTGGAACGTGCGGCGCTACCTGTGGGCGCCCGCGTTCGGCTGCTTCGGCGTGCAGCGGATCCATCGGCTCCCGCACGTGATGATCCTTGCCGGGGCGGGCGTCGGCGGCGGATCGCTCAACTACGCCAACACGCTCTATCAGCCCGGAGCCGCCTTCTTCGAGGACCCGCAGTGGGCCGGCATCGCGCCCTGGCAGGACGAACTCGGCCCGCACTACGCGACGGCCAAGCGCATGCTGGGCGTGGTGGAGCACTATCCGCACACCGGGCCGGTGGAGCGCATCATGGCCGGTGCCGCCGAGGATCTCGGGGTCGCCGCTTCCTTCCGACGGGCACCCGTCGGCGTGTACTTCGGCAGACCCGGCGAGACCGTCGAGGATCCGTTCTTCGGCGGCGAGGGTCCCGCACGGAGCGGTTGCACGCTCTGCGGCAACTGCATGGTGGGCTGCCGCGTCGGCGCGAAGAACACCCTCGTGAAGAACTACCTCGCGCTCGCGGAGCGACGCGGCGTCGTCGTCGAGGCGCTCCGCACCGTCGTCGAGGTGCGCGAGCGCGCGGAGGGAGGATTCTCCGTCACGACCCGCCGCAGCGGCGCCTGGGGCCGAGGTCGCACGCGCACCGTCACCGCCGAGCAGGTGGTCTTCGCGGCGGGCACGTGGGGCACCCAGCAGCTGCTGCACCGGATGAAGGCCTCCGGCGCGCTGCCGCGGATCCCGGATGCGCTCGGCCGGCTCACCCGCACCAACTCGGAGGCGCTCGACGGGGCGGTCTCCACCGCCGTGCCGGCCGGCGCGGAGTACGCACGCGGCGTGGCGATCACCACCTCGTTCCACGTGGACGACCGAACGCATGTCGAGAACGTGCGCTACGGTCCCGGATCCAACCTCATGGGGGCCTTGGCGACCGTCCTGGTGCCCGGCGATCGTCCGCTGCTTCGACGGCTCGGCGCGCTGTGCGGCGCGGCGCTGAGACATCCGATCCGGCAGCTCCGGCTCGGGTCGCTGCGCCGCTGGAGCGAACGCGGGATCATCGCCCTCGTCATGCAGAACGCGGACAACTCCTTGACGCTGTCGCTGCGTCGGCGGTTCGGCAGGGACGTGCTCACCAGTGCCCAGGGCCACGGCGCGCCGAATCCCAGCCACCTTCCCGAGGCGCACCGTGCGGCGGAGGCGATCGCGAGACGCATGACCGCGGAGACGGGCGTGCCTGCCGATGCCCGCGGATCCTGGCCGGAGGTGTTCGGCATCCCGCTCACCGCCCACTTCCTCGGCGGAGCGGTGCTCTCCGACGCACCCGAACACGGCGTCGTCGATCCCTACCACCGGGTGTGGGGACATCCCGGACTCTCCGTCGTCGACGGCTCCGCGGTGCCGGCGAACCCCGGGGTCAACCCCTCACTCACGATCACCGCCCTCGCCGAGCGCGCACTCTCGTACTGGCCGCGCCGAGGCGAGCCCGATGCCCGGCCGGAGCAGGCCGCGTCCCGGGGTCGCTGAGCGCGCACCGCGGGAGCAGACGGCGTCCCGGGGTCGCTGAGCGCGCACGGCGGGAGCAGACGGCGTCCCGGGGTCGTTGAGCGAGCACGGCCGCAGGCCGAGCAAGACGAAACGCGGTTCCCTGCAGGCCAGGCCTGAGGGGAACCGCGTTTCGTCTCGGCCGCGCGACGCGCGTCCTCGTCAACGACCTCGAGGGTCAGGCGCTCGCGATGCCTCGGATCGCCGGAGTGTGGAACGTGGCGCCGAACATGCGCTCCGACGCACCCTCGCGATCGAGGTACGGCGAGGCGCCGCCGTCGATGAACGGCCAGCCCGCGCCGAGGATGAGGCACAGGTCGATGTCCTCGACCTCAGGCACCACGCCTTCGTCGAGCATGAGCTTGATCTCCTGCGCGAGCCCGTCCTGCACGCGGCGGAGGATCTCGGCGGCGGGCGTCGGGGTGGAGCCCGCGGCCTGCTTCACGAGCTTGTCCGCGGCCTTGGTGAAGCCGGTCACCCGGCCGCCCTTGTCCTTCTCGACGACCTCGGGCAGATCGGCGAGCGCGTGGAAGTTCTCGTTCGCGTAGAAGCGCTCCGGGAACGCGTGCACCATGGTGTCCTGCACGTGCGCGGCGACCTTCCAGCCGACCAGGTCGATGAGCTGGAACGGTCCCATCGGCAGCCCGAGCGGTCCGAAGGCCTTCTCGACGTCGGCGACGGGCGTGCCCTCGTAGACGGCGCGCGCGGCCTCGCCCATGACCTTGGCGAGAAGGCGGTTCACCACGAAGCCGGGGGCGTCGGCGGTGAGCACCGCGTTCTTGCCCAGGCCCTTCGCGACGACGAAGGCGGTCGACAGTGCGGCATCGGTGGTCGTCGGCGTCTTCACGATCTCGATCAGCGGCATGACCGCGACCGGGTTGAAGAAGTGGAAGCCGACCAGCCGCTCGGGATGAGCGAGCTGGGATCCGATCTCCTCGACCGAGAGCGAGGACGTGTTGGTCGCGAGGATGGCGTCCTCGGCGACGATCTTCTCGATCTCGCCGAACACCGCCTGCTTCACGCCGACCTCCTCGAACACGGCCTCGATCACGAAGTCGCAGTCGGCATAGAGGCTCTTGTCGGTCGTACCGGTGACGAGGGCGCGCAGCTTGTTTGCGGAGTCCGCGTCCAGGCGGCCCTTCGCCTCGAGCTTGCCGATCTCGTCGTGGATGTAGGCGACGCCCTTGTCGACGCGCGCCTGGTCGAGATCGGTGATGAGCACCGGCACCTGGAGCTTCCGCACGAACAGCAGCGCGAACTGGCTCGCCATGAGGCCGGCGCCGATGATGCCGACCTTGGTGACCTTCTTCGCGAGCGCCTTGTCGGGCGCGCCGACGGGGCGCTTGGCGCGCTTCTGCACGAGATCGAACGCGTACATCGACGCGGCGAACTGGTCGCCCGTGACGAGGTCGGCGAGGGCCTCGTCCTCCCGGGCGAACCCTTCCTCCCTGGTCCCGCTCTTCGCCTTGTCGAGCAGGTCGAGGGCCACGTAGGGAGACCGGGGCACGGTGCCGATCTTCGACTCCAGCATGCCGCGGGCCATCTTGATGGCGATCGGCCACTTGGTGAGACGCTCGATCTTGCCGGGCTCGTTCTTCCGCTCGACCTTCTTGCCGCCGAGCACCGCGTCCGCCCAGCGCAGTGAGTCCTCGAGGAAGTTCGCGGCGGGGAAGATCGCGTCCATCATGCCGAGCTCGAAGGCCTGCTGCGGCTTGAGCATGCGGTTCTGCTTGAGCGGGTTCGAGATGACGACCTCGAGCGCGTTCTCGATGCCGATGAGGTTCGGCAGCAGGGAGGCGCCGCCCCAGCCCGGGATGATCCCGAGGAACACCTCGGGCAGGGCGATGGCCGCCGCCGAGGCGTCGACCGTGCGGTAGGTGGAGTTGAGCGCGATCTCGACGCCGCCACCGAGGGCGAGGCCGTTCACGAACGCGAAGGACGGCACTCCGAGCGTGCTGAGGGAACCCAGCACCTTGTGGCCCAGCTGCGCGATGAGGCGCGCGTTGTCGCGGGATCCGACCCTGCTGATGTCGGAGAGGTCGGCACCGGCGGCGAGGATGTACTGCTTGCCGGTGATGCCCACCGCGTCGATCTCACCGGCGCCGGCCCGCGCGCGGAGCCCGGCGAGCGTCTCGCCGAGTTCGGTGAGCGTCGCGGGGCCGAGCGTGTTCGGACGGGTGTGGTCGCGGCCGTTGTCGAGGGTGATGAGGGCGAGCACCTTGCCGGAGGGCAGGCGCACGTCGCGCACGGGGGAGTGCGTGACGACCTCGCCCTCGGTGAGGTCCATGATGGGCGAGAAGTCGATGGCGTCGTAGTTCGTCATTCCTGCACTCACTTCCGCTTCTTGCCGTCGAAGTAGGGGTTCTCCCAGATGACCGAGCCGCCCTGGCCGAGCCCCACGCACATGGCGGTGAGGCCGTAGCGGACGTCGGGACGCTCCGCGAACTGCGCGGCGAGCTGGATCATCAGCCGCACACCGCTGGCGGCGAGCGGGTGGCCGAGCGCGATCGCGCCGCCCCAGGCGTTGACCCGGGGGTCGTCGTCGGCGATGCCGAAGTGGTCCAGCAGCGAGATGACCTGGATCGCGAACGCCTCGTTGAGCTCGAAGAGACCGATGTCGGAGATCGTGAGGCCGGCCTTCTTGAGGGCCTTCTCGGTGGACGGGATCGGACCGATGCCCATGATCTCCGGCTGCACGCCGGCGAACGCGAACGAGACCATGCGCATCTTCGGGGCGAGGCCGAGCTCCTTGACGGCGCCGCCTCCGGCGAGCAGCGACATGGTCGCGCCGTCGGTGAGTGGGGAGGAGGTACCGGCGGTCACGCGGCCGTGCGGACGGAACGGCGTCTTGAGGTTCGCCAGATCCTCCATCGTGGTCTGCGGGCGACGACCCTCGTCCTCGGTCGCGAGACCCCAGGCGCCGTCGGCTCCCTTGATCGCGACGGGCACGAGGTCCGGCTGGATCTTGCCGGCGTCGTACGCGGCCTGCACCTTGTGCTGGCTCAGCATGCCGAAGCGGTCGGAGCGCTCCTTGGTGAGGTGCGGGAAGCGGTCGAAGATGCGCTCCGCGGTCACGCCCATGTTCAGGGCGCCCGGGTCGACCATCTTCTCGGCGACGAACCGCGGGTTCGGGTCGGCGTTGCCGCCGATGGGGTGGTGCCCCATGTGCTCCACGCCGCCGGCGAGGGCGAGGTCGTACATGCCGACGCCGATCGATGCACCCATCGTGGTGACGCTGGTCATGGCGCCGGCGCACATGCGCTCGACGGCCAGGCCGGGCACCGTCTGCGGGAGCCCGGCGAGGATCGCGACCGAACGGCCGAGGGTGAGTCCCTGGTCGCCCGTCTGCGAGGTCGCCGCGATGGCGACGTCGTCGATCCGGTCCAGAGGGACGTTCGCGTTCCGCTCCATCAGGCCGATCGTGGCCTTGACGGCCAGGTCGTCCGCGCGGGTGTTCCAGTACATGCCCTTCTCGCCGGCGCGCCCGAAGGGGGTGCGCACTCCATCGACGAAGAAGACGTCCGAGATCTCGGCCACTCTGCCTCCACACATCCAGGTTCGAAGACCGCGCGAGCGCAGGGCCTCCAGATTTCAGGGTCGCACTCAGCCTAGGAGCGAGGGGGGATGCGCCGACGAATCGGTTGGGCTGAACCTACGAAGCGGGTCCGGACGCCTCGTCCGGCGTTTGCGCAGCTTCGACAAAAGCATCGGCGATCCGCTGTGCGGTTTCCTCAATCTGCCAGGCGCGCGCCTCGCGCGCGGCGAGGGCCCCGCCGATCGACGCCGCGTCGATCTCCGTCGGCGGCTCCCAGGCCACACGTCGCAGCGTGTCGGGGGTCAGGAGGTTCTCGGTCGGCATGCCGAGCTCCTCGGCGCGGGCCTCGACCGCCGCCCGTGCCGCCTTCAGCCGGGCGTCGGCCTCGGGGTTCCGGTCCGCCCACGCGCGGGGCGGGGGAGGCGCGTCGCTGGGCACGCGCTCACGGGGGAGATCGGTGCGCTCGCGTCCGCGCTCGATCGCCGCCCACCAGCGGTCGAGCTGGCTGCGGCTGGCGCGTCCCGTGAAGGCCGACACTGCGGCGAGCGCGCCCTTGTTCTGCGGATTGGCCTGCACGGCGGCGATGAGGGCCCGATCGGGCACGAGGCGGCCGGGGGAGACATCCGACTCGCGGGCGAACTCCTCGCGTGCCTCCCAGAGTTCGCGGGCGACGGCGAGATTCTTCGCTCCGCGGACCTGATGCAGTCCGCTCAGCCGACGCCAGGGCTCCTCACGCGGAGGCTTGGGCTGGCGGAGCCTGGTCGCCTCGAACTCCTCGGCGGCGAACGCGGTCTTTCCGGACTCCTCGAGCTCGGCGGCGATGAAGTCGCGGACGTCGATGAGGTGCAGCACGTCGAGCTCCGCGTACTCGAGCCAGGCATTCGGCAGCGGGCGGGTCGACCAGTCCGCCGCGGAGTGCTCCTTCGCCAGCACGATGCCGAGCGCTCGCTCGACGACTGCCGCGAGGCCGACGCGCTCGTAGCCGAGCAGGCGGGCGGCCAGTTCGGTGTCGAAGACGCGGGCCGGTGCGAGCCCGAGCTCGTGGAGGGAGGGGAGATCCTGGCTCGCCGCATGGAACACCCACTCCTCGGCGCCGATCGCCTCCTGCAGCGGCGCGAAAGACGAGATCCCGATCGGATCGAACAGGAACGCGCCGGCGTCCCGCCGGAACACCTGCACCAGATACGCCCGCTGCGAGTAGCGGAAGCCGGAGGCGCGCTCCACGTCCACGGCGGCGGGGCCCTGTCCTGCGGCGAGTTCCTGCGCGGCGGCGGCGAAGGCCTCGTCGTTGTCGATGACGACGTAGTCAGTCACGGATGGTTCTCCTGGCGCCGAACACGGCGATGTCCTCTGAGCCCGGCGGCAGTCCCGCCAGCATTCCGACCAGCTCCGCCCACGCTTCTGCGTGCGGGGCGAGCGGGCCCGTCGGCGACCACGACGCACGCAGTTCGATCTGAGCGCCATCGCCCTCCGCCGCCAGCCCGCCGAACCCCTTCGAGAGGGTCTTCGTCGAGGTGCCGGACGCGGAGTGGTGCGACGCGCCGCGGGAAGCCAGCGCATCGATCAGCCAGGACCACGCTACATCCGCGAGGAGCGGATCCGTGCCGATCTCCGGTTCCAGGGGCGCCTGGGCGAAGGCGACGATGCGCCACGGACCGCCCCAGGCATCCGGTTCGGAGGGATCGTGCAGGAGGACGAACCGTCCCGTCCCGTACAGCGAGTCGCCGTTCTCGTCGGGCCGCACGTCGGCCGCGAACGCCAGAGCGTCCGGGGCGAGACCGGAAGGCGCGGGGATCTCCCGCACCACGATGTCGGGCCGGAAACCGAGCGCTCGCAACTGCTCGGCGGCATGCGCGAAGACGCCGTCGGGTCCGGGATGAGCGCTCACGCGGACAGACTAGAGTCAGGAGGCGATGAAGAGTCTCAGGCACGCCGCGACGGTCGGCGCGATCGCATTCGCGGGGGTCGCGGCTCTCGGCGCCGCGATCGGCGGAGCCCTCGTGCTGCGGATCGCGCGAGAGGTCGTCACCCCGGCGCCGCGCAAGAACGACACCGACGTGCTCGCCGTCGACACCGGCGCGCAGACGATCGAGCTGGGGCGCACCCCCGACACCGAGCTGCCCGGCAGCTACGGCCTGTACGTGGAGGGAACCCCGGGCTACGTCAAGCTCGGCGCCGTGCTGCACGCGGACGCGCGCACAGTGCGACGCAAGCTTCTGACGCAGATCGCACCCGGAGCCGAGATCGGCCGGCGTGCGGCGTTCAGCGGCTACTACTACCTGGCGCCCGGGGAACTCCACGTGCCGTACGAGTCCGTGCTGATCGGAACGCCCGCCGGGCCCTGCCCGGCCTGGCTGTTCCCGGCGGAGTCGACGACCTGGGTGGTGCAGGTGCACGGGCGCGGCGCGACGCGTTCCGAGTGCCTGCGCGCCGTTCCGGTGCTGCACGCGGCCGGGCTGCCGGTGCTCGTGACGTCCTATCGCAACGACGGCGAGGGGCCGCGCACGCGCCCGGGTTCGTACGGTCTCGGGAGCACGGAGTGGCAGGACGTAGATCTCGCGATCGCCTACGCGCTGCGTCATGGGGCGGAGCGGATCCTGCTCATGGGGTGGTCGATGGGCGGCGCGATCGCGCTGCAGGCGCTCGTCTCCTCCGACCACGGCGGCGCGGTCGTCGGCATGATCCTGGATTCGCCCGTCGTGGACTGGCGGACCGTGCTGCGGTACCAGGCGCGGGCGATGCGACTGCCGGATCCGCTTCCGCAACTGGCGATGGACGCCCTCGGGCAGCCCTGGTCGGCACGTCTGAGCGGCGCGGACCAGGCGATCCCGTTCGACGCGCTCGACATGGTCGCGCGCTCTGCGGAGCTGGACGTCCCGATCCTGCTGCTGCACAGCGACGACGACGGGTTCGTGCCCGCGGACGCGTCGCACGCCCTCGCGGCGGCCCGTCCCGATCTGGTGACCATGCCGCCCTTTACCGGCGCCCGGCACACCAAGCTGTGGAACTACGACCAGAACCGGTGGACCGACGCGATCACCGACTGGCTCGGCGAGCACGGCTTCGCCGACTGACCGAATCCCTATCCGACCGCGAGACCGAACCTCCCTCGCGAGACCGTGGGAAGAAAGCGCGGTCTCGTGAGGGAGGTTCGGTCTCGCGGTCGGGCAGGGGCGGGGCGTCAGGAGGCGAGGCGCGTGCGCACCTGGCGCTTGGCCCGCATGAGCATTCCGCTCATCCCCGAGATCCGCAGCGGGGAGACGACCCTGGTGAGACCGATGGACTGCGGGAAGTCGTCGGGGATCGCGAGCACCGCCTCGGGGCTCAGTCCGGCCATGCCCTGCGCGAGGATGCTGGCGAAGCCCCGGGTCGTCGGCGCCTCCGCCGGCGCGGTGGCGTGCATCGTGACGGCCCCGTCGGCCACCTCGACGTAGATGTAGACGGGCGACTGGCACTCCGCGACGCGCTCGGTCATCTCGGGGTGCGCGGCGACCTCGTCCGACACCGGCGGGAGCTCGTTCGAGAACTCCAGCAGCAGCTGCAGTCGATCCGATTCGGGCAGCTCCAGGAACTCGTCCCTGATCTCGGCCAGGGAGTCGGGGAGGGCGGAGGCGGGGGTGTCAGTCATCCCCGCCATCCTCCCACGCTCAGATCGAGCCGGGCTCCTCGCCGGTGACGATCGGCACGCGCACCGCGCTGCCCCATTCGGTCCAGGATCCGTCGTAGTTGCGCACGTTCTCGAAGCCGAGCAGGTGCTTCAGCACGAACCAGGTGTGAGCGGAGCGCTCACCGATGCGGCAGTACGCCACGACGTCGTCCCCGGCCTCGAGACCCGCGCCGTCGAGGTAGATCGCCTCCAGCTCGGCGCGGGGCTTGAAGCCCCCGTCCTCGGCGATGGCCCTGGCCCACGGCACGTTCTGCGCAGTGGGGATGTGCCCGGCGCGCAGCGCGCCCTCCTCCGGGTAGGCCGGCGCGGACGTGCGCGAGCCGTTGTACTCCTCGGGGGAGCGCACGTCGATGAGCGGGTTGCCGAGGTGGGCGAGCACGTCCTCTTTGTAGGCGCGCAGCGCCGTGTCGTCGCGCTCGACGACGGGATACTCAGTGGCCTCCCGGGCAGGGAGCTCGGTGGTGATCTCGCGGCCCTCGGAGATCCAGCGGTCGCGACCGCCGTCGAGCAGGCGCACGTCCTCGTGTCCGAAGAGCGAGAACACCCACAGCGCGTAGGCGGCCCACCAGTTGTTCTTGTCGCCGTAGATGACGACGGTGTCGTCGCGGGAGATGCCCTTGCGGCTGAGCAGCTCGGCGAACCCGGCGCCGTCGACGTAGTCGCGCACGACCGGGTCGTTCAGCTCGGTGTGCCAGTCGACCTTCACCGCACCGGGGATGTGCCCGGTCTCGTACAGCAGCACGTCCTCGTCGGATTCGACGACGACGAGGCCCGGCTCGCCGAGGCGGGCGGCCAGCCATTCGGTGCTGACGAGGCGGCCGGGCTCGGCGTAGTCGGCGAACGTTGCGGAGGTGGTGTCGAACTCGACGGTCACAAGGTGCTCCCTCGGAGACGGTGGTACAGGGCGGCAGGGTCCGTGAGCGGTGCCTCGCACGCGATGACGCGCGGTGAAACCGGTGACGGCGACGGCGTAGGGTTGATCCGTCACCTCGACACTAGAACCCCGTGCGCCCCTGCGCATCCGCAGGGTAAGACTTCGACACAGGATCCGCATGACCGATCAGGCCGCCCCCTCCGGCGTCGTCCACCTCATCGACCGCCAGCCGCAGATGACCGGCACCGAACTGCTGACGGGGCTCGTGCCTCCTCCGCAGTTCGACGGCGCGACGTTCGACAGCTACCGGTCGGATCCCGCCTTCCCCTCCCAGGAGGAGGCGAAGCAGCAGCTCATGGCGTTCGCCACGGGGGCGCAGCCGATCAAGCGCGGAGGTCTGTTCCGCCGCGCGCCCAAGGTTCCGGAGTCCAAGCCGGGGGTCTATCTCGACGGCGGCTTCGGCGTCGGCAAGACCCACCTCCTCGCCTCGATCTACCACGCGATGCCCGCGCGGAGGAAGTACTTCGGATCCTTCATCGAGTACACCGCGCTCGTCGGCGCGCTCGGCTACCGCAATACGGTCGACCTGCTGCGCGGATCCGATCTGCTCTGCATCGACGAGTTCGAGCTCGACGATCCGGGCGACACGATGGTGATGACGCGCCTTCTCGGCGAGCTCGTCGGCGGAGGCACCAAGCTCGCCGCCACCTCGAACACCCCGCCGAACGCGCTGGGCGAGGGGCGCTTCGCGGCGCAGGACTTCCTCCGCGAGATCCACGCGATGTCGGACAGCTTCGAGACGATCCGCATCGACGGCGTCGACTTCCGTCAGCGCGCGCTGGACGGTCATGCCCTCGCTCTGAGCGCCGACGAGTACGCCGCGCAGCTCGGCGCCCTGAGCGCCGGACACCGCGTCTCGGACGACGCGTTCGACGACATCGTCAAGCACCTCGCCCAGGTGCACCCGTCGCGCTACATCCGCCTCATCGCCGGTGTCGAGGCGCTGGGGATCCGCGATGTGCGTCAGCTCACCGATCAGTCGGAGGCGCTGCGGTTCGTCGCGTTCGTCGATCGTGCGTACGACGCGCAGATCCCGATCCTCGCGACCGGTCGTCCGCTGGACGAGGTCTTCAGCGAGGAGATGCTCGGCGGGGGATACCGCAAGAAGTACCTGCGGGCCATCTCGCGCCTGAACGCGCTCTCGCACGCGGAGCGCCCCGCCACGGTCTGACGCGGTGGTCTCGGAGCGCGCGAGAGCGGCCGCCGAGCCTGCCGAAGAGCCACGAAACACGTTGTTCACACGGGAGCGCCTCCTGTAACACTGCCGCAACATGCGCCGTGTCCGCGCGAAACACGACGTCGCCACACTGAAACGCACACGGCGATCAAGTGGAGGCGCAGCGCATGGAAGCAACAGGGAACATCTCCTGGGGAGTCACGGCGACGGCGCTCGTGCTGCTCATGACCCCGGGAGTCGCGTTCTTCTACGGCGGTCTGGTCAAGGCCAAGAGCGTCATCAGCATGATGATGATGAGCTTCGGCGCGATCGGGCTCGTCGCGGTGCTGTGGATCCTCTACGGGTCGTCCATGGCGAGCGTCTCCTCGCCCACCCAGTTCGCGGGCGACCCGTTCGCCGACTTCGGGCTCGCGTCGCTCGCGAGCGGCAAGGGATCCAACATCGCGCTGCTGACCGTCGGGTACGGCGCGACCTTCGCGATCATCACCGTCGCGCTCATCTCCGGTGCGATCGCCGACCGCGCCAAGTTCGGGCCGTGGCTCATCTTCGTGGGGGTGTTCGCCACCGTCGGCTACTTCCCGATCGCCGCATGGGTGTGGGGCGGCGGATGGATCATGCACCTCGGTGCGATGCTGTTCGGCAAGGACAGCGGCATCGAGTTCATCGACTACGCCGGCGGCACCGCCGTGCACATCAACGCGGGCGCGGCCGCGTTCGCCCTCGCCCTCGTGCTGGGCAAGCGGATCGGGTTCCAGAAGGGCATCCAGAAGCCGCACAACGTCCCGCTCACCCTCCTCGGCGCCGCCCTGCTGTGGTTCGGCTGGTTCGGTTTCAACGCCGGTGCGCAGTGGACCACGAAGGGGATGGACGGGGTCGGGCTCATCACGATCAACACCTTCGGCGCTGCTGCGGCCGGCATCCTCGGCTGGATCCTCATCGAGCGGATCCGCGGCGGCAAGGCCACGTCCGTCGGAGCGGCGAGCGGTGCGGTCGCCGGACTCGTCGCCATCACTCCGGCGTGTGCGAACCTGACGCCGGGTTGGGCCCTGCTGCTCGGCGCGCTGACCGGCGCGGTGTGCGCCCTGGCCGTCGAGCTCAAGTTCCACCTCGGGTTCGACGACTCGCTCGACGTGGTCGGGCTGCACCTGGTGGGCGGCTTCATCGGCACCATCTACCTCGGCTTCTTCGCCACCGGCCAGGGCCTGTTCACCGGCGGCGACCTCCGCCTGCTCGTGGTGCAGGTGCTGGCGTCGGGCGGCGTGCTCGTCTACTCCTTCGTCGTGGCGCTGGTGATCGGCCTCGTCATCGACAAGACCATCGGCTTCCGTGTCACCAGCGAGGACGAGATCGCCGGCGTCGACCTCGTGGTGCACGGCGAGGAGGGCTACGCGCTCACCTCGTGAGGCCCGCGGGGATGCGGGAACGCGCGGATAGGGTGTCATTGTGACCACCAATGGCAACGGCATCCTGTCCGCGCTCGTCGGCGCCGTCGCCGCGATCCTCCGCTCGCTCGGCGGCGGCTCGCGCCAGGCCCGGGCATCCGCCTCCCCGGCGGGGACGGCCGCGGGAGCACCGGCCGTCGTACCGGGTCAGGGCGGCCTGACCGAGACCATCGAACTGGATCCGAGGTCGGTGCGGAACCTGCGGGTCGCCTACGCGCCGCGCCGGGACGGCGCGCCGGACGCCGGCGAGATCGTCTGGACCTGGGTGCCCTACGCCGAGCGCGACGGTCGCGGCAAGGACCGGCCCGTGCTGGTCATCGCGACGCAGTCGGCGGAGCGCGTGTACGCGGTGAAGCTCACGAGCAAGTCGCACGACGGCGACCGCGACTTCCTCTCCCTCGGATCCGGTCCCTGGGACGGTCAGGGACGCGAGAGCTGGGTGGACGTCGACCAGCTGTACAGCGTGCACGTCTCCGGCGTGCGCCGGGAGGCGGCGGCTCTGGACCGCCGCCGGTTCGAGAGCGTCGCGGGCGTCCTGGAGCGCCGGTTCGGATGGACCTCCGCCTGAGCGGTCCTCGCCGGAACGGGTCCGTTCCGCGTCGGGGCCGCCGTAGGCTGGGCTCGTGGCGAAGAGCATCCTCATCACGTCCATCGAAGGCCATTCCGGCAAGTCGCTGATCGCGCTGGGGGTGATCGACGCGCTGAGCAGGGCGACGGCGCGCGTCGGCGTCTTCCGCCCCGTGACGCGGGCGAGCGACGGCACCGACGACGTGCTCGAGATGCTCCTCTCGCGCAGCGGGATCGGACTGCCGGCCGCGGACTGCATCGGCGTCGGCTACGACGAGCTGCACGCGGATCCGGATGCCGCGCTCGGCCGCATCCTCGAGCGCTTCCACGCCGTCGAAGCGCGCAGCGATGCCGTGGTGATCCTCGGCAGCGACTACACGGACGTCGCCGGTCCCGCAGAGCTCGGGCTCAACGCCCGCATCGCGGCGAACCTGGGCGCGACCGTGCTGCTGGTGCTCGGCGGGCGGGACACCGCGGGCCACGGCGAGCGCCTCGGGGCGACCTCGGCGCGCACCGCCGCGCAGCTCGGCCAGCTGGCGCGGCTCGGCATCGCCGAACTCGCGCAGGAGCGGGCGGTGCTGTCGGCGATCGTCGTCAATCGCGCCGATCCCGATCACGGCGAGGACATCCGTGCCGCCGTCTCCGCGGTCCTCGAGGAACGGACGGAAGACGGTGCCGACGGTGTGCCGGTGTGGGTCATCCCGGAGGACCCGCCGCTCGTGGCGCCGTCCGTGCGCGGCGTGCTGCAGGCGCTCGGCGGCCGGCTGGCGCGGGGCGACGAAGGGCTCCTGGACCGCGAGGTGCTGGACGTCGTCATCGCCGGCATGTCGATGGTGAACGTTCTCCCGCGGCTGATCGAATCCTCGGTCGTCGTGATCCCCGCCGACCGTGAGGAGGTGCTCCTGGCCACGCTGCTCGCGCAGGCCGCCGGTACCTTCCCGTCGATCGCCGCGATCGTGCTCAACGGGCCCTTCGTGCTCCCGGAGCCGATCGAACGGCTGCTCGACGGCCTCGGCCCCCGGGTGCCGATCATCGCGACCGATCTCGGGACCTACGAGACGACCGTGCGCGTGATGAACGCGCCGGGCCGCCTCTCCGTCGACGCGCCGCACCGGGTCGGACGGGCGCTGGCGCTCTTCGAGCAGCACGTCGACGTGCCCGCGCTCATCGCGCTGCTCGGCGTCGCGCGGTCCGACGTCGTGACGCCGCTGATGTTCCAGTACGAGCTGTTCGACCGGGCGCGCACCCAGCGCCGGACGATCGTCCTTCCCGAGGGAGGGGACGACCGCGTGCTGCGCGCCGCGGGCGCGGTGCTCAGCGGCGGCATCGCCGATCTCGTGATCCTCGGCGACGAAGCGGCCGTGCGCTCGCGCGCCCGCGAGCTCGGCGTCGACCTCGATGCGGCGCGCATCGTGTCGCCGACGGATCCCGAACTGGTGCCGCGCTTCGCCGCCGAGTACGCCCGGCTCAGGGCGCACAAGGGGGTGACGCTCGCCCAGGCCGCGGACACGGTCACCGACGTGTCGTACTTCGGCACGCTCATGGTCCATCTCGGGCTGGCCGATGGCATGGTCTCGGGAGCCGCGCACACGACCGCGCACACGATCCGGCCGGCGTTCGAGATCATCAAGACGCGCCCCGGTGTCTCGGTGGTGTCCTCGGTGTTCCTCATGGCGCTCGCCGATCGGGTGCTCGTCTACGGCGACTGCGCGGTGATCCCGGATCCCACGAGCGAGCAGCTCGCCGACATCGCGATCTCGTCGGCGGCCACGG
Organism: Microbacterium sp. MMO-35; assembly: GCF_037147555.1. Taxonomy (NCBI): domain Bacteria; kingdom Bacillati; phylum Actinomycetota; class Actinomycetes; order Micrococcales; family Microbacteriaceae; genus Microbacterium; species Microbacterium sp. MMO-35. Next base: position 141,018 of record NZ_JBBCVH010000002.1, read on the forward strand.
CGACGGCCTTCGGCATCGAGCCGCGGGTGGCGATGCTGTCGTACTCGACCGGCGACTCCGGATCCGGGGCCGAGGTGGAGAAGGTGCGCGCGGCGACGCAGCTCGTGCGCGAACGCGCGCCGGAGCTCCCGGTCGAGGGGCCGATCCAGTACGACGCGGCCGCGGACGCCGCCGTGGCGCGGGCGAAGCTGCCGGGATCGTCGGTGGCGGGGCGAGCGACCGTGTTCGTGTTCCCCGACCTCAACACGGGCAACAACACCTACAAGGCGGTGCAGCGCTCGGCCGGCGCCGTCGCCATGGGACCGGTGCTGCAGGGGCTGAACAAGCCCATCAACGACCTGTCCCGCGGAGCGCTGGTGGAGGACATCGTCAACACGATCGCGATCACGGCGATCCAGGCCCAGGAGGTGCCCGCATGAGCGTCGTGCTCGTGATCAACAGCGGATCCTCGTCGTTCAAGTACCAGCTCGTCGACACGGCCACCGGAGCGGCGCTCGCGTCGGGGCTGGTCGAGCGGATCGGGCAGGACGAGGGCCGGGCCGTGCACGTCGACGCCGCGGGGACGGAGACGGAGCGGATCCTGCCGATCCCCGACCACACCGCCGGCTTCCACGTGATGCTGGACGCCTTCGGCGCGCACGGTCCGTCGCTGGACGAGTTCCCGCCCGCGGCGGTGGGGCATCGGGTGGTGCACGGCGGTGCGCGCTTCTTCGAGCCGACGGTGATCACGCCGCAGGTCGAGGCCGACATCGACGAGCTCGCGGCTCTCGCGCCGCTGCACAACCCCGGCGCGCTGCAGGGGATCAGGGCCGCAGAACGCGCGTTCCCGGCGGTGCCGCACGTCGCCGTCTTCGACACGGCGTTCCACCAGACGCTCCCGCCCGCCGCCTACACCTACGCGATCGACCGCGATCTGGCGGAGTCGTACCGCATTCGGCGATACGGGTTCCACGGCACGTCGCACAAGTTCGTCTCCGAGGCGGCCGCAGCGTTCGTCGGCGGCGAGCGGGAGGGCCTGCGACAACTCGTGTTCCATCTCGGCAACGGGGCCTCCGTGACCGCCGTGCTCGGCGGCCGGTCGGTGGAGACGTCGATGGGGATGACGCCGCTGGAAGGGCTCGTCATGGGAACACGGTCGGGCGACATCGACCCCGCGGTGCTGTTCACGCTCGCACGGCGCGCAGGCCTCACGGTGGCGGAGCTGGACGAGCTGCTGAACACCCGGAGCGGACTGAAGGGCCTTTCCGGCGTCTCCGACATGCGCGACGTGCTCGCCCGGGCCGCGGCGGGGGATGAGGCGGCGACGCTCGCCTTCGACGTGTACATCCACCGGCTGCGCGGCTACGCGGGGGCCTACATCGCCCAGCTCGGCGGCGTGGACGTCATCTCGTTCACCGCGGGAGTCGGCGAGAACAACGCCCTGGTGCGTCGTGAGGCGATGGCGACCCTGGGGTTCGCGGGAGTCGAGATCGATCCGCTGCGGAATGAGACTCCGGGGCGGGGGATCCGGGTGATCTCGACCGACTCCTCGCCGGTGACGGTCCTCGTCGTGCCGACCAACGAGGAACTCGAGATCGCGCGGCAGACCGCCCGGATCCTGGAGTGAGCGCGACGCTGCGCGCGGTCACGCGAACAGCGCGTCGAGATCGTCCAAGCGCACCCGCGGGTCCTGGGACGCCGGTGAGGCGCCGGGAGCGGTGACCCTGGTGTCCACGACGGCGAGGCACGCGAGCGCCTCACTCGTCAGGAACCGGCTCGGCTTGGCCAGGACGTGCCGGGCCGCGAATGCCGTGGGGTGCGTGGGCAGGGTGGCCGGCGCGTAGATGCTCAGCGTGTCGCGGGCTCGCGTGAGGCCGACGTAGAACAGGCGCCGCTCCTCTTCGAGCCCCGCCCTCGAGGTCAGCGCCATATCGGAGGGCATGGCGCCGTCGGTCGCTCTCAGCAGATGCACCGCGGACCATTCGAGCCCTTTCGCCGAGTGGATCGTCGACAGCGTCACCCAGTCCTCGTCGAGGTGCGGCGTGGAGGCCCAGTCGCCCGCCAGGGTCACGGGGTCGATGGCCTGGTCGCCCACGAACGCCCGGAGATCCCGCTGCCTGGCCGCGGCCTCGGCCACCGCGGCCACGTCGGCCGCGCGGCGCTGCCAATCGGGGTAGTGCTGGGCCAGCAGCGTCGTGGCCGCGTCGACGCACGCCTCCACCAGCTCGGGCACGGGGGATCCCGCGTCGACGACGCCGAGCAGGGAGAGGGTGGTTGCGAGCCCGACGCGCGCCGTGGCCGGCGCCGCGGCGATCGCCTCCGGGCCGCCGGCGATGCCCTGATCGGCGAGGACGCCGGCGAGGCGGCGCTCGCCCACCTTGCCGAGTCCGCGATGCCGGGTGAGCAGGCGGTACCAGGCGATCTCGTCGGCGGGGTTCAGCACCACGCGGAACGCGGCGAGCAGGTCCCGCACATGCGCGGTCTCCAGATAGCCGATCCCGCCGAACTTCGCGAAGGGGATGCCGCGGACTTTCAGTTCGACTTCGAGCAGTGCGCTGTGCGAGCCGGCGCGCATCAGCACCGCCTGCTCCCGCAGGGGCAGACCGTCCGCGTGGGCCGCGAGGATCCGCTCCGCCACGGTGCGCGCCTCGTCGTCGGCGTTCTCGCAGCGGACGAGCTCGGGCCGCGGCGCCGTGCCCGGACGGTGCGCCACCAGGCGGATCGGGAAGTCCTGGGGGCGTGCGGCGTTCGCCAGGTCGAGGATGGGCTGGGTGGAGCGGAAGTTCCGCTCGAGGCGGATGACCTGGGCCTGGGGGTGCCGGTCGAGAACGCCCTGGAGCTGCCCGGCCCCGGCGCCGCGGAAGCCGTAGATCGCCTGCGCGTCGTCGCCGACCACGGTCAGACCGCGCCCCTGGGGGCAGAGCTCCTGGACGATCTCGGCCTGCACGCGGTTGACGTCCTGGTACTCGTCGACCAGGACCCAGTCCCAGCGCGCGCGGAGCCGTGCACCGACGTCGGGATCGCGCAGCAGCGAGCGCCACGCGACGAGGAGGTCGTCGAGGTCGAGCAGGCCCCGGGCCCGCTTGCGCTGCGTGTACGCACGCAGCAGCGCCATGATCTCGTCGGCGTGATCGAGCGCCCAGGGGAACTGCTCCTGGATGATCTCGCGCCCGGGTCGCTCCAGGCTGACGGCCCTGGATCCGATGTCGGAGATCGCCCTGCTCGTCGGCATGCGGCGGTCCGTGCCGTCGAGGCCGTGCTCGCTGCGCAGGAGGTCGACGAGGTCGACGATGTCGTCCGGAGCCAGGACCGTGACGTCGGCCAGTCCGAGATGATGCGCGTTCTCGGCGACGATGCGATGCGCGACCGCGTGGAAGGTCCCTCCGGCGATCCGCTGGGCGAGCGCGGTGTCGCCCACCATCGCGGCAGCGCGGGAGGTCATCGCCGCCGCGGCCCGGCGGGTGAAGGTCAGCAGCAGGATCCGCTCCGGCGCGGCGCCCGCATCGATGAGCCGGGCGACGCGGCTGGTCAGGACCCGGGTCTTGCCCGTGCCCGCGCCGGTCGCGACGACGAGCGGCTCTTCGCCGTGCTCGACCGCGCGGCGTTGCATCTCGTCCAGGTCATCGACCAGCTCTGCAGTGCTCACGGTGATGACGGTATCCGCGGGCTCGGACATCCCCGGATCGCCCTCGGCCGGTGTCTGCGCCACGCCCGGCGGACGGCGTGGTCGGAGTGCCGCCGCCGGATCGGGTATGCTCTTTACCTGTGCCTCAGGGCACGAAAACCCGCAAGGGCGATTGGCGCAGTTGGTAGCGCGCTTCCTTCACACGGAAGAGGTCGTCGGTTCGAGTCCGGCATCGCCCACCATCATCTCCTCCTCCCTCCGGAGCCTCTTGGGGTAACCTCTCCGTTGCAGGACAGCCGGTCTCGGCGTTCCTGCCGGTTCGGGAGGATGTCACATGCAGGGTGCCACCGGCGGCGATCGAGCAGTGCTCGACGGCGAGACCTACACGGTGACCCGGAGCATCTCCATCGCCGCGTCCGTCGAGAAGGTATGGCGCGCGATCACGGATCCGGAGCATCTCTCGCGCTGGTTCGGCCGCACCGTCCTGTGCGGCGCGGGGGTCGGCGCGGTGGGGACGATGACCTTCGAGGGGCACGGGGCCGTCCCGATCCGCGTGGAGGCCGTGGACGCGCCGCGCTCGGTGACCTACCGCTGGAACAACGACGACGCCCTCGGCATCCTGCCCCCGGACCTCGACGAGTCGAGCTCGACGGTCTTCACGTTCACCCTCGAAGCCCAGGAATCGGGCACGAGGCTCACCGTCGTGGAGACCGGCTTCGAGCGCACCTCCGCCCCGGAGGCGAATCTCGAGAGCCACCGACGCGGCTGGGACCTCGAGATCGACAAGCTCGTCGCCCTGCTGAGGGAGGGTGGACGATGACGGCCTCGCTGGTGCCCGTGTTCGCCGCGCTCGGCGACGAGACGCGGTGGAGGATCCTCGCCACGCTGGGGGAGGGGGATGCCTCCGCCTCCGCTCTGGCCGCGCGCTTCCCGGTGTCCCGGCAGGCGATCGCGAAGCACCTGTCGGTGCTCGCTGACGTCGGCCTGGTCGAACCCGTGCGCGTCGGTCGCGAGGTGCGCTATCGCGTCGTCGGGTCCGAACTCAGCGCCGCAGCGCGCCGGCTCGACGCGATCGGCCGGGAGTGGGAGGGCCGGCTCGCGGTGATCAAGGAGATCGCCGAGCGGCTCTGATCCGGATTCCCATCTTAGTGCAACCTGAGGGTTGCGTCAGAGTGCTCCCAGTGCAATCCTGAAGTTGCAGACGCAGACGAAGGAGAGCGCATCATGCTGCTGGAGAACAAGGTCGCGGTCATCCATGGCGGCGGCGGGTCGATCGGAGCGGCCGCCGCCCGGGTCTTCGCGCGGGAGGGGGCGCGGCTGTTCCTCGCGGGGCGCTCGCTGCCGCGGCTCGAGGCGGCGGCCTCCAGGGCGCGATCGGAAGGCGGCGAGGTGTCGGTCGCCGTCGTCGACGCCTCCGACCCGGTCGCCGTCGAGCGGCACGCGGACGAGATCGCCGAGAGCGCGGGGCGCATCGACGTCGCACTGAACGCGGTGGGGTTCGACCATGTGCAGGGGAGGGGCCTCACGGAGACATCCCTCGACGACTATCTGCATCCGGTCGTCGGCTATCTGCGGACGAACTTCCTCACGGCGAAGGCCGCGGCGCGCCACATGGTCGCGCAGCGCGCCGGTGTGATCCTGACGATCTCGACGCCCGGCGCACGGCTCTCCGGACGCGGGCTGATCGGCAACGCCGCGCAGTCCGCCGGACTGGAGGGCTTCTCACGCGCCCTCGCCGGCGAGCTCGGGCCCGACGGCGTCCGGGTGGTCTGCGTGCGACCGCACGCGATCTCGGACGCGCTCACGACCTCGTACACCCGGGCGATGTTCGGACGGATCGCCGACGCGTCGGGCCTCGGCATGGACGAATGGATCCGGGGACTCACCGGGTCCACGGCACTGGGGCGCCTTCCGGTGCTCGACGAGGTGGCAGAGTATCTCGCCTTCGCCGCGTCCGACCGTGCGGGGTCGATGACCGGCGCGATCGCCAATCTCACCGCCGGGGCGCTCGTCGACTGACGGGCGCCCCGGGGAGAGGCGGCTCAGGCGTCGGTCTTGCGCTGCCACAGGCCGAACCGGTTGCCCGCCGGGTCGGTCAGATGAGCGAAGAGGATGGCCCCGTTGTCCACCAGAGGCAGAACCGTCCCCGCGCCGTGGGAGAGCGCGGACGCGATGCTCGTCTCGATGTCGGCGACCTCGACGTAGAACACCGCCCAGGTGCCCGACCCGATGCCGCTCGTGTCCCAGAGCCCGCCGCCGGTGTCGTTCACCATGCTGTAGCCCGCGGGTCCCGCGGGTCCGAAGCTCCAGCCGAACACCTCGCCATAGAAGGCACGCGCCGCCTCGGGGTCGGGCGTGCCGATCTCGAAGTAGTTCACCGTGTTCATGGTCTCGTTCATCCCCATCGTCCTCTCGATCTGCGGCGCCGGTCGTTCCCGGCGCCCGCAGATCAAGGCTGGAACCTGCCACAGTGGCAGAGTCAAGCCCGCCGTCCGACGGAGGCGCGTCGGGGTCGAGTCACGCGATCGGGATGTTGACCTCGGTCACCCACTGGTCCGGGTCGTCGGTCCGCCCGGGGCCGACGACGTACAAGTTGAACACGGGGCCGATCTGGGTGCGGCCGTGCTGCGCGACCCACTCGCCGAGCGCCTCCGTCGCCCGCCCGATCGACTCGAACCCGCCCCGGTGCGTCGTCCAGGCGACCCGGCGGGACGGGAGATCGACGATCTCGAAGCCGTGCCGCGGCGTGAACGGGCCGCGGTAGTCGCGCCAGATGGCCATCTCCACGTCGTCGTCGCGGTACTCGGCGTCGAAGTACGTCGCACCGATCAGGTCTCCGAACATGCTCGGATCCACCTCCGCGGGGGAGGCGAGCAGGTCGCGCAGGTCGGACCAGAGCTCGCCCTCCGCCGGGTAGCACGCCACCGTCCGATGCAGAGCGAGCACGCGGGCCGCGGAGAACGTCCGCTCGCCGACGACCGGCTCCGCGCCGTCGATCCCGGCGATCAGGGAGCGGGTGAGACGCCGCTGAGCGGCCAGCTGCTCCACGGCCTCGTCGAGTCCGACGACATGCGCTTCCAGGCGTTCGTGAAGGGTCTCCGGCGACTCCTGGAACAGCGGCAGCAGCTCCGCGATCAGCGGGATCCCGCAGCCTGCATCGCGGAGCGACCGGATCCGCCCCGCCGTGCGCAGCTGCTCGGGCGCATATCGGCGGTACCCGGTGAACGGGTCGACTTCGGCGGGGGCGAGGAGTCCGCGCTCGTCGTAGTGGCGCAGCATCCGCACGCTGATCCGCGAGTACCGGGAGAAGTCTCCGATGCTCAGCAGGGCGCCGCCGATGCGTGCCGGCGAGGTCGGAACGGCGAGGGGACCGACGGGTCGTGCCTCTTCGTCACGCTGCTCGTCACGGGTCATGCCCGGCATTCTGCCATTCGGTCCTCGCGTCGCCCAGCGGTGTCCGGGCCGTGCCCGTGGACACGCCCGAGAACGAGGCCCGGTTTGGCGAAGCGTGGATCCTCGGCTAATGTATTTCAAGTGCCCGGGACACCGGGAAAACACAAAACGCGGATGTAGCGCAGTTGGTAGCGCACAACCTTGCCAAGGTTGGGGTCGCGAGTTCGAGTCTCGTCATCCGCTCCAGTGCAGGAGCCCCTTCGGGGGCTTCCGCATGTGGGTTCGAATCCACATGGTGGCGTGGCCGAGAGGCTAGGCACCGGCCTGCAAAGCCGTTTACACGGGTTCGAATCCCGTCGCCACCTCGCTCTTCTCAACTGAATAGCCTGAACAGGCGCGATTGGCGCAGCGGTAGCGCGCTTCCCTGACACGGAAGAGGTCACTGGTTCGATCCCAGTATCGCGCACACACTAAATGCCAGATGAGGCCCGGATTTCCGGGCCTTTTCTGTTCCCGTTACCGCGCCGCTACCAGTTGATTCCAGTTTCCAATGGACCGCTAGGCTCCCAGGCATGAACGATTGGTGGGCGTGGCTCGCAAAGTTGCTCGCGCCATACACAGACCTCATCAGTGCAGGGGCGACCGCGGTGTCTGCTGTCTTCGCAGTGGTCACGGCGATCATCGCAATCGTTGCCATCAGCGCGACAGCGAGGGACAGCAAGGAGCGAACGCGTCCCGTGGTCATTGCGCTGTTCCGTCAGTCACAGAACAGCGACACCGCCTTCGAGCTTGTGATCAGGAACTATGGTGCGTCGGCGGCCAGAGACCTACGAGTGACGTTCGACCCGCCCCTCGACGCCGAAAGTCGTCTGGAGAAGAACACCGGGATGCTCGCGACGCGATACGACAGCTCGGTCCCATGGCTTCCGCCAGGTAGCGAGCTGACCAACACGTGGTGGAGTGGTGTCAACAACGGCGGGCCCGAGCTGGTCAACAAGCTAAAGACGCCTGACAAGGTCGTCGTGTCGGTCTCGTACAAGGGCAATCGTCTGCGGCGTTTCGGCGAGAACTTCTCGCTCGCTGCGTCCGACATTGCACTCACGACGTACAACGAGTCCAGCACCTCCTTCCCCGGGAGAATGGCCTCTATCGCTGCTTCCTTGAGTGGGATCCAGAAGACTCTCAAGGAGTTGCGAACGAGCCTTGGTCGTACGGAATGAGACTGTGGGACCTACGCTGCGTGCTACTTCTGAGGCACGAGACACGGCCTGGGGCGCCAAAGATCTAGGACACGGCACAGCATTGAGCACAGTCCATGACTCGTCTTGGTTCTCGTATGCTCGGCACATGAAGCGACTCCTCCCGAAGTTGTCACCCGAGCTGGCGCAGGAAGCCTGGGAGCGTGGTGATCGATTTTTTGTGGCACGCATCTATCTCGGGCTGGGCACTTCCGGGCGCCGTGAGATGGTGCAGGCGGATGACCACTTCGCCAACGAGCAGATGACGACGATCGCGAACATCGGATGGCAACTTCACACCTGGGCTGTCGACGGCGAGATCGGGCTACCGCTATATGTCCGCCCCCAGTCCAACGCCTAGGACCGACTTCCTAGGATGGCCCGAGCCAGTTCGCGGATCTGGGACAAGTCGATGTGAGCCCAGGGCTCGGCATTGGGGCGGGCGCCCTTTGGTAGCGCGGCCCAGCCGATCAGGCCATCGATGTGCTCCAGGGACCGGAGGTAGCGCGGCATCCCGAGGAGGTCGCGCACGCTGAGGGCCATAGCCTGCTGGCCGACTCCCTGCGCGCGGTCGATTGCCGCATCGCATCGAGCGCAGACAACGCCGTCCAGGGTGTCCGGCATCGGCCTGCCGCCGATGGTCGCGCTGTCGGCGGACATGAGGGTCCAGACGCTCTCCGCGTCCTCTCGGAATGCCTGCACTGCTCCCACGCCGCACAGGAGGCACCCCGAGGGGCTGCCGTCGTCCGAGGGCGCGAGCACGTCCACAGGACGCGCCACGTCGCGCGCGAGGAGTGCGGCGGCGGCGTCTCGGAGCGCCTGCCTCTGGTCCTCGCTGACGTGCGCCCATCGCTTGCTGCTGGCCGGCGTCCGCGTGACTCCGGCGTAGCCCGCGGCGCGAGCGTGCAGCACCCACGCGGCGCTGCCGCCCAGGATCGTCAAGGCGTCCATGAGCGTGCGCAGCGGCTTGACGTTCGCGGTCAGCCGGTCGATGATCTGCGGGCTCGTGATCCCGAGGATGTCGAGCCCCGCAAGGGCGTCTTCGAGGCGATCGATCGCGATGGTCCGATCGCCGATGCTGCCGCGCACCGTGGGGTGTGCGTCCATGAGGTCGGACGCTGCCGCGCGAGTCATCCGGCACGTCGCGCAGCGCGTCCAGAGAAGGTCCAACTGCCCGTCACCGGGGCCATGGCCGGTCGCGGGCTTGTAGAGCGTCAGCACGTCCAGATCGGAATTATCCACAGGCCTGCGCACCGCGATCCCGCACGAGCCGCACGGGAGCGAGGCCGAGGGGATCGCCTCCCAGGCGTCGGCGTGCTCGATCTGCTGTTCCTTCAGGGTCGTTGTCACAGGGCACCTCGCGTTTTCGAGTTCAGTTCGGCTTGGGCTGCACGGAGCTTGGCCTTGGTGGCGGGATCGGTCGTGACCTGGAGGGCCTGGCTGAGCATGCCCTTCACGATGCGGGCATCCTCCGGGTTCATCACGACCGCCCCGTCGGGCTGAGGAAGCACGACCCGCACGCCGCGCCCGAGACCCGGCTTCGGCTGCGCGGCCTGCGGCGGCTCGGGCTTGGCTTCCCAGGCCGCGGGCGACTCAGGATCCCGAGGGGTCGGCACCGGCTTCGCGGCCTCGCGGTACTGCTCAGCCTGGCGGGTCGCTTCGTGATCGACGGCGATCATGTGGGGCTGGTACCGGCGCGTCATCTTTGTGCCGCCCGTTGCACGACGCGATCGGCGCACACGCCGCGCGCGACGTTGCCGAAGCAGTATTCGCCCACGGCCGCGTCGTGCTCGGCGCACGGGACCGTCAGCACCGAAGGGACCATCGCAGTGCGGCGGATGCCTGCGCGGACGCGCATGGCGTACTCCTCGCGGGCCGTGACGTCCGGGTCAGGCTCACCGCGGGAGGCCCCCAAGACCGGTCCCGCGGTGAGCCGTCGTTCGTCCCCCGCATGTCCTCGGACAGGGGACGTGGGAGGCTCCTCCACTGTCGGCGCGTTACCACCGCGGAGGAGCCGGTCAATGGTCGCTTCCGCGTCGGCGGCAGCGAGGTTGCGCGAGCGCTTCGCGCTCTTCAGGGTGCCGCCGTGGGCAAGCACGGTCAGGGCGTTGACGGTCGCGTCTTCCTTCGCGTCGGAGATGTGCTCAGGACGACGCGCAAGCTGGATGCGGTGGGGGCTGTCTTCAGATCGGGACATGACGGGGGCCTTTGAATCAGGCCCGGCCCTACCGCCAGCAGCGCACCTCGGGCCGTGCAAGGGCCCTCATCCGCAAGCGTACTACGCCACGTTCCGCCGTGGTACCCCAGAGGGGTATTGGGTATCCTGGAGGGGTCGCGAGGGTACCGAGAAGAGCCCTCGCGGCTTCACCGAATGGAGCCCGACATGACCGCCCAGCACCTCGCCACGATGAGCATGACCGCGCGCACGATCGACCCGATGCAGGCGAACCCGATCACGTCCATCGTGGCCAGCATCCGGGCCATGGAGAACGACCTCACGCCTCGTCAGCAGGAGATCCGCGAGTATGGCCGTCGTCGCACCGCGGCTCTCGTGGCAACCGGCCTTTACGACCCCGTATACCCCTGAGAGTCGCGGCCCTGCCTGCCGGGCCACTCTGCCTGTGCCCTTGCCCCGCCCTTGCCCTGCCCTTGCCCTGCCCTACTCCCTTCGGGAGTAGTAGGGGCAGGGCATGGGCTCAGGCCTGCGTGGCACGGCTCTTCCGGAGCGTCACCGCCTTCTCGATGACCGGCTTGGACGGACGCCCCGGCCTGCCCTCGGTCAGGGCAAGGGCGGCGCGCTGGCTCGCTGTCGCCGGGACTCCCTCAGCGTCGAGCCACGCGGCGGCCTCCTCCACGGTCATCACCGCGGCTCCAGCCGCGTCGAGCTTCGCCTTCGATGGTTTCCGCTTCGGCTGGCTCTCGATCACGCGCTGCGCCCAGGCGACCTGGCTCACGCGCAGGCGCTCCCGGTTCTCCGTCGATCTGCTCGCGATCGGATCAGAGTCCAGCGCTTCCTCGGTGTGGTCAAGCCACCAACGGGCCAGCGCGCGACGGGCCTCCCGCCCGAACTCGAGCATGATCCACGCCAGCGGCGAAGCGTCGTACCCTCCGTCGATGTCGAACACGTCGAGAGCCCAGTGCATCGGGTCGTGACGCTCGCTGTCCTCGCCCTTCTCGCAGCGCGGGCACGTCAGCAACCAATCCCGAATGCTCTGTGCGGTGCACTTGGTGCATTCGGACTGCGGATCGAGTGAGAACCAGCCGTTCTCCTCGATGATGATCGACACCCACGGATCATCGCGGCGATCTTCGGTGCGATGATCGCCAGGGCACGGGAACTTCAGCACGTAGGGGAGGTTCCGGAACTCGGGCCACCGCTTGCCGGGCTTCCACTCCTTCACCGTCACGTGTTCAGCGCCCAGCCTCGCGGCCACGAGGCCAGCCACCCACAGGTGCGTCAGCATGGAGGGAGTCAGCGGCACGCCTGCTCGGTAGAGCGTCTGCGCCAGTTCCTCGATCGCCTCTGCGAAGCTCTCGGGCACTTCCTCGACATCGCTCACGACAGCGCCTCCCTCATCGCCTCGTAGGCGGCCATGCAGTCGGCGGACACCGAGGCCGCCCGGTCGCGCTCCTCGGCCGTCCGGGCGGGGGACCGGGCCTCCTCGCGCTGTTCCCGGCGTCGCTGGATCGCCTCCAGGCGGCGCGCCACGCCCGCGCACCTGTTGGTGCAGTAGCGCCCGACCGACTGCTTCCACGGGTGGAAGGTGCGCTCACAGACCGGGCACACGACGGTCTCTGTGCTCCGGGATGAGTGGAAGGGGTTGAGGATCGGCGCGAGGACGAAAGAGACGGTCATGACGGCTCCTCGGTGACGACTTCGGCGCGCACGGGTGGGATCACGGTGACGATCCGGGCGTCCGGGCCGAAGGGCTGGCGCGGCTGGCGCTTGGCGGCGGGGATCACTTCGAGCAGCCGCTCGACCTCGTTGAGGTCAACGCGGATCGCACGGGTGCCGGGCAGCTTGAAGCCGGTGAGGGTGCCGTCGCTGATCCGGTTGCGGATCGTACGAACGTCGCAGCCCCAGATTCGAGCGGCCTGCTCCTGGGTGCCGAGACGGCGGCGGGCGGGGGTGGGGATGTTGCCGGACATGGAGAAAGCTCCTCACGATGTGGCACAGCTGTGCCTATCTCGTGGGAGCTTCGGAGGATTCCGCACTGACCATCGGCTTCATTACTCCACCGTGATCGTTCACCCGTTTCGCTGGGTGGCTACCAAGTGCTGGCGTCGTGGATTGTCGAGGCCGTTACGCCTTACCTCGTGGTTCCAGTCTACCAAGCGTTCCCGTTGCGCGCGCGGCTCCCAGCGGGCATCTGAGCTCATTTCACGGGCTACCGGGACGGCGATGTGCCGACGCCGTGAAATGCCCTCAGATGCCCACTGGCAGTCGCTTCCAAGATGACTGCTTCTTCGGGATCGGCTCGGTTTCCGGCCGCGCGGCGACCTGCGCCGAGCCGTGAAAGACGGACCCCGCGCTGGCGTCGTGGCACGGGCTCTCGCCGGCTCTTACGACCCCGCGGCGGCGACCATCTCGGAAAGGCGCGAGGCAATCACCGCATCGCGGTCCTGCGCCGCGTGCTGGTATCGCATCGCTGCTGCCGGGGTCGAGTGCCCGAGGCGTGCCATGAGCTCAGCGAGGGTCGCGCCGGTCTGGGCCGCGAGCACCGCGCCGGTGTGGCGGAGGTCGTGGAAGCGGAGATCGGGACGACCGGCGGCGTCACGCGCGGGGTAGTAGACGCGTGCCATAGCGCTCTGGCGCATGTGTCGCTCGGCGTCGTTCTTCGATGGGAACAGCAGGCCATCACCTCCTGGCGCTGTGAACCGCATCAGGTGATCGCGGACCATCGGCATCAGATGCGGGGGAATGGCGACGCGGCGGACGCCAGCCTTGGTCTTGGGCGTCTTGACCACGAACTTGCCATCGGCCATGACGACGGCGCGCGCGACGCGGATAATGCCGTTCTTCGTGTCCACGTCGCCGCGCCGTAGCTCGGTCAGCTCTCCGAATCGCAGTGCGCAGAACGCCGCGAGCTGGACGAGCAAGCGATACCTCTCCGGAATCGCCTTCGTCAGCGTCACCAGTTCCTCAAGCGTCGCCGGGATGACTTCGTGCTGCCGATCGACGGAGCCCGCACCGCGGATCCGGGCAGGGTTCTCGATGATGTGCCCATCCTCCGCGGCCGACTTCATGATGGTCCGCAGGAGGGAGTAGGCGCGGGCTCTGTAGGTATCCGCGTTGGTACGCGTGCGCTTCTTCTCCGACGCCGCCGCGAGCTTCTCCAGGCGCTTCTCAAAGCCGTCGTACCAGCGTTCGACCTCCTTGCGGTCGATCATGTTGAGCGGCTTCTTCCCGAACTCAGGGAGGATCACGCGCTCCAGGAGGTCGGTGTAGTTCTCGCGCGTTCGGTCGGCGATCGGCTGCCCCTTGACCTTCCGCGTCCTTACCCACGTCTTCGCGTACTCCTCGAAGAGCGTCGCCGTGGTCGATGCGCCAGGGGAGACCCAGCGGCCAGATGAGATGTCCGCGTACACGATCTGCAGCCACTTCGTACCGTCGCCCTTGGTCAGGAAGGACTTGCCGTAGCGCTTCCCGTCCGGTGCGGAGTAGCGGGCGAGCCACTTGCCCGAGGCCATCTTGTGAATCGTGCCGACCTTCATCTTGGGCATAACGGAACTCACTCTCTGCGAGGTGCGGAGCGGTGCTGGCGTGCTACCAGCGTGCTACCAGTTGGGGTTACATTCCGTTCCACTTGGTTCCACTCGGTTCCAGTGGGGAATTACCTGGTCAAGCACTATTTTACGCGAGATTCCGCGCGATATGGGGTGATACCCGGTTCTCTTTCGATCCCAGTATCGCGCACAGGAGAAACCCCCGGCTTACCCGGGGGTTTCGTCGTTTCCGGGTCAGCTGGACAGGGCGCCGAGCGCCACCCGCGCGGCCAGGGCGAGCACCGCGGCTCCCACGATCAGGTCGGTCCACGTCGCGACGCTCTCCTGGGCGTTCTTGCCCTTCTTCGGAAGGTGCATGAGTCCCGCGATGAGCAGGAACACGCCGCCGGCGAGCCCCGCAGGCAGCGCCCAGGACGGGATGAGGGCGAGCAGTCCCGCGAGTCCCATTCCGATGTTCGCGGTGCCGAGCTCGCGCGTGAGCTGGATCTCCTGCACGCTCGGCGCCGCCGAGCCGAGGATCGCCGCCGTCGGGCCCTTCCCCGACACCTGGACGAGCCCGGCGACGAGCAGACGCGTGCCCACGCCCCAGAACACCCACCATCGGCCGAAGACGAGAACCGGATCCCCGCCGACGGTGAACAGCTCGATGAGACCGCTGACGATCGGGAGGACGACGGTCTGCCCGATCACGACGATGAAGTAGCCCATGGATCGCTCCCGTGCTCGAAGTGCGACTGATCCCGCTGACCCATCGTGGCAGCCGTCCGGCCGGCACCACCACCTCGCGTCCTAGCCTGGACCGATGCACAAGACGCCTGCCGCGACCACCGCCGCTCTGGCGGCCGCCGGTGCTGCCTTCCTGCTCTGGGGAGAGGTCGTGTCGGCGCGTGCGAGCCGGCGCGGGCTGGCGGCGGGCCGCCACGGGGCGCGGCGCACGGTGCTCGTCCTCGGCTACGGCAATCGCGGTGCCCGCGCCAACGCAGTGAACCGGTTCCGCGTCCGCGCAGGGCTCCGCACCCTGCGCACCGCGGACGATGTGCTGGTCTTCTCCGGGGGTGCGGTGCGCGGGGCGGAGCCGGAGGCGCAGATCCTCGCCCGGTACGCCGCGCAGCGCGGCTTCTCCGGGACCGCCCTCGTCGAGACCGCGAGCCGGACCACCGAGGAGAACATCGCCAACTCCCTCCCGCTCCTCGAAGACGCCGTGGAGCTCGCGATCGTGTCGAACGCCCTGCACGCCGAGCGCGCCCGGGGGCTGCTGCGGGCCGCCCGCCCGGATCTCGCCGCCCGGCTCATCCGCGCCGACGACTACCGCTTCGGAGAGATCACCGTGATCAAGGCGATCGCGGCGGCCCTGACCCTCCGGAAGGGGTACCGGGATCGCCGGGATCCGGCGCCGCGCTAGGTTGGACGCTGCACGATTCCGCGGCGCGGCTGCGGGGTCCCGAGGGGAAACGGGGAGCAGCATGACGAACGCGGTCGAACGGTATCGGCACGGACTGCGGCCGATGCGCGGGCGTCCCCGGCATGAGCCGCACCGCGCGGCGACGCCGCTCGAGGCGCTCTACGATCTCGTGTTCGCCGCGGCGTTCGGGGTGGCCGGGGCGCAGTTCGCGGCCGGCGTCGCCGCCGGCCACGGGGGAGCGGCGGTCGGCGCGTTCGCCTTCGCGACCGCCGCCGTCATCTGGGCGTGGATCAACTTCGCCTGGTTCGCCTCCGCCTTCGACACCGACGACTGGCTGTTCCGCGTCTTCACGATGGTGCAGATGTCCGGAGTGATCGTGCTCGCGATCGGGCTGCCCCGGATGTTCGAGTCCCTCGAGCTCGACGGCGTGTTCGACAACCGCGTCATGGTGGCGGGCTACATCGTCATGCGGGTCGGACTCCTGGCGCAGTGGCTGCGTGCAGCGCGAGACCCCGCCTATCGCCGGCACGCGATCACCTACGTCGTGTTCATCGCGATCGCTCAGCTCGGCTGGGTCGTGGTGGCCTGGGCGCCGCTGCCGTTCGGAGCCGCGATCCTCGCGGCCGCGCTGTGCTGGCTGGTCGAGCTCGGCGGCCCGGTCGTCGCGGAGCGCAAGGGCGAAGGCGAGGGACGGGGCACGCCCTGGCACGCGCACCACATCGCCGAGCGCTATTCCCTGCTGACGATCATCGCCCTGGGCGAGACGGTCATCGGGACCCTCGCCGCAGCCCAGGAGATCTCGGAGACCCAGGGCTGGACCGGTGATGCCGTGGTGGTGATCGGTGCGGGCGTCGCGATGACCTTCGCCCTGTGGTGGTCGTACACGATGATGCCGTCCGGTGCGATCCTCGCCGTCCATCGTCGACGCTCGTTCGTCTGGGGATACGGCCACGCGTTCATCTTCGCGAGCGTCGCCGCCGTCGGGGCCGGCCTGCACGCCATCGGTTACGCCTTCCGCCATGAGCACCCGCTCGCGACACCCGTGGTCATCCTCATGATCGCCATCCCCGTGATCGTCTTCATGGTCTCGATCTCGCTGCTGCATTCCTATCTCGTGCACTCGCTGATGAAGGGCCTGCCGCTGCACGCCCTCGCCATGCTGCTGCCGGTGCTCGGCATCGTGCTCGCGTTCGCCGGCCTGCCGCTGTGGGCCTGCCTGCTCGTCGTGCTGGCGGGCCCCGTGCTCGTCGTCGTCGCATACGAGGCCGGCGGATGGCGGCTCGCGCAGCGGCACCTGGACCAGGCTCTGGCGGTTGCGGCGTAGGATTCTCCTATGGACTTCGCCCGACTGACGCACGCGACCCCGATCGCGCTCAGCGGCACGCGAACTCTCAGGGCCTGAGCGGGCAGGGCGCCGACGCGCCCGAAGCTGAGCCGAGACCATCGCCAAACTGGAGAACTTCCTTTGTCTGAGAACCCTGTGTCCGCCCCCGCATCGCCGTCCTACCCCTGCGACGGCTTCGCGCTCTACGGCGCGAACGGCCCGTACAGCGATCGCTCCGTGATCGCCATGCTCGTCAACGGGCAGCAGAAGGACCTCGCCGCCCTCGTCAACGAGGACGACGACGTCCAGCCCATCACGATCGACAGCCCCGAGGGCCTCGCGATCCTGCGCCATTCCACCGCCCACGTGCTCGCCCAGGCCGTGCAGCGCATCAAGCCTCAGGCCAACCTCGGCATCGGCCCGCCCATCACCGACGGCTTCTACTACGACTTCGGCGTGGACACCCCGTTCACGCCGGAGGACGTCAAGGCGATCTCCAAGGAGATGCAGCGGATCCAGCGCGAGGGCCAGCGCTTCGTGCGCCGGGTCGTGAGCGACGACGAGGCGCGTGCCGAGCTCGCCGACGAGCCGTTCAAGCTCGAGCTCATCGGGCTCAAGGGTCCCGGCGCCGACAAGACCGAGGGCGCCTCGGTCGAGGTGGGCGAGGGCGAGCTCACCATCTACGACAACGTGGCCAAGGACGGCGAGGTCGTCTGGAAGGATCTCTGCCGCGGCCCGCACCTGCCGAACACCCGCATGATCGGCAACGGCTGGGACCTCACGCGGATCGCCGCGGCCTATTGGCGCGGATCCGAGAAGAACCCGCAGCTGCAGCGCATCTACGGCACGGCCTGGCCGACCAAGGACGAGCTGCGCGCCTACCAGCAGCGCCTGGAGGAGGCGGCCAAGCGCGACCACCGCCGCCTGGGCAAGGAGCTCGACCTGTTCTCGTTCCCGGACGAGATCGGATCCGGTCTGTCCGTCTGGCATCCGCGGGGCGGCATCATCCGCGGCGAGATGGAGCAGCATGCGCGTCGTCGGCACATCGCCGACGGCTACACCTACGTGTACACGCCGCACATCTCCAAGGAAGACCTCTTCCTCACGTCCAACCACCTCGTCACCTACCGCGACGGCATGTTCCCGCCGATCCGGATGGACGAGGAGCGCGACGAGGCTGGGCACGTCACGAAGCAGGGCCAGGACTACTACCTGAAGCCCATGAACTGCCCGATGCACATCCTCATCTACAAGGAGCGTGCGCGCAGCTACCGCGACCTGCCGCTGCGGTTCGCCGAGAACGGCACCGTCTACCGCAACGAGCTCTCCGGAGCCTTGCACGGCCTCACGCGCGTGCGCGGCTTCACCCAGGACGACTCGCACCTGTTCGTGACGCCGGACCAGCTCGAGGCCGAGGTCACGAAGGTCCTCGAGTTCATCCTGTCGATGCTGCGCGACTTCGGTCTCAACGACTTCGAGCTCGAGCTCTCGATGCGCGACGACGAGAAGGACAAGTGGATCGGCTCCGACGAGTTCTGGGAGTACTCCACGAACGCGCTGCGCA
Source organism: Microbacterium sp. MMO-35 (assembly GCF_037147555.1). Classification (NCBI taxonomy): domain Bacteria; kingdom Bacillati; phylum Actinomycetota; class Actinomycetes; order Micrococcales; family Microbacteriaceae; genus Microbacterium; species Microbacterium sp. MMO-35. Next base: position 159,270 of record NZ_JBBCVH010000002.1, read on the forward strand.
ACGTGGCCCTGGCGTCCGGTCTGAAGCTCACCGAGGTCCCCGGTGAGGCGGCCTTCTACGGTCCGAAGATCGATCTCAAGACGACCGACGCGATCGGCCGGGTGTGGCAGCTGTCCACGGTGCAGGTCGACCCGAACCTGCCGGAGCGCTTCGGACTCGAGTTCACCGACAAGGACGGGCAGAAGAAGCGCCCGATCATGATCCACCGGGCCCTCTTCGGTTCGATCGAGCGGTTCTTCGCGATCCTGCTCGAGCACTACGCGGGCGACTTCCCGCTGTGGCTCTCGCCGGTGCAGGTCGTCGGGATCCCCGTCGCCGACACGTTCGCCGACTATCTCGACGACGCCGTCGCCGCTCTGCGCGCGGCGGGTGTGCGCGCCGAGGTCGACCACTCGGACGAGCGCATGCAGAAGAAGATCCGCAACCACACCACGGGCAAGGTCCCGCTCATCCTCATCGCAGGGGAGCAGGACCGGGCTGCGGGCACGGTCTCGTTCCGGTTCCGCGACGGCACCCAGGAGAACGGCGTTCCGCTCGCGGAGGCCGTCGACCGCGTGCGTCGGGCGATCGAGAGTCACGCGCTGATCCAGACCGCCGGCGACCTGGCATGAGCGACGTCGGGGACGCGGGCGCGGGCGCGCAGCTGGAAGACGCCGCGCACCTCGCCGGCGTCCCCGACGAGTTCCAGCGCCTGTGGGTGCCGCATCGGATGGCGTACATCCAGGCGGGCCCGGAGCCGCTGCGCGAGGAGTGCCCGTTCTGCGAGGCGCCGAAGCATCCGGACGAGGAGCGGCTCATCGTCGCCCGTGGACGCACCGCATACGTGCTGCTGAACCTGTTCCCGTACAACTCGGGACATCTGCTCGTGTGCCCGTACCGGCACATCGCGACCTACGACGAGGCGACGGCCGAGGAGGTCGCGGAGATCGGCGAGCTCACCCAGATCGCGATGCGCGTGCTCAAGGCGACCTCGCGCTGCGACGGCTTCAACCTCGGCATGAACCAGGGGGCCATCGCGGGTGCCGGCGTGGACGCGCACCTGCACCAGCACGTGGTGCCGCGGTGGAACAGCGACGCCAACTTCTTCCCGATCATCGCGAAGACCAAGGCCCTGCCGCAGCTGCTGGGCGACGTGCGCAACACGGTCGCGGACGCCTGGCCCGCTTGAGCCCGGGACGGCGCTCGGCGCGCCGGACCGTGCCTCGCCCGAGATCAGGTGGATCGCCCGAGATCAGGCGCCTTCATCAGGATCCACCTCATCTCGGGCGATCCACCCGTTCTCCGCGCGGGGTCGCATCCGCGTCGCGCGACCGGCCCGGATCGGCTCAGCGCACCTGACGTGCCGCGAACTGCAGCGGCGGGTTCGCGTAGAACTCCTGTGCGGGGATGAGCTGCAGCTCACGCGCGCCCGACTCCAGGGTGAGCCTGAGCAGCTCGTACACGCTCGACACGGTCCGTTCGAGGGCCGTCTTCGCGTCCTTCGTCTCGACGTAGTGCGCGGTGAAGAGCGCCGCGGTGACGTCGCCGGATCCGTTGGCCTTCATCGGCAGGTGCGGCGTGGCGACGAGCCAGGCGCCCTTGTCGTCGATGGCCAGCATCTCGATCGTGCCCTCTTCGCGGTCGGGGCGCTCGACGCTCGTCACCAGCACGGTGTTCGGGCCCATCGCACGCGCCGCGTCGACCGAGGCGAGCGTCGATTCGAGCGTGTCCGGCTCGGTGCCCGTGAGGAAGCCCAGCTCGAACTGGTTCGGGGTGATGATGTCGGCGACGGGCACGACCTTGTCGCGCAGCAGCACGGGGATCGCGGGAGCGACGAAGCAGCCCGACTTGGCGTTGCCCATGACGGGGTCGCACGCGTACACCGCGTTCGGGTTGGCGGCCTTGACCCTGGCGACGGCGTCGACGATCACGTCGCCGATGCCCTCGCCGCCCTGATAGCCGCTCAGCACCGCGTCGATCTCGCCGAGCACGCCGCGCTCCTCGATCCCGGTGATGACCTCGCGGACGTCGTCCGGGGCGATCATCGGCCCGCGCCAGGCGCCGTAGCCGGTGTGGTTGGAGAAGTTCACCGTGTAGACGGGGAGGACCTCGACGCCGATGCGCTGCAGCGGGAACACCGCGGCGGAGTTGCCGACATGGCCGTAAGCGACGGCGGACTGGATGGAGAGCACCTTCAGCATCCCTCGATCCTCTCACTTGAGGCGGGGATCCCGCGCCACTGTCTGCGCGGTGCCGGGACGCGTGCCAGACAGCGTATGATCTGTCCTATGACAGAACTTGCACCCGAATCGACCACCGGAACCGGCCGCGTCAAGCGCGGCCTCGCCGAGATGCTCAAGGGCGGCGTCATCATGGACGTCGTCACTCCCGAGCAGGCGAAGATCGCGGAGGACGCGGGTGCCGTCGCCGTCATGGCCCTCGAGCGGGTGCCCGCCGACATCCGCGCCCAGGGCGGCGTGTCGCGCATGAGCGATCCCGACATGATCGACGGGATCATCTCCGCCGTGTCGATCCCGGTGATGGCGAAGGCGCGCATCGGCCACTTCGTCGAGGCGCAGGTGCTGCAGGAGCTCGGCGTCGACTACATCGACGAGTCCGAGGTGCTCTCGCCGGCCGACTACGTCAACCACATCGACAAGTGGGGCTTCACCGTGCCCTTCGTCTGCGGTGCGACCAACCTGGGCGAGGCGCTGCGCCGCATCACCGAGGGCGCGGCGATGATCCGCTCCAAGGGCGAGGCCGGCACCGGTGACGTCTCCGAGGCCATGAAGCACATCCGCACGATCCGCGGCGAGATCGCACGCCTGACCACCCTGTCCAAGGACGAGCTGTACGTCGCCGCCAAGGAGCTGCAGGCGCCCTACGAGCTGGTCGCAGAGGTCGCCGAGAAGGGCGCGCTGCCCGTGGTCATGTTCGTGGCCGGGGGAGTGGCGACTCCCGCCGACGCGGCGATGATGATGCAGCTCGGCGCCGACGGCGTGTTCGTCGGATCCGGCATCTTCAAGTCGGGCGACCCGGCGGCCCGCGCCGCGGCGATCGTGAAGGCGACCGCAGCCTACGACGACCCCGCCGTGATCGCGCAGGTCTCCCGGGGCCTCGGCGAGGCCATGGTCGGCATCAACGTGGCGGACCTTCCCGCCCCGCACCGTCTCGCGGAGCGCGGCTGGTGACATCTCCCGTGCGGATCGGCGTGCTCGCGCTGCAGGGTGATGTGCGCGAGCACGCCGCGATCCTCACCGCGCTCGGGGCGGAGGCGGTTCCCGTGCGCCGCCCCGAGCAGCTGGACGGGCTCGACGGCCTGGTGATCCCGGGCGGCGAGTCGAGTGTGATCGACAAGCTGTCCCGGATCTTCGGGGTGCGGGATCCGCTGCGTGCGCTCATCGCCGACGGCCTGCCGGTCTACGGCACGTGCGCCGGGCTGATCCTCCTCGCCGACGAGATCGAGGGGGCGATCGACGGGCAGCTCACCTTCGGCGGGCTCGACGTCACCGTCGCGCGCAACGCGTTCGGCGGCCAGGTCGAGTCCTTCGAGACGACCCTGGACGTCGACGGCATCGACGAGCCGGTGGACGCGACGTTCATCCGGGCGCCCCTCATCACGCGGGTGGGGCCGGGCGCCTCGGCGATCGCCGCCCTGCCCGACGGGGGTGTGGTGGCGGTGCAGCAGGGGAACCTGCTCGGCACGAGCTTCCATCCCGAGATGAACGGCGAGACGCGTCTGCATGCGCGGTTCCTGGAGCTGGTCGAGGCGCGCCGCGCCGTCGCGGCGGCCTGATCCCGGCGGTATCGCGCCGACCGTCGGTGCCCGGAGCGCGGATCTTCTAGAATGGACGATGCCCTGGCGGGATGAACCACAGGGCGGATACGAGCGGGAGACATATGTCCGGGCATTCCAAGTGGGCCACGACCAAGCACAAGAAGGCCGTCATCGACGCGCGCCGTGCCAAGTCCTGGGCCAAGCTCATCAAGAACATCGAGGTCGCCGCGAAGCTCGGCGGACCCGACCAGGCCGGTAACCCGACGCTGTTCGACGCCGTGCTCAAGGCGAAGAAGACCTCCGTCCCGAAGGACAACATCGACCGCGCCATCAAGCGCGGCGCCGGCATCGGCGGCGAGTCGGTCGAGTACTCCTCGATCATGTACGAGGGCTACGGCGCCCACGGCGTCGCGCTCATGATCGAGTGTCTGACCGACAACAAGAACCGCGCCGCCGCCGAGGTCCGCACCGCGCTGAGCCGCAACGGCGGAACCCTCGCCGACCCGGGAAGCGTGGCCTACAACTTCACCCGCAAGGGCGTGATCGTCGTCGAGGGCGAGAACACCACCGAGGACGACGTCATGATGGCGGCGCTCGAGGCCGGCGCCGAGGAGATCGAGCCGCACGCGCAGGGCTTCGAGATCATCACGGACGCGTCCGACCTGGTCGCGGTGCGCACCGCCCTCCAGGAGGCGGGCATCGAGTACGAGTCCGCCGACGTCGAGTTCGTCCCCAACCTCAAGGTGGAGATCGACGCCGAGGCCGCGCGCAAGATCTTCCGCCTCATCGACGCGCTCGAGGACAGCGACGACGTGCAGAACGTCTACGCGAACTTCGACCTCACGCCCGAGGTGCAGGCCGAGCTCGAGAACGACGAGTAAGCCGCGAGATCCTTCGATGGCCGCGCCGGAGATCGTCCCGTACGATCCGGCGTGGCCATCGGTCGCTTCGCGCTGGATCCGGTGGATCCGGGAGGCGTTCGCGCAGGCCGGAATCGCCGTCGCGGGGTTCCAGCACATCGGATCCACCGCAGTGCCGGGCCTCGCCGCCAAGGCGTACCTGGACCTCCAGCTCCTCGTCCCGGTGATCCCCGATGAAGCCGCGGTCAGCGCGGCGCTCGGGTCGCTCCGGATCGAGAGGGCGCGCGGATCCCGGCCCGACTCCCCGGGGGTCGATGTCGACACGCCTCGACCCGGATCCGACGCCCGTCACCATGAGAAGCTGCTCTACTTCCGGGAGCTGGATCGGACGGGACCGGCGCAGGGGCTGATCCTGCACGTGCGGCGCGCCGACTCGCCGTTCGCCGACTTCGTCGTCGCCTTCCGCGACTGGCTGCGCGCGGATCCCGCGGCCCGAGACGAATACGAGCGGCTGAAGCGAAAGCTCGCGGAGGACAACGCCGCCGCTGCCGACTACGACGACTACACGAGGGCGAAGAGCGTGTTCATGGACCGCGCGCAGGCGGCTATGGGCTGGCCGCGCGCCTCGGCGACGAGTGGCGGATCCGCGCCTAGCCTGGAGGGATGAGCGGAGTACGACGGGTACTGGGCATCGACCCCGGCCTCACGCGCTGCGGCGTCGGCGTGGTCGACGTCGACCCGATGCGCCGCGGCACGCTCGTGCACGTGGGCGTGATCCGCACCCCGGTGGATGCGCCGATCGGAGAGCGGCTCGCCGCGGTCGCCGCGGGGATCCGCGCGGTGATCGCCGAGCATGCACCGGATGCGGTGGCCGTGGAACGGGTCTTCGCCCAGCAGAACACGCATACTGTCATGGGCACGGCCCAGGCCAGCGGCGTCGCGCTGCTCGTCGCCGCCGAGCACGGTCTCCCCGCCGCCACCCACACGCCGAGCGAGGTGAAGGCGGCCGTGACCGGATACGGCTCCGCCGACAAGAAGCAGGTGCAGGCGATGATCGCGCGCATCCTGCGGCTCGATGCGCCGCCGCAGCCCGCCGATGCGGCGGATGCCCTCGCGATCGCTCTGTGCCACGCGTGGCGCGGGCCCGGTCTGATCGGCGCGGCGGGCGAGGGTGGCGCGCAGACGCCGGCCCAGAAGGCCTGGGCCGATGCGGAGCGTGTCGCTCGAACATACCTACGAGCACGTGCGTAGACTGCTCACATGATCTCCTCCCTGCGTGGCACCGTGCTGTCCGCGACCACGGACTCCGTCATCATCGAGGTCGGGGGAGTCGGCTTCTCGGTCGCGGTTCCGGGCGATGTCGCACACACCGCCCGAGTGGGGCACGAGCTGCGCCTGCACACCTCGCTGATCGTGCGCGAGGATGCCCTGTCGCTCTACGGCTTCGCGGACTCCGCAGAGCTCGAGGTCTTCGGCCACCTGCTCTCCGTCACGGGGGTGGGGCCGAAGTCCGCCCTCGGGGTGCTCTCGCATCTCTCGGTCGACCAGATCGCGACCGCGGTCGCCGCGGACGACGATGCGCCCTTCCGCCGGGTCTCCGGGATCGGCCCGAAGACCGCGAAGCTCATCGTGGTGCAGCTCACCGGCAAGCTGCAGGCCCCCGTCGCGGCACCCGCGACGGCCTCGATCCCCGACGAGATCGGCACGCAGCTGATCGCGGCCCTCATCGGCCTCGGCTGGTCCGAGCGCGTCGCCGCCGAAGCCGCCGAACGGAGCACGACCGAGGCGAGCGAGACCGAACGCGGATCCGTGGCGCTGCTCCTGCGGCGCACGCTCGCGTCGCTCGGCCCCGCGCAGGGCGGGGCCGGCCGTGGTTGAGTTCCAGGATTCCGGCCAGGCCGTCGACGAGGCCGAGCTCGCCATCGAGGGCGCGCTGCGCCCGTCGAGCCTGGACGAGTTCGTCGGACAGCACAAGGTCCGCGGGCAGATGAAGCTCCTGCTCGAGGCCGCGCGGATCCAGGATCGGCCGGCCGATCACATCCTGCTCTCCGGCCCTCCGGGGCTGGGCAAGACCACGCTCGCGATGATCGTGGCGCACGAGAGCGGCCGCCCGCTGCGGATGTCCAGCGGCCCGGCGATCCAGCACGCGGGCGACCTCGCGGCACTGCTCAGCAGCCTGACGCCGGGCGAGGTGCTGTTCATCGACGAGATCCATCGGATGGCGCGCTCCGCAGAGGAGATGCTGTACCTCGCGATGGAGGACTTCCGCATCGACATCATGGTGGGCAAGGGGGCCGGGGCGACGAGCATCCCGCTCGAGCTCGCGCCGTTCACGCTCGTCGGGGCGACGACACGATCGGGCCTGCTGCCCAATCCGCTGCGCGACCGGTTCGGCTTCACCGCGCACCTCGAGTACTACGAGCCGGATGAGCTCGAGCGCGTCGTGGAGCGCTCGGCGATCGTCCTGGGAGTGGGCGTGCCGGCGGTGGCCCGCGCCGAGATCGCCCGGCGCTCCCGCGGCACTCCGCGCATCGCCAACCGGCTTCTGCGCCGCGTCCGCGACTACGCCCTCGTACACGGCGAGGGAGCGTCCGCGTCCGTCGACGACGTGCGCGCCGCGCTCGAGCTCTACGACGTCGACCGCATCGGACTCGACCGACTCGACCGCGCCGTCCTGGACGCCATCGTGCGCCGATTCCGCGGAGGGCCGGTGGGGCTCAGCACCCTCGCCGTCTCGGTCGGGGAGGAGGCCGACACCATCGAGAGCGTGGTCGAGCCGTACCTCGTGCGGATCGGCTTCCTCGGTCGCACGCCCCGGGGTCGCATCGCGATGCCCGAGGCCTATGCGCATCTCGGAGCGGCGCACCCCGAGGGGGCCGCGTTGTTCGATGACCTATAATCGCTGAAGACTTCCACCGTCCCCATTTCTGTGCGCCATCGATGGCGCATGCCCGAAAGGTGCACCGCTCGCATGAATATCGCGACCTTCTTCTCGCAGTACGGCCTGTTCTTCGTTCTGGCCATCCTGCTCGTCTTCATGGTGTTCTCCACGCGCCGCCGCAACAAGCGGATGAAGGAGGAGCAGGAGAAGAAGGCCCAGGAGACGGTGCCCGGCGCCCGGGTGCTGCTCCAGGGCGGCCTGTACGGCACGATCGTCGAGTTCGACCCGGAGAACCTGGACCGTCCTGCGAAGGTCGAGATCGCACCCGGAGTGGTCATCGAGGTGCACTCGCAGGCGATCCTGCGCATCGTCGACGAGGAGCAGCCCGCCCCGGTCGAGGAGAGCGCGCACACGCCGCTCGACGAGCAGACGCCGCTGGACGAGCACACTCCGCTGGACGAGCGTGCCGGGGACATCCGCATCGAGTCGGCCGAGGAGACCCGCGCGCGCCTGGAGCGCGAAGCCGACGACAAGAACTGACGCGCGCCCCGCCCGGCGCACGACCGTCCCTCCGGACAGACCGTCCCCCTCAGAAAGCGAAGAACCTTCGTGGCATCGTCTTCTCCCGTCAAGCACGCCTGGCGGGTCCTGCTCGGCCTGCTCATCGCCATCGGCGTCCTGTTCGGACTGAACGCCCTCGGCGTGTACGGCTTCGGCAAGAGCTCGTGGACGCCTCAGCTGGCCCTGGACCTGCAGGGCGGCACGCAGATCATCCTCAGCGCCCAGACCGCCGACGGCAAGGATCCGAACGCCGACCAGCTCACGCAGGCCGCGCAGATCATCCGTCAGCGCGTCGACGCCTCGGGAGTCGGCGAGTCCGACATCACGACCGAGGGCGGGCGCAACATCGTCGTCCAGATCGCCGGCAAGGCGGATGAGGCGACGCGCAACCGGATCCAGGCGAGCGCCAAGATGGAGCTGCGCGCGGTGCTGGCGGCGACCAGTCCGTCCACCTCCTTCGTGGGCGATGACGGCAAGTCGACGCCGTACCCGACTCCGGCCCCGGGCCTCGCCTCCACGCCGTCGCCGTCGCCCACTGACGGCAGCGACATGTCGTGGGTGACGCCGAAGCTGCAGGCCGAGTTCCTCGCCTTCGACTGCAAGACGAAGCGCGACGCCGCGAAGCAGCCGACGGATCAGCCGCTCATCGCCTGCGACAGCAGCGGGCAGGCCAAGTACCTGCTCGGGCCTGTGGAGCTCGACGGCACGTCGATCAAGGATGCGACGGCCGGCCTGAACCAGCAGAACGGCCAGTGGGAGGTCAACCTGACCTTCGACGGCAAGGGCACCGACGCCTTCGGCAAGGTCAGCCAGCGCCTCTACGCCTTCACGCAGCAGAACCAGACGCCGCGCAACCAGTTCGCCTTCGTGCTCGACGGGTCGGTCATCTCCGCACCGACCATGAACGGCGTCATCCTCGACGGACGCCCGTCGATCAGCGGCTCGTTCACCCAGGAGACCGCGAAGAGCCTGGCCGACCAGCTCAAGTTCGGTGCGCTGCCGCTCAGCTTCACGGTGCAGAGCTCCGACACCATCTCCGCGACCCTCGGCTCCCAGCAGCTGCAGATCGGCCTCATCGCCGGACTCATCGGCCTCGGGCTCGTCGCGATCTACTCGCTGCTCAGCTATCGCGCGCTCGGCTTCGTCATCATCGCCTCGATCGCCGTGATGGCGGTCATCACCTACGTGCTCATCTGCATCCTGGGCTGGCGCATGGGCTTCCGGCTGTCGCTGGCCGGTGTGGCCGGTCTGATCGTGTCGATCGGATTCACGGCGGACTCGTTCATCGTCTACTTCGAGCGAATAAGGGACGAGCTGCGCGACGGGAAGTCCATCACCGGTGCGGTGGAGGACGGCTGGAGCCGCGCCAAGCGCACGATCTACATCTCCAAGTCGATTAACATCCTCGCGGCCGTGGTGCTGTACATCCTCGCCGACGCGACGGTCAAGGGCTTCGCCTTCACGCTCGGTCTCACGACCCTCATCGACGTGCTGATCTTCGTGGTCTTCACGCACCCGGTCATGCAGCTCCTGGCCCGTACCCGGTTCTTCGGCAACGGTCACCCGCTCTCCGGGATGGATCCGGAGGCGCTGGGAGCGGTCTACCGTGGACGCACCGAGTACCGTGCGGTGGCCACGGCCTCCCAGGGCAAGGCAGCCCGTGCCGGCCGCTCGCGCGGTGAGGCGGAGCGCCGCCAGACGATCGCCGAACGAAAGCGCGCGGAGGCCCAGGCCACCGCGGACCAGGGCGCGAGCCGGAACGGGGAGAACGACTGATGCGCTCCATGAACGAGCTCGGCAACGATCTCTACTCCGGCAAGACCTCCTTCCCCTTCGTCGGGAGACGGCGGCTCTGGTTCATCATCGCGATCCTGCTCGTCGTGGGCTCGGCGCTCGTGCCGCTGTTCCGCCCGGTGCAGTTCTCGATCGAGTTCACCGGCGGATCCCAATTCACCGTCGAGGCTCCGGCGAACCGCAACCAGGACATCGCGACGACGGCGGTGCGCTCGGTGCTGCCGAACGTCACCACGAAGGTGACCACGGTCAACAACCGCGACATCCGCGTGCAGACGGCTCAGCTCAAGAGCGAGCAGCAGAGCCACGACGTCGCGGCCGCCCTCGCGAAGGCCTACGGGGTCTCCGTGGACAAGGTGAACACCTCGTTCATCGGCCCGAGCTGGGGCGAGGGGGTGACCCGTCAGTCGCTGTGGGGCCTCGCGATCTTCCTCGCGCTGACGTTCCTGATCCTGGCGATCTACTTCCGCACCTGGAAGATGTCGGCGGCGTCCATCCTCGGCCTGCTCGACGTGCTCGTCATCACGGTCGGCGTGTACGCCCTGGCCGGGTTCGAGATCTCGCCGGCGGCGGTGATCGGCTTCCTGACGATCCTCGCCTACTCGCTCTACGACACCACGGTCGTGTTCGACAAGATCCGCGAGAACACGAGCGAAGAGGGCACGAAGTCGTCGCGCACGTTCGGCGAGGCCGTGAACCTCGCCGTGAACCAGACGCTGATCCGCTCGATCAACACGGCGGTCATCGCGGCGCTCCCAGTCGGTGCGATCCTCTTCATCGGCGCGTTCTGGCTGGGTGCGCAGACGCTGACGGACATCTCGCTGTCGATCTTCGTGGGCATCATCGTGGCCGCGTACTCGACGCTGTTCGTCGCGGCTCCGCTGTACTCCCTGTTCCGCGAGAACGAGCCGGCCATCCGCGAGCACGACAAGCGCGTGCTCGCGGCCCGCGAGCGCGCGACGGTCAGCGCGGTCGAGGTCTGATGCCCCGCAGGGTCGGCGACGGGCAGTCGTCGCCCCTGCACGGGATCCCGCGCTCCTGGGCGCTTGTAGGATGATCTGCCTGGAGGTCGGATGAGCGAGGTCGGGACGACGCCGGGGGCGCCGGCACAGGGATCGAGTCTGCGCAGGCTCGTGCCCCGCATCTTCTCGCGCGCGCCCCGGATCAACGACCTCGACAACCTCATCCGCACGGTGCGGCAGAACCACCCGCGCGGAGATCTCGCGATCATCGAGCGCGCTTACGCCGTGGCGGCCGAGAAGCACCAGGGGCAGAAGCGTCAGAGCGGTGAGCCGTACATCACGCATCCGCTCGCGGTCGCGCAGATCCTCGCCGATCTCGGCCTCGGCCCGCGGGCGATCGCGGCCGCCCTGTTGCACGACACCGTCGAGGACACCGGCTACGCCCTGACCGAGCTCACCGCGACGTTCGGCGACGAGGTCGCGATGCTGGTCGACGGCGTCACCAAGCTCGACAAGGTCAAGTACGGGGACAGCGCGCAGGCCGAGACCGTCCGCAAGATGATCGTCGCGATGTCGAAGGACATCCGGGTCCTGATCATCAAGCTCGCCGATCGCCTGCACAACGCGCGCACGTGGGGCTTCGTGCCGCCCGAGAAGGCGGCGAAGAAGGCCACCGAGACCCTCGAGATCTATGCTCCGCTCGCGCATCGCCTCGGGATCCAGGCGATCAAGTCGGAGCTCGAGGATCTCTCCTTCGCCGTGCTGCATCCGAAGATCTACGCCGAGATCGACAGCCTCATCAAGCAGCGCACCCCCCAGCGGGAGAAGTACATCCGCGAGGTCGTCGACGCGGTCGAGAGCGATCTGCGCGACCTGCGGGTCCGCGGCAAGGTCGCCGGGCGGCCGAAGCAGCTCTACTCCGTCTACCAGAAGATGGTCGTCCGCGGACGCGAGTTCGACGACATCTACGACCTCATCGGCATCCGCGTGCTCGTCGGCACGGTGCGGGACTGCTACGCGGTGCTCGGTGCGATCCACGCCCGCTGGACTCCGCTGCCCGGCCGGTTCAAGGACTACATCGCGACTCCGAAGTTCAACCTCTACCAGTCGCTGCACACCACGGTGATCGGCCCCGGCGGACGCACGGTGGAGATCCAGATCCGCACGCACGAGATGCACCAGCAGGCGGAGTTCGGCGTCGCCGCGCACTGGATGTACAAGGAGCGGATGAACGGCGGCGGCAAGGGCTCCACGGCAGACGCCGACATGACCTGGCTCGCGCACATCTCGGACTGGCAGGCGGAGACGGCGGATCCGAGCGAGTTCCTCGACTCGCTGCGCTTCGAGATCGGCGCGAAGGAGGTCTACGTCTTCACGCCGAAGGGACGCGTGATCGGACTGCCCTCGGGCGCCACGCCGGTCGACTTCGCCTACGCCGTGCACACGGAGATCGGCCATCGCACGATGGGCGCCAAGGTCAACGGGCGCCTCGTGCCCCTGGAGACCGCGCTCAACAGCGGCGACGTGGTCGAGGTGTTCACCTCGAAGAACCCCGACGCGGGCCCCAGCCAGGACTGGCTGACGTTCGTGAAGAGCACCCGCGCGCGGAACAAGATCCGCGGGTGGTTCACGAAGGAGCGCCGCGAGGAGGCGATCGAGCAGGGCAAGGAGGCCATCGCCCGTGCGATGCGCCGCCAGAACCTGCCCCTGCAGCGTCTGATGAGCCAGGAGTCGTTCACCGAGGTGGCGCACCAGCTGCGCTACGAGGACGTCTCGGCGCTCTACGCCGCGGTCGGCGAAGGGCACGTCTCTACCCAGTCGGTGCTGGAGAAGGTCACCGCGCTGATCTCCACGACCGAGGACACCTCGACCGGGGCGATCGACATCCCCGCCCAGGGACGCAGCCGAATACCGCGCGAAGGCGATTCCGGCGTGCTGGTGCGCGGCGCTGCCGACATCCTCGTCAAGCTCGCGAAGTGCTGCACCCCGGTGCCCGGCGACGACATCGTCGGATTCGTGACCCGGGGGAGCGGCGTCTCGGTGCATCGCTCGGACTGCGTGAACGTGAAGGCGCTGTCAGTGGAGAAGGACCGGATGGTCGACGTGGAGTGGGCGCCGACCACCCGCAGCGTGTTCCTCGTGCAGATCCAGGTCGAAGCGCTCGACCGGTCGGGCCTGCTGTCCGATGTCACGCGGGTGCTCAGCGAGCATCACGTCAACATCCTCTCCGCCACGGTGCAGACCACGAACGACCGGCTCGCGCTGAGTCGCTTCGTGTTCGAGATGGGGGACACGGTGCACCTCGACCGGGTCCTCAACGCGGTGCGCCGGATCGACGCCGTCTACGACGTGTACCGGGTCACCTCGTCCTGACTCCGGCCCTCAGACCGCGCGTGCCGTGGCGTCATGCGTCGACGCCGTGCGCGGCGAGGAACCGGGCGACGCGCTGGTGTCCGGGACCCTGATCGGTCGCGGCCAGACGGCGCGCCGTGCGCTGCAGGACCGACGGCTCGGCCTCGGCGAGCAACTGTGCCCACACCCGTCGTCCCGGCTGCGTCGCCGGCCAGCGCAGCAGGTCGATGAGGGTGCGCTCCGGCGTCGTCACGGCGACACCGCCGAGATCCTGCAGGTCGACAGGATCCAGCACCGGATCGTGCACGATGAGCCTGCGGTTCGCCGGGGCGCGGAGGCGGCGACCCGTGGCGCTCTGCACCTCGTGCATCTCGGGCGGCGCATCCCCGGCACCGTGGATCCAGGCCGCACTCATCCCGGCGAAGGCGGCTCCGCGGATCGTCTCGATCAGGGGAGCGAGGGAGGCGGCCCGCAGGGCCGGGGTCTCCACGAGATCGGCAGGGGCGTACACCTCGCCGAGCTCCACGACGTCACCGTCGAGGCGTGCGGCGGACAGCTCCGTCAGGGAGAGCCGCCGGCCGGGGCGGTGCAGGAGAGCGCCGAGCATGCCTCCAGTGTGCGCCAGACGAGACAGGGCGGGGATCCGAGAATCCCCGCCCTGTGGACAATCCGGACTCGCGCCCGTCGCGGTCAGCCGTCGAGCGCGCTGAGCCAGGCGCGACGCGCCTCGAGCGCCTCGGTCGCCTCCTTGAGCGCCCGCGCGTTCCCCGACTTCTCGGCCGCGTCGCGCTCGGCCTCGAGCTTGGCGATGGCCTGCAGGAGCTGCTCGCTCATCGCGCCGGCACGCGCCTTCGTCTCGGGGTTGTTGCGCTTCCAGTCGACGTCCTCGCGCGACTTGAGCTCCTGCTCGATCACGCGGAGGCGGTCGTCCAGAGCACGCTCCTTCTCCCGGGGGAAGATCCGCCCGACCTCGTCCCAGTCGCGCTGGATCCGGGTGAGCAGGGCGCGTGCCTTCGTGAGGTTCGCCTCGTCGCGCACGGCCTTGGCCTCCTCGAGCAGCGCGGTGCGCGCCTCGATACGGGGCGCGGACTCCGCCTCGGTCGCGGCCGCCTGCTCGGCACGCGCGGAGTACAGCGCGTCCCCGGCGGCCTTGAAACGGGCCCAGAGCGCGTCGTCCGCCTTACGGCCGGCACGCCCGGCCGCCTTCCACTCGTCGAGCAGGCCGCGATAGGCGGGGATGCCGTCGACGCCCTTCGGCGCGAGGGCCTCGGCACGCTCCACCAGGCGCGACTTGCGGTCGCGTGCGGCCTTGTGGGTCTCGTCGAGCTCGGCGTAGAAGGCGCGGCGCTGGCGGTCGACGGTCGCGCGCGCGTCGCGGAACCGCTTCCAGAGCTGGTTCGCGGTGCCCTTCGGCAGCCGCGGGCCGTTCTGCTGGTGGCTCTGCCACGCGTCGAAGAGCGCGCCCATCTCCTCCGTGACCTTCTTCCACTGCACGGAGGACAGGTCCTGCGCAGCGATGGCCTCGGAGCGCTCCACGAGCGCGGTGCGCTCGGCGATCGCGGCGTCGACGGCGGCCTTCGCCTCCTGCGCCTCGGCGGCCGAGGCGTCTGCGAGGGAGCCGGTGAGCGCGTCGAGGCGCGCGCGGAGCGCGGCGAGATCGCCGACCGCCGCGGCATCCGTCACCTCGACGACGAGGTGCTGGGCCTGCTTGGCGAGATCGCCGGCGCCGGAGCCGCCGGCCTGGACGCGCTGCTCGAGCGTGTTCACCTTGAACGCCAGATCCTCGAACTTGCGCACGAAATAGGCCAGCGCCTCGGCGGGAGTGCCGTCGGGGTACTGCCCGACCTCGCGCCAGGCGTCGTCCTCGCGGACGGAGACGGTGCCGTCCTCGGTGACCCGGCCCCACTCCGCGGCGTCGGTGGCCCCGCGCGGAACGGCCACGGCGGGAGCCGCGGGAGCCGCGGGACGGATCGACGATGCGGGCGGCCGCGGCATGGCCGGAGGCCGGGGCAGCGCCGTCGGGCGAGGCGCGGGAGCCGCAGCGGCGGGGGTCTCGGCGGCATCGGCCGCAGGAGCCTCGGCGGCATCGGCCGCAGGAGCCTCGGCGGCATCGGCTGCGGGACCCTCGGCGGGGGCTTCTGCGCCGTCGGCTGCGGAGTCGCCGGCGGGCGCCTCGGCGCCGTCGGCCTCGGGCGTCTCGGCGGCATCGGCCGCTGCGGTCTCGGCCGGGCCTTCGGCCGGCGCCTCGCCGGCCGCAGCCGGGCTTTCGACGGCGTTCGGCTCGGCGTGCTCGACGGCGGCGGGGTCTTCGGGGATGTGCTCTTCGGTGGACACGGTGAACTCCTTGCGCGGCGGACCGCGGGAGGCGGAAAGGACAGCCTCAGCCTAGTACGCCGGAGGTCTCCGCGAGAGGGAGCGCGATCAGCCGGCGGGGGTCTCCGTGGGCGCCGGCGTGGCACTCGGCACGGGCGAGACACTCGGCGCGGGCGTGGACGTCGGGGCGGCCGACGGGGACGGCTTCGGCGCGGGGGCGGTCGCCTCGGCGTGCACCACCTGGCTCACGACCGCGCCGACGACCACGAGAGCGCCGATGACGACGGCGATCGTGTTGTCGCGCACGCGGCGGCGCACGCTGCCCTCATGCAGGTCCTGCCGCGCCGCATGGAGGCGGGCACGCTCCTGCTGTACGCGCGCCTGCTGCGCACGGGCGTTCGTCGAGCGGCGAGCGGCCATGGATCCTCCCGGGATGTCGAGGACCGAGCCTATCGCGCGCGGCTCTGCCGAGCCGTGCGCTGCGGGTCCTGATCGGCGGAGGCCGGCCGAGAAGCGGAGTGTCCCACGGCGCGGATAGCCTGGAGCGCATGACTCCTGCAGCCCCGCTGATGAGCGGCCAGACGCCGCTCGCCGTGCGGATGCGCCCGATCTCCCTCGACGAGGTGGCGGGTCAGCAGCATCTGCTGCGTCCCGGATCGCCCATCGTGACGCTCGCGGACCCCTCGGCGAAGACCGCGTCCAGCGTGTCGATGATCCTCTGGGGGCCGCCCGGGACCGGCAAGACCACGCTCGCCCAGGCGATCGCCCGGTCGTCCGGCCGGCGCTTCGTCGAGCTGTCCGCGATCACCGCCGGGGTGAAGGACGTACGAGAGGTGATGCAGGAGGCCCTGAACCAGCGCGACCTGTACGGACAGTCGACGATCCTCTTCCTGGACGAGATCCACCGCTTCACGAAGGCTCAGCAGGACGCGCTGCTGCCCGGCGTGGAGAACGGCTGGGTGATCCTCATCGCGGCGACCACGGAGAACCCGTCGTTCTCGGTGATCTCGCCGCTGCTGTCCCGCTCGCTCCTGCTCACCCTGCAGCCGCTCACCGACGACGACATCGGAGTCCTGATCGACCGGGCCGTCGCGGATCCGCGCGGGCTGAACGGCGGGGTCTCGGTCGACGACACCGCGCGCGCCGCCCTCGTGCGTCTCGCCTCGGGCGACGCACGCCGGGCGCTCACGGGCCTGGAGGCGGCGGCCGCGGTCGCCGCCTCGCCGGATCGCCTCACCGAGGACGAGACGCCCGTCGTGACCGACGACGACGTCGCGCAGGCCGTGGACCGTGCGCTGCTGCGCTACGACCGCCAAGGCGACGAGCACTACGACGTGATCAGCGCCTTCATCAAGTCGATCCGCGGGTCCGACGTCGATGCCGCGGTGCATTACCTCGCGCGCATGATCGAGGCGGGGGAGGACCCGCGGTTCATCGCACGGCGCCTCGTGATCTCGGCGGCGGAGGACATCGGCATCGCCGATCCGCAGGCGCTCGTGATCGCCACGGCCGCGGCCGACGCCGTCGCCTTCATCGGCATGCCCGAGGGACGCATCCCGCTCGCCGAGGCGACCGTCTATCTCGCGACCACGGCCAAGTCCAACGCCGCGTATCTGGCGATCGACGCGGCCATCGCCGACGTCCGCGCCGGCGGGTTCGGGCGGGTGCCCCTGCACCTCCGCGACGCCCACTATCCCGGAGCCAAGCGCCTCGGCCACGGCAAGGGCTACCGGTATCCCCATGACAACGACGCGGGCATCGTGCCGCAGCAGTACCTTCCCGACGAGCTGCGCGGGCGCCGCTACTATCAGCCCAAGGCGCTCGGCGCGGAACGCGAGGTGCAGGCGCGGCTGGAGCGGATCCGCCGCATCCTGGGGGAGGAGTAGGCCGCATGGCGCGTGTCGTTGCGCGGATCCCGCCGGACCGCGACCTCTCGATCGATTTCGTCCGGGCGATCTGCCTTCCCGTGGTCGTCCTCCTGCACGCGCTGCAGATGGGCATCGCCGGCGACCCGCTGCGCGCGTTCAACGCCCTGGCGGAATGGAAGCCGCTGACGGCGATCACCTGGGTCGGGATGATCATGCCGACCTTCTTCATCGCGGGCGGCTTCGCGGGGATCACGACCTGGCGGCGCGTGCACGGCACGGGTGGCACGGCGGCCGAGTACATCCGCGGCAGGATGCTGCGCCTGGCCCGCCCGGTGCTGCTCGCGATGCTCGGCGTCCTGGCGGCGATCGGGATCCTCGCGATGTGCGGGGCGGATCCGGGATTCCTCCGGACGTTCGCCTTCCGGCTCGCAGAGCCGCTGTGGTTCATCGCGGTGTACGCGATCTGCACCTCGTTCGTGCCGCTCATGGCGGTCCTGCACCGTCGGGCCGCCCGGGCGACGTACTTCGGCCTGGCGGCGGCCGCCGTGGCCGTCGATCTCGTCGATCGCTATCTGCACGTGCCGATCGGAGCGCTGAACTGGCTCTTCGTCTGGCTGTTCGTGCAGCAGCTCGGTTTCGGCGTGCGGGACCAGTGGTACTCCCGGCGCCCGCGTTGGCTGCTCCTCCTCCTCGCGGTGACGGCGTACGCCCTCATGGCCGTCGCCGTCTTCGGTATGGACTACGACCCCGACATGATCGCGAACCTGAACCCGCCGACCGTGCTGCTGCTCCTGCTCGGCCTGGCCCAGGTGTACCTGTTCACGCTGCTGCAGCCCGCGATCCGCGCCGCCATGCGGAACCGCGGCGTGCTGCTGACGATCGGCGCCCTCGGCACCTTCGGGATGGTGATCTACCTCTGGCACACCGTGGCGATGGCGGTGGTCGTCGGCGTGCAGCTCGCCCTCGGTCTGCCGTTCCCTCCCGTGCTCACCCCGACCTGGTGGGTCACCCGGATCCCCTGGGTGCTGGCGATCGTCGCCGTGATCGCGCTGCTGTGCCTGATCGTGCCGCGTATCGAAGTCCTGTGGCCGCAGGAGCGCGCCCGCCGCATGCCGCTGACCGCGGCTCTGGCCTGCACCGCGGCGCTGGTCGTGAGCGTCGGTTGGGTGCTGACGCAGGGGTACCTGACTCCCGGGACGGGCGTCGCCGTCGGGCTGCTGGCCGCGTCGATCGTCTGGCTGACGCTGGGCGGCCCCGGCCCGGGATCGGCGCCGGCCCCCGGTGCGCCCGCGGCGGTGGGCGAGGGCGCTCCTCGCGCGCAGCCCGCGGCGAACGGCCGACGAGACCTGATCTGATAGCATGGATCGGCTCGAAACCGTGTTTTCGGGCATCTCTCCACTCCTGCACCACCCTCTCGTCCGCCCCGGCGTGCGCTCGTGAGGGGCGGAATCGAGACGATACGTCCGCGAGCCGTGACCGACACGGCCGCGTATCGAAAGGAACACTTCGTGGTTACGAAGTCCCAGGACCGCCGCAAGGTCCGTCTTTCCCGTGCACTCGGCATCCCGCTGACGCCGAAGGCTGCCAAGTACCTCGAGAAGCGTCCCTACGCTCCCGGTGAGCACGGCCGCACCAAGCGCAAGCAGGACAGCGACTACGCGGTCCGTCTGCGCGAGAAGCAGCGTCTTCGCGAGCAGTACGGCATCCGCGAGAAGCAGCTGGTCATCCAGTTCAACGAGGCCCGCCGCAAGGACGGCCTGACCGGTGAGAACCTCGTCGAGCAGCTCGAGATGCGTCTGGACGCGCTCGTCGTGCGCGCCGGTTTCGCGCGTACCACCGCGCAGGCGCGTCAGCTCGTCGTGCACCGTCACATCCTCGTCGACGGCCAGCTCGTCGACCGCCCGTCCTTCCGCGTGAAGCCAGGTCAGCTCATCCACGTCAAGCCCAAGAGCGAGGGCCTCGAGCCCTTCCAGGTGGCGGCTGCCGGCGGTCACGCCGACGTGCTGCCCCCGGTTCCGGGCTACCTCGAGGTCGAGCTCGACAAGCTGGAGGCCCGCCTGGTCCGTCGCCCGAAGCGCGCCGAGGTCCCCGTGACCTGCGACGTGCAGCTGGTCGTCGAGTACTACGCCGCGCGCTGAGTCCAGCGACACCGCTGTCGGAGTTCAGCGAACTCTGCACACACGCCGAGGAGGCGTCGGGGGAGTCCCCGGCGCCTCCTCGTCGTTTGCGCATACGATGGAGACCGTTGTGACAAGCGGCCCGACCCGGAGGTGGTGACATGAAGAGCCTGCTGTGGTTCCTCATCGGCGTGATCGGCGGCTTCGTCGCCGCGCACTTCCTGAACAAGGACCCCCGCGGACACGACGTGCTGGCGGCGGTCGACGACAGGATCAACGAGTTCACGGGGATCCTCGCCGACGCGTTCCACGCGCAGGAGGCGCGCCTCACCCAGGACAGCACCGCGGACTGACGCGGATCCCTCCCTCTCCCGAAACCGCGCTCCGGCGCGCCCTGACAGCAAGGACCCCTCGACGAGCATGAAGACCGCGGAGATCGCGCAGCGCTACCTGAGCTACTTCGAGAAGAACGATCACCTCATCGTGCCCTCGGCCTCTCTCGTCAGCGACGACCCCTCGCTCCTGTTCACGGTGGCGGGGATGGTCCCGATGATCCCGTACCTCACCGGAGTGGTCCCGGCGCCGCACCCCCGCATCGCCGACCTGCAGAAGTGCATCCGCACCAACGACATCGAAGAGGTCGGCCGCACTGCCCGCCACGGCACCTTCTTCCAGATGCTCGGGAACTGGTCGTTCGGGGACTACTTCAAGGAAGGCGCGATCCGCTACGCCTGGGAGCTGCTGACCAGCTCCGAGAGCGACGGCGGGCTCGGCTTCGACGAGAAGGACCTCTGGGTCACGGTCTTCGAGACCGATGACGAGGCGGAGGCCATCTGGCGCGACATCATCGGCCTCAAGCCGGAGCGCATCCAGCGGCTGGGCCGCGCGGACAACTACTGGAACACCGGCCAGCCGGGCCCCGGCGGGCCGGACAGCGAGATCTTCTTCGACCGCGGCCCCGCCTACGGCAAGGATGGGGGCCCCGCGGCCGACGACACCCGCTTCCTGGAGATCTGGAACCTCGTGTTCATGCAGGACTTCATCGAGAACATCCAGGGCAAGACCGAGTTCGACATCGTGGGCGAGCTCCCGATGAAGAACATCGACACCGGCATGGGCCTCGAGCGCGTCGCCTTCCTCAAGCAGGGCGTCGAGAACATGTACGAGACGGACCAGGTCCGCCCGGTCCTCGACCGCGCCGTCGAGCTGTCCGGACGCACCTACGGCGCCGAGCACGCCGACGACGTGCGCTTCCGCGTCGTGGCCGACCACGTGCGCTCCTCGCTGATGCTGCTCTCCGACGGCGTGCGCCCCTCCAACGAGGGCCGCGGGTACATCCTGCGCCGTCTCATGCGCCGCACGGTGCGCTCGATGCGCCTGCTGGGCGTGGACGAGCCGGTCTTCGGCGAGCTGTTCCTCACGTCGAAGGACGCCATGAAGTCGGCCTACCCGATCCTCGAGCAGGACTGGGCTCAGCTGTCGGCAGCCGCGACCGCGGAGGAGGAGACCTTCCGTCGCACGCTCGACGCGGGATCCACGATCCTCGACCTGGCTCTGGCCGACACCAAGAAGGCCGGGGCGACGACGCTCGACGGCTCCGAGGCGTTCCTGCTGCACGACACCTACGGCTTCCCGATCGACCTGACGCTGGAGATCGCCGAGGAAGCGGGGCTGAACGTCGACCGCGCCGCCTTCGACACGCTCATGCAGGAGCAGCGCGCCAGGGCGAAGGCGGACGCCCGCAGCCGCAAGCGCCAGATCGCCGACGTCTCCGTGTACGGCGACCTGCGCGCCAAGGGCGAGACCGCCTTCCTCGGCTACGACGAGCTGGAGACCGCGACGACCGTGCTCGGGATCCTCGTCGACGGCGCATCGGTCACGAGCGCCGTCGAGGGTCAGGTGGCCGAGATCGTCCTGGCCGAGACCACGCTGTACGCCGAGTCCGGCGGGCAGGTCGCGGACAAGGGCACCATCACCGGCCCCGGGTACGCGCTCGAGGTGCTGGACGTGCAGCGTCCGGTACCGGGGCTGATCAGCCACACCGTCGAGGTCACCAGCGGTGTGGTGTCGGTCGACGCCCCCGCGACCACCACAGTCGACGCGGCCAACCGCCGTGCCGCGCGTCAGGCGCACTCGGCCACGCACCTCGTGCACGCGGCGCTGCGCGACACCCTGGGCAAGACCGCCACGCAGGCCGGATCCCTGAACCGAGCGGGCTATCTGCGTTTCGACTTCTCCTGGGGCCAGGCGCTGTCGGGGGAGACGAAGTCCGAGATCGAGGAGATCGCGAACCGGGCCGTGCAGGACGGCCTCGAGGTCACCACGCGGATCATGTCGCTCGACGACGCGAAGGCGGCGGGTGCCATGGCGCTCTTCGGCGAGAAGTACGGATCCACCGTGCGCATGGTCGACATCGGCGGGCCGTGGTCGCGGGAGCTCTGCGCCGGCACGCACGTCTCCTCGAGCGCCGAGATCGGTCTCATCAACCTCGTCGGCGAGTCGTCGGTCGGTGCGTCCAACCGCCGTGTCGAAGCGCTGGTCGGTCAGGACGCCTTCCGCGAGTTCGCGGCCGAGCGCGCCCTCGTCTCGCAGCTCAGCACGGCGTTGAAGACTCCGCGGGAGCAGCTCACCGAGCGCGTCGCCGACCTCGCGGCACAGCTCAAGGCGGCCGAGAAGCGCATCGCCCAGTTCGAAGCGACCGAGCGCGCCGGCCGGGTGCCCGCGATCGCGCAGACCGCGACGTCTCTCGGCGCCCTGCAGTTCGTTGCGCACGACCTCGGCTCCGTGGCCGGAGCGGACGATGTGCGCGAGATCGCGCTCGGCGTCCGCGACACCTTCGGGTCGACGGCGGCGGTCGTCGCGATCTCGGGCGTCGCCAACGGCCGCCCGATGGTGGTCATCGCGACCAACGACGCCGCGCGTTCCGCCGGCGCCAAGGCCGGCGTCCTCGCCAAGATCGCCGCCGGCGTGCTCGGCGGCGGCGGAGGCGGCCGCGACGACGTCGCCCAGGGGGGCGGGGCGGATGCGAGCGCGCTCCCCGACGCCTTCGCGGCGATCGAGCAGGAGCTGCGGCGCGCGTGACCGGTTTCCGACGGGGTGTACGGCTCGGGATCGACGTCGGACGGGCCAGGATCGGGGTCGCCCGGAGCGATCCCGACGGCCTGCTGGCGGTGCCGGTGGAGACCGTGCCCCGCGACGACGCGTCCGTGACCCGGATCGCCCGGCTCGCCGCGGAGTACGAGCCGCTCGAGCTCGTCGTCGGGCTGCCGATCAACCTCCGGGGCGAGGACACGGCGTCCACCGCGGACGCGCGCGCCTTCGCCGCCGCCCTCGCGCAGGCGAGCGGGCGCGCCGTGCGCCTGATCGACGAGCGGCTGAGCACGGTCACCGCGCACCAGGCACTGCGCGCCTCCGGACGGAGCCAGCGCGCGTCCCGCGGCGTGGTCGATCAAGCCGCCGCCGTCGTGCTGCTCCAGCACGCCATCGACACGGAGAAGGGCACGGGTGCGCCCGCCGGCGTCGCCCTGATTCTCGACGAGGAGAACCGCTGACATGTCCGACCGATCCGAATCGGCCGCCACGCCCGAGCACGAGCCCGCCCTGCACGACCTCTTCGGGGCTCTGCCCGATCCCCAGGTGCAGACGCCGGCTCCGGCCGACCCGCCAGCCGCCCCGGGATCCCGACGCGCCGCACGCGAGGCGGCCAGCACCGGCGCCTGGGCACCGGAGCGCTCGGAGGCGCCGGCTGCGCCGAACGCGGCGCCCGAGCACCACGAGACGCACGCGACGCTGGAAGCCCTCTTCCGTCACGAGGCGGAGCCGCCCGCGGTGCCTAAGCACAAGCGGCGACGCGGATGCCTGGTCGCCCTCATCATCGTCTTCGTCCTCGTCGGCGGCGCAGCCGCCGGCGGCCTGTGGGTGTGGAACACCTACGGGGCCAAGATCAGCGAGACGATGGGCTGGGGCCCGTCCAAGGACTACGAGGCGGGGCAGGCGACGGGGAACGCGCTCGTCACCATCAACAAGGGCGACAGCGGGCAGCAGGTCTCCGAGGCGCTCTACAAGGCGGGCGTGACCAAGACCTCCGACGTGTTCTACACCATGCTGGTGAAGGACAACGTCGCCAACACGTTCTACCCGGGCGTCTACAAGCTGCAGCTGAAGATGACCGCGGCCGCCGCTCTCAAGGCGCTCAACGACCCGCAGAACAAGATGCAGAACTCCGCGGTGATCCCGGAGGGCTACACGGTGGCCGAGACGATCGAGCGCATCTCCAAGAGCGTGGACGTACCGCTCGCGGATCTCCAGGCCGCGGTGCAGACACCCGCGGACTACGGCGTGAACGCCCCCTCGCTCGAGGGCTGGCTGTTCCCCGCCCTGTACGAGTTCGCACCGGGTGCGACCGCGAAGGACGTCGTCTCGACGATGGTCAAGCGCACGAGGGACTCCCTCGCCGCGGCTTCCGTCCCCTCCGCCGATGAGCAGCGCGTACTCACCATCGCCTCGATCATCCAACGCGAGGCGCGCGCCGAGGCCGACTTCTACAAGGTGTCCCGGGTGATCCAGAACCGCCTCGATCAGGGCATGAAGCTGCAGATGGACTCCACGGCGCAGTACGGCTACGGCGAGCTGCACAGCGGCTCGGCGAGCACCTCCGATGCCGCGCAGAACGACGACAATCCGTGGAACACGTACGTCATCGACGGCCTCCCGAAGACGCCCATCGCGAATCCGGGCGACAAGGCGATCGATGCGGCGATGCATCCCGCCGACGGCCCTTGGCTGTACTTCGTCACCGTGAACCTCGACACCGGCGAGACCGTGTTCTCGACGACCTACGCCGAGCACGAGGCGGCCGTGAAGCAATGGCAGGACTGGTGCAAGGCGAACCCGGATTCGGGCTGCTGACATGAGCAGCGGTCCGTCGCGGCTGGCCGTGTGGGGCGATCCGATCGATCACAGCCGATCGCCCGACCTGCACGGCGCCGCCTATCGCGTGCTGGGCCTGAACTGGGACTACGGGAGGCGTCGGGTCGACGTCGCCGGGTTCGATGCGGCACTGGACGGACTGGACGGCACGTGGCGGGGTCTCTCCCTGACGATGCCGCTCAAGGAGCGCGCCTTCGCGCGCGCCGACGAGCGCGATGACGATGCCCTCCTCACCGGGGCGGTGAACACCCTGCTGCTCGGCGAGCGCGTCCGCGGGTTCAACACCGACGTCCGCGGGCTGACCGAGGCCCTGCGCGCCGGCGGGCTCGGCGGCAGCCGCACGGCGCGCGTGCTCGGGGGCGGCGCGACGGCACGCTCGGCCCTGGTCTCCCTGCTGCGGCTCGGAGTCGTCGAGGTCGAGGTGCGCACCCGACGCGCCGAGCAGGCCCAGGAGCTGGCGGCGTTCGGCGAGCGGATCGGGCTGCGCGCCGCAGTGCGCGCCCTGGACGGTCCCGCCACCGCGGTCGACCTCACGGTGTCGACGCTTCCCGGCGACGTGACGCTTCCCGTGGCGGCCGCGGCCGCGCTGGCGGCGGACGGAGGAGCGCTGTTCTCCGCCGCGTACGCCCCATGGCCGACGGCGCTCGCGCAGGCCTGGACGGCTGCGCCGGTGCTGACCGGGCTGGAGATGCTCCTGCACCAGGCGGTCGCGCAGATCAGGATCTTCCTGCACGGCACCCCGGACGAGGAGCTTCCCGACGAGCCCGCGGTGCTCGAGGCGATGCGGGCGGCTCTGCGCTGAAGTCATCCGGGCGGTGCGGCTCCTCCGACATGGGAGACTAGGGGAATGCTCCGCGTGCTCACGGCCGGCGAATCGCACGGCCCCGAACTCATTGCCGTCATGGAGGGCCTGCCCGCGGGCGTGCCCCTGTCCCGCGAGGCGATCCAGTCCGATCTGCAGCGCCGCAAGCTCGGCTACGGGCGTGGATCCCGGATGAAGTTCGAGCAGGACGAGCTGACGATCTCCGGCGGAGTGCGTCACGGCTTCTCGCTCGGCAGCCCGATCGCCATGCGCATCGGCAACACCGAGTGGCCGAAGTGGGTCGAGGTGATGAGCGCCGATCCCGTCGAGCTGACGGACAAGTCCCGTGGGCGCAGCGCCGCACTGACCCGTCCGCGGCCCGGCCACGCCGACCTCGTCGGCATGCAGAAGTACGGCTTCGACGAGGCCCGGCCGATCCTCGAGCGCGCGAGCGCCCGGGAGACCGCGGCACGTGTGGCCCTCGGCGCGGTGGCCCGCGCATTCCTCGGCGAGCTCGGGATCCGCCTGGTCAGCCACACGCTGTCGATCGGGCCTGTGCAGGTTCCCGAGGGATCCGCCCTGCCGACCCCCGATGACGTCGATGCACTGGATGCGGATCCGCTGCGCTGCTTCGATCCCGCGACGAGCGAGCTGATGGTGGCGGAGGTCGATGCCGCCCGCAAGGACGGCGACACCCTCGGCGGCATCGTCGAGGTGCTCGCCTACGGCCTGCCGCCGGGGCTCGGCTCACACGTGCACTGGGACCGCAGGCTCGATGCCCGCCTCGCTTACGCCCTCATGGGGATCCAGGCGATCAAGGGCGTCGAGGTGGGCGACGGCTTCGAGACCACCCGCCGGCGCGGCTCGGCCGCGCACGACGAGCTCTTCGCGACCGACGACGGCATCAGCCGCGGCTCCGACCGCGCCGGCGGCACGGAGGGCGGCATGTCCACCGGCACCGTGCTGCGCGTGCGCGCCGGCATGAAGCCGATCGCGACGATCCCGCACGCGCTGCGCACCGTCGACGTCGCCTCGGGGGAGCAGGCCACCGCTCACCACCAGCGCTCCGACGTCTGCGCCGTCCCGGCCGCGGGCGTTGTGGCCGAGGCCATGGTCGCGATCGAGCTCGCGAACTCCGTGCTGGAGAAGTTCGGCGGCGACAACGTGGCCGAGACCCGGCGCAACCTCGAGGCGTACCTCGCCGCCATCCCCGACGAGCTGCGCACCACGCCGGCGTCCGAGGCGGCGCTGATCCTGCACGATGAGCTCGGCTGAGTCCGCGGCGCCGGAGGTGCTCGTGCTCGTGGGCCCCATGGGCGCGGGCAAGACCAGTGTCGGCCGGAGGGTCGCGAGGACGGCGGGCTGGCGCTTCGTCGACACCGACAAGGCGATCGTCCGCGAGCACGGATCCATCCCGGCGATCTTCGCCGAGCACGGCGAGGATCGGTTCCGCGAGTGGGAGCGGGAACAGGTGGCCGAGGCGATCGCCGGCGGCGGCGTGATCTCCCTGGGCGGGGGAGCGGTGCTGTCCGAGGACACGCGCGACCTGCTGCGCACCGTCCCCGTCGTGATGCTCACGGTCTCCCCGGAGGCCGTGGCGGAGCGGATCTCGGGTACGGATCGGCCGTTGCTGCACGGCGAGGAGGACCCCGTGCACCGCTGGACGAGGATCTTCGCGGAGCGCCGTGCGCTGTACGAGGAAGTCGCCGATGCGCGCTTCGACACCTCACGGGTGCCGATGTCGCGGGTGGCGGATCAGATCGTGGAATGGATGAGAGGACGGGCATGAGCGCCCAGCAGAACGAGACGGCGGACGACGGCACCACGACGATCACGGTGACGGGGAGCACCCCGTACGAGATCACGGTGGGTCGGGACATCCTCGATCGCGTCTCCGCGGAGCTGGCGCCCTCGGTGCGCAAGGTGCTGGTGGTGCACCCGCCGACGCTCGCGGATCGTGCCGCGGAACTGCGCGACCGCATCCTCGCGGACACCGCGAACGGTCCCCGTGAGGTGCTGCTCGCCGAGATCCCGGACGCCGAGCAGGGCAAGCGCATCGAGGTCGCCCAGTTCCTCTGGCAGATCATGGGCCAGGCCGACTTCACCCGCACGGATGCCGTCGTCGGCTACGGCGGGGGCGCGGTCACCGATCTCGCGGGCTTCGTCGCCGCCACCTGGCTGCGCGGGGTCCAGGTCGTGCAGGTGCCGACCACGGTCCTGGGCCTGGTCGACGCGGCGGTCGGCGGGAAGACCGGAATCAACACGAACGAGGGCAAGAACCTCGTGGGCGCCTTCTGGGCCCCTCGCGCCGTGATCGGCGATCTCGACCAGCTGTCCAGCCTCAGTCAGAACGAGGCCACGGCGGGCTTCGCCGAGGTGGTCAAGGCGGGCTTCATCTGGGCGCCCGAGATCCTCGACATCATCGAGGCGGATCCGTCGCGCGCCGTGGACCCGCTCACGCCGGAGTTCCGTCGCGCGGTCGAGCTCGCGATCGGGATGAAGGCGACGGTCGTCTCCGACGACTTCCGCGAGGACGGTCAGCGCGAGATCCTCAACTACGGCCACACGCTCGGGCACGCGATCGAGCACGCGGAGCGGTACCGCTGGCGTCACGGCGCGGCGATCTCGGTCGGCATGCTGTTCGCCGCCGAGCTGTCGCGGCTCGCGGGGCGTCTCTCCGACGACGACGCGAACCGGCACCGCACGGTGCTCGAGTCGCTCGGACTCCCCACCTCCTACCGCGGAGGCGCCTGGCCGACGCTCCTGTCGACGATGCAGCGCGACAAGAAGAGCCGCGGCGGCATGCTGCGCTTCATCGTGCTCGACGGCATCGCGAAGCCGACGGTGCTGCAGGCTCCGGATGAATCGCTCCTGTTCGCCGCCTATCAGGAGGTCGCCGAGTGAGCGTCACCGTGCGCCGCGTCGAGGCGGGCGAATGGCAGCAGGTGCGCGAACTGCGGCTCCGGGCGCTGCGGGATCCGATCGCGGCGCTCGCGTTCCTGGACAAGTATGAGAACGCCTCGGCCCAGCCGGACGAGTTCTGGCAGCATCGCACCGCGCAGGCCGCCGAGGGCGGGCCGAACGGCCAGTTCGTCACGATCGCCGAGGACGGCGCCTGGTCCGGCTCGGCGACGGTGATCGGCAGCCGGGACGCCGCGGAGTCGGCGCTCGTCGTCGGGGTGTACGTCGCGGACGGACATCGCGGCGCCGGGGCCATCGAGGCGCTGCTCGACGAGTGCGCCGCCTGGGCGGCGGAGGGCGGCTTCACCGGCCTCACCCTCGAGGTGCACGTCGACAATCATCGCGCCCAGGCCGCCTACGAACGCTGCGGCTTCACCCGCACCGGCGAGATCACCGAACTCGAGAACGGCCAGGAGTACGTGATGGTGCGCCCGGTCGTGCCCTCCTCGCGCTGATACCGTGACCCTGTGACCACGCCGCGCCGCCTCCTGCTCGTCAACGGGCCGAACCTCAACCTGCTGGGCCGGCGCGAGCCCGGGATCTACGGATCCGCGACGCTCGCCGACGTCGAGCGGATCGCCGCGGACGCGGCGGCCGCGTACGGCTATGAGATCCGGGCGGTGCAGAGCAACCACGAGGGCGTCCTGCTCGATGCGATCCACGCTGCGGCGGACGACTGCGCCGGCATCGTCATCAACGCGGGGGCCTATACGCACACCTCGGTCGCGCTGCGCGATGCGCTCACCGGCGTCGCGCTGCCGTTCGCCGAGGTGCACATCTCCGACGTCTACGCGCGCGAGGAGTTCCGGCACCACTCCTATCTCACCGACGTCGCCGCGGTGCACGTGGTGGGGGAGGGCGTGCAGGGCTACGCCACCGCGACGCGCCGGCTGATCCTGCTGATCGCGGGCCAGGCCGACGGCTGACACCACGGTGCCCTTCTGGCCTCCCATCGGCCCTTCGGTGGGCATCCCGTAAGATGGGACGTCGGCCGATCGGCCGCGCAGACTTCAGGAACGGACTTCTCAGACCCATGGCATCCACCGCAGACATCAAGAACGGCGTCGTCCTCTCCATCGACGGCCAGCTCTGGAACGTCATCGAGTTCCAGCACGTGAAGCCGGGCAAGGGCGGCGCGTTCGTGCGCACCAAGCTGAAGAACGTCGTCAGCGGCAAGGTGGTCGACCGCACCTACAACGCCGGCGCCAAGATCGACATCGAGAACGTCGACCGCCGCGACTTCACCTACCTGTACACCGATGGGGACAACTTCGTCTTCATGGACCAGGAAGACTACGACCAGATCAACGTCGCCGCCGCGACCGTGGGCGACGCCAAGAACTTCATGCTGGAGAACCAGTCGGTGCAGATCGCACTGAACAACGGCAACCCGCTCTACATCGAGCTGCCGGCCTCCGTCGTCCTCGAGGTCACCTACACCGAGCCCGGCCTGCAGGGCGACCGCTCCTCGGCGGGCACCAAGCCCGCGACCCTCGAGACCGGCTACGAGATCCAGGTGCCGCTGTTCCTGGAGACCGGCACCAAGGTCAAGGTCGACACTCGCACGGGCGGCTACCTCGGCCGCATCAACGACTGACGCGTGGGCGCTCGGACCAAGGCGCGCAAGCGCGCCCTCGACATCCTCTTCTCCGCGGACGTGCGCGGTGACGACCTCGCGGTGACCCTGGCGGCCGAGGCCAAGCGCGCGGCGGCCGAGCCCGCCCGCGAGGGATCCTGGCTGTACGGCCGCGAGATCGTGGACGGGATCATCGACCACCGCGACGAGATCGACGAGCAGATCACCACGCACAGCCGCGACTGGAAGCTCGAGCGGATGCCGGCCGTGGACCGTGCGCTGCTGCGCATCGGCGTGTGGGAGATCCTGCACAACGACGAGGTGCCCACCGCCGTCGCGATCGACGAGGCCGTGGAGCTCGCGAAGGAGTTCTCCACCGACGAGTCCGGCGCGTTCGTGCACGGCGTGCTCGCGCGCGTCGCCCGTTCCGCCTGACCGGTCGCGCGACGTCCTCCCTCTTCGGGCGTGTCCTTTCTTCTTCGGGGCGCAGGAACCGGGTATTCCGGTCCTGCGCCCCGAAGCGTCTCCGGACGTTCCGAGGACGGGACTGCGGTGTCCGTAGCCCGCGCCAGGATGGGTCATCATGAGTTCCGCTGACGCCGACGACTGGCGCGTCCTGCTGCCCTCCGCCGCCGCACGCGGAGTTCCTCTGGCGCTCGGCGTCGAGCTGCGCCGCCGCGACAGGGCGGACTCCCGGCACTGGGGATCGCGCCCGCTGCGGACGGCGACCGCGCGCGATCTGGCGAGGGATCCGGGCGAGCTGTTCCTCGCCGTCCGCCCGCTGCGCCGCAATGACGCCGACGACGCCTGGGTGCAATCCGACGCCGACTGGGACGCGGTGCGCCGCCCCGGGACGCGGTACGCCCCCGCGCACTCGCGCTGGTTCGCCGACCTGCTCAGCATCTCCCGGGACTCCCTGCTCTCCGGCACGGCGGGCGACTGGCTGCTGCTGGATCCGGTGGCCTCTCCGCTGCTGTGGCCGCACCTGGGCTCGGCGGCGGACGTCGGCATCCCGATGGTGCCCACCGAGCGCGGCACCCGGCTGCGCTGGGCGGACGATGTCCGCATCGCGGTGGACCTGGCCGCCTCCCGGGGCGGTGGGCTGACCGTCGTCGCGTCGACGGTGGTCGACGGCGAAACGCTCGAGGGAGCGACGACCCGTCCCATCGGCTCCGGCGGCGTCTACGCCCACAGGGTCCTCGGCGCCGACATCGAGCTCGTGCTGGCACCGACGGCGCTCACGGACAGCACCCGCGCACTGCTCGCGTCCTCGGACGGCGTGAGCGTGGCGCCCGTCGACCGGGCGGTGTTCTTCCGGGAGGCGTACCCGCTGCTGCGACGCGGTGCGGACGTCCGCGCGGGCGCCGGAGTGAGCCTGCCGGAGCCGCCGCGCCCGGTGCCGATGCTCATGCTCGACTTCCGCCCCGCCGATGTCGTGGCGTACGAACTGTGCTGGGACTATCCCGGCTACCGGCGCTTCCCCCTGGACGAGAGGGCCGCGGAGTCCGCGGTCCGCGACGGCGCCGCGGAGGCGCAGCGCCGTCCGGCGGTGATCGCGGATTGGACGGCGATCACCAGCCTGCCGTTCGCGCTCAGCGGCACACTCGGCGATGCCGACGCCGCCGAGTTCGTCGCGGTGTTCGCCCCCGCGCTGGAGGAGTGCGGGATCGTCGTCGAGCGCTCGGGCGTTCCCCGCGCCTATCCCGAGCTCACCGGCGACCCCGCGATCACCGTCAACGTCGTGGAGAGCACCGACCCCGATTGGCTCGACCTCGGCTTCGTGGTGCGCATCGACGGGCGCAGCATCCCGTTCGAGCCGCTGTTCCGTGCCCTCGCGCTGCGCCAGGGCAAGCTCAAGCTCGTCGACAACACCTGGTTCTCCCTGCGGCACCCGGCGTTCGACCGGCTCAAGGAGCTCCTCGACGAGGCCGCCGAGCTCACCGAATGGGAGGCGGGGCCGCGGATCCCGCGCACCCGGCTCGCGCTGTGGGAGGACTTCGAGGATCTCGCGGACGAGACGGCGTCGGCCCAGGGCTGGCGGGCGGCGGTGCAGACTCTGCGCGCCGATCCCGGCAGCGACCCCGTCCCGCTCCCGGCCGGCATCGGGGCAGAGCTCCGGCCCTATCAGCACGAAGGCTTCACGCGCCTCGCCCGGCTCTGGCAGCACCGGCTGGGCGGGATCCTCGCCGACGACATGGGGCTCGGCAAGACGGTGCAGCTGCTGTCGCTCATCGCGCACGCCCGCGAGGAGGACGTCACGGGCGGCGACCGGGATGCGCCGTGGCTGGTGGTCGCGCCGACCTCGGTGCTGCCGGTGTGGCGGCGCGAGGCGGAACGCTTCGCCCCGGGCCTGAAGGTCGTCGTCGCCGACCGCACCAGGGATGCCGCGGGCGTCGGCCTGGCGCCGCTCGTCGCCGGCGCAGACGTCGTGATCACGTCGTACACGCTGCTCCGCATCGATGCGGAGGAGTTCGCGGGGCAGCGCTGGGCCGGGGTGGTGCTGGACGAGGCGCAGCATGTGAAGAACCCCGCCACGAAGCAGCACCAGGCGGTGGCGGCCCTCGACGCCCGGGCCGTGTACGCGGCCACCGGCACGCCGCTGGAGAACGGCCTGGCGGAGCTCTGGGCGATCCTGAGCCTCACGTCGCCGGGGCTGTTCCCCTCCGCCCGGAAGTTCCGCGAGGACTTCATCCAGCCGATCGAACAGGGCAAGGTGCCGGAGAACGCCGAGGGTGCGCCCTACCGGCGCGCACGCATCGCGTTGCTGCGCCGGCGGATCCGGCCGTTGCTCATCCGCCGCACCAAGGAGCTGGTGGCGCCCGAACTGCCCGAGCGCCAGGAGCAGGTGCTTCGCGTGGAGCTGAGCCCTGCGCACCGTCACCGCTACGACACCGTGCTGCAGCGCGAGCGGCAGAAGATCCTCGGCCTGCTGCCCGATCTCGATCGGCAGCGGTTCATCGTCTTCCGCTCGCTCACGATGCTGCGGATGCTGAGCCTCGCGCCGGTGCTCATCGATCCGGACGACACCGGGGTCGCCTCGCGCAAGCTCGAGGAGCTCGCGGAGCGGCTCATCGAGCTGCGGGCGGAGGGCCATCGCGCCCTCGTCTTCAGCCAGTTCACCTCGTTCCTGGGGCTCGCCGCCGAGCGCCTGCGCCGTGCGGGGCTGCGGGTCTCCTACCTGGACGGATCCACGCGCGACCGCGACCGCGTGGTGCAGGAGTTCCGCGACGGCGATCAGGATGCGTTCCTGCTCAGCCTCAAGGCCGGGGGCACCGGGCTCACCCTCACCGAGGCCGACTACGTGTTCCTGCTGGATCCCTGGTGGAACCCGGCGGCCGAGGCGCAGGCGGCCGATCGCGCGCATCGGATCGGCCAGATCCATCCGGTCTTCATCTACCGGATGATCGCAGCGGACACGATCGAGGAGAAGGTGCTCGCCCTGCAGCAGCGCAAGGCGCGGCTGTTCTCCGCCGTCCTCGACGACGAGGACCTGTTCGCGCAGCAGCTCACGGCCGACGACATCCGCGAGCTGCTGAGCTGAATACGCTCCTTCACTGCGATCCCGGTTAAGCACGGTCCGTCTCCAGGTCGCTCGCGAGCCTCCCCGGTAGGATCGACAGGTCCACACAGGAGGAGAAGCATGCGGATCACGGGACTCGGACACGCCGGGATGTTCATCGAGACGGCCGGCGGGAACATCATCTGCGACCCCGTGCTCGGTCCGTCGTTCTACGGATCCTGGTTCCCGTTCCCGGACAACCGCGGTCTCGACTGGGAGCGTCTCGGGCGGGAGGCGGACTTCCTCTACGTGTCGCACCGGCACCGCGACCACTTCGATCCGCGCCTGCTGGAGCGCTACATCCGCAAGGACATCGAGGTGCTGCTGCCGGAGTACCCGACGGACGACCTCGAGCGGGATCTCCGCGCGCTCGGGTACGACAACATCACGTACGCGCCGGCGGGGGAGATCATCGAACGCGGCGAGCTGAAGATCATGATCACGCCGCTGCGCGCCCCCAGCGACGGACCGATCGGGGACTCCTCGCTGAGCGTCGACGACGGCTCCGGCTCGGTGCTGAACCAGAACGACTCCCACCCGCTCGACCTCGAGAGCCTGCTGAAGTTCGGCAAGCCGGACGCGTACTTCACCCAGGTCTCGGGCGCGATCTGGTGGCCCATGGTCTACGACCTGCCGCTGGACGCCAAGCAGAACTTCGCGCGCCTCAAGCGCGAGGCGCAGAACAAGCGCGCGATGTACTACATCGAGAAGGTCGACGCGCCCCACGTGTTCCCGATGGCGGGCCCGCCCATGTTCCTGCGCGACGAGCTGTTCGACTTCAACGGCACCGGTCGCAACGGCGAGTCGATCTTCACGGACCAGAAGCAGTTCCTCGCCCACATGCACGAGCTCGCGCCGCAGTACGACGGTCACCTGTTCGTGCCCGGGACGGTCGTGACCGTGGCGGATCGCACGGTCGCCTCCGTCGAGCAGACCCTGTACTCCGAGGAGGAGCTCCTCCACATCTTCGACGAGAAGTGGGACTACCTCGAGGAGCAGCGGGCGAGCCGTCAGCAGGAGCTGCGCGACGAGGAGGCCCGGCGGGCTCCGGTCCTCCCGCCCGAGGAGATGCTCGCGGCGATCAAGGAGTGGTGGGAGCCGCTGCTCAAGAAGTCGCGCACCATCCGCCTCGGCGTCGGCGGCAACGTGCGCTTCCGGATCGGCGACCTCGACATGGTGGTCGACTTCCCCCGGGCCAAGGTGCGCGAGTACGCGGGGGAGGAGTGCATCTACTGGTACACGATCCCTGCCGACCTGGTCTCGACGAACATCGCCGACCACGAGATCGACTGGTCCAACTCGATCTTCCTGTCGATGCAGTTCTCGGTGGGACGCAGCGGGAAGTTCAACGAGTTCCTCACGACGTTCCTCAAGTGCCTCTCGGTCGACCGCATCGAGTACGTCGAGAACTGGTATCAGGAGCAGACCGACCAGACCGAGGACGCCGAGATCGGCGACTGGGTCGTGCAGCGGCGCTGCCCGCATCTGCGCGCGGACCTCACCCGCACCGGCTCGGTCGACGAGGACGGCGTGCTCACCTGCAGCATGCACGACTGGAAGTGGGATCTGAAGACCGGCCGATGCCTGTCGACGAGCGGTCACCCGATCCGGTCGGCGAAGCTCGATCCCGTCACGGAGGCGGCGCTGAGCGAAGCCCCCTGAACGCGCGGGGTTCTGTACCACTCACGCGCCGAGCGGTACACTGGACGCATGGCCACCACACTCCCGCGCATCCAGGTGACGCAGACGCCCGAACTCGCCGCGGGACTCGAACTGGCCGCGAAGGAATGGCCGGGGGCGTCCCGGTCGGAGCTCGTCGCACGACTGGCTGAGGCGGGAAGCGAGACCCTGGCGGCCAAGCGCGCGGCACGGAGGGCCGAACGGCGCAAGGTCCTGGAAGAGACCCGCGGCAAGTATGCCTATCCGCCGGGCTACCTCGAAGAGCTCCGCAAGGACTGGCCCGAATGATCGTCGTCGACGCGAACGTCATCATCGCGTTCTGGACGCCCGACGACCCGCACGCCGATGAGTCGATGGAGATCCTCGATACCGAGGAGGATCTGGTGCTGCACCCCGTCACGTTGGCGGAAACGCTGGTGTGGCCGGTGCGAGAGGGGCGCGAGGACGAGGCGGTGCAGGACGTCGCCCGGTTGGGCGTGGAGCGCCACGCGCCTCTCCTGGACGAACCGGTTCGCGTGGCGAGGCTCTGTGCCGAGTCCCGGCTCAAGCTGCCGGATGCCTTTGTGCTCGCGACGACGGAAGAGCTGGGCGCCACACTGGCGACGTTCGACCAGCGTCTTGCCGACGTCGCTCGTGAGCGTGGTGTGCCCGTGCTCGGCGCCTGAGCAAACCAGGTAGACTCGGTTCATACTTCAGAAGCAACCTTTAACACCGTCCCGTGAGGCGGAGAAGGGAGCCGGTGGATGAGCGCACGCATCGTGCTGCAGGAAGCCGACATCAGGCGCGCCTTGACGCGCATCGCCCATGAGATCCTCGAGTCCAATCGAGGAGCGGAGGATCTGGTCCTCCTGGGCATCCCGACCCGCGGGGTCCCGCTCGCCGAGCGCCTCGCGCTGCTGATCACCGAGATCGCGCAGACCGCCGTCCCGGTCGGCTCGCTCGACGTGACGCTGTTCCGCGACGATCTCGCGAAGCATCCGACCCGGTCCCCGCACCGGACGGACATCCCCGCCGGCGGGATCGACGGCAAGACCGTCGTGCTCGTCGACGACGTGCTCTTCTCCGGACGCAGCATCCGCGCCGCGCTCGATGCGCTGCAGTCGATCGGGCGCCCGGCCGTGGTCCGGCTCGCGATCCTGGTCGACCGCGGGCACCGCGAGCTGCCGATCCGTCCCGACTTCGTCGGCAAGAACATCCCCTCGTCCCGCACCGAGCGGGTGAACGTGCGCCTGCGCGAGGACGACGGCGAGGAGTTCGTCTCGATCGAGGGAGGGGACGAATGAGGCACCTGCTCGACACGCGCACCCTGGCGCGTGAGGACGCCCTGCGGATCCTCGACATCGCCGAGGACATGGCGGACACGCAGTCGCGCGAGGTGAAGAAGCTGCCGACCTTGCGCGGCAAGACGGTCGTCAACCTCTTCTTCGAGGACTCGACCCGCACCCGCATCTCGTTCGAGGCCGCGGCCAAGCGCCTCTCGGCGGACGTCATCAACTTCGCCGCGAAGGGATCGAGCGTCTCCAAGGGCGAGAGCCTCAAGGACACCGCGCAGACCCTGCAGGCGATCGGCGCGGACGCGGTGGTCGTGCGCCACCCGGCATCCGGAGCACCGCGCACCCTGGCCACGAGCGGGTGGATCTCCGCGGGTGTCGTCAACGCCGGCGACGGGACCCACGAGCACCCCACCCAGGGCCTCCTCGACGCCTACACGATCCGAAAGCGCCGGTTCGGCGCGGACAGCCGCGGACGCGACCTCAGCGGCCTCCGGGTCGTCATCGTCGGCGACGTGCTGCATTCGCGCGTCGCCCGGTCGAACGTCTGGCTGCTCTCGACGCTCGGTGCGGAGGTGACCCTGGTGACGCCGCCCACGCTCATCCCGCAGGATGTGAGCTCCTGGCCCGTGCGCGTGCTGTACGACCTCGACACGGCGCTGGCCGAGGAGCCGGACGCGGTCATGATGCTGCGGATCCAGCTCGAGCGCATGCATGCCGCCTTCTTCCCCTCCGAGCGCGAGTACACGCGACGCTGGGGCCTGGACGCCGCCCGCCTGCGTCTCCTTCCCGACGATACGATCGTCATGCACCCCGGCCCGATGAACCGCGGTCTGGAGATCTCCTCCGAGGCCGCCGATTCCGCGCGCTCGACGGTGCTCGAACAGGTCGCCAACGGAGTCTCGGTGCGGATGGCCGCACTGTACATGCTGCTGGCCGGAGCCCCGGCGGGCCCTTCGACAGGCTCAGGGACCAGGACCGAGGACAACGAGATGAATCGAGGAGACCGATGACTGAGAGCCTGCTGTTCCGAGGCGCCAAGATCCTCGGCACCGATTCCGCGGACGTCCTCGTCCGGGACGGGCGCATCGCCGAGATCGGCTCCCGCGTCTCCTCCGCCGGAGCGCGCGTCATCGACGCCGACGGCCTGGTCGCCCTGCCCGGCCTCGTCGACCTGCACACGCACCTGCGCGAACCCGGCTACGAGGCCAGCGAGACCGTGCTCTCCGGCACCCGCGCCGCCGCGGCCGGCGGATTCACGGCCGTGTTCGCCATGCCGAACACGTCCCCGGTCGCCGACTCGGCCGGCGTCGTCGAGCAGGAGCTCGCCCTCGGCGAGGCCGCGGGCTACGCCACGGTTCAGCCGATCGGCGCCGTCACCGTCGGGCAGAAGGGGGAGCGGCTCGCCGAGCTCGGCGCCATGGCCTCCTCCCGCGCCCACGTGCGCGTCTTCAGCGACGACGGCTTCTGCGTGTGGGATCCGCTCATCATGCGCCGCGCACTCGAGTACGTGAAGGCGTTCGACGGAGTGATCGCCCAGCACGCCCAGGATCCGCGGCTCACTGAGGGGGCGCAGCTCAACGAGGGCGCCGTCTCCGCCGAGCTCGGCCTCGCCGGGTGGCCGGCGGTCGCCGAGGAGTCGATCATCGCCCGCGACATCCTGCTCGCGGAGCACGTCGGATCCCGGCTGCACGTCTGCCACCTGTCGACCGCGGGCTCGGTCGAGCTCATCCGCTGGGCGAAGAACCGCGGAGTCGCGGTCACCGCCGAGGTCACCCCGCACCACCTGCTGCTGACCGATGAGCTCGCCCGCGGCTACGACGCGCGGTTCAAGGTCAATCCGCCGCTGCGCACCCAGGAGGACGTCCTCGCGGTGCGCGAAGGCCTCGCCGACGGCACGATCGACATCGTCGCCACCGACCATGCGCCGCACCCGAGCGAGGCGAAGGCCTGCGAGTGGCAGGCGGCCGCGAACGGCATGGTCGGTCTCGAGTCCGCGCTGCGGGTCGTGCACCAGGCCATGGTCCAGACGGGACTGCTGGACTGGTCCGACGTCGCCCGCGTCATGAGCTCCGCCCCGGCGCGGATCGGATCCCTCGCCGGCCACGGCACGCCGATCGAGGTCGGGCAGCCGGCGGAGCTCACGCTCTACGACGCGGACGCGCAGGGCGTGTTCGCGGAGACGGATCTGCACGGTCAGAGCACGAACTCCCCGTATCTGGGCCGCGAGCTGCCGGGCTCGGTGCGCTGGACGGTCCACCGCGGGTACACGACGGTGGAGGACGGCGTCCTGGTGGAGCTCGGCTCGTGAACCAGCAGATCGCCGGCGCGGTGGTCCTCGGGGTCGCCGTGCTGCTCATCCTCGCCGGGGTCTGGGCGTGGCGCGCACGGCTGCGCCGCGACTCGGGACTCACGGCGCCGCTCGGCGTTCCCGAGCACGCCGAGGTGCAGGCGCGGTACGAGACGCTCTACGTGGCGACGACCAGGCACGACCAGTCCCTCGAACGGCTCGCCGTCCGGCCGCTCGTCTACCGCGCCCGCGGCGAGCTCACGATCACCGACCGCGGCGCCGCGCTGAGCCTGGACGGATCGCCCACGGTGTTCCTCGCCTCCGCGCGCATGATCGGCGCGGACCGGGCGACGGTCACGATCGATCGCGTGGTCGAGCCGGGCGGCCTCATCCGCCTCGCCTGGCGCACGGACGACGGCACCGTCGTCGACAGCTACCTCCGCATCACCGGCGACATCGGCAACACGGACGTCTCCGGCGCCGCCCTCGCCGACCTCCAGCGACTCATCAGCTCGCAGCGCCCCGACGCTGCCTCCGAGACAGGAGAATCCGCATGACCCTTTCCCACGATTCCGCCGTGCTCGTCCTCGAGGACGGCACGCGTCACGTCGGGCGCGCCTACGGCGCCCGCGGCACGACCCTGGGCGAGGTCGTCTTCGCGACCGGCATGTCCGGGTACCAGGAGACCCTCACCGACCCGTCCTACGCCGGCCAGATCGTCCTCCAGACGGCCCCGCACATCGGCAACACCGGCATGAACGACGAGGACCCCGAGTCCCGTCGCATCTGGGTCGCCGGCTACATCGTGCGCGACCCCTCGCGCGTCGTGTCGAACTGGCGGGCGAACGCCTCGCTCGACGACACCCTGGTGCGCGACGGCATCGTCGGCATCAGCGGCATCGACACCCGCGCGGTGACCCGCCACATCCGCTCCGCCGGATCCATGCGCGGCGGCATCTTCTCCGGGGCGGACGCCGCGCTGGACGCCGACGAGCAGCTGCGCCGCGTGACCGAGGCGCCGGAGATGGCCGGGCAGAACCTGTCCGCCCAGGTCTCCGTCGACGTGGCCGAGGTGACCCCGGCGACGGGGGAGCGGATCGGCAACCTCGCCGTGCTCGACCTCGGCGTCAAGCAGTCCACGCTCGACAACCTCGCCGCCCGCGGGTTCGACGTGCACGTGCTGCCGCAGTCCTCCACGTTCGCCGACATCGCCGCGATCGAGCCGGTCGCGGTGTTCTACTCGAACGGGCCGGGAGACCCGTCCGCATCCGACGCGCAGGTCGCGGTGCTCCGAGAGGTCCTCGATGCGGGCGTGCCGTACTTCGGGATCTGCTTCGGCAACCAGCTGTTCGGCCGCGCCCTGGGGCTCGGCACCTACAAGCTCACGTTCGGCCACCGCGGCATCAACCAGCCGGTGCTCGACAAGGCCACGGGCCGGGTCGAGATCACCGCGCACAACCACGGCTTTGCGGTCGAGGCGCCCATCGAGGGATCCTTCGACAGCCCGCACGGCTACGGCAAGGTCGAGGTCAGCCACGTCGGCCTCAACGACCAGGTCGTCGAAGGGCTCCGCGCCCTGGACATCCCGGCCTTCTCGGTGCAGTACCACCCGGAGGCCGCGGCCGGCCCGCACGACGCCAACTACCTCTTCGACCGTTTCCGCGACGTCGTCGTCGCCCACCTCGCAAAGAAGGACAGCAAGTAATGCCCAAGCGCGACGACATCCACTCCGTCCTCGTCATCGGATCCGGCCCGATCGTCATCGGTCAGGCCTGCGAGTTCGACTACTCCGGCACCCAGGCGTGCCGCGTCCTCCGCGAGGAGGGCGTCCGCGTCATCCTCGTGAACTCCAACCCGGCCACGATCATGACCGACCCGGACTTCGCGGACGCGACCTACATCGAGCCGATCACCCCCGAGGTCATCGAGACCATCATCGCCAAGGAGAAGCCGGACGCGATCCTGCCGACCCTCGGCGGCCAGACCGCCCTCAACGCCGCCATGGCGCTGCACGAGCAGGGGATCCTGGAGAAGTACGACGTCGAGCTCATCGGCGCGAAGGTCGACGCCATCCAGAAGGGCGAGGACCGCCAGATCTTCAAGCAGCTCGTGCTGGACGCCGGAGCCGACGTCGCCGCGTCCGTGATCTGCCACACGATGGACGAGCTCCTGGCCGGTGCCGAGAAGCTCGGCTATCCGCTGGTCGTGCGCCCGTCCTTCACGATGGGCGGTCTCGGATCCGGCTTCGCCTACGACGAGCAGGATCTGCGCCGCATCGGCGGCGCCGGCCTGCACGACTCGCCCACCACCGAGGTGCTCCTGGAGGAGTCGATCCTCGGCTGGAAGGAGTACGAGCTCGAGCTCATGCGGGACACCGCCGACAACACGGTCGTCGTCTGCTCGATCGAGAACGTGGACCCCGTCGGCGTGCACACCGGCGACTCGATCACGGTCGCCCCGGCGCTCACGCTCACCGACCGCGAGTACCAGAACCTCCGCGACATCGGCATCGACATCATCCGCGCGGTCGGCGTCGACACCGGCGGCTGCAACATCCAGTTCGCCGTGAACCCGGAGAACGGCCGTGTCATCGTCATCGAGATGAATCCCCGCGTGTCCCGCTCCTCGGCGCTGGCCTCGAAGGCGACCGGCTTCCCGATCGCCAAGCTCGCCGCGAAGCTCGCCCTCGGCTATCGTCTCGACGAGATCCCGAACGACATCACGGGTGTCACCCCGGCGAGCTTCGAGCCCACGCTCGACTACGTCGTGGTCAAGGCGCCGCGGTTCGCGTTCGAGAAGTTCCCGGCGGCGGACGCCACCCTGACCACGACCATGAAGTCGGTCGGCGAGGCCATGGCCATCGGGCGCAACTACACGACCGCGCTGCAGAAGGCGCTCCGGTCGCTGGAGAAGCGCGGATCCTCGTTCCACTGGGGTCAGGAGGACCGCAGCGTCGAGGAGCTCCTCGAGATCTCGAAGACGCCGACCGACGGACGGATCGTCGTGCTGCAGCAGGCGCTGCGCAAGGGCGCCACGATCGAGCAGGCCTTCGACGCGACCGCGATCGACCCCTGGTTCATCGACCAGATGGTGCTCATCAACGAGGTCGCCGAGCAGATCCGCACCGCACCCGAGCTCGACGCCGACACGATCCGGCTCGGCAAGGACCACGGCTTCTCCGATGCGCAGTTCGCCGAGCTCCGCGGCCTCACCGAGGCCGAGGTCCGGGGAGTGCGGCACGGACTGGGGATCCGCCCGGTCTACAAGACGGTCGACACGTGCGCGGGCGAGTTCCCGGCGCTCACGCCGTACCACTACTCGAGCTACGACAGCGAGACCGAGGTCACTCCCTCCGACCGCACGAAGGTCGTCATCATCGGGTCGGGTCCGAACCGCATCGGACAGGGCGTGGAGTTCGACTACTCCTGCGTGCACGCGTCCTTCGCGCTGTCCGACGCCGGGTTCGAGACGGTCATGGTCAACTGCAACCCGGAGACGGTCTCGACCGACTACGACACCTCCGACCGCCTCTACTTCGAGCCGCTCACGCTCGAGGACGTGCTCGAGGTGCTGCACGCCGAGGCGCAGTCGGGACAGATCCTCGGGGTCGTCTGCCAGCTCGGCGGACAGACGCCGCTGGGCCTCGCGAAGGGGATCGAGGCCGCGGGCTACACCGTGCTCGGCACGAGCCCCGAGGCGATCGACCTGGCCGAGGAGCGCGAGCTGTTCTCCCGTCTGCTCGACGACGCCGGTCTCGTGGCCCCGCGCAACGGCACCGCGATCGACGTGGAGGGCGCTGTCGCTGTCGCCGAGGAGATCGGCTACCCGGTGCTCGTGCGCCCCAGCTTCGTGCTCGGCGGCCGCGGCATGGAGATCGTCTACGACACCCCGGCGCTGCGCGACTACTTCGTGCGCACCGCGGACGAGGTCATCATCGAGGAGGGCAAGCCGCTGCTCGTGGACCGCTTCCTCGACGACGCGA
Source organism: Microbacterium sp. MMO-35 (assembly GCF_037147555.1). Lineage (NCBI taxonomy): Bacteria > Bacillati > Actinomycetota > Actinomycetes > Micrococcales > Microbacteriaceae > Microbacterium > Microbacterium sp. MMO-35. The sequence continues at coordinate 201,785 of NZ_JBBCVH010000002.1, forward strand.
TCGAGATCGACGTGGACGCGCTGTACGACGGGATCGAGCTCTACATCGGCGGTGTCATGGAGCACCTCGAGGAGGCCGGCATCCACTCCGGCGACTCGAGCTGCACCCTGCCTCCGGTCTCGCTCGGTCGCACCGACATCGACCGCGTGCGCGAGGCCACCCTCGCGATCGCGGAGGGCGTCGGCGTGCGGGGACTGCTGAACGTGCAGTTCGCCATCAGCGCCGGAGTCCTCTACGTCATCGAGGCCAACCCGCGGGCGAGCCGCACGGTGCCCTTCGTCTCGAAGGCGCTGGGCATCCCGCTCGCGAAGGCGGCGAGCCGCATCCTGTCCGGCTCCACGATCGCCCAGCTCAAGGGCGAGGGCCTGCTGCCCGAGGAGGACGGATCCCGCGTGCCGCTGGGATCGCCCGTGTCGGTCAAGGAGGCCGTGCTGCCGTTCAAGCGGTTCCGCACCGCCGACGGTCGTATCGTCGACTCCGTGCTCGGCCCGGAGATGCGCTCCACCGGGGAGGTCATGGGCATCGACCGCGACTTCCCGACCGCCTTCGCGAAGAGCCAGGCGGCGGCCTACGGCGGCACGCCGACGTCGGGCACCGTGTTCATCTCGGTCGCGGACGCCGACAAGCGCGCCGTCATCCTGCCCGCGCACCGGCTGCACCAGCTCGGCTTCACCATCGTGGCGACCACGGGCACCGCGGAGATCCTCTCGCGAAACGGCATCCCGGTGACGGTCGTGGAGAAGTACAGCGAGACCCAGACGAACGGGGAGACGAACATCGTCGACCTGATCGATCAGGGAGCGATCGACATCATCGTGAACACGCCGTCCGGCGGCGCGGCGCGCGCCGACGGGTACGAGATCCGTGCGGCCGCGGTCGCCGCGGACAAGGCCCTGTTCACGACCATCGCGACGCTCGGCGCCGCGGTGAGCGGGATGGACGCCGCCGACAAGGGCTTCGAGGTGCGCAGCCTCCAGGAGTACGCCCAGGACCGTCTGGCCCGCGCGTGAACGAGGGCTTCGGTTCCCGGCTGCGCTCCGCGCTCGACCGCCACGGCCCCCTGTGCGTCGGGATCGACCCGCACGCGGCGCTCCTGGACTCCTGGGGGCTGCCGCAGAGCGCCGAGGGCGTCCGCGCCTTCGGACTCGCGGTCGTCGACGCCGCCGCCGGTCGGGTCGCGGCGATCAAGCCGCAGGTGGCCTTCTTCGAGAGGTTCGGATCCGCCGGGTTCGCCGCGCTGGAGGACGTGCTCGCGGCGGCCCGCTCCGCGGAACTCCTGACGATCGCGGACGCCAAGCGGGGCGACATCGGCACCACGATGGCCGGGTATGCGCAGGCCTGGCTGGAGCCGGGAGCGCCGCTGGAAGCGGATGCGCTGACGATCAGCCCGTACCTCGGCGGTGGCTCCCTGGCCGAGGCGATCACGCAGGCGCTTCCTGTCGGCAAGGGCGTGTTCGTCCTGGCCGCGACCAGCAACCCTGACGGCGCCTCGGTGCAGCAGGCGCGCACCGACGTGCCGGGGGAGACGGTGGCGCTGCGCGTCACCCGCGACGTGACGGCACTGGACGTGGCGGGGACGGCGCTCGGATCGGTCGGGCTGGTCGTCGGAGCGACGATCGACCGGTCGGCGTTCGCGCTCGACGACGACACACTGCGGACGGTGCCGCTGCTGGCCCCGGGATTCGGCGCGCAGGGCGCGACACCCGCGGATCTGCGTGCGAGATTCGGTACGCTGGCAGGTAACGTCCTGGCTTCCGAAAGCCGGAGCATCCTGTCCGCTGGTCCGGACGGGATCGCAGCGACGATCGAAGAGCGCGCCGCGCGCTACCAGGAGGTCATGGGTGGTTGAACCGGCAGGGCGCGTCGTGCCCGAGGTCGATCGCGTCGCCGCTGCTCGCCGAGCGGTCGAGCGCCGGCGCGCGCGGGCGTCGCTGAAGCGCGACCTGACCATGCGCGTGGTCGCCCCGCAGGACGTGATCGCGGCCGCCGCGGCGGATCCGCATTCCACCGCCGGATCGCTGCGTGTTCCGGACTTCCTCACCGCCCTGCCGGCGATCGGCGCAGGAAAGCGCGACCGCATCCTCGCCGACCTGCAGATCTCGCCGGTCAAGCGCCTCGGCGGCCTCGGCACCCGGCAGCAGCAGGCGCTGCGCACCTGGGTCGACGGACGGTTCCCGCTCCCCGCCCCGCGCGAGGGCCGCAGCAGACTGCTCGTGCTCGCGGGACCGACCGCCGTCGGCAAGGGCACCGTGGCGGCGCACATCCGGGAGAACCATCCCGAGATCCACCTCTCCGTGTCGGCGACGACCCGTGCGCCGCGCCCGGGGGAGCAGGAAGGCGTGCACTACTTCTTCGTCGACGACGCCGAGTTCGACCGGATGATCGCCGAGGGCGAGCTGCTCGAGCACGCGACCGTCCACAACAAGTTCCGCTACGGCACCCCGCGCAAGCCGATCGAGGCGGCGCTGGCCGAAGGCAAGACCGTGCTGCTCGAGATCGATCTCCAGGGCGCGCGTCAGGTCCGGGCCGCCGACCCCTCTGCGAATCTCGTCTTCCTGCTGCCGCCCTCCTGGGACGAACTGGTCCAGCGGCTCGTCGGCCGCGGCACGGAGGATGCCGAGGAGAGGACCCGCCGGCTGCGCACGGCGAAGGTCGAACTGGCCTCGCAGAGCGAGTTCGACCACCGGGTCGTGAACGAGGACGTCGCCACGGCCGCCCGCGAGGTCGTAGAATTGACCTCAGACTCTGTGCGCTGACGGGTCGCCGGGCTCCGAAGGGCACGGCAACCGGCCGAGCAGCACCCCGCAATCCTCTCCGCGACGCCACGTCGCCAGACTCAGGAGGTCCACCATGGCCGGAAACAACCAGGGCATCATCGACCCGCCGATCGACAACCTGCTCGACCGCGTCGAGTCGAAGTACGAGCTCGTGATCTACGCGTCCAAGCGCGCCCGTCAGATCAACGACTACTACTCCGACCTGCACGAGGGCAACCTCTTCGACAACGTGGGACCGCTGGTCGACTCCTCGGTCGAGGACAAGCCGCTGACGATCGCCCTGCACGAGATCAACGAGGACAAGCTCCGCATCCGCCACGCGGAGTGAGCTGAGCCCGCGCGGTTTCAGACTGGGAGCCGCCGTCATCCCGTCCGTGGATGTCGGCGGCTCCGTCCATACTGAGGTCGGGTCCGGCCCCTCACCCGGGGACCACCCGCCTCGCACACCCGCCCTGCACACCATGGGAGCACCGATGAGCGCGCTGCGTCTGTTCACCTCCGAGTCCGTCACCGAAGGACACCCGGACAAGATCTGCGACCAGATCTCCGACTCGATCCTCGACGGACTGCTCGCGGTGGACACCGGAGCGCGCGTCGCCGTCGAGACGCTCGTCACCACGGGTCTCGTGCACGTCGCGGGGGAGATCCGCACCTCGGGATACGTCGACATCCCGACGATCGTGCGCGACGTGGTGAACGGCATCGGCTACACGTCGAGCGACACGGGCTTCGACGGCTCGTCGTGCGGCGTGAGCGTCTCGGTGGGCGAGCAGTCCGCCGACATCGCGAGCGGCGTGGACCAGGCGCAGGAGCACCGTGAGGGCGGGTCCCGCGATCCGCGCGACCTGCTCGGGGCCGGCGACCAGGGCATCATGTTCGGGTTCGCGACGACCGAGACGCCTCAGCTCATGCCGATGGCCGCGTGGACCGCGCACCGGCTCGCGGAGCGTCTCACCCAGGTGCGCCGCGACGGCACGATGCCGTTCCTGCGCCCCGACGGCAAGACCCAGGTCACCCTCGGCTACGACGGCTTCACGCCGAAGACGGTGGATGCGGTGGTGCTGTCGACCCAGCACAACCCCGAGGTCTCGCAGGAGGAGCTCAAGGCGCTCGTCCGCGAGCACGTGATCGATCCGGTGCTCGCCACGACCGGGCTCGACCTCGACGGCGTCACGCACTACATCAACCCGGCGGGACCGTTCGTCACGGGCGGCCCGAAGGGCGATGCCGGACTCACCGGCCGCAAGATCATCATCGACACCTACGGCGGCGCGTCCCGCCACGGCGGTGGGGCCTTCAGCGGGAAGGACCCGTCCAAGGTCGACCGCTCGGGTGCGTACGCCATGCGCTGGGTCGCGAAGAACGCCGTCGCGGCAGGACTCGCGGAGCGCCTGGAGGTGCAGGTCGCGTACGCGATCGGCGTCGCGCAGCCCGTCGGCCTGTACGTCGAGACGTTCGGCACGGGCAAGGTCGACGACGAGACGATCACCCGCGCGATCCGCTCGGTGTTCGACCTGCGCCCGCAGGCCATCATCGAGGAGCTCGACCTGCTGCGTCCGATCTACGCCGCCACGGCCGCGTACGGGCACTTCGGCCGCGAGCTGCCGGACTTCACCTGGGAGCAGACCACCCGCGCCGAGGATCTGCGCCGCGCCGCCGGTCTCTGATCGATCCCGTCCTCCCGCAGAGCCCGCCCGTGCCCCGGCCGATCGCCCGCGTCCTGCTGGACTCGCCGGTCCCGCAGCTCGACCGGCTGTTCGACTACGCCATCCCGGACGAGCTCCTCGCGGACGCCCTGCCCGGGGTCCGCGTGCGGGTGCCGCTGCGCTCCGCAGGCCGGGTCATCGACGCCTATCTGGTCGAACTCGCCACGGAGGACGACGACGCCCGAGCCCTCGCCGAGCTCGACGCGGTGGTGTCACGCGCCAGGGTGCTGCCGGAGCGGCTGCATGCCCTCGCCCGCCGGGTCGCGGATCGTGCGGCCGGCGGCGCCTCGGACGTGCTCCGGCTGATCGTGCCCAAGCGTCAGGTCCGGGTCGAGAAGGCGTGGCTCGCCGCCGGCGGGGAGGAGCAGGGGGGACGCGATGAGGATCCGGGCGCCGCGGAAGCCGGATCCGACGACGCGGCCGACGCACAGGACGCGCAGGGGAGCGCACTCGGAGCGGCCGACGAGGTGATCGCGCAGTACTCCGGGCTCGCCGAGGCGCTCGCGGATTCCGCGCGGCTCGCGGTTGAGGCGATCCCGCAGCCGGGCTCCGACGGCTTGCCCGAGTGGACCCGACTGCTCGCCGCCGCCGCCGCGCGCACGCTGGCCGGCGGTGCCTCCGCGATCCTCGTCGTACCCGACTATCGCGACCTCGATCAGCTCCTCGCCGCGCTCGAGGTGCTGGCGCCCGGCGCTCCGGTCGCACGGCTGGACTCCCGTCAGGCCAATCCTGACCGCTACCGGGCCTATCTGCGCACGCTCGAGGACACTCCCTGCATCGTCGTGGGCAACCGCTCCGCCGCCTACGCGCCCGTCCGGGCGGGGCTCGTGGCGCTCTGGGACGACGGTGACAGCCTGCTCGCCGAGCCGCTCGCGCCCGGGGTCCACGCCCGCGATGTCGCGCTGCTCCGGCAGGAGCAGGAGGGCTCCGCTCTGCTGTTCGCCGGTCACACCCGCACCACGGATGTGGAGCGCCTGGTAGAGACGGGCTGGATCCGCTCGATCACGGCCGCCCGACGGCGGCTTCCGCGCGTGGTGCTGGATTCCCCCGAGGATCTGGACCGGCGCGGGCAGCGCTTGCCGTCCCGGGCCTTCCTCACCGCGCGGGAGGCCGCCGCGACGGGGCCCGTGCTGCTGCAGGTCGCCCGGCCCGGGTTCTCGCCGACGCTCGTGTGCGCCTCGTGCCGCGCGCCCGCGCGCTGCCGAGCCTGCGGAGGGCCGCTCGGCGCCGCGCACCGCGGGGCGACCCCGGTGTGCGGCTGGTGCGGACGTGCAGCACGCCTCTGGGCCTGCGGATCGTGCGGAGGCGACACCGTACGTCTCGCCGCCTCCGGGAGCGAGCGCACCGCCGAGGAGCTCGGACGGGCGTTCCCCGGCATCCGGGTGATCGTGGCGGACGGCAGCCATCCGGTCGAGCGCGTCGATGCGAAACCGGCTCTGGTCGTCGCCACGCGCGGGGCCGAGCCGCGCGCCGACGGGGGATACCGCGCGGTGGTGCTGCTCGACGGATCCCGCATGCTGCAGGCGCCGGAGTTGCGCATCGGCGAGTCCTGCCTGCGCTGGTGGTCCAACGCGGCCGCTCTCGCCGCGCCCGGCGCGCCGATCCACCTCGTCGGCGTCGACGGCGCAGTCGCGCGCGCCCTCGCCACATGGACCCAGCCCGCCTACGCGCGCGCCGAGCTCGCCGAGCGCGCGCCGCTGCGCATGCCGCCCTCGGTGCGCGTCGCTCAGATCGAGGGCACCGGCGCGGGCGTCCGGCGCGCCCTCGACGACCTCGCAGCGCTGCAACTCCCGCCGGACGCGGTGCTCGGCCCCGTGCCCATCGATGGCGACGAGGACGGCAGGGAGCGCGCGCTCGTGCGCTTCCCCTACGCGGAGGGCGCTCGTGTGGCCGCCGCGCTCCGGGCCGCCGTGGTCGCGGAGGCGATGGGGCGACGGCGGGGGCGCGGCAGAACCGCACGGACTACGCTCTCGGTGAGGCTCGACGTCACCGAACCCGACCTCTGATCCACCCGGACGACCCGGTCGTCCCGCACATCCGAAGCACCTTCGAAGGACCCCCATGCGTCTCGTCTTCGCCGGAACCCCGGCGGCCGCCGTGCCCACCCTCCGTCGCCTCGCGGCCGAGCACGAGATCGTCGCGGTGGTGACCCGCCCCGATGCGCCCCTGGGACGCAAACGGATCCTCACGCCGTCGCCGGTCGCCCAGGAGGCGGACGCGCTCGGGATCCCGGTGATCAGGGCCGCCCGACTGGACGAGGAGGCGACCGGGAGGATCGCCGCGCTGCGGCCTGAGCTCGGCGTCATCGTCGCCTACGGCGGACTCGTGCGCGAGCCGCTGCTGAGCGCACCGGAGCACGGCTGGATCAACCTGCACTTCTCCCTCCTCCCGGCGTGGCGGGGGGCAGCGCCCGTCCAGCGGGCGCTCATCGCCGGCGACTCCGAGCTGGGGGCGACCGTGTTCCAGCTCGTGCCGGCGCTGGACGCCGGCGACGTGCACGCGATGCGGGTCTACCCGGTCGCCGACGATGCCACGGCGGACGACGCGCTCGCTTCGCTCGCCGCCGACGGCGCCGCGCTCATGGCCGACGCCGTCGCGGCCATCGCCGACGGCACCGCCCGCCCGACGGCCCAGCAGGGCGAGCCCACGCACGCTGCGAAGCTCACCCTCGAGGACGGCCTGCTGGACTGGGCCGCGTCGGCGGACGCGGTGTACGCGCGCTACCGCGGCGTCACCAACGAGCCGGGGGCGCACACCACGTTCGAGGGCACGCCACTCAAGGTGCGCGAGCTCGCGAGGACGGGCGAGACGGATCCACTGGCCCCGGGCGAGCTGCGCGGCGTCCGCGACGGGGTGCTCGTCGGCACGGGCACCCAGCCGCTGCTGCTCACGCGCGTGCAGCCCGCGGGCAAGGCCGCGATGGCCGCCGCCGACTGGTTCCGGGGACTGCGCACCGCCGAGGGCGCCGCGGTGCGACTCGGCGCCGGCGATGCACAGGGCGTGCAGCGGTGAGTGCGCAGGGGCGGCAGGACCGCCGGGGACCGCAGCGGCGGGACGGCGGCAGCGGGCATCGCCCGTCGCCGCGGGACGCCCGCGTCCGAGAGGTGCAGCCTGCGCGCCGCGTCGCCTACGACGTGATCCGCGCCGTCAGCACGTCCGACGCGTACGCCAACCTGCTCTTGCCCGGGGCGATCCGGGAGGCCGGGTTGAGCGGTGCGGATGCGGCTCTCGCCACCGAGCTCGCGTACGGGACGCTGCGCCGGATCGGCACCTACGACGCGATCATCGCCCAGGCCGCGGGCCGGGCCACCGCCAGCATCGACCCGCCCGTCCTCGACGCGCTCCGGCTCGGCGTGCATCAGATCCTGGCCACGCGCGTGGCGGCGCACGCCGCCGTCAACGAGTCGGTCAATCTCGTCGCGCGGGAGGCGGGTCGCGGCGCGTCGGGCTTCGCGAACGCCGTGCTCCGCGCCGTCGCCGCACGCACGGAGGACGAATGGCTCGACGTCGTCACGGCCGCCGCGCGCTCCGACGACGAGCGCCTGGGGCTGCGCTTCGCCCACCCGGTGTGGATCATCCGCGCCCTGCGCCGCGCCCTCGCCGCCGAGGGACGCGAGGACGAGCTCGAGGCGCTCCTCGCGGCCGACAACGCCGCACCCGAGGTCACCCTGGTCGCCCTGCCCGGGCTGGCGGAGCCGCAGGAGCCGAAGCGGCCTTATGCGCCGACCGCGTTCGGCTCCGCGGGCGGAGACCCGGGCGCCGTCGTGTCCGCGAACAAAGGCCGGGTGCGCGTCCAGGACGAGGGCTCCCAGCTCGTGGCGCTCGCGCTCGTCGGCGCCCGTCCCGTCGCCCCGGGGGAGCGCTGGCTCGACCTCTGCGCCGGTCCCGGAGGCAAGACCGCGCTGCTCGCCGCGGAGGCGCTGCGGACGGGGGCGACGCTGGATGCGAACGAGGTCGTGCCGGCGCGGGCGGGCCTGGTCCGCAAGGCGGTCGCCCCGGTGCCGCTGCACGTCGACGTCGCGGAGGAGGACGGCAGGATCCTCGCCGCCGACCGCCCCGGCGCCTATGACCGCATCCTGCTCGATGCGCCCTGCACGGGGCTCGGGGCGCTCCGCCGACGTCCGGAGGCGCGCTGGCGCAAGACCGCCGCCGACGTCCCCGAGCTCGCGGCGCTGCAGGAGGAGCTGCTGGCCAGCGCTCTCGGCGCCCTGAGGCCCGGGGGAGTGCTCGCCTACGTGACCTGCTCGCCGCATCTCGCCGAGACCGCGGCGGTCGTGCGGACCGTGCTGCGCGACCGCGACGACATCGAAGAGCTCGACGCCCGCGAGGTCGTCCGGTCGGTCTCGGAGGCTCCGATCGACCTGCCGGCCCCCGCGAGCGGGGCAGGGCACGCGCAGCTCTGGCCGCACCGGCACGGGACCGATGCGATGTTCCTCTCGCTCCTGCGCAAGCGGGCCTAGCCGGCCGACACGAACGCCGTACGTCGGCCCGGGGCCGGGTCGGCACCGGGATAATGGGCGCATGCCCGCCTCTTCCGCCGCCCTGCCCCCCGCTCCGCGGATCAACCCGTCGATCCTCGCCGCCGACTTCGTCAACATGCAGGCCGAGCTCGCCCGCATCGCGACGGCCGACTTCGCACATGTCGACGTCATGGACAACCATTTCGTGCCGAACCTCACTTTCGGTCCGCAGATGGTGGAGCGCATCCAGGCGACGAGTCCGATCCCGCTCGACGTGCACCTCATGATCACGGACCCGGAGCGATGGGCGCCGGGGTATGCCGAGCTGGGTGCCGCGAGCGTCACCTTCCACCTGGAGGCCGCGACCGACCCCGTCGGACTGGCGCGCAGGTTGCGCGACATCGGGGCGAGGGCGGGTGTCGCGGTCAAGCCGGGCACGGCCGCGGAGCCGCTCTACGACATCCTCGACGAGTTCGACCAGATCCTGGTGATGACCGTGGAGCCGGGCTTCGGCGGCCAGGGGTTCATGCCGGAGACGATGCCCAAGCTGCGCGCCCTCGCGGACGAGGCGAAGCGCCGGGGTTCCGACGTGTGGCTGCAGGTGGACGGGGGGATCTCGGACGCGACGATCGCCCAGGCCGCATCCGCCGGTGCCGACACCTTCGTGGCCGGATCCGCCGTCTACGGCGCCCACGACGTCGAGGCTGCCGTCACGCGGCTCCGGGGCCTCGCGCGAGCCGGTAGCCTGGGAGGGTGAAGACCTTCGACGAACTGTTCGCCGAGCTGAGCCGCAAGGCGGCCGAGCGCCCGGAGGGATCCGGGACGGTGCGCGAGCTCGACGCCGGAGTGCACACGATCGGCAAGAAGATCGTGGAGGAGGCGGCCGAGGTCTGGATGGCCGCCGAGTACGAGAGCGACGAGGCCGCGGCCGAGGAGATCTCCCAGCTGCTGTACCACCTGCAGGTGCTCATGCTGGCCAAGGGACTGACCCTGGAGAACGTCTACCGACATCTGTGAAGCGCCCCGACCAGGATCGCTTCGAACGAAAGACCCTTCCATGCTGCGCATTGCCGTCCCGAACAAGGGATCGCTGTCCGAGACCGCCGCCGAGATGCTCGCCGAAGCCGGATACGCCGGCCGCCGCGACACCAAGACCCTGCACGTGATCGACGCCGACAACGACGTCGAGTTCTTCTTCCTCCGTCCCCGTGACATCGCCACCTACGTCGCCTCCGGCGCGCTGGACGTCGGCATCACCGGCCGCGACCTGCTGCGCGACGTGCGCCGCCCGGACGCCCGGGAGATCGAGCAGCTCGGCTTCGCGCGGTCGACCTTCCGCTTCGCCGCGCCTCCCGGCCGGTTCTCGACCCTCGAGGACCTGAACGGGGTGCGCGTCGCATCGGCCTATCCCGGCCTCGTCGACGACTACCTGCGCGAGCACGGCGTCACCGCGGAACTCGTCCCGCTCGACGGCGCGGTGGAGTCCGCGGTGCGCCTGGGGGTCGCCGACGCGATCGCAGACGTCGTGGAGACCGGCACCACGCTGCGCCAGGCCGGGCTGGAGATCTTCGGTCCGGTGATCATCGAGTCCGAGGCGGTGCTCATCAGTCGTCCCGGCGATGCCGAGGGCACCGAGAAGCTGCTGCGGCGCCTGCGGGGCGTCATGGTCGCGCACCGCTTCGTCCTGCTCGACTACGACCTGCCCGCCGATCTCGTCGAAGAGGCTGCGGCGATCGCCCCCGGCCGCGAATCGCCGACCGTGTCGCCGCTGCGCGATCCCGCCTGGGTCGCCGTGCGCGTCATGATCCCGCGTCGGGGCATGAACCAGGTGATGGATCAGCTCTACGCCCTCGGCGCACGGGCGATCCTGGTCACCGCGATCCACGCCGCGAGGCTCTGATGTCGCTCACCGCGCGCGTCATCCCGTGTCTCGACGTGGCCGCGGGCCGCGTCGTCAAGGGCGTGAACTTCGAGAACCTGCGGGACATGGGGGATCCGGTCGAGCTCGCACGGCACTACGCCGCGCAGGGCGCCGATGAGATCACCTTCCTCGATGTGACCGCCACCGTCGACGAGCGCGCCACGACCTACGACGTGGTGCGCCGCACCGCCGAGGAGGTGTTCGTGCCGCTCACCGTCGGCGGCGGCGTGCGCTCGGTCGACGACGTCGCACGACTGCAGGGGGTGGGCGCCGACAAGGTCGGGGTGAACTCCGCAGCGATCGCGCGGCCCGACCTCATCGGCGAGATCGCCGACCGCTTCGGCGCCCAGGTGCTCGTGCTCTCGCTCGACATCAAGCGCAGCCCGCGCACGGCGTCCGGCTTCGCCGTGACGACGCACGGCGGACGCACGGAGACGTCGCTGGACGCCCTGGACTGGGCCCGCGAGGCCATCGAGCGCGGCGCGGGGGAGCTGCTGGTCAACTCCATCGACGCCGACGGCACCAAGGACGGTTTCGACCTGGAGCTTGTCGCCCTCATGAGGGAGATCTCCAGCGTGCCGGTGATCGCGTCGGGCGGCGCCGGCACGGCGGAGGACTTCGCCCCGGCGATCGCGGCCGGGGCCGACGCCGTGCTCGCCGCGAGCGTGTTCCACTCCGGTCAGCTGACCGTGGGGGACGTCAAGGCCGCCCTGGGCGCGGCGGGGGTGCTGGTGCGATGAGCGAGGACACCATCGAGGTCGAGCTGGCCCGGGTCAGCTGGAACGATCAGGGACTCGTCCCGGTGATCGTCCAGCAGTGGGACACGCTCGAGGTGCTCATGATGGCCTGGGCCGACGAGGAGGCGCTCCGGCGCACCCTCACCACGGGACGGGCCACCTACTGGTCGCGCTCCCGTCAGGAGTACTGGCGCAAGGGAGACACCTCGGGTCACGTGCAGCACGTGCACGGCGCTCGACTGGACTGCGACGGCGACACCGTGCTGCTGTTCGTGGACCAGATCGGCGTCGCCTGCCACACCGGCACCCGCACCTGCTTCGACGGGCGGGACCTGAGCGCCGTCGTCTCCGAGGACGGCGAGGCGAGCCGCTGATGCTCACCCGGCGCGCGAAGTCCACGAGCCTGCTGCTGATCCTGGTCGCAGGAGCGCTCGGCGTGCTGTCGTCGACCCAGACCTGGCTGATCGTCGCGCGCGCCGACGGCGGGGAGGCGCTCGACGTCGCCGGAAACGCCGCGCTCCCGGTGCTCGCGCCGCTCAGCCTCACCGCTCTCGCACTCGGAGCCGCCCTCGCCCTCGTCGGCCCGGTGATGCGCCGGATCATCGCGGGGATCGCCGTCGTGGTCGGCGGCCTGCTGCTGGTGCTCACCGCACGGGTGCTCCTGCTGCAGCCGCTCGATGCGGTCGGCCCCGCGCTCACCAAGGTCACGGGGCTGGCGGGCGACGCCGCACTGAAGGGCCTCGTCGACGGCATCACGGTGACGGCCTGGCCCTGGGTCGCGCTCGCGAGCTGGCTCCTGCTGCTGGCCGGAGGGGCGCTCGCCCTGTTCACCGCCGGACGGTGGCGCAGCGGCGGACGCCGCTACCGCACGACGCCGATTTCGCACGAGGGGCCGGTGGATGCGGTGGAGAGCTGGGACGAGCTCAGCCGGGGCACCGACCCCACCCGCTGACGCGGACCTCCCTCGGCTCCGGGCGCCGTCCGCGGCGAGAAGCCCGATCCCGATAGACTTCAACCACACCACCCGACGCTCGGAGGAGAACATGAGCAACCCCATCGCAGATCCCGGCCACGGACACTCGCCTGCGGCTTGGACCGCCGTGGTGATCATGCTGCTCGGTTTCACCGTGGGCACCACCGCCTTCTTCCTCGACATCCCGGTCGTGGTCTGGGTGGGCGTCGCGCTGATCGTGATCGGAGCGATCTCCGGCTGGGTGCTCTCCAAGGCCGGCTACGGCGCGAAGGGCCCGAAGTACCAGCCGAAGGCGCACTAATGGTGCTCGCCGACCTCACGGCCGGCGCAGTCGAGGACGCCGCCCGTCGCGAGCGGGAGCGCCCCTTCGCGATCGTGGAGCGTGCCGCCCTCGATCGCGCCCCCGCGCTGGACGTGCGCGCCGCGCTGGCCCCCGCCGACCGGGTGAAGATCATCGCCGAGGTGAAGCGGGCGAGCCCGTCCCGCGGGGCCCTGGCCGAGATCCCGGATCCGGCGCTGCAGGCGTCCCTGTACCAGCAGGGCGGGGCCTCCGCGATCAGCGTCCTCACCGAGGAGCGCCGCTTCGGCGGAAGCCTCGGCGATCTCGAGGCCGTGACCGCCGCCGTGCAGATCCCCGTGCTCCGCAAAGACTTCATCGCCACGCCGTATCAGGTGTTCGAGGCCCGCGCCGCCGGGGCATCCCTTGCGCTGCTGATCGTCGCGGGCCTGGAGCGCGTGAACCTGGAGCGCCTGTACGCCCTCATCCTCGAGCTGGGGATGACGCCGCTGGTCGAGACGCACTCGGCCGAGGAGCTCGAGGTCGCGATCGACCTGGGGGCCCACCTCATCGGCGTCAACGCCCGTGACCTCACCACGCTGGAGCTCGACCGCGACCTGTTCGGACGTCTCGTGGACCGGATCCCCTCGTCGTCCGTGAAGATCGCGGAGTCCGCGGTGCTGACCCCCGCCGACGTCGCGCACTACGGCGCCGCCGGCGCCGATGCGGTGCTGATCGGCGAGGCCCTCGTCACCGGCGACCCCGTCGCCACCCTGCATTCCTTCCTGGAGGCCGGATCATGACAAGCACGGAGCGGGCAGCGACCCAGAGCCTGCGCGATCAGCCGGGGCCGTTCTTCGGCGACTTCGGCGGACGGTTCATGCCCGAATCGCTCATCGCGGCGATCGATGAGCTCACCGTCGCGTACCACGAGGCGATCGAGGATCCGGAGTTCCGATCCGAGCTCGCGACCCTCCTGCACTCCTATGCCGGCCGTCCGTCGCCGATCACCGAGGTGCCCCGGTTCGCCGAGCACGCCGGCGGCGCGCGGATCTTCCTCAAGCGCGAGGATCTCAACCACACCGGCTCGCACAAGATCAACAACGTGCTCGGCCAGGCGCTGCTGACCAAGCGTCTGGGCAAGACGCGCGTCATCGCGGAGACCGGGGCGGGCCAGCACGGCGTCGCCACGGCGACCGCTGCCGCGCTGTTCGGCCTGGAGTGCACGATCTACATGGGCGAGGTCGACACCGAGCGCCAGGCGCTCAACGTCGCCCGCATGCGCCTCCTCGGCGCAGAGGTGGTGCCCGTCACCACCGGCTCGCGCACTCTCAAGGACGCGATCAACGACGCGTATCGCGACTGGGTCGCCACCGTCGAGACCACCAACTACATCTTCGGCACGGCGGCGGGCCCGCATCCGTTCCCGGCGATGGTGCGCGACTTCCAGAAGATCATCGGCGAAGAGGCGCGTCAGCAGCTGCTCGACGAGGCGGGGCGGCTGCCCGACGCGGTGCTGGCCTGCGTCGGAGGCGGATCCAACGCGATCGGCATGTTCGACGCGTTCCTGGACGACGAGGCCGTGCGCCTCTACGGCGTGGAGGCGGCCGGAGACGGCGTCGACACCCCGAAGCACGCCGCTTCGATCGAGCGCGGCCGACCGGGCGTGCTGCACGGCGCCCGCACCTACGTCCTGCAGGACGAGGACGGGCAGACGATCGAGTCGCACTCGATCTCGGCCGGCCTGGACTACCCGGGCGTCGGTCCCGAGCACTCCTGGCTCAGTGCGATCGGGCGCGCCGAGTACATCCCGGCGACCGACGACGAGGCGATGCAGGCACTGCGCCTGCTCAGCCGCACCGAGGGCATCATCCCGGCGATCGAGTCGGCGCACGCCCTCGCGGGCGCGATCCGGATCGGCAAGGACCTCGGACCCGATGCGATCCTCGCGGTCTGCCTCTCCGGACGGGGCGACAAGGACATGGACACCGCGGCGCGGTACTTCGGACTGTACGACGAGGGCGCCGCCGAGAACGGAGCCGGCGCATGAGCCGCGTCGAAGAGGCCATCCGTCGCGCGCACGACGCCGAACGGGGCGCCTTCATCGGCTACCTCCCGGTCGGCTACCCGGACCTGCAGACCAGCATCGACGCCGCGATCGCGCTCGCGCGCAACGGCGTCGACATCATCGAGCTGGGCCCGCCCTACAGCGACCCCGTCATGGACGGCGCGATCATCCAGGAGGCCACGCAGGCGGCGCTCGCGAACGGCTTCCGGATGCGCGATCTGTTCACCGCGGTCAAGGCGATCACGGACGCCGTCGAGGCGCCCGTCGTCGTCATGACGTACTGGAACCCGGTGCTGCAGTACGGCGTAGACCGCTACGCCGACGATCTCCTCGCCGCGGGCGGGGCCGGGCTCATCACGCCGGACATCACGCCCGAGGCCGCACCCGAGTGGATCGCCGCGAGCGAGCGCACCGGGCTGGACCGCGTCTTCCTGGCCGCGCCGACCTCGACCGACGAGCGGCTCGACCTGGTCGCGTCGAGCTCGACCGGCTTCGTGTACACGGTGTCGACCATGGGGATCACCGGTGAGCGAGCCGAACTGGACAAGGCGGCCCGCACCCTCGTCGGGCGGCTCCGCGCGCACGGGGCCGGACGCGCCTGCGTCGGCATCGGCATCTCCACGGCCGACCAGATCGCCGGGGTGCTGGAGTACGCCGACGGCGCGATCGTCGGCACCGCCCTCGTGCGCGCCCTCCGTGACGGGGGAGTGGAACGCCTCGCCGAGGTGACCCGCGAGCTCGCCACGGGCACGCCGCGCGCACGGTGACGGCGCCCTGACGTCGTAGACTCGTGATCATGCCCTTCGCGCTCCAGAACGCCCTCATCGGCGTGCACGCCAGCATCCCGAGCCCGCCGGTCAGCTACTTCACGCTGAACGTCTTCGGGTGGACGCTGCAGATCCACTTCTACGCGCTGTGCATCATCGCCGGCATCATCGTGGCGACGCTGATGACGAACCACCGCCTCACGAAGCGCGGGGCGGAGCGCTGGGTCGTCGTCGACATCTGCATCATCGCGGTGCCGCTGGCGATCATCGGCGCGCGCATCTTCCACGTGCTGACCCACCCCGGCTTCTACTTCGGCCCGGGCAAGAACACCTGGAACCCGTTCGAGCCCGGCTCGGTCTGGGCCATCTGGGAGGGCGGCATCGCGATCTTCGGCGCACTGATCGGCGGTGCGATCGGCGCATGGCTCGGCTGCAAGTGGACCGGGGTGCGCTTCTCGGCCTTCGCCGACGCGCTGGCGCCCGGCCTCATCCTGGCCCAGGCGTTCGGCCGGTTCGGCAACTACTTCAACCACGAGCTCTTCGGTCTGCCCACCGACCTTCCGTGGGGCCTGGAGATCGAGTCCACGAACTCGGCCTTCCCGGCGGGACTCGCCCCGGGAACCCTGTTCCACCCCACGTTCCTGTACGAGGTCATCTGGAACACGCTCGGCTGCCTGTTCCTGCTGTGGCTGGGCCGCAGGCTGCGTCTGCAGTGGGGCAAGCTGTTCGCCGTCTACCTCATCTGGTACGGCGCCGGACGCATGGTCTGGGAGTCGATCCGCATCGACCCGAGCGAGATCTACTTCGGCCTCCGCACGAACGTCTGGGCCGCGCTGTTCGGCGTGGTGCTGGGCATCGTGATCCTCTTCGTCCAGACGCGTCGTCACCCGGGCCTCGAGCCCTCCGCCTACCAGCCCGGTCGGGAGCCGAGCGACGCTGCTGTAGAATCGCACAACCCCGATGATTTCGTCGACCTGAGTGAGCCTCAGTCCGACGACGATCGCGTGGAGGCGGACGCCACGAGCGCCGCTTCCCGCCCCTGAGAACGGCGCCGACAGGAGCCTCGCTGCGGTGGACGCACGTCCACCGCGAACCACGCACTGAACGAGCGGGCCGATGATGTCCCCGGGTTCATCTGAAATCTGAGGACGGTGACTGGTGTACTTCCAGCCTCCCTACGGCGCTTCCGGCGCTTACCCCCCGAAGCAGGGGATGTATAACCCTGCGTTCGAGAAGGACGCCTGCGGCCTGGCCATGGTCGCGACGTTGCGCGGGGAGCCGGGCCACGACATCATCGCGCTCGCGCTCGAGGCGCTGCGCAACCTGGAGCACCGCGGCGCCATCGGCTCCGATGCGGGCACCGGCGACGGCGCCGGGATCCTGACGCAGATGCCGGATGCGTTCCTGCGGGAGGTCGTCTCCTTCGAGCTTCCCCCGGTCGGCGAGTACGCCGCCGGACTCGCCTTCCTGCCGCTCGACTCCCGCACCCGCCGCACGCAGAAGGCCGGCATCGAGAAGATCGCCGCGGAGGAGGGCCTCACCGTCCTCGGCTGGCGCGAGGTGCCCACGGCGAACCAGCATCTCGGCAAGCTCGCCGACGAGGCGCGTCCCGCGTTCGAGCAGCTCTTCGTCTCGCGTCCCGCGTCGGCTTCCGCCGAGGCGCTCTCCGGCATCGCGCTCGATCGCGTCGCCTACCGGCTGCGCAAGCGCGCCGGTCACGAGCTCGACGCCTACTTCGTCTCGCTGTCGGCGCGCACCCTCGGCTACAAGGGCATGGTCACGACCCTGCAGCTGGAGCCGTTCTACCCCGACCTGCAGGACGAGCGCTTCGCCTCGGAGCTCGCGGTCGTGCACTCGCGCTACTCGACCAACACGTTCCCGTCGTGGCCGCTCGCGCAGCCGCTGCGCATGCTCGCCCACAACGGCGAGATCAACACCGTCGGCGGCAACCGCAACTGGATGCGCGCCCGGCAGTCGCAGCTCGAGTCCGAGCTGCTCGGCGACATCCGCCCGCTCCTGCCGATCTGCACCGACGGCGCCAGCGACTCGGCATCGTTCGACGAGGTGCTCGAGCTGCTCACCCTCACGGGACGCAGCCTCCCGCACGCGATCATGATGATGGTGCCCGCAGCCTGGGAGCGCCAGACGGATCTGGATCCGGATCTGCGCGCGTTCTACGAGTACCACGCGAACCAGATGGAGCCGTGGGACGGTCCGGCCGCCCTCATCTTCACCGACGGCACGCTCGTCGGCGCCACCCTCGACCGCAACGGGCTGCGCCCGGGCCGGTGGACCGAGACGACCGACGGTCTCGTCGTCATCGGCAGCGAGACCGGAGTGCTCGAGTTCGAGCCCGAGCGCATCAAGCGCCGCGGGCGCCTGCAGCCCGGCACGATGTTCGTCGTCGACACGGCGCAGCGCCGTATCGTCGAGGACGACGAGGTCAAGCGCGACCTCGCGAACCTGCACCCGTGGCAGGAGTGGCTGGAGGAGGGGCGCGTGCGCCTCGCCGACCTCCCGGAGCGCGAGCACATCGTGCACCCGGTCGCCTCCATCACCCGCCGCCAGCGCACCTTCGGCTACACCGAGGAGGAGGTGCGGATCCTGCTCACGCCGATGGGGCAGACCGGCGCCGAGCCGCTCGGCGCCATGGGCAGCGACACGCCGATCGCGGTGCTCTCCGAGCGTCCCCGCCTGCTCTTCGACTACTTCGTGCAGCAGTTCGCCCAGGTGACCAACCCGCCGCTGGACGCCATCCGCGAGGAGGTCGTCACCAACCTGTCCCTGGGCCTCGGCCCGGAGCGCAACCTGCTCGACTGGGGTCCGGACCACGCCCGCACGATCGTGCTGGACTTCCCGGTCATCGACAACGACGAGCTCGCCAAGATCCGCCACATCGACAAGTCCCGGCCGGAGCGCTCCAGCGCGACGATCAAGGGCCTGTACCACTTCGACGCCGGCCCCGACTCGCTGGCTCGCCGCCTCGAGGAGATGTGCGCCGAGGTCGACGAGGCCATCGAGCGCGGCGCGGAGCTCATCATCCTCAGCGACCGCGACTCCAACAAGGACCTCGCGCCGATCCCGTCGCTGCTGATGCTGTCGGCCGTGCATCACCACCTCATCCGCCGCGAGGACCGCATGAAGGTCGGTCTCGTGGTGGAGGCCGGTGATGTCCGCGAGGTGCACCACGTGGCCACGCTCATCGGCTACGGCGCGTCCGCGGTGAACCCGTACCTCGCGATGGAGACGGTCGAGCACCTCGTGCGCACCGGCTACATCACCGGCATCACGCCGGAGAAGGCGGTCCGCAACCTCATCTACGCGCTCGGCAAGGGCGTGCTGAAGATCATGTCCAAGATGGGCATCTCCACCGTCGGCTCCTACGCCGGGGCGCAGGTCTTCGAGGCCGTGGGCCTCAGCCAGGAGCTCATCGACGCCTACTTCACCGGCACCGAGACCAAGCTCGGCGGCATCGGCATCGAGGACCTCTTCGCAGAGAACCAGGCGCGGCACGACTTCGCCTATCCGGAGGACGCGGCGGCGCGTGCGCACGAGCGTCTCTGGACCGGCGGCGAGTACCAGTGGCGCCGCGACGGCTCGCCGCACCTGTTCAACCCGGACACCGTGTTCCGCCTGCAGCACTCGACGCGCACCCGGCGGTACGACATCTTCCGCGAGTACACCAAGCTCGTGGACGACCAGGCCAGGGAGCTGAAGACCCTGCGCGGGCTGTTCGAGCTGCGCACGGGGGAGCGTCCGGCAGTGCCGATCGACGAGGTCGAGCCCGTCTCCGCCATCGTCAAGCGCTTCTCCACCGGGGCGATGAGCTACGGCTCGATCTCCCAGGAGGCGCACGAGACTCTCGCGATCGCGATGAACCGCCTCGGCGCGAAGTCGAACACGGGCGAGGGCGGCGAGGATCCGGAGCGCCTGGTCGACCCGGAGCGCCGCAGCGCGATCAAGCAGGTCGCCTCCGGCCGGTTCGGCGTCACGAGCCAGTACCTCACCGAGGCCGACGACATCCAGATCAAGCTCGCCCAGGGTGCGAAGCCCGGCGAAGGCGGTCAGCTGCCTCCGCAGAAGGTCTATCCGTGGATCGCGCGCACCCGGCACGCGACGCCGGGCGTCGGGCTCATCTCTCCGCCGCCGCACCACGACATCTACTCGATCGAGGACCTCAAGCAGCTCATCTTCGATCTGAAGCGGGCCAACCCGAACGCGCGGATCCACACCAAGCTGGTGAGCCAGTCCGGCATCGGCGCGGTCGCGGCGGGCGTTGCGAAGGCGCTCAGCGACGTCGTGCTCGTCTCCGGCCACGACGGAGGCACGGGCGCGAGCCCGCTGAACTCCCTCAAGCACGCCGGAACGCCCTGGGAGCTCGGTCTGGCCGAGACCCAGCAGACGCTCATGCTCAACGGCATGCGCGACCGCGTCGTCGTGCAGGTCGACGGCCAGCTGAAGACCGGCCGCGACGTGATCATCGGAGCGCTCCTGGGCGCCGAGGAGTTCGGTTTCGCCACCGCTCCGCTCGTCGTCTCGGGCTGCATCATGATGCGCGTCTGCCACCTGGACACCTGCCCGGTCGGCGTCGCCACGCAGAACCCGGTGCTCCGCGAGCGGTTCACCGGCAAGCCGGAGTTCGTCGTGAACTTCATGGAGTTCATCGCGGAGGAGGTGCGGGAGCTCCTGGCCGCCCTCGGTTTCCGCAGTCTCGACGAGATCATCGGCCGCGCCGATCTGCTCCGCACCGATGCCGCCATCCGGCACTGGAAGGCGGACGGCCTCGACCTCGCCCCGATGCTCGAGGGCCCGGCGTTCCCTGCGCACGAACCGCGCCGCAGCGCGCGCACGCAGGACCACGAGCTCGAGAAGCACTTCGACACGCCGCTGCTCGAAGCGGCGCGCGAGGCGATCGAGAACGGCACGCCGGTCTCGTTCGATCTGCCGATCCGCAACACGGAGCGCGCCGTCGGCACGATGCTCGGCCACGCCGTGACCGTGCGCCACGGGGGCGAGGGTCTGCCGTCGGGGACGATCGGGATCTCGCTGCGCGGAACCGCCGGCCAGTCGCTCGGAGCGTTCCTGCCGCGGGGCATCTCGATCTCCCTCGAGGGAGATGCCAACGACTACGTCGGCAAGGGCCTCTCCGGCGGCGAGATCGCGATCCGTCCGCACCGTGGCGCGGACTTCGAGCCGCACCGCAACGTCATCGCGGGCAACGTGATCGGCTACGGCGCGACGAGCGGGACGATCCACATCTCCGGCGTCGTCGGCGAGCGGTTCCTGGTCCGCAACTCGGGCGCGACCGCGGTCGCCGAGGGGGTGGGCGACCACGCGCTGGAGTACATGACCGGCGGCGTCGCCGTGATCCTCGGCAGCACCGGTCGTAACCTCGGCGCCGGCATGTCCGGCGGCATCGCCTACGTGCGCGACCTGCACACCGAGCGCGTGAACCCGCTGTCGCTGAACTCGGGGGAGCTGGAGCTGCTCCCGCTCGACGAGGTGGATGCGCAGGAGCTCCGCGAGCTGCTCGCCCAGCACGTGGAGCGCACCGGATCCCCGCTCGCCGCGGAGATCCTGGGGGACGACGACTTCGCCGCCTCCTTCACGAAGATCCTGCCCCGGGACTACGCGGCCGTGCTGCGGACCAGGGCAGAGGCAGAGGCCGAGGGGATCGACCCCGACGGCTCCATCGTCTGGACCCGCATCCTGGAGGTGACCGGTGGCTGATCCCAAGGGCTTCCTGAACGTCACGGAGCGCGAGCTCCCCGCCCGCCGGCCCGTTCCGGTCCGCATCATGGACTGGAAGGAGGTGTACGAGCCGGGCGATTCGGCCGTGCTCCGCCGCCAGGCCAGCCGATGCATGGACTGCGGTGTGCCGTTCTGCCATCAGGGGTGCCCGCTCGGCAACCTCATCCCGGAGTGGAACGACCTCACCTGGCGCGGCGAGGGCCGGGCCGCGATCGAGCGTCTGCACGCGACGAACAACTTCCCGGAGTTCACCGGGCGGCTGTGCCCGGCGCCCTGCGAGAGCGCCTGCGTGCTGGGGATCAACCAGCCCGCCGTCACGATCAAGCAGATCGAGGTGTCGATCATCGACCAGGCGTTCGCCTCGGGCTGGGTCGAGGCCCAGCCCCCGGAGCGCCTGACGGGCAAGACCGTCGCGGTCGTCGGATCCGGTCCCGCGGGGCTCGCCGCGGCGCAGCAGCTCACCCGGGCGGGCCACACGGTGGCCGTCTTCGAGCGCGACGATCGCATCGGCGGACTGCTGCGCTACGGGATCCCGGACTTCAAGATGGAGAAGTCGCACCTGGACGCGCGCCTGCGGCAGATGTCGGAGGAAGGCACCCGGTTCCGTGCCGGCGTGAACATCGGCGTCGACATCACGTGGGACGACCTGCGCACCCGCTACGACGCCGTGGTCATCGCGACGGGGGCCACGCTGCCGCGAGAGCTCGCGATCCCCGGGCGGGACCTCGACGGGGTGCACTTCGCCATGGAGTACCTGGTCGAGTCGAACAAGGCCGTCGCCGGCGACCCGGTCTCGAACCAGATCTCGGCCGAGGGCAAGCACGTCATCGTGATCGGCGGCGGCGACACCGGAGCGGACTGCATCGGCACGGCGCACCGCCAGGGCGCGCTGAGCGTCACCAACCTCGCGATCGGGCGCCAGCCGTCCGCGCATCGGCCCGACCACCAGCCGTGGCCGATGATGCCGACCGTGTTCGAGGTCTCCTCCGCCCACGAGGAGGGCGGCGCGCGCGAGTACCTCGCGTCGACCGTCGAGTTCCTCGGCAACGAGGCCGGCGAGGTGCGCGCCCTGCGCGTGGCCGAGACCGAGTTCGTGGACGGCCGTCGTGTGCCCCGCAGCGGCACCGAGCGCGAGATCCCGGCCGATCTCGTCCTCATCGCGATGGGCTTCACCGGTCCCGAGCACGACACGTTCGGCGAAGAGGCGCCGCAGCGCACCGACCGCGGCGCCTTCCGCCGCGACGAGGACTACGCCTCGACGCTCCCCGGCGTGTTCGTCGCGGGAGACGCGGGGCGCGGTCAGTCGCTCATCGTGTGGGCCATCGCCGAGGGTCGCGCCGCGGCCGCCGCCGTCGACCGTCATCTCATGGGGGAGACGGTGCTGCCCGCGCCGGTCCGTCCGTCGGATGTCGCGATCGGGGTCCAGCCCGCGTAGGCTGGCCCCGGCAGCGTGGCCCTTTATTCCATCCCCCTGACACTTATCGGAGAACGCATTGAGACGTGCCAAGATCGTGGCCACACTCGGCCCCGCAACCTCGACGTATGAGACGGTGCGGGCCCTCATCGATGCCGGAGTCGACGTCGCCCGACTGAACCTCAGCCACGGGGACTACTCCGTGCACGAGAACAACTACGCGAACGTCCGCCGCGCCGCGGAGGACTCCGGACGCGCGGTCGCCGTCCTCGTCGACCTGCAGGGCCCGAAGATCCGCCTCGGCAAGTTCGAGGCCGGACCCTACGAGCTCGCCGTCGGCGACATCTTCAAGATCACGACCGAGGACATCCTCGGCAACAAGGACATCTGCGGCACGACCTTCAAGGGCCTTCCGCAGGACGTCAAGCCGGGCGACTTCCTCCTCATCGACGACGGCAAGGTCCGCGTCGAGGTGGTGGACACCGACGGCACCGTCGTCACCACGCGAGTGGTCGTCGCCGGCGCCGTGTCGAACAACAAGGGCATCAACCTGCCCGGCGTCGCGGTCAGCGTCCCCGCCCTGAGCGAGAAGGACGAGGACGACCTGCGCTGGGGTCTGCGCACCGGCGCCGACCTCATCGCGCTGTCGTTCGTGCGCGATGCGGCGGACGTGTCCCGCGTGCACGAGATCATGGCCGAAGAGGGCGTGAAGATCCCGGTCATCGCGAAGATCGAGAAGCCCCAGGCCGTCGACAACCTCGAGGAGATCGTCGACGCGTTCGACGGGATCATGGTCGCCCGCGGCGATCTCGGCGTGGAGCTGCCGCTGGAGGCGGTGCCGATCGTGCAGAAGCGGGCCGTCGAGCTCGCGCGCCGCATGGCGAAGCCGGTCATCGTCGCGACGCAGATGCTCGAGTCGATGATCTCGAGCCCGGTGCCGACGCGCGCCGAGACCTCCGACGTCGCCAACGCCGTCCTCGACGGCGCCGATGCTGTCATGCTCTCGGGCGAGACAAGCGTGGGCGAGTATCCCGTCATCGTCGTGGAGACCATGGCGCGGATCATCGAGTCCACCGAGGATCACGGGCTGGAGCGCATCCACCCGCTCACGACCAAGCCGCGCACGCAGGGCGGCGCGATCACGCTCGCGGCCCTCGAGGTCGCCGAGTTCGTCGAGGCCAAGTTCCTGTGCGTGTTCACCCAGTCCGGCGACTCGGCGCGGCGCCTGTCGCGGCTGCGCTCGCGGATCCCGATGCTCGCGTACACGCCCGACCCGGCCATCCGCCGTCGTCTGGCCGTCACGTGGGGCGTCCGCACGAGTCTCGTGAACTTCGTGCCGCACACCGACATGATGTTCCACCAGGTCGACGAGCACCTGCTCGGATCCGGCCTCGCAGAGGTGGGTGACAAGGTCGTGGTCATCTCCGGTTCCCCTCCCGGGATCGTCGGTTCCACGAACGACCTGCGCATCCACCGCGTGGGCGACACCGTGCACGGTGCCGCTCCGGCCTACCAGGCCAAGTAGGACGCGACGACGAGGGCTGGTTCCCCTGGGGGACCGGCCCTCGTCGCGTCTCCGGGTGCGCTACAGTCGATCCGGGCCGGCGTGGCGGAATGGCAGACGCGGAGCACTCAAAATGCTTTGTCCGAGAGGACGTGTGGGTTCGAGTCCCACCGCCGGCACCGGGAGCGTCTCGGAGCGGCCGCCAGGTCGCTCCGAGACGCCCTTCTGTTTCGGTATGGGGCGCCTCGAGCCCCAGGGCCCCGCCTGCCAGAGGCTCCGTGCGTCGCGCAGGCGACGTGCGGAGAAGGCCCGGTGGGACTCGAGTCCCACCGCGGGCACCAGGGTTCACGAGATCCGAAACTCCCGTCCAGTAGGATGGATCCGTGACTGAAGAGCAGCAGCCTGAGCAGCCCGCCTCGTCCGCCCCGCGACGCGTCGTCGTCGCCGAGGACGAGTCGCTGATCCGCCTCGACATCGTCGAGATCCTCCGCGACAACGGCTTCGACGTGGTCGGCGAGGCCGGCGACGGCGAGACCGCGGTGCAGCTGGCCACCGAACTGCGCCCCGATCTCGTCATCATGGACGTGAAGATGCCGCAGCTGGACGGCATCAGCGCCGCGGAGAAGCTGCACAAGGGCAACATCGCCCCGGTCGTGCTGCTCACCGCGTTCAGCCAGAAGGAGCTCGTCGAGCGCGCGAGCGAGGCCGGTGCGCTGGCCTACGTCGTGAAGCCCTTCACCCCGAACGACCTCCTGCCTGCGATCGAGATCGCCCTGGCCCGCCACGAGCAGATCATCACGCTCGAGGCCGAGGTCGCCGACATGGTCGAGCGCTTCGAGACCCGCAAGCTCGTCGACCGGGCCAAGGGCCTGCTCAACGAGAAGATGGGCCTCAGCGAGCCCGAGGCCTTCCGCTGGATCCAGAAGGCGTCGATGGACCGCCGCCTCACCATGCAGGACGTGGCGAAGGCGATCATCGAGCAGCTCGCCCCCAAGAAGTAAGGGCGTGGATCTCGGAGACGGGATCCGCCTCCGTCCGCTTCTGGCGGGCGACGGCGAGGACCTCGCCGCCGCGTACGCCCGCAACCGCGAGCACCTGGCGCCCTGGGAGCCGCTGCGCTCCGAGGAGTTCTTCACGGTGCGCTGGCAGCAGGGCCACGTCGACGAGACGCTGCGCGCCGTCGATGCCGGTCGCAGCTGCGCCTTCGTGCTGACGGATGCCGGCGGGCGCATCGTGGGCCGATTGAACCTCAGCGACATCGTCCGCGGTGCGTTCTGGAGCGCCCATCTGGGGTACTGGATCGACGGCGCGGTGACCGGACGGGGCACCATGCGCCGGGCGGTCCGAGCCGTCTGCGACCAGGCGCGCGACGACCTCGGCCTGCATCGCGTGCAGGCCGCCACCCTCCTGCACAACGCGGCCTCGCAGCGTGTCCTCCAGGCGAACAGCTTCCGCGAGATCGGCCGTGCGGAACGCTATCTGAGGATCGCGGGGGAGTGGCAGGACCATCTGCTCTTCGAGCGCATCCTGGAGGATGGTCCGGATCACCGGCCCTGAGCGCTCAGGCGCCGGGAAGATCCTTGATCATGTTCGTGATGCGGATGGTCGAGCAGCGCCGGCCCTGATCGTCGTTCACGACGATCTCGTGAACGGTGAGGCTGCGGCCGAGGTGCACCGGCGTGCAGACGCCGGTCACCACGCCGCTGGTCGCCGAGCGGGTGTGCGTGGCGTTGATGTCGACGCCCACGGCGAGCTTCCCGGGACCGGCGTGCAGGTTCGCGGCCATCGAGCCGAGCGACTCGCCCAGCACCACATAGGCGCCGCCGTGCATGAGGCCCACCGGCTGGGTGTTCCCCTCGACCGGCATCGTCGCGACGCAGCGGTCGACGGAGAACTCGACCCAGCTGAGACCCATCTTCTCCGCCAGCGCGCCCATGCCCCGCTCCGTAGCCCAGTCCATGCCGGGGCTGGACGGGACGGTGCTCGTGTCGGCCGGGTCGCTCACGCGGATCCTCCTCGATTCGATGTCCGTCGGTGTCGTTAGGCTGAAGTGGTGACGGACTCCGCAAAGCCTACCCTCATGGTCGTCGACGGCCATTCGCTCGCGTATCGGGCGTTCTTCGCCCTTCCGGTGGAGAACTTCACCACCAAGGACAACCAGCACACGAACGCCATCTACGGCTTCCTGTCCATGCTGGTGAACCTCATCAAGGCCGAGCGGCCGACCCACATGGCGATCGCCTTCGACACGTCGCGGCACTCCTTCCGCACCGACGAGTATCCGGAGTACAAGGCGACGCGCTCGGAGACGCCGTCGGAGTTCCGCGGGCAGATCCCGCTGCTGCAGGACTGCCTCGCAGCGATGTCGATCCCGGTGCTCACCAAGGAGGGGATCGAGGCCGACGACATCCTCGCCACGCTCGCCGCACAGGGCTCCGCCCAGGGGTACGACGTGCTCGTGGTGTCGGGCGACCGCGACACGATCCAGCTCGTGAACGACGAGGTCACCCTTCTCTACCCGAACGTGCAGGGCGTGTCCCAGCTCAAGCGCTACGACCCGGTCGCCGTGCAGGAGCGCTACGGGGTGCGCCCGGAGCAGTACCCCGACATCGCCGCGCTCGTCGGCGAGACGAGCGACAACCTGCCGGGCGTGCCGAAGGTGGGCGAGAAGACCGCGGTGAAGTGGCTGACCCAGTTCGGGTCGCTGGACGAGCTGCTCGAACGCGCCGGCGAGATCAAGGGCGTCGTGGGCGGAAACCTGCGCGAGCACATCGAGGATGTGCGTCGCAACCGCAAGCTGAACCGTCTCCTGCAGGACGTCGAGCTGCCGGTCGGTCCTGCCGACCTGGCCGTGATGCCGATGGATGCGCAGGCCGTGCGCGACATCTTCGCGCGCCTCGAGTTCCGCACGCTGCTGCCGCGCGTCTTCGAGGCAGTCGGCGAAGAGGCTCCGGAGGAGGAGTCCACAGCCGTCGCCGTGCCCGCAGCGACCGAGCTCGCCGCCGAGGGCCTCGCCGCCTGGCTGGCCGCAGCGACCGGCGAAGTCGCCGTGGAAGTGACGGTCTCGGGCGGTCTGCCGCGTCGTGTCGGACTCGCCCACGGCGATGACCTGGCCGAGCTGTCCTGGGATCCGGCGGTGCAGGCCGCCCTGGGCGACTGGCTGGAGTCCGACGCCCCGAAGGTCTTCCACGACGCGAAGCCGCAGATCAAGGCGCTGAGCACCGCGGGGGTCCGCATCGCCGGCGTCTCCTACGACACGAACCTCGCGGGTTGGCTGCTCCGTCCGAGCTACCCGGACAAGACGCTCGCCGACCTCGTCGACCGCTATCTCGGGGAGAAGCTGCCGGAGTCGGATCCGAGCCAGCTGGTGCCCGAGACCGAGGGGGCGTCGCCCGCACAGCTCGCCTGGTTCGCCAGCCGCGTGGCCACCGCGCTGCGTGCCGATGTGCCGGAGAGCGTGGATCGCGTGCTGCGCGAGATCGAGCTGCCCACCCTCCTCACGCTCGCGGACATGGAGCTCGCGGGCGTCGCCGTCTCCCACGAGATCCTCTCCGGCTTCTCCCAGGAGCTGGGGGAGCGCGCGGCCCGCATCGCCGAGGAGTCCTTCGCGATCATCGACCGCGAGGTGAACCTCGGTTCGCCGAAGCAGCTGCAGGAGGTGCTCTTCGAGCAGCTCGAGCTGCCGAAGACGCGCAAGACGAAGACCGGGTACTCGACCGACGCGGCCGTCCTCGCAGACCTCCAGGAGAGCAACCCGCACCCGTTCCTCGATCTGCTGCTGCAGCACCGCGAGGCGACGAAGCTCCGGCAGATCATCGAGTCGCTCGACACGGCGATCCGCCCCGACCATCGCATCCACACGACGTACGTGCAGACGGGCAGCCAGACGGGGCGGCTGAGCAGCACCGACCCGAACCTGCAGAACATCCCGGTGCGCACCGAGGAATCGCGGCGCATTCGCAGCGCGTTCCAGGTCGGCGACGGCTACGAGACGCTGCTCACCGCGGACTACTCGCAGATCGAGATGCGCATCATGGCGCACCTCTCGGGCGATGAGGGTCTCATCGAAGCCTTCAACTCCGGGGAGGATCTGCACCGCTTCGTGGGCGCGCGCGTCTTCGGGGTCGAGCCCGACGAGGTCACGCCCGCGATGCGCACCAAGGTGAAGGCGATGTCCTACGGCCTGGTCTACGGGTTGAGCGCCTTCGGCCTGTCCAAGCAGCTGCGCATCGAGCAGTCCGAGGCGAAGCAGCTCATGATGGAGTACTTCGCCCGCTTCGGCGCCGTGCGCGACTATCTGCGCGCCTCGGTGATCGCGGCGAAGGAGGTCGGCTACACGGAGACCATCTTCGGCCGTCGCCGCCCGTTCCCGGACCTGGTGAGCCCGAACCGCGTCCTCCGCGAGAACGCCGAGCGCGCGGCGCTCAACGCCCCGATCCAGGGGAGCGCGGCCGACATCATGAAGATCGCGCTGTTCCGCATCCACGCCGACCTGCACGATCAGGGTCTCGCATCCCGCGTCCTGCTGCAGATCCACGACGAGCTCGTGGTCGAGGTCGCGCCGGGCGAGTGGGAAGCGACCGAGCGCATCGTGCGCGATCGCATGGCCGGCGCGGCGGATCTGTCGGTGCCGCTGGACGTGCAGGTCGGTCGCGGCGCCGATTGGAACGAAGCGGCGCACTGAGCCGCGCAGCCTGACTCCGGGGAATGACGCGGCCACCCTGACGCGTCGTTCCCTGGGGCAGGGCGCCTTCCGCGGATAGGCTCGGGGGATGACCGCAGAGCAGCCCACGACGCGCACGCCCTCCGCCATCGATCAGATCGCCGAGGGCTGGGTCGACACCCTCACCGACCTCTCTCCGATCCTCGGCACCTACATCGGGCGCAACGAGGTCAACCACCGACTCGACGACTACAGCCCGTCCGGTCATGAGCGATCGGTCGCAGAGACGCGGCGGGTGCTCGCCGAGCTCGACGCGCAGGAGCCCGTCGATGAGATCGACCGTGTCACCAAGACCGACCTCTCCGCCGAACTGCGGCTGTCGCTGGAGCAGAGCGAGGCGCAGTGGCATCTCCGCGACCTGAACGTGATCGCCTCGGCGGCGCAGGACATCCGTCAGTCCTTCGACCTCATGCCGACCGGCACCGCCGAGGACTGGCGCGTGATCTCCGAGCGGCTCGGCGCGGTCCCGGCCGCCCTCGAGGGCTATGTCGCGACGCTGCGCGAGGGCATCGACAAGGGGGTCGTGCCCGCCCGCCGTCAGGTGGTGGAGGTCGCGACCCAGATCGCCCGCTACACGGCCGACGACGGCTTCTTCGCCTCGTTCGTCGCCGACGCCGCCACGGAGGAGGGGCAGCTCCCGGCGAGCCTGGCCCGCGACCTCGCCGACCGCTCCGCCGCGGCCAGGGTGGCCTATGACGAGCTGCGCACCTTCCTCAGCGCAGAGCTCGCGCCCGCCGCCGGTCAGCAGGATGCGGTCGGACGAGACCTGTACGCTCTCGCATCGCGGCGCTTCCTGGGCGCCACCATCGATCTCGACGAGACCTACGAATGGGGCCGTGAGGAGCTCGCCAGGATGGTCGCCGAGCAGACGGCCATCGCGAACGAGATCCTGCCGGGCGCCACCGTCGAAGAGGCCGTGGCGCATCTCGAAGCGGATCCCGCCCGCAAGCTCCACGGGACAGACGCGCTGCAGCGCTGGATGCAGGAGACCAGCGACCGTGCGATCGCCGAGCTGGGCGCGACGCACTTCGACATCCCCGAGCAGATCCGCGAGCTCGAGTGCATGATCGCGCCGACCCAGGAGGGCGG
The DNA here is from genome assembly GCF_037147555.1 of Microbacterium sp. MMO-35. Lineage (NCBI taxonomy): Bacteria > Bacillati > Actinomycetota > Actinomycetes > Micrococcales > Microbacteriaceae > Microbacterium > Microbacterium sp. MMO-35. The sequence continues at coordinate 231,952 of NZ_JBBCVH010000002.1, forward strand.
GATCTACTACACCGGCCCGACCGACGACTTCTCCCGTCCCGGCCGGATGTGGTGGTCGGTGCCCGAGGGCGTGACGGAGTTCGACACCTGGCGCGAGCTCACGACCGTCTACCACGAGGGCGTGCCGGGGCATCACCTGCAGATCGCGCAGGCCACCTACAACCGCGCCGAACTGAACACCTGGCGGCGCGTGCTCGCCGGCACCTCGGGCCACGCCGAGGGATGGGCGCTCTACGCCGAGCGCCTCATGGAACAGCTCGGCTATCTCGACGATCCCGCGGATCGGCTCGGCATGCTGGACGGCCAGCGCATGCGGGCGCTGCGCGTGGTGCTCGACATCGGCGTTCACCTCGGAAAGCCCCGCCTCGACGGCGACGGCGTCTGGGATCACGACTACGCGCTCGACATGATGCGCCGCAACGTCAACATGTCGGATGAGTTCCGTCAGTTCGAGGTCAACCGCTATCTCGGCTGGCCGGGGCAGGCGCCGTCGTACAAGGTCGGACAGCGCATCTGGGAGCAGGTGCGCGACGCCGTCAAGGAGCGCGAGGGCGACGCCTTCGACATCAAGACGTTCCACAAGCGCGCCCTCGACATGGGCGGTGTCGGTCTCGACACGCTGCGCAGCGTGTTCCAGGTGGGCTGAGCGCCCTCTCGTTCTGGGAAGGGGTCGCGGGAATGTCCGCGACCCCTTTCGCCTTTATTCAGGTGAATAGAAAGGGACTCAGCATGGAGATCGAGTTCGGACTGGACACGTTCGGCGACATCACCGTCGACGCGGACGGCAACACTCTCAGCGCAGCGCAGACCATCCGCAACATCGTGGAGCAGGCGGCCCTGGCCGATCGGGTCGGCGTCGACTTCTTCGGGGTGGGGGAGCACCACCGGCGCGACTTCGCCGTGTCGAGCCCGGAGATGGTGCTGGCGGCGATTGCCTCGCGCACGGAGCGTCTCCGCCTGGGCACCGCCGTGACGGTGCTGAGCTCGGACGACCCCGTGCGCGTCTTCGAGCGCTTCGCGACCCTCGACGCGCTGTCCGGCGGTCGCGCCGAGGTCGTGCTGGGTCGCGGATCCTTCACGGAGTCCTTCCCGCTGTTCGGCTTCGACCTGCGCGACTACGACCGGCTCTTCGAGGAGAAACTGGAGCTGTTCGTGGAGCTGCTCAAGGAAGAGCCCGTGAACTGGCAGGGGACGGTCCGCCCGCCGCTCGAGAACGCCGATGTCTTCCCGAAGACGGAGAAAGGCATGCGGACCTGGGTGGGCGTCGGCGGGTCTCCGGAATCGGTCGTGCGCGTCGCACGCCACGGGCTCGGGCTCATGCTCGCCATCATCGGCGGACCGGCGGCGCGCTTCCGCCCGTTCGTCGACCTGTACCACCGGTCCGTCGACGCCTTCGGGAACCCGGCGCTCCCCGTCGCGGTGCACTCGCCGGGACATGTCGCCGACACCGACGACGAGGCGTGGTCCACCGCCTACCCGGGCTTCGAGACGATGCGCAACACGATCGGCGCCGAGCGCGGCTGGGGCACGGGCTACAGCCGCGCCCAGTTCCAGAACGAGGTGGGACCCGAGGGGGCGGTCTACGCAGGCTCCCCGGAGCGCGTCGCCGCCAAGATCGCCGACACCGTGCGCACGCTCGGCATCGGCCGCTTCGACCTCAAGTACGCCACAGGCACGACGTCGCACGAGGCTCTCATGCGCAGCATCGAGCTCTACGGCACCGAAGTCATCCCGCGGGTGCGGAAGCTGCTCGCCGCCGACTGATCTCGGCTCGACGGGGCCGCACGGACGCACGTCCGCGCGGCCCCGTCGTCGTAGGCTGAGAGGATGAGCGCTGTTCGTTTCGTCGCCATCGGAGACTCCTTCAGCGAGGGGGTCGGCGACGAGCTTCCCGACGGCACCGTGCGCGGCTGGGCCGACCTCGCGGCGCTGGGCTGGGCGGAGGCGCTCGGCGAACCGATCTCCTACGCCAACCTCGCGATCCGCGGACGCCTTGCATGGCCCGTGGTCGAGGAGCAGCTGGAGCCCGCGCTGGCGCTGAGCCCGACGCACCTGTCCTTCAACGCCGGGGGCAACGACATGCTGCGCCCGAAAGCCGACATCGAGCACATCGCCGACGCGTTCACGCGCGTGCTCCGGCGGTGCGACGAGGCCGGCGCCACGCTCATCGTCCTCTCCGGAGCGAACCCGTCCGCCCAGCTCCCGCTGACCTCGCTCATCCAGCGCCGAGGCGACGAGCTCTCCGCCGCCGTGCTGCGCCGGATCCAGGATCGCCCCGATGTGGTGCAGGCCCTGAACTGGCCGGACCGCGAGCTCAGCAGGCCCGAGTACTGGGCGGAGGACCGGCTGCACATGAACGCGAACGGGCACCACCGCGTCGCCGCGCGGGTGCTCGACGCCGTCGGCGCCGGAGCGCCCGAGGAGTGGTGGCATGCCCATGAGGTGCCGGAGGAGGAGCCGCTCAGCACGGCCGCCTACTACCGCCGACACGTCGGCCCGTGGATCAAACGCCGCGTGACGCGGCGTTCCTCGGGTGACGGCCGTCGACCCAAGTTCGCCGACTGGACCGAGATCCGCCCGTCGTCCGCGGGCTGAGCGCGATCGGAACCGCCGCAGCCCGCGGCGCGGATCAGCGCGTCACGCGGGAGAGGAACTCCGCCGTGGCGGGGTGCTGAGGAGCGTCGAAGATCTGCGCGGGCGGCCCCTGCTCGACGAGCACTCCGTCCTTGAGGAACACGACGCGATCGGCGACCTCTCGCGCGAAGGACATCTCGTGCGTCGCCATGAGGATCGTCGTGCCGCGCCCCTTGAGCTCCCGGACGAGATCGAGCACCTCGCCCACGAGCTGCGGGTCGAGGGCGCTCGTGATCTCGTCGAGGAGCAGCAGCTCCGGATCCGTGAGGATCGCGCGCACGATCGCCACACGCTGCTGCTGCCCGCCGGAAAGACGGTCGGGGTAGGCATCGGCCTTGTCGCCCAGCCCCAGCGTCGTCAGCAGCTCTCGACCGCGCCGGGCGGCCTCCGCCTTCGGCAGGCGGTGCACGCGGCGCGCTGCGAGCGTGACGTTGTCGAGCACGGTGAGATGCGGGAACAGGTTGAAGTGCTGGAAGACGACTCCGATCCGGGCGCGGATGGCGTCCGCGTCGATCCGCGGGTCGGTGATGTCGGTGCCCGACAGCAGGATCTGCCCGTCGTCGACGCGCTCGATGAGGTTCATCGTGCGCAGCAGCGTGGACTTCCCGGATCCGGATGCGCCGATCAGCACGACGACCTCGTGCGCGTCGACGGCGAGGTCGATGCCGCGGAGCACGTCATGATCGCCGAAGCGCTTGCGGACGCCGACCGCTTCGATCACGGGCGCGGTCATACGATTCCTCCGGCCTGCTCGCGCTTGTTCAGTCGTGCGGTGACGACGTCGGTGAACCGGATCATCGGCCAGCTCAGGATCACGAAGAAGAGCCCGGCGACGATGTACGGCGTGAAGTTGAAGGTCTCGGCCACCTGCAGCTGTGCCGCGCGGACCGCGTCGATCGCACCGAGCACGGAGATGAGACCCACGTCCTTCTGCATCGACACGAAGTCGTTCATGAGCGCAGGGACGACTTTGCGCACGCCCTGGGGGATGACCACGATCCGCAGGGTCTGGCCGTGCGTCAGACCGAGCGATCGGGCGGCCACCCGCTGCGACGGATGCACCGCCTCCATGCCCGCCCGCAGCACCTCGGCCACGTACGCGGAGTAGCTGATCACGAGGGCGATCGTGCCCCAGAACATCGCGGGCATCCGGGGGAAGATCATGAGCGCGGGGATGCCAAAGCCCACCAGGTACAGCACGATGAGCAGCGGCACGCCCCGGAAGAAGTCGGTGTACGCCGCGGCGAGCAGTCGCAGCGGGAAGAACACCGGGCCGCGCAGGGAGCGCAGGACGGCGAGCAGGGTACCGAGCAGCGCCACGCAGACGGCTGCGATCACCAGGACCAGGAGGTTGTCGAGCAGGCCCTGGAAGATCGGCCCGACGCTCTCGAGGGCGACCTTCGGGTCGAAGAAGGTCTCGCGGACCACCTTCCAGCCCGGGGTGTTGGCGAGGACGACGATGATCACCGCCGCGACCGCGAGGCTGCTCAGCAGCGCGATCAGGACGGAGCGCGTCGTCGCCCGGCGACGGAGATCGCGGCGGGACAGCTCGAGCGCGCTCGGCTGCCACGCCGCATCGACCAGGGGAGAGGTCACTTCAGGACGGGGACGTTCACGGCCTCGCTGAGCCACTTCTTCTGCAGCTCCGCGATCGTTCCGTCCTTCTGCAGCGCGTCGACCGCCTTGGTGACGGCCGGAGTGAGCGGGGAGTTCTTCGGGAGGACGAACGCGAACTGGTCGCCGCCCTTGTCGTCGGCGAACTGCCCGACGACGGTGCCGTTCTCGAACTGCGACGCCGTCACGTAGAACGCGCCGGGCAGGTCGGTGATCATCGCATCGATCTGGCCGCCCTTGAGGGCCTGCACCACATCGTCGACCGAGTTGAAGACGCTGAGGTCGCCCGTGCCGAGCTGCGCCTTCGCGACGGTGTAGCTCGTCGTGCCGGTCGCCACGCCGACCTTAGCCTTCTTCAGGTCCGCGACGCTCGTGGCCGACGCGGCAGGGCTGCCCTTCGCCGCGACGACTGCCTGCGTGGTCGTGTAGTACGAGGAGGAGAAGTCGACGGCCTTCTTGCGGTCGTCCGAGATCGAGAACTGCTGGATGTTGAGGTCCCAGTCCTTGGGGCCGGGGGCGATCGCGGCGTCGAAGCCGGTGCGCGTCCAGACGATCTGCTTGTCGGAGAAACCGAGCTCGGCAGCGACGGCGTGGGCGACCGCGCCCTCGAAGCCCTTCCCGTTGGACGGGTCGTTGTCGATGAACCAGGGCTCGTAGTCGGGGTCTCCGGTCGCGATCGTGAGCTTTCCCGCGGTCACGGTCTGCAGCGCCGCGCCGGTGGCGTCGGCTCCGGCCGAGGGCGCGGACGCGGAGGAGCCGCTGCAGGCGGCGAGGGACAGGGCGGCGGCAGCGATCGTCGAGACGAGTGCGACACGGCGCAGAGCGGGTGCGAGGGACACGGGAACTCCTGAGATGCGGGTGCGGGGGCGGACGGGTAGGACTGCGGGCGCAGGTGCCCCGTTCATACCGTAGAGGAATCGGCGAGCCGCCAGTCGGCGAAGTCGAAACCCGGCGACACGAAACAGGAGACCAGCACCTCCTCTGCGTCGAGCGGACGCGCCGCCTGCCACACGCCGGCCGGGACCAGCGCCTGCGCGGCGGCGCCGGGTCCGAGCACGATCGTCTCGGCCGTTCCCGGTGCGGCATCGGATCCGCCGAGGCTGAGCTCGAGGCGGCCGGGACCGTGCCAGAGCCAGAGCTCATCGCTGGAGACGACATGCCAGGCGCTGGATTCGTCCGGCGTCAGCAGGTAGTGGATGCAGGTGGCTGCGGGGCGCGTGCCCCCGGGCGTCTCGATCGGGTTCGGGCTCGTCCAGGTGCGGCGGAACCAGCCTCCCTCGGGGTGCGGCTCGAGACCGAGGCGGATCGCGGTCGAAGGAAGGGGCTCAGTCATGGGTGTCTCCTGGACGGGTCAGGGAGTCTCGAAGGCGGTCGTCGCGTGGCGGAGCTCGCCGGCGATGACGGTGGCGGCCGAACGCCCGGCTCCCGATTCCACGAGCTCCACGACGGCGTCCGCCCCGGGCGCGACGTCGAAGAAGGCGAGGTCCGCGAGCGCACCGACGGCAAGATATCCGGTGCGGTCAGGGCCGACGTCGATGCCCATGGAATGCGCGCCTCCCAGGGTCGCGGCGTTCAGCAGGCGCGCGTGCAGGTCGCGATCGGTGTACCCCTGGGAACGGGCGATGCGGGCCAGCTCGGCGACGTCGGCGAGCAGATCCAGAGAGGGACTGGAGGAGAGCGAGTCGGTTCCCACGGCGATGGCGTTGCCCTCGCGCAGGTACGCGGCGATCGGCGGTTCCTCCAGGCCGATGACTGCGTTCGAGCGCGGGCACAGCGCGACGCTCGTGTGCCGCTCCCGCAGAATCGCGCGATCGCGCGCGCTCATGTACACGCCGTGCGCGATGTGGCAATCGGGTCCCAGGACGCCGAGCTGGTCCACGAACTCGGTCGCGCTCGTGCCGAAGCCCGCGTCGCGCAGCTCCTGGAAGCTCGCGAGCCCTGCGGTATGCCAGGCGTGGGCCTGATCGTGGGCGAACTCGCTCTCGAAAGCCGCCTCGCCGAGATGGATGTGGATCCGCGTACCGCGTTCGCGGACGATGTCGGGGATCTCGAGGAGCGGCTCGATGTCGAGCGAGTACGGCGCATGGGGAGACAGCCCGGTGCCGGGGGGAGTGGGAAGAGCGTCCAGGGCGTCCTCGACCTGACGTCGCCCCGTGCGCGCCCAGTCGGCGTTGGTCCAGCTCATCACCTCCCAGTAGGTGATGCCGTGCAGGCGCGCATCGTGCAGCGCAGACGCCGCGGACCGGTCCGTCACGACGTCCGCGGCGGCGGTCGTGCCGGTGCGGATCAGCCGGGCGGCGCCATCGGCGGCATCAGCGGCCCAGTCCTTCCCCTGCTCGTAGACGGGGTCGAAGGCCGTCGCCCAGTCCTCGAAACCCTGGTATCGTCCCCGACCCACCTCGGCCATCCCCGTGTACTGCAGGTGGGTGTGGGCGTTCACGAGACCGGGGATCAGCACGCCCGGCCAGTGCACCTCTGTGGACGCGAGGCCACGGTCGTCGAGAGAGCGACGCACCCAGGCGCGTTCGCCCACGTGCAGGATCCGCCCGTTCTGCACGGCCACCGCGCCGTCGACGATGGGGGGAGCGGTGATGGGGAACACCTGTCCGGCGGAGTACAGGGTGACGTCGCTCACGCCGTCGCCTCCCGGTATCGCGGAGAACGCCAATCGTCCTGGGCGAGCCGCTGGGCATCACTGCGGACGTCGAGCTGTTCGCCTCGCGCCGCGAGGGCCGCACGGGCGACCGCCTGATCGGCCTCGGCGGGGAACGGATGCACGCCGGCCGGAAGCGGCGCCCCGAGCAGCTGCGCCACCGCCGACAGCTGCACCGCGAAGGACAGATCCATGATCTCGATCGGATTGCCCTCCGCGGCGGCGAGGTTGACGCATCCGCCCCGCGCCAGGAGAAGCGCGCCGTCCTCGGTGCGATCGAGATGGGGGAGAGGGGCGCCGGCCCGCTCCTCGGGCCGCAGCACCGCGACATCGACTTCGCCCGGCACGCCCCCGGCGACCGCCACGATCCTCGCGACGCGCAGCGTCTCGGCGTCGACCGTGTGCGGCGCTCCGGTCGCGGAGACCACGAGGGCCCCCCGAGCGAGGTCTCGGAGTCTTCCCGTCGCGTAGCCGTCGTGCGCCGCGCGGAGCGCGCGCACCGGATCCGTCTCCGTCACGCCGACGATCGTCCCGAGCGCGCGCAGGTGGGCGGCGACGCCCTCGCCGACGGGGCCGTAGCCGACGACCACCGCGTGCTGGTCGCGCAGTCCGATGCCGGCGGCATCCAGCACATCGGCGATCGCGAAGACGCAGGACTGGCCGGTGCCGTAGCGGTTGTCGAACGCCGTCTTCATGGGCGCGTCGTTGACGGCGATCACCGGGATGCGCAGCGCGCCCTGCGCGGCCATCCGCCGGAGAGGCGTCAGGCCGCTGGTCGTCTCCTCGGCGGCACCCCGCAGCGTGCCCAGCTCATCCTGCTCGTGGGCGAGCCGGATGAGATGCGACCCGTCGTCCAGCAGCAGGTCGAGACCTCGACGCAGGAAGGCGACTGCGGCATCGCGCTCGGCGCTCCCCGACAGCGCAGGATCCCCGTCGACCGGGATCCCGCGCGCGCGCAGCGCGGCGGCGACCGCAGGATCGATCTCATCCGGGTGCGCGTACACGGCGACTTCGGCGCCGGCGCTGCGGAGCAGGAGCGCGAGCTGCGCGGTCTTCGGCTCGAGCACCATGGCGATGCCGATCCGGACGCCGCGCACGGCACCGTTCTCGCGCAGCGCGTCGGCGATCCCGCGGGACACCGGCATGTGCGTGCCGGCGAAGTCGATGCGCTCGTCGGCGGTCGCCCGGAGCGGCAGCGGGGCTCCGTCCAGCAGGATCTCCGGCGTTGCTCCCGGTTCGAAGACGACCGAGCCCTCGCCGAGACGTGCACCCAGCCGCACGAGGAGAGCACGCAGTTCATCGGCCGTCTCTCCGTCTCCGACGACATCGAAGGTGCGGCCTGCCACGAGCAGGTTGGTCGAGCGGGCGAACCGGCGCACGAGTCGTTCGGCGGTCAGGAGGGCGTCGGGCACGTGCTTCAGCGTAGACGTTCCGTCCGCTTCGCCGGCGCCGTAAGGCGACGAACCGCTAGACGCCGCGGGCGGCTCGCGGCAGCCGGTAGGTGAGCTCCGCGAAGGGGCCCGCCCGGCGGGCGCCCACGAGCTCGAGCTGGGTGTGATCGAGGTCGCGGGGGAGCAGCGGTTTGCCCGCGGCGAGGGTCGCCGGAGCGAAGGTGATGACGATCTCATCGAGCAGGTTCGCATCGACGAACTGGCCCACGAGCTCTCCGCCGCCGACGATCCACACGTCCTTGCCCGCGGCCGCCGCGACGATGTCCGGCCAGTGCTCGATCACGGATCCCTGCACGAACCGGATATCCGCCCCGGGCACGGGCTCCGGCTCGCGTCGCGTGAAGACGAACGTCGGACGATCGCCGTAGAACTGCTGCCAGCGCTCGGGATGCGCCATCAGATCCTCATGGTCCCGCACCCACTCGTACGTCGCGGAGCCCTCGACCAGGACCCCGATGCCTTCGCTGAACGCGGCGATATCGGCCGTCGCCTCGTCCTGCGGGATGGTCAGGAGCCAGTCGAGGGAATCCTGCGGATCTGCGAGGAACCCGTTCAGAGTGGAGGCGGTGTAGAAGATCGCGCGCGTCATGGGGGAGAGGTTACGAGGGGCCGCCGACATCCGCTGCGGCCCGGCGGCGGTCGCGTGATCGATGCGAGCGACGGTCTCCTAGACTTCCGTGGGATGAGCGAGATCGAGATGCGGGCACTGCCCGGGGGCACCGTCGGATTGCACGACGCGCGCTCGAAGCGTCGCTGGCAGGTCTCCTTGCAGCCCTTCGAGATCGGCGTCTACGCGGTCACGGAGGAGCAGGTCGCCGAACTGCTCGGCATCGCGGCCGAACATCCTGATCGCCCCGCGGTAGAAGTGTCCTGGCAGCGCGCCGTGCGCTTCTGCAACGCCGCATCCGAGTGGGAGGGACTGGATCCGGTATATCGGTTCGACGGTACGGACGTGCACTGGGACGTCTCCGCCGACGGGTTCCGGCTTCCGACCGAGGCGGAGTGGGAGTACGCCTGCCGCGCAGGCTCCACGACCCCGCACTACGGCCCCCTTCCGGACATCGCGTGGACGTCCGCCGACGGCGTGCGGCACCCGCAGCGCGTGGGGGAGCGGATGCCGAATCTGAACGGACTGTTCGACACTCTCGGCAACGTGTGGGAGTGGTGCTGGGACCTCCTGGATCCGGCCCGCTACGGCGAGTACCGGGTGTTCCGCGGCGGTGGTTTCGCCGACGACGCCTGGAACGTGCGCGCCTCGGTACGTCGGGGAGGGGATCCGCGGACGGCCCAGGACGACCTCGGGTTCCGCGTGGCGCGCGGCGGCTTCGACGGCCACGACGCCGCTCAGGGCTGGTCGCTCGCCGCGGACGAGGAACGAGCGCTGCTCTCCGGCCCGCTGCCCACGGGGTGGACCCCACGACGCTGACGGACATGCGTCGGGTCAGCGATCAGCCGCCCGGGCAATCGCAGGGCTCGCCGCTCGAGCACTGGCACGGCGCAGCCGGATAGTCGCTCTCATCGACGTGATGCCGGACGCCCAGGTCATCGAACGGCAGGATCTTCGCCTCGGCCAGCCCTTCGGGGAATCGGCCCGCGGCGAGGCGCTCGGCGCAGTCTGCGGAGGCGGTGTCCACCCGCGAGCCCTCCGGCGCCACCAGCAGCGTCCAGCACGTGCGCAGCGTGGCCTGCTGGAAGAACAGGCCACCGCCGGCCTCTCCGCCGGCTGATGCTGTCAGCGTCAAGGCTGTGCCGGAAGCGTCCTGGCGGAGGTCGGTCAGCAACCAGGTGCCCTCCGCGCTCCCGCGGCGGACGTCCGCCAGCCCGGGGATGGTCGCCACTGCTGCTTCGGGATCCTGAGTCAGTGCCACTCGGGATTCCCAGATCCGGTCCTGGGACTCCTCGACCAAGGAGGCGAGTCCTTGCCGGGCGCCGTGCTCGGCGTCTGCCTCCGGCGACCAGGCGATGCAACCCGACAGGGGCACGACGCATGCACCCAGCATCAGGGCACCGAAGATCCGGGTCGTCCTCAACCTGTCCATGTCGCCATCGTGGCACGAGACGCATGCCTCTGCAGGGATGGGCCCGGTCCGTCGCTGGGGGAGCGCGTTCCGTTCGCCCCCAGCGTGCCGGGACACCGGGACACCGTCGATGGCAGGATGGGCCCATGCCCGACGCCCCTCGCCCCACGATGCTCACGACGGATCGTCTGGTGCTGAGGCCGCAACGGGAGTCGGACGCAGAGGTGTTCCGGCAGCTGTGGACCGAGCGCGACGAGCGCGTGCCTTCGCACCGCAGGCTCTCCGCGGACGGACGTCCGACGGTCGCGGAGATCGCGGAGGGGATCCGCCAGGACCGCGCCCCGGAACAGCCCGGTCTGCTTACCGTCGTGCTCCGCGATACCGACGAGGTGATCGGATACTGCGGGGTGGTGTTCGACGGAGACGGCGAACGGCCCGAGCTGGCCTTCGAACTGCTGCAGGCGGCGCACAATCGCGGCTACGCGACGGAGGCGGGCCGGATCGTCATCGGCTGGGCTCGAGACCACGGGTATCCGCTGCTCTGGGCGACCGTATGGGACTGGAACCTCGCCTCACGCCGCGTCCTGACGAAGCTGGGGTTCGTCGACACGGGCGTCGTGACGAAGGAGAGCCCGCACGGGCGTTCGCTGCTCATGATGCGGGACGTCCCCGCCTGATCGGGATCGCCTCGGATCCGAGAGTTCACGACCACGAGCCACCCCATCAGCATCCCCGACAACAGACCACCCCGCGACTTGGGAGACGGACCTTAGACCTCTCGGCTAGGCGCAAACTCAGAGAAGCGGGGGATCACCATGATTCGCCGCTTCTTCACCGCCTCCTGCACCTCATTGCAGAGAGCCTCTCCTTCGGCGATCCACGCTTCCCCCATCTCAGTAGACGGCCAGCGGATCTCGATAACAGGGTCAAGTTCTTCCTGCCACACCCGAACCCACTCGGCAAGTCGCCGGGCTAGATCTGTGGACAGCCCAAGGTGCTCGGGGCGTAGAGCAACCGGTCCCCAGAGTGGCCACTTGTGTCCCCAGTCGGGGAAGAAGGCGATCTGGTTCGAAGGCTCCATCGGTTTCATAGCTTCCCATGTTTCGAACGTGTTCAATACTTAGTAGTCTGAAGGCATGTCAGATCTTGACGAGGTTCCGGTTGGTGCGAGCGCTCGTTGCCCCGCGTGGTGGCCGGGTCTCAGAGTGGGGATCTGGGTCGTCGTCATCGTCTTGGCCGTGCCGGTGATCTTCATCGACGGCATAGTCGTGACCCTCGTCACCTTGCGCAACGCGACGTACACGACGAACGTCACGATCTCGCTGAGCTATCTCAACGATGCCGGGCGAACGTATTCCTGCACGTACGACTACAGCACTCCGAATGATGCGCCGATGCCTCCCGCGATCGCAAGGCAGATGAACAACCAGGACTGGTCCGCGACTGGTCAGCAGATGTACGAGTGGTCCAAAACACATCGCGCCGCGGAGGGCTCAACCTGGGGCCTGGCGATGGAGGAGTTCGTCAAGTTCCCGGGCTGGCAGGTCGACACGCCCACAGGGTCCACGCACGAGCTCTGGTGGGAGGAGCGCCCCGGGAGCAACTGCGAAGACGGCCTACGATGAGGCAGCATCCGCGCGCCCATCGCGCCCGGCAGGCTTTGATCGCCATCGCCGCCTCACGCCGGCGGGTGCCGACCAGCCGGACCCCGCCGCCGGCGGCCTCGGCGGGAGAGATCTCGAACATGCCGACAACCCTCCGACGAGTTGACATAATGTGCATTATCAGCGATATCCCACGTGGTCCGGGGCGAAGCGAAACCACGTCGTTTCCGCTCTACAATCCGCAAAAGGCGCTGGCACACCGGCGTGCCCTCATGAGAGCCCGCCGCGCCGGTCGACGGGGCGCGCCGCGCGCTGCCTCGCCGCCTCGTACAGCATGAGCGTCGCGGCGTTCGACGCGTTGAGCGAACTCGCCGCACCGACCATAGGCACCCGCACCATCACATCCGCGGCCTCGCGCCAGCCCCGCGCCAGACCGCCTGTCTCGTTCCCGATCAGCACCAGCGACGGCTGGGTGAAGTCGTAGTCCCAGACGTCGACGTCGCCGTGTTCGTCCGTCGCGACCAGGGTGAGCGGGATGCCCCGCGCGCGGATGTCGCGCACCCAGTCGAACACCGGTCCGCCCGAAGCCGTGCGGACGACGGGCGTCGCGAACAGGGATCCCGTCGAGGCACGGACCGACTTCGGGTCGTACGGGTCCGCCGCATGACCCGACACGATCAGCCCTTGGCCGCCGAGGGCGTCCATCGAGCGGAGGATCGCTCCGATGTTTCCCGGCTGCGTGGGGCGGTCGAAGACCATCCCGAGGAAGTCAGCGGGCACCGGGATCCTCGAGAGTTCGTCCTCCGGCATCGCGACTACGGCAAGGATCTCCGTGGCGCCCTCGTCCTTCTCGGCGAGTTCCGCGAGCAGGGCCGAACTCATCGCGATGGTCTCCGGCGCCTGCTTCAGCACGTCGCGCGCCCAAGAGGACAGCGACCGCTCCGCATCGTGGATCACCGTGAGGAGGGTCCATCCGTGCTCGATCGCCTGCGAGATCGGGCGAACCCCCTGCACGACGAACCGATGCTCGCGCAGGCGATGGTTGCGATTGCGCGTCAGCGCCTCGAGCAACTGGAACCGTGAGTTGCGCGTGCTGATCTTGAGATCCGCCATGGAAGCCCTCACGCCCCCACATAGGCCGCGAGGTGCTCCCCCGTGACCGTCGACTTCGCCGCGACGAGGTCCGCAGGCGTGCCCTCGTAGACGACTCTGCCGCCGTCGTGGCCCGCTCCGGGGCCGACGTCGATGATCCAGTCCGCATGCGCCATGACCGCCTGGTGATGCTCGATCACGATCACCGACTTGCCGGAATCGACGAGCCGATCCAACAGACCGAGGAGATTCTGCACGTCGGCGAGATGCAGTCCCGTCGTCGGCTCATCCAGCACATACGTCTCGGCGCCATCCGCCATCTGGGTCGCGAGCTTGATCCGCTGCCGTTCCCCTCCGGAGAGCGTCGACAAGGGCTGACCGAGCGACAGGTACCCGAGCCCCACGTCCTCGAGCCTGCTCAGGATCGCCACGGCGGCAGGGATCTTCGCCTCTCCCCCGCGAAAGAACTCATGAGCTTCGGCGACGGGCATGTCGAGCACCTCGGTGATGTCCTTGCCCGCGAGCTTGTACTCGAGGACCGAAGCTTGAAAGCGCTTTCCGCCGCAGTCCTCGCACGGGCTCTCCACCGTGTCCATGAACCCGAGCTCGGTCACGATCACGCCGGCGCCCTTGCACGTGGGGCAGGCGCCCTCGGAGTTCGCACTGAAGAGCGCGGGCTTCACCCCGTTCACTTTGGCGAATGCCTTCCGGATCGGCTCCAGCAGGCCGGTGTAGGTGGCGGGATTGCTGCGGCGCGAGCCCTTGATCGCCGTCTGGTCGATCGACACCACCCCCTCGCCCTTCGCCACGGAGCCGTGGATCAGCGAGCTCTTGCCCGAGCCGGCGACCCCCGTGACCACGGTGAGCACCCCGAGCGGGACATCGACGTCCACGTCGCGGAGGTTGTTCGTGCTCGCACCCCGGACGGCGATCGCGCCACTGCGCGCACGCACCGAGGGCTTGAGCTCCGCTCGGTCGTCGAGGTGGCGACCCGTCAGGGTGCCGCTGGCGCGCAGTCCTTCGACGGTTCCCTCGAAGCAGATCTCGCCGCCGGCGCTTCCCGCGCCCGGCCCGAGGTCGACCACGTGGTCGGCGATGGCGATCGTCTCGGGCTTGTGCTCGACCACGAGCACGGTGTTGCCCTTGTCGCGCAGACGCTCGAGGAGTCCGTTCATCCGCTGGATGTCATGCGGATGCAGCCCGATCGTGGGCTCGTCGAACACGTAGGTCACATCGGTGAGCGAGGAGCCGAGATGCCGGAGCATCTTGATCCGCTGCGCCTCTCCCCCGCTCAGCGTGCCGCTCGGCCGCTCGAGGGAGAGGTAGCCGAGTCCGAGCGTCACGAAGGCGTCGAGGTTCGCCCGGAGCGCCTCGAGGAGCGGACCGGCACCCGGCAGATCCAGACCGCGCACCCACGCGGCGAGATCCGTCACCTGCATCCGGCAGGCGTCGGCGATGCTGATCCCATCGATCTTCGACGAGCGCGCGCCCTCCGTCAGGCGCGTGCCATCGCACTCCGGGCACACCGCGAACGTGGCGACCCGCTCCACGAACGCACGGATGTGCGGCTGAAGCGCATCGATGTCCTTCGACAGCATCGACTTCGTGATCTTGGGGATGAGCCCCTCGTAGGTGATGTTGATCCCGTTGATCTTGACCTTGGTCACCTCGCCGTAGAGGAAGAGGTGCCGCTGCTTCTCCGTGAATCCCGCGACCGGCTTGTCCGCGGGATAGAAGCCGGACTCCGCGAACTGTCGCACCATCCACCCGTCGGCGGTGTAGCCGGGCACCATGATCGCGCCGTCGTTCAGCGACTTCGTCTCGTCGACGATCTGGGTCAGGTCGAGATCGGACACCGCTCCCCTGCCTTCGCAGCGCGGGCACATGCCGCCGAGATAGATCGCGTCCTTCACGATCTTCTTCTCGCCGCCAGGCCCCGTCATCACGCCGCTGGCCTTCTGCGTGGGGATGTTGAAGGAGAACGCCGTCGGGCCGCCGATGTAGGGGCTACCGAGCTTCGAGAACAGGATGCGCAGCATCGCGTTCGCATCGGTGACCGTCCCCACGGTGGATCGGGGGTTGGCGCCGAGCCGCTCCTGGTCCACGAGGATCGCGGTGGTCAGTCCCTCCAGGACGTCGACGTCGGGGCGCGGCACCGACGGCATGAAGCCCTGGACGAACGCGCTGTAGGTCTCGTCGATCATGCGGCGGGACTCCGCCGCGATCGTGTCGAACACCAGAGAGCTCTTCCCGGATCCGGAGACCCCGGTGAAGACGGTCAGGCGCCGCTTCGGGAGGTCGATGGAGACGTCTTTGAGGTTGTTCTCCCTGGCTCCCTGCACCCTGATCATGTCGTGGGTGTCGGCGACGTGGGCCTCGGTCATCGGCGGGATCCTCCTCATCGGCGGACGGAAAGGGGCGGGTCACACACTAGCGGTGCCCGCCGACGCTCCGGCGGGCACCGCGGCGGTCACGCGACCTGCTGGAGGCGGATCATGTTGCCGGCGGGGTCGCGGAACGCGCAGTCCCGGATCCCGTACGGCTGGTCGATGGGCTCCTGCACGACGTCTCCCCCGCGCGACTCGATCTCCGCGAACGCCGCGTCCACGTTCTGGGTGGCGAGCACGACACCCCCGAAGCTGCCCTTCGCCATGAGCTCAAGGATGGTGCGCCGCTCATCCTCGCTGATGCCGGGGTCCACCGCCGGAGGCGTGAGCACGATGGAGGTGTCGGGCTGATTCGCCGGTCCGACCGTGAGCCAGCGCATCTGCTGGTAGCCGACGTCCTTGCGCAGCTCCCAGCCGAGCACGTCTCTGTAGAAGCGGAGGGACTCCTCGGCATCGGTGTGCGGGAGGAAGCTGGCGTTGATCGTGATGTCCATGCCGCTCACGCTACGCGGGCGGATCGGCGGACGCTTCTCGATTCCTGATCGGTCGCGTCGCCTGCTTCTCGATCCAGGAGGGGATCCCCGGTCCCAGTCCCGGGTCGGCGCGATAGCGGCTCGGCGAGACCCCGACGAGCTCGCTGAACCGGGTGCTGAACGTACCGAGGGACTGGAACCCGACGGCGAAGCACGCCTCGGTGACCGAGACGTCTCCGCGCCGCAGCAGCGCCATCGCCCGCTCGATCCGCCGGGTCATGAGATAGGAGTACGGGGGCTCTCCGTAGACCAGCTTGAACTGACGGCTCAGGTGGCCTGCCGACATGTGCACCCCGGCAGCGAGGGCCTCAACGTCGAGAGGACGCGCGTACTCGCGGTCGATGCGGTCCCGGACCGAGCGGAGCGCGGCGAGGTCGCGCAGGCGATCCTCGTCGGCGGTCGGGCTCATCCCCCGATCCTCGCACGACGGCGCGGGTTCACCGACCGCTCCCCCGGGCCGCGGTACAGTGAGGCCATCCCCGATTCCCAGGGATTACTCAGAAAGGGTCCCCTCATGTCCGAAGCAGTTGCCGAAGCGAAGAGCCTGGTGAAGTCACTTCGCGTCTTCCTCGCCGTGTCCGGTGTGATCGCGCTGATCGCGGGCATCGTCATGCTGGTGTGGCCGGTCAAGACCGCCTTCGTCCTCACCGGAATCATCGCCGCCTACCTGATCGTCGCCGGTGTCGTGTACATCGGGCTCGGCATCTTCAGTGCCGGCAAGTCCGGATGGGCGCGTGTCGGTCACATCGTGCTCGGCCTCCTCTACATCGTCGCCGGCGTCATCGCGTTCACGAACATCCAGACGGCAGCGATCGCGTTCGCGCTCGTGACCGTGATCTTCATCGGAGTCAGCTGGATCTTCGATGGCGTCGTCTCCCTGACCCTCATGGGTCAGGACGGCTCCAAGACCTGGACGCTCATCTACTCCCTGCTCAGCATCGTCGCCGGCATCGCGGTGATCAGCCTCGGGCTCGCCGCCGTCCCGTTCTTCTGGCTGTTCCTCGCCATCTCGCTCGTCGTGCTCGGCGTCGCGCAGATCGTGCGTGCGATCACCATCGCCAAGGACGCGAAGGCCGTCGCGGAGGCCGCCGGCCTCTGACCGGATACGAGAAGGGGCCCGGCGCGCAAGCGTCCGGGCCCCTTCTGCGTCTGCGGGCTACTCCGCTCCGAAGCCGCTGACGTCGCCGATGAGGCGGGTGTGGTCCGCCGGGACCGGGTCGATGGCCGCCTGCGCCACCTCGGCGGCGAACTCCGACACGTTGTAGAGACGCCCCGCCGACTCCCGGCGCTGCGAGATCGCGCCGGGGTTCGCACGCTCGAGAAGGGTCGCCGTGATGGTGCCCTCGATCATGTCGCCCGACACGACCACGAACTCGAGGCCCTTCGCCTCGATCGCGGGGATCAGCTCCCGCAGGGCGTCCTCTCCGGCGCGCTTCGACAGAGCGACCGGCTCGTACTCCGGCATCGTCGGCGTGGTCCGGATGAAATGCGCCTGGTGGCTCGTGACGAAGACGATGCGTCCGCCCTCGCGGAGCACCGGGAGCGCCGTCTCCAGCACGTTGACCTGCGCATCGCGGTTCAGGCGCAGGGCGTAGTCCTCGCCCATGTTGGCCTCCATGCCGCCGGACGCGTTGAGGACGAGGACGTCCAGACCGCCGAACTCCGCCTGCACCGCCGCGAACATCTCCGCGACCGAGTCGGGATCGGTCAGATCGGCGCCGACGACGAGGGCGCGACGGCCGAGGGCGCGGACCTCCGCCGCGAGCTTCTCGGCGCGGGGGGCCTTGTTGCGGAAGTTGATGACGACGTCGGCCCCGGCCTCGGCGAAGTAGCGGATCGTGTCGGCGCCGATGCCGCGCGAGGATCCGGTGACGAGGGCGACCTTGCCGGTCAGCGAATCGGCGGGAAGGGTCTGAGACACGGGAACTCCTCGGAGGGCGTGCGCCGGGGCGCGCGGATGGGACGGAATCACCCTACCAATCCGCGTGATTCCGCGGCGCGGGACACGGATGCGCCCTTCGGGCTCCGTGATAGGTTGGCAAAAAGAAGGGGCGGTATGGACACGATCCTGCAGATGTTCCAGGACTGGGCGTGGATCGGCTGGCTGGTCCTCATGGTCCTGTTCTTCGTCATCGAGATCTTCACGCTCGACATGACCTTCCTCATGCTCGGACTGGGCTCGGCCGTCGGCCTGCTCTCGACCCTCACGGGCTGGCCCGTGTGGGTGCAGGTGATCATCGCGGCCCTCGCAGCGGTGCTGCTCATCTTCCTGCTCCGCCCGCCGCTGCTGCGCCGCCTGCATCGCGGTGAGGATCAGACCCGTTCCAATGTGGATGCGCTGATCGGCCTGCACGGCACGGTGCTGCTGGAGGTCACCTCCCTCATGGGGCAGGTCAAGCTCAGCAACGGCGACACGTGGACCGCGCGACTCGCGTCCGACTCGCCCGTGCTCGCTCCCCTCTCCCCCGGCGCAGCGGTGCGGGTCGAGCGGATCGAGGGCGCCACCGCATACGTCCGTTCCGCCCACGACTAGGAGAAACAGGAGCAGCCCTTCATGGACAGCGCATCCTTCATCCCCACCGCCATCGGCTGGATCCTGGCGATCGCCGTCATCATCTTCGTGCTGGTGACCATCGCGCGATCGGTCAGGATCATCCCGCAGGCCACGGCCGGCGTCGTCGAACGCCTCGGCAGGTACCACAAGACCCTCATGCCGGGTCTGAACCTACTGGTGCCGTTCATCGACCGCCTGCGCCCGCTCATCGACATGCGCGAGCAGGTCGTCTCCTTCCCGCCGCAGCCGGTGATCACCGAGGACAACCTCGTGGTCTCCATCGACACCGTCGTCTACTTCCAGGTGACCGATGCGCGGGCCGCGACCTACGAGATCGCGAACTACCTCGGCGCCGTCGAGCAGCTCACCACCACCACGCTGCGCAACGTCGTCGGCGGTCTGAACCTCGAGGAGGCGCTGACCAGCCGCGACAACATCAACGGCCAGCTGCGCATCGTGCTCGACGAGGCCACCGGGAAGTGGGGCATCCGCGTCGGCCGGGTCGAGCTCAAGGCCATCGACCCGCCCGTCTCGATCCAGGACTCGATGGAGAAGCAGATGCGCGCCGAGCGCGATCGTCGCGCCGCGATCCTCACCGCTGAGGGCACGAAGCAGTCCCAGATCCTCGAGGCCGAGGGTCAGCGGCAGGCGGACATCCTGCGCGCCGAGGGCGAGAAGCAGGCCGCGGTGCTCCGCGCCGAGGGTGAGGCCGAGGCGATCCAGAACGTCTTCAACGCCATCCACCAGGGGCAGCCCGACGACAAGCTGCTCGCCTACCAGTACCTGCAGATGCTCCCGAAGATCAGCGAGAGCGCGTCGAGCAAGCTGTGGATCATCCCCAGCGAGTTCACCGAGGCTCTGAAGAACTTCGGCGGGGCGTTCACGCCGGGATCGGGCGGATCCACGCCGTTCCCCCCGGCCTCTCCCGCCGTCCCGACGACGCGGGCCGCCGCGTCCGCCGCCGTGCCCCCGGCCTCCGACGGCGTCGCGTGACACACCCCTATTTCCAGGGCGCACCCGTGCCCCGAGTCCTCGCTCACCGCGGTCTGGTGGGCGAGGACTCGTCTGTGTTCGACAACTCCGCCCTGGCGCTCGCCGCCGCGGATGCGGCCGGAGCCGTGTACGTGGAGACCGACTGCCGGGCGACGGCCGACGGCGATGCGGTGCTGTTCCACGACGAGACACTGCAGAGACTGCTCGGGGATCCGCGCCCGGTCGCCGAGGTCACCACGAAGGAGCTCGCCGCGCTCTTCGCCGCGCACGGCGGCCTGCTCACCCTCCGCGAGGCGCTCGAGGCCTTTCCGGGCCTGCGCTTCAACGTGGACGTGAAGGCGCGGGCCGCGGCAGCGGATGTCGGACGCGCTGTGGCCGCCGACGCGCACCGCGTGCTGCTGACCAGCTTCGACGATCGCAACCGTCTCGCGGCACTGGACGCGGTCCGTGCGACGGGTGCCGAGCTGCTCCCGGCCTCCTCGGGAGGTCGCGCCGCGATCGCCCGGTTGCGCCTCGCTTCGACGGCAGGGGCGACCCGGTGGTCCCGGCGGATCCTGCGCGGCCTCGACGCGGTGCAGATCCCCGAGAGGTTCGGCGCGCTGCGGGTCTTCTCCCCGGGCCTCGTCCGCGCCGTGCACGATGCGGGGGCTGAAGTGCACATCTGGACGATCAACGACCCGGAGCGGATGCGGTCCCTGATCGCCGCCGGCGCCGACGGCATCGTGACGGATCGCGCCGATCTCGCGATCAGGACGCTACGTCCGAGCTGACACGCGGTCCCGCGTTCTTGCGTACCCGGTGCCAGGCAGCACGCCCTCCGGGCGCGGGGCTGGGTATCGACTGTGAAAGCGTTCATGGTTTGCTCCCTTCGCATCTTCTGCACAGCCCGGGCCGCTATACCTGAGGGCGACGAGAGGACCACACAATGGCAGATCGCAGCCTTCGAGGAATCCGACTCGGCGCCCAGAGCCTTCAGAGCGAAGAGGGCGTCGTCTTCATGGAACGCCAGCAGACCGCATACACCTGCGACTCCTGCGGCCACGTGACGACCCTGATGTTCGCGGCCGACGCCGAGCCCCCCACGACGTGGGAGTGCCGTGCGTGCGGCGCAGAGGCACGCCTGCAGGTCGACGGCAAGTCCGTCGAGGTCGAGGACAACGGCGACAAGGGCGGCCGCACCCACTGGGACATGCTGCTGGAGCGCCGCACCCGTGCCGAGCTCGAGGAGCTCCTGGAGGAGCGCCTCGCCTTCATCCGCGCCCGCCGCGGCGCGGGTGAGGATCCCACCCGCGAGCGGATCGGCGCCTAAGTCCTGTCCCGCCGCCGGCTCCCGATGCCGGCGACCACGACGACGAGCAGCCCGCCCCAGAGCACGACCTGTTCGATCCAGGGCCCGAGCACGACACCCGCCGTCGCCCCGGTGCGCAGTTCGACGTCTTCGAGCAGCGCACCGGGGCGATCCTCGTTCAGCGATGCCTGCGTGGATCCGTCGGCGCGGATGACCTGGCTGGTTCCCACCGTCGAGATGTTCACGACCGAGCGACCCGTCTCGACCGCCCGCATGCGGGCGATGGCGAGCTGTTGCAGGTTCTCGACCGTGCCGCGGAAGTCCGCGTTGTTCGTCTGGAACACCAGTACCTGCGCGCCCCCCTGGATGCCCTCGGCGATCAGCTCGTCGTAGATGACGTCGAAGCAGATCGCGAGGCCCACCGGCGTGCTCCCGACGCGCACGACGGGTGCATCGCTGCCCGGCGTGTACTCCCGGCCGATGAGACCGATCAGATCGGGCACGATCGCATTGAAGAACTCGCGGTCGGGCACGTACTCGCCGAACGGCACCGGGTGCCGTTTCGCATGCGTCTGGACATCGTCGCGCGCGAGCGGGGGGTGGGATCCCTGAGGCCACAGGAACGAGGTGTTGTAGAACAGCTCGCCCTTCTGCGTGGCTGCGTTCGCCAGGACGGGGGCGCCCACGCGGGCGGCGACCTCGTCGAGTCCGGCCGCGAGCTCGGGGTACTGGAACGGGTCTCCGTCCAGCCCGCCCTCGGGCCACACCAGCAGGTCCATGCCCTTGCCGTAGAGCGGTGCCGTCGCCTCGGTCTGGGCGTTCAGCACCGACAGCGGCTCACGCTGGTCGAAGTACCCGGTCGGACCGTTCCCCTGCACGGCGCCGATGCGCATCGAGCCGTTCGCCGTGGTGGGGAACGCCGGCAGCGCCACGAGGACGATCCCGAGGACGACCGGCGCGACGAAGCCGAGCGCACGCGGCCGTGAGCCCGCACGCGCGAGCTCCACGACGAGAGCGACGAGCAGCACCATGAGGAACCCCAGTCCGCTGATGCCGATCCAGCTGCTCACGCGAGCAGCGGCCGTGTCAGCGAGGGTGTACGCGATCCGCGCCCAGGGGAAACCGCCGTACGGCCAGTTCCCGACGAAGAGCTCCCGGCCGATCCAGAGCGCGGCCACGGTCACCGCGAGAAGCGCCGTGCGGGCGTACGACGGCAGCGGCAGCCTCGGGATCCAGCGATAGGCCAGCGTGATCGGCACCAGCGCCGCAGCGGTCAGAGCGGCCTCCAGCAGGGCGAGGGCGAGCCATGGGATCGGCCCCAGATACCTCGCGGTCCACGACACCAGGATGAGGAAGAACACCGCACCGTAGACGAGGCCCACCAGCAGCGCCGACCACGCGCGGCGGCCGATGAGCGAGACCAGCAGCAGACCGACGGCGGGGAACGCGGCGAACCAGAGCGAGATCGCGGGGAATGCCAGGGTCAGCAGTCCGCCCGCCGCGGCGGCCGAGATCAGTGCGGCCCAGAGCGGCAGGACAGGCGCGGTGCGGACGGCGCGCAGCGGAATGGAGCGATCGGTCATGCGGGTGCGGTCGCCGGTCACATCGAGGAGTAGGCGACGATGCCGCGGCGCACGCCGTCGAGAGCGGTCCGTGCGGTGCGGGCCGTCTCGGCGTTCGGCGCGACGATGGACAGCTGATCCAGCAGATCGATGGTCTGCTTCGCCCAGCGCACGAAGTCGCCGGCGGCCATGTCGGCGTCCTCCAGCACCGCGTCGAGCGAGCTTCCCCGGGCCCAGGAGTGCATCGCCCCGGCGAGGCCTGCGGAGGGGCGGTCGGATCCGGGCAGCCGGTGCTCATGCTCGAGATCGTCGAGCTCGGCCCACAGCTCCTGCGTGCGCTCCCACGCGATGCGGAATCGTCCGCGCGGCAGATCGCGCGGATCGACGGAGCCGTCGTCGCGCCGCGGCTCGTAGACGAGGGCGCAGGCCATCGCCGCGAGCGACGGCGCATCCAGGCCGTCCCAGAGGCCTCGCCGCAGCGACTCCGCCACGAGGAGGTCGCGTTCGCCGTAGATCCGCTGCATCGTGCGCCCGGCGTCCGTGAGGGTCAGGGCGTCGCCGCGCCCCTCCACGTATCCCACCTCGGCGAGCACGTCGAGGACACGATCGAACACGCGCGCGACCGTGCCGGTGCGATTCTCGATCTGCCTGCGGATGCGGTCGGTCTCGCGCTTGAGCTTCCAGTAGCGCTCCGCCCAGCGCGCGTGCATCTCGCGGTCCGGGCAGCGGTGGCACGCGTGCCGCTGCATCGCGCGGCGGAGGCCCTCGATCTGCCGCAGACGCTTCTCGCGCACGGCACGCGGCGCCTGCTGGTCGGCGCGGTTCTTCTTCTCCAGATCGCTGAGCTCGCGACGGATGCCGGAGTACTCCGCGAAGTCGCCGCGATCGCACGTCATGGAAGAGAGGTAACCCGCGAGCGACGTCTCGGCCTCGCGCACGTTGCGGGCGAGCCCCACGACTGCGCGGTCCGCCTGGAATTGGGCGAAGGACGATTCCAGCACCTCGCGGGACCTGTCCCGCCCGAACCGGTCGAGCAGGTTGACCGCCATGTTGTAGGTGGGGCGGAAGCTCGAGTTCAGCGGGTAGGTGCGCCGGGAGGCGAGGGCGGCGACCGCCTGCGGATCCATCCCCTCCGTCCACTGCACGACCGCGTGTCCCTCGACGTCGATCCCCCGCCGGCCCGCGCGACCGGTCAGCTGGGTGTACTCGCCGGAGGTGATCGCGACCCGCGCCTCGCCGTTGAACTTCTCCATGCGTTCCAGCACGACGGTGCGCGCCGGCATGTTGATCCCGAGCGCCAGGGTCTCCGTGGCGAACACGACCTTGAGCAGACGCTGCTGGAAGAGCTCCTCGACGATCTCCTTGAACGCCGGAAGCAGCCCGGCGTGGTGCGCCGCCACTCCCCGCTCGAGGTTGTCGAGCCATTCCCAGTACCCGAGCACCGCGAGGTCCTCGTCGCGCAGCGTGCGCACGCGGTCCTCGACGATGGCGCGGATCTCATGCCGCTCCTCCGCGGTCGTCAGCCGCAGGCCGGAACGGCGCACCTGAGTGACGGCGGAGTCGCAGCCCACGCGGCTGAAGATGAAGAAGATGGCGGGGAGGAGGTTGGCGCGATCGAGCAGATCCACGACCTGCGGCCGGTCGAGCCGCTCGATGCGGCGCACGTTCGCCGAGCGCACGGGACGCCTGCCGCCCCGCTGCGGCCGCCGACCCTGCGCGCCCTCGTGGCGCGCGCTGCGGTACTGCTGGGCGTCGCGGTTGCGCTCGTAGTTGGCGCCGCCGAAGGAGCGGATCCGCAGCAGCTCCTGATTGACCTGGGCCGTGGCGATGCCCGCGCGATCGTCGAACAGCGGCAGCAGGTCGTCGCGCACGAGCACGTGCTGCTCCAGCGGCACCGGCCGGGTCTCAGAGACGATGACCTCGGTGCCGCCGCGGACCGTGTCGAGCCAGTCTCCGAACTCCTCGGCGTTGGAGACCGTGGCGCTCAGGGCCACGAGTCGCACGCTCCGCGGAAGGTGGATGATGACCTCTTCCCAGACCGCGCCCCGGAACCGGTCGGCGAGGTAGTGCACCTCGTCCATGATCACGTAGCGGAGGTCGTCGAGAGCGCGCGAATCCGCGTAGATCATGTTGCGCAGCACCTCGGTGGTCATCACCACGATGCGCGCGGAGCCGTTGATGTTGACGTCGCCGGTGAGCAGCCCCACCTGATCCGCGCCGTACACGTCGACGAGCTCGCGGAACTTCTGGTTCGACAGCGCCTTCATGGGCGTCGTGTAGAACGCCTTGTCGGTCGGCGTCGACATCGCCAGATGGATCGCGAACTCCCCGACGATCGTCTTGCCCGCCCCCGTGGGCGCGGCGACGAGCACGCTGCTGCCGCGCTCCAGCGCATGACAGCCCTCGATCTGGAAGGGATCCAGCTGGAAGCGCTGCATGGCCGCGAAGGCAGCGGTCGCGGGATGGTCCTGAGCGGCGCGGGCGGAGGCGTATCGGTCCGCCGGCGACGTCATACCGGGGACTCCTCGAGGAACTCCTGCTGGCGCTTGTGCTTGCGCCGGTCGAAGAGCAGCGAGAGGCAGGCCGCGGCGAAGTAGAGCACGATCAGGATTCCGGCCAGCATGAGCATGCTGACCACATCCGCCGCCGGGGTCGCGAGTGCCGCGAACAGGCACGCGATGAGGATCGCGATCCGCCAGGCCTTCAGGATCGCCCGTCCCGACATGATCCCGGCGAAGTTCAGCGCCACGAGGAAGACGGGGATGATGAACGAGACGCCGATGACGATCATCAGCTTGAACACGAAGTCGTAGTAGTCCTGCGCGTTGTAGAGGTTCTGGGCGCCCTCGGGCGTGAACCCCGCCATCAGCTCGATGATGTGCGGCATCACGAGCACGCCGACGTAGCACCCGGCGAAGAAGAGCGGCACCGCGGACGCGACGAAACCGATCGTGTAGCGGATCTCCTTCTTCGTCAGACCCGGCATGATGAAGGCCCAGATCTGCCACAGCCAGACCGGCGCGGAGAGGAAGATGCCGATCGAGAACGCCATCCGCATGCGGAGGTCGAACGGCGCCGTCACCGAGGAGAACGTGAACCCGACGAGGTCCTTGCCGCGCTCCTCTGCGACCTGCCGGATGGGGCCGGTCACGAAGTGCAGGATCGGATCCGTGATGAAGAACGCGATCACCATGCCGAGCACGAGTGCGCCGGCGGCGATGACGAGCCGTCGGCGCAACTCGATCAGATGCCCCGCGAGGGGCATGGTGCTATCGCGACGCGGCTTGCGGCCCTTCGTCGCGGGTGACACGTCGGTCACGCCTGTCAGCGCTGAGTACCGGCGTCGTGCGGCGGGGTGACGGCGGTGGTGTCAGCAGAGGCGTTCTGAACGGGCGTCGGCAGCGCGGTGGTCGCCGGCGCCTGCGGTGCGGCGGCTGCGGCGTCGCTGGCCGCGTCCTCGTCCTTCATGGCCTTCATCTCGCCCTTGAAGACACGGGCGGACTGGCCCATGCTCTTCGCGAGCGCAGGAAGCTTCGCCGCGCCGAACAACAGCAGGATGACGGCGAGGATGATGACCAGATGCCATCCGTTGAGTCCGGCGAACATGATGATCTCCCTTGATGGTTCGGGTGTTCCGCACAGTCTACCGTGACTGCGGGGTGGTTTGTTCGGGGTACAGCGCAAGAGCCGCCGTGGCCCATTCCCTGGCCGCGCAGCGTGCGCCGGACGGCTCGAGGATCTCGACCGCGCCGCCGAAGCGGGCCGCCAGTCTCTTGAGGCTGAGCGGGTCGCCGACATGCAGGGTCGCCGTCATCGTATCGCCTTCGACCACCGCCTCGGCGCGACGCAGGTAATCGCGCAGCAGCGGCGCCAGGCGCGCCGGGAAGCGGATCACCGCCTGGTCGCTGTCCCCGTCACCGGCGAACAGCTCGGGAACGGGTTCGTCGCCGTGGGTGATCGGGATGTCGGTGAGACGCGGCTCGCTCACGCGATCGAGATGGAAGGTGCGCATCGCGCGCCGGAGGTGGCACCAGCCCTGCAGATACCACTGCCCGTTCGTGATGAGCACCGTGACCGGGTCGACGGTCCTGGTCGTGGGCGCGGAGTCCGGGGCTCGATAGGTGAACGCGACGGCGACGTGCTCCTTGAGCGCGGTGGCGACGACGGTGCGGACCGCGTCGACCGGTCCCGGCGCGACGATGACCTCGGCCGGAAGACCCGCCGCACCGCGCGAGAGCTTGGCGATGAGTCCCTGCACGACCGCCGAGGAGGCGACACCCGGCACGGCCGATGCCAGCTGGAGCCCCGCGACGAGCGCCGCCGCCTCGCGGGCGGTGAACTTGGGCACCCGGCGCAGCCCCACGTCGTTGGTGATCTCGATGATCCCCTGCTCGTCGAGCAGGTCCCAGTTGATGTCGAAGAGCTCCTGCGGCGCCTGCCAGTAGCCCTCGTCGCCGGGAAGGCCGATGACCGTGAGCTTCTCGACCATCGCCCGCATCTGCGCCTCGGACATGTCGAACTCCGCCGCGGCCTCGGCGAGGGAGACCTCGCCGCGCTCGAGCAGATACGGCACGAGCGTCAGATACGCGCGCACCCGGTCGGAGCTCAGCAACGGCTTGCGCTGTGCCATCACGCGCCGCCCTTCGTGTCGATGTGCGTCGCCGCGGCGGCACGCAGACGAGCGACGACCGCGTCTCGGAGCTCCTCGGGTTCGACCACGCGCACCTCCGGACCGTAGGAGGCGAGCTCGTCCGCCAGGATGTGCAGGTCGACGTAGGGCACCCGGATCCCCTGCACGGCGGGTTCGGCGCGCCGTCCGAGGCGCAGAGCCGCCTCGGTGCCCGGAGTGAGCTCGAGCAGCGCCGAATGCGCCGCGGCGACGGCGCCCAGGCTCGACAGCGCTCGCTCGCCCGCCCCCTCCCTCAGCTCCGCGGGGAACGCGTCCGCGCTGACCGTCACGTCGCCCACGATGCGGGTCAGCAGGAACATCCGATCGCCGTCGGCGTCGATGTCGCGTCCGAACACGTGCCAGCGCGCCTCGTACTCGACGAGGGCGAGCGGCTGCACGCGGCGCCGGCGAGGCGACTCCTCCCCCGGCTTCAGATAGTCGAAGGAGACGGCGACACTGCGCTCGATCGCGCCCTGCAGCGGCGCGAAAGCGGCATCGCGCGCTGTGATGCGCGGCGCGAATCCGATGATGGGCTCATCCACGTCGATGCCCAGCGCGCGGATCTTCCGCACGCCGGCCTGCGCATCGGCGGACAGCGACTCCTCGCTCCAGACGCTCCCGGCCAGACGCAGCACAGCGAGCTCCGCGGGGGTGAACTCGATGTCGACCGGAAGGTCGTATTCCGCCTTCGGAATGCGATAACGGGCCTCGCGGAGATCGTTCGGGTCCGCGTGGTCGCCGAGCGTCTCGATAGGGATGCCGAGGGCGCGCAGCTCGTCCTTGTCGCGCTCGAACATCTTGTCCAGCGCGTCGGCCCTGCCCTCCGAGCGCTGCCGGTAGCCGGAGACCGACGCCAGGATCTGCTGCTTCGTCAGGCCGATCTCCGTCGCCATGAGCGCCACGACGAGGTTCGTCAGGCGCTCCTCCGCGGGGATCCGTGCCGCCATCTACTGCCCCGAGGACAAGGATGCGGAGGTGTCGACGCCGAGGATGTCCACGACGATCGCCTGGGTGCCGTTGCCGTCCGCGCCGGTGCTCTGGTTCGCGTCAGCGGGCGGGATCACCAGGAGCACCTGGGATCCGACGGTCTGGCCCTCCAGCCCGGTCGCCGAGATGGCCACGGACTGCGCGTCCCACGTCGACTTGAGCACCTTCCGGGTGTCCCAGTCGACGCTCGTCAGCTGCACCCGCAGGACGTCGTCCTTGGTCACCTTCGCACCGGTGCCGCGGATGAGGGTCTGCGTGACCTGCTTGGCGGGCTTCTTCGCGTCGGGGACGATGATGCCGGGGCGCCCGTCGGGCGCGCGAACGACCGTCGGAAGCCCGAGCGCGTCGTTGTACACCAGCGATCCCTCGGCGTGCGGGAGGAACACCTTCTGCACATCGACCACCGCGACCGCTCCGCCCTCGGCGACCGTGCCCGCGGGGAAGCCGACCAGCAGGCGGGAGCCTGCGGTCGCGCAGCCCAGCGCATCGCCGATCGTCTTGAGCTGACCGTCCCACGTGTTGACGTCGGCGACCTGGGTCGAGCCGTCGAAGCTGGTGCTGCCGAGAGACTGCCCCGTCTTCGCGTCGTACAGGGCGACGTCGATGACGATCGGCTGGTTCTTCTCCGTGATCGCGGATCCGGTTCCGGTGATCAGATCGTCGACGCTCGACTTCTGCACCTTCGTCGGCGTCGCGAAGCTCACCTCGGGGGCCTTTCCGAATTCCCCCTTCACCGTCACGGAGTTGGTGAGCACGGAGGAGGTCGCCTTCGACGAGCAGGCCTGCCCCGCGAACGAGGGTCCGGCGGAGCAGCCGGCCAGCGCGAGGGCGGCGAGGCCGAGGGTGATCAGAGCAGCGGCAGTCTTACGCACGCGCTCCAGTCTATGCGGACGGATCCCCGTCCTCGGCCTCTTCCGCACCCGCGTCGCCCGCGGCGGCGAGACGGGCGCCTCCGGCGGCCCGCTGGGCCTCGCGGACGCGCTTGCGGAGGTTCTTGTCGGTGATCTCGCGGTCGCCCACGGCGCCCGGGGTCCACAGCTCCACGTCCTCGTCGCCGTAGCTGGGCTTCTTCGCCGCGCGGCGCTTCACATCGGGCGGGATCGCCCCCGGAGCGAGCCGTCGCGCGGTGATCAGGAAACCCGTGTGCGCCACCATCCGATGGTCCGGACGCACGGCGAGTCCCTCGACGTGCCAACCTCGCACCATGGTCTCCGACGCCTCGGGCTCGGTGAACAGGCCCGTCCCGCGGACGTACTCCGCGACCCGGGAGAGCTGCGTGGCCGTCGCGACGTAGCAGAGCACCACGCCGCCGGGTGCCAGAGCCTCGGCGACGGCGTCGATGCACTCCCACGGCGCGAGCATGTCCAGCACCACCCGATCGACCGTGCCGGACGCGAACTCGCCGGGAAGCTGCTCCTGCAGGTCGCCCACGACGATCCGCCAGGACTCGGGGAGCTCACCGAGGAACGTCTCCACGTTGGCGCTCGCGACCTCGGCGAAGTCATCCCTCCGCTCGAAGGAGACCAGGCGGCCGCTCGGGCCGATGGCACGCAGCAGCGACAGGGACAGCGCGCCGGATCCGACGCCCGCCTCGACCACCGTCGCACCGGGGAAGACGTCGGCCTGGGTCACGATCTGCGCCGCATCCTTCGGATACACGATGGCGGCACCGCGCGGCATCGACATGACGAAGTCGCGCAGCAGCGGACGCAGGGCCAGATACTCGTTGCCCGAGCTGTTCTCCACCACGGACCCGTCGGGCAGTCCGATGAGATCGCGATGGCGCAGCACCCCGTGGTGGGTGTGCAGCTCGCCGTCCTCGCGCAGGGTGATGGTGTGCATCCGCCCCTTGGGGCCGGTCAGCTGAACCCGGTCGCCCTCGCGGAACGGGCCGCTCGGCCGCTGCGCGGTCACAGCGCGGCCTCCGTTCGGATGGAGCGCGCTCGCGCGAACTCCGCGGCGACGTCGTCGACGCCGCGACCCGAGAGCGTCTCCCAGAGGGCATCGGCGCCGAGGCCGTCCAACCCCACGATGTGCGGGACGCCGATCGCCACGGCGCGCGCGGAGAGGGCCGACTGCAGTCCGGTGGGCGAGTCCTCCAGCGCGACGGCATCCGCGATGTCGATGCCGAGCGCATCCGCCGCCTGCAGATACGGATCCGGGAAGGGCTTGGGCCGCTCGACGTCGTCGCCGCCCACGATCACGTCGAAGGCGTCGAAGCCGATGAGCGAGACGATGTCCTCGGCCATCCGGCGCAGGGACATGGTGACGAGCGCCGTGGGGACGCCCGCCGCACGGAGCTCGCGCAGCAGCTCCCTCGCGCCGGGCCGGAACGGCACGCCGTCCTGCTGCAGACGCACGCGCACGCGCTCGGTGAGCTCGTCCACGATCTCCTGGGCGCCCATCTTCACCCCGGCGCCCTGGAGGATGATCGCGCTGTCGATCAGACCGTTGCCGACGAGCTGGAGCGCCTGCTCGTGGGACCAGGTGCCGCCGAACGACTCGATGAGGTCGGTCTCCGCGTCCATCCAGTACGGCTCGGTGTCGACAAGGGTTCCGTCCATGTCCCAGAGGACCGCGCGAGGATGCTGATTCACTCCCCCATCGTACCGGCGTGCCGCCTCGCGCCCGGCTGCGGGACTAGCCTGGACGGAACACGCGGCACCGGCCGCCGCAGGAAGGAGCACCGTGCAGGTACTCGGATCCCGGATCCTCGTCGCCGCCTTCGACGGCTGGAACGACGCGGGCGAGGCCGCGTCGGCAGCGGCCGAGCAGATCGACGACGGCACGTTCGATCTCGTGCACGCCGTGGACCCCGAGCTGTACTTCGACTACCAGTGGGCTCGCCCGACGCTCGAGCGCGACCAGGACGGCAATCGCAGCCTGCGCTGGCCGTCGGCCCGGATGCAGCGTCCGACCGGCACCGCCGGCGATGGCGAGCCGCGCCTCTGGCTGCTCACCGGAACCGAGCCCGCCCGCGCCTGGCAGGCGTTCAGCGCCGAGTTCATCGACGCGGCGCTGAGCGAGGACATCACGGGCTTCGTCACCCTCGGTGCCATGCTCTCCGACGTGCCGCACACGCGCCCGATCTCGATCTTCGCCTCGAGCGAGAACGCCGAGGTCCGTGACGCGCTCGGCATCGAGCGCTCGACCTACGAGGGCCCGATCGGCATCCTCTCCGCGCTCGACCATGCGGCGGAGCAGGCCGGCATCCCTGCGCTCTCGCTGTGGGCCAACGTCCCGCACTACGTGCAGACCGGCAGCGCCTCGCCCAAGGCCACGCTCGCGCTGCTGGACCGGCTGCACGAGGTGACCGGAGTGGACGTGCCCCGGGGCACGCTCGCCACCGAGGCGGCCATGTGGGAGGCCACGATCGACGCGGCCGCCGCCGAGGACGAGGAGATGGCCGCCTACATCGCGCAGCTCGAGGCCAAGCGCGACACCTGGGATTCGCCGGATGCGTCCGGCGAGGCCATCGCGCAGGCCTTCGAGCGATTCTTCCGCCGCAACGGCGAGGGCCCGGGCGAGCACAAGCGCTGAGCCCGTTCTCCGAGAGTCGTCGGCCGCCGGGCCCCGTCGAAGCGCCTGCGCCCACTCACGGCCGAGGCGCGCTCAGGGCTTGATCACGCCCATCGCGAGCAGGACGATGAGCACGATCCCGAGCAGGATCCGGTACACGACGAACGGCAGGAAGCTGCGCTGCGAGATCCAGCGCATGAAGAACGCGATGACGCCGAGTCCCACGACGAACGCGATCCCCGTCGCCGCAAGCGTCTCCCCCGCCGAGAACACGCTCGGCTCGCCGATGCTCTTCACCGCCTGGTAGATGCCGGATCCGAACACCGCGGGGATCGCGAGCAGGAACGCGTAATGGGCGGCCGCCTCGCGCTCGTATCCGAGCAGGAGTCCGGCGGTGATCGTGCCGCCGGAACGGGAGACGCCCGGGATCAGGGCCAACGACTGCGCGAGCCCGTAGATGACGCCGTGCCCCAGCGTCAGATCTTTGAGGGTGCGCCGGCGGGCGCCGATCGCGTCCGCGACGCCGAGCAGCACGCCGAACACGATGAGCATGATCGCGACGATCCACAGCGAGCGGAACACCGTCTCGATCTGGTCCTTGAACGCGAGCCCGAGGACGACGATCGGGATGCTGCCGATGATGATCAGCCAGCCCATCCGCGCGTCCGGGTCGTTGCGTGGGATGCGACCGAGCAGCGCCGCCCACCAGCGGCTCACGATGCGGACGATGTCGCGCCAGAAGAACACGACGACGGCCGCCTCCGTGCCGATCTGCGTGATGGCCGTGAAGGCCGCCCCGGGGTCCTGCGCGCTCGGCAGGAACGCGCCCACGATGCGCAGGTGGGCGCTGGACGAGATCGGCAGGAACTCGGTGAGTCCCTGCACGATCCCCAGGAAGATGGCTTCGAGAAGATGCATGGGTCGCTTTCGCGTCGTCCGCGGGGTTCGCGCGGTGCGGTCAGTAGGTGCGCAGAAGGTCGGTCAGCACGCGCTGCCCGAAGACCAGCGCGTCGATCGGGACCCGCTCGTCGACCCCGTGGAACATCCCGGTGAAGTCGAGGTCGGCGGGCAGCCTGAGCGGCGCGAAGCCGTAGCCCGTGATGCCGAGGAAGGCGAGCGCCTTGTTGTCGGTGCCCGCACCGAGCAGGTACGGGATCACGGGCACGCCAGGATCGTGCCGCTCCAGGGCCGCCACCATCGCGTCGACGAGGTCGCCGGCGAACGGCGTCTCCATCCCGATGTCCTGCACGACCATCTCGAGCTCGATGTCCTCGCCGACGAGGGCGCGGAGCTGATCCAGCACCTCGTCCTCCATCCCCGGGATCACGCGCACGTCGATGAGCGCCTCGGCGCGCTCCGGGATGACGTTGTGCTTGTAGCCGGCCTGCAGCACGGTCGGATTCGTCGTGGTGCGCAGAGTCGAGCGCAGGAACGCCTCGGCAGGACCCGCCGTCGCGGCCAGGGCATCCGGATCATCGACCGGAAGACCGGAGAGCGCGCTCATCCGATCGAGGAAGTCGCGGGTCGTGGCGGTCAGATGGATCGGCCACGAGGTGCGTCCGATGGCCGCGACCGCCTCGGCGAGCTTGGTCACCGCGTTGTCCGGGTGGACGCGGCTGCCGTGCCCGGCCCTCCCCTTCGCGACCAGGCGGATCCACAGCAGCGCCTTCTCCCCCACCTGCAGCAGGTAGGCGCGCCGGTCGCCGACGGGGATCGAGTACCCGCCGACCTCGCTGATCGCCTCGGTCGCCCCGGCGAACCACTCCGGGCGGTTCTGCACGACCAGGGCCGACCCCTCCACGCCCCCGTTCTCCTCGTCCGCGAAGAACACCAGGATCAGGTCGCGTTCCGGCTGCTCCCCCGCTCGCAGGATCTCGGCGATCGACGTGAGGATCATCGCGTTCATGTTCTTCATGTCCACGGCGCCGCGGCCCCAGAGCATGCCGTCCTGGATGAGCCCGGCGAACGGATCCACGCTCCAGTCGCCCGCCATCGCGGGCACCACGTCCAGATGACCGTGCACGACGAGCGCGGGCTTGCTCGCATCGCGGCCCGGCACCCGCGCCATCACGTTCGTGCGACGCGGGATCGGCTCGTAGTACTCCGGCTCCAGTCCGAGCGACTCCAGATAGGCGCCGACGTACTCGGCCGCCTCGCGTTCGCCCTTCGCGTCGCCGCCGCCGAAGTTGGAGGTGTCGAAGCGGATGAGGTCGGCGGCGATCCGCGCGACCTCAGGGATCTCGGCATCCGGCTGGGGCATGGGACAAGGCTATCGAACCCGCTCGACGCGCCCGACGTGCATCCTGGTTCGAGGGCGCCTGCGGAACGTGATAGTGTCATTCCTCGGTTGGGAACAGCCGAAAACACCAGCGCGGGTGGCGGAATAGGTAGACGCGCTAGCTTGAGGTGCTAGTGCCCGAATAGGGCGTGGGGGTTCAAGTCCCCCCTCGCGCACGCTGGTATGAAGGCCCCGGATCGGAAGATCCGGGGCCTTCGTCGTGTCCGCGTCGGCACCGCTCCGAGTCCCTGCCCGGGAGTCAGACCGGCGCCTCGTCGGCGTCGGGCCCGTCCGGAGCGATGACCCCGATCCCCTCGGCCCGATGGCTCGGCTCCGGCTCGCCGTCGTCGCCGCTGTGCGGAGCCTTCGGCTCCTCCCCGGGATCCTTCTCCGTGCTCGGCTCCCGCAGCTCCTCCGTCGTCGGCTCATCCGGCCGTTCCGTCGGCTCGTCCCGCTCCTCGCCGTTCTCCCTGTCGCTCATCACCGCACCTCCTGTCGTCGTCCGGCCAGCCTGGACCCCCTGCCACGGAGGCCACCAGGGGCTTGACAGCGGCCCGTCGCAGGCGGCTCAGCCGGCGCTGACGCCGAACAGCAGTCCGAGGACGTAGGTGACCGCGGCGGCCCCGAAGCCGATGGCCAGCTGCCGCAGGCCCCGGCGCAGCGGAGGACCACCGGAGAGCACTCCGACCGTGGCTCCGGTGCTCAGCAGAGCGATGCCGACGAGGGCGAGCGCCACGAGCACGGCCGGCGTGCCCTGCATGCCGAAGATCCACGGGAGCACCGGCACGATCGCGCCGGAGGCGAACAGCAGGAAGCTCGAGATCGCCGCCGGCCACGCGTTGCCGATGATCTCGTGCTCGTCCCCGCCGTCGTCGACCACCCGGAGCGGACCCGTCGCGCGCTGCGCCATGCCGGCCTTCGCCGCGCTCACGACCCGGCGGGCGCGCTCCAGCGACTCCTCCGTGTCCATGCCGCGGGCTCGGTAGACCAGGGCCAGCTCGTTCTCGTCCAGGTCCAGGTCGCTCGCGGTCGCCGCCCCGTGCCCGTTCTCCTCGGTGGCCTCCAGCAGCTCGCGCTGGGAGCGCACCGAGACGAACTCCCCCGCGCCCATCGACAGCGCGCCGGCGAGCAGTCCCGCGAATCCGCTGAACAGGACGAAGCCGCTGCTCGCCCCGGTGGCGCCGATGCCGAGCACGAGCGCGAGGTTGCTCACGAGTCCGTCGTTCGCGCCGAACACGGCGGCGCGGAACGATCCCGACAGCTGGCGGCGACCCCGCGCCGCGAGGCCGCGGACCACTTCGAAGTGCACCTTCTCGTCGGCGCGCATGGCGGGCGTCGCATAGGCCTCGGAGTCATACGGCGATCGCGCTTCCGCGCTCTGCGCGAGCGCCAGCACGAAGATGGATCCGAACCGGCCCGCCATCCAGCCCAGCACCCTCGTGCGCAGACCCGGCCGAGGCAGCCGTGCCGGCTCTCCGCCGAGCAACTGGAGCCAGTGCGCCTCGTGGCGTCCCTCCGCGGCCGCGAGCTCGAGCAGGATCTCCCGCTCCTCCCCGTCGCGCCGTGCGGCGAGCTGCTGGTAGACGTGCGCCTCGGCGCGCTCGTCGACGAGGTACCGCGCCCAGCGGCGGCGGTCGGCCGCGGTGGGTTCGGCGGGCACGGGAGCGGGGGTGTTCATCAGCGTCCTTCGTGTTCGGAGCAACCATTCCACGCTATCCACCCGTGGTGCTCCGCCCCCTGCTGAGACGCGGATTGACAGCATTTCGGGGATCCGAACCGGCCGGTCCCGGGCGCGTCACGCGGACCGGATCCGGGCGCTGCCGCGCGCGGTGCTCAGGAGCGGACGCGACGCCGGAGCAGGTCGATGCGCGACTGCAGCTGGGTGACGGTCGCCTGCGCGACCGCCGGTCCTCCGCACAGCCGGCGCAGCTCGGCATGGACGGATCCGTGCGGCTCCCCGGTCTGCCGCGCGTAGACGCCGACGAGGCTGTTCAGCAGCTGCCGCTGCTCGCGCAGGGTGCGGTGCAGGGGCTCGGGCAGCGTCGTCGTCGCTGTCGGAGCCTGCGCCTCCCGCGCCTCGCGCAGCCGTGACTGGCGCGACTGCCGCTGCATGAGCAGCTCGTGCACGTGCTCCGGCTCGAGCAGACCCGGGATCCCGATGAACTCCTCCTCCTCGGGAGTGCCGGGCTCGGCGAGCTGGCCGAACTCCTTGCCGTCGAAGACGACCCGGTCGAAGTGCGCGAGCGAGGAGATCGCCTGATAGCTGAACTCCTGGGTGAGCGCGTCCGACGCATCATCCTCGCGGTTCGCACTCTCCAGCAGCGAGTCATCGAGGCCGTCATCGTCCTTCGACTGCCGGTCGAGCGCGTGGTCGCGCTGCTTCTCGAGCTCGTTGGCGAGCTTCATCAGCACCGGGACGTTCGGCACGAAAACGCTCGCGGCCTCGCCCCGGCGACGCGCGCGCACGAACCGGCCGATGGCCTGCGCGAAGAACAGCGGGGTCGACGACGACGTGGCGTAGACCCCGACCGCGAGCCGCGGCACGTCGACGCCCTCGGACACCATGCGCACGGCGACCATCCAGCGATCATCGGACGCGCTGAACTTCTCGATGCGCTCGGATGCGGTGGCGTCGTCGGAGAGCACGACCGTGGGCCGCTGGCCCGTGAGCGAGTGCAGGATCTTCGCGTAGGCCCGCGCCACCGTCTGATCGGTCGCGAGCACGAGCCCGCCGGCATCGGGCACGTGGTGGCGGATCTCGGTGAGGCGGCGGTCGGCGGCCGACAGCACCGCCGGCATCCACTCCCCCTCGGGGTCGAGCGCGGTGCGCCACGCCTGCGAGGTGACGTCCTTCGTGTTGTCCTGCCCCAGGTGCGCCTCGAGCTCATCTCCGGCGCTCGTCCGCCAGCGCATCTTGCCCGCGTACATGTGGAAGAGCACCGGGCGGACCACGCCGTCCTGGAGGGCCCGGCCGTAGCCGTAGGCGTAGTCGGTGCTCGAGATCCGAGCCCCCGATTCGTCGGGCAGATACTCCACGAACGGGATCGGCGCGGTGTCGCTGCGGAACGGGGTTCCGCTGAGGAGCAGCCGCCGTCTCGCCGACCCGTAGGCGTCGCGGATCGCGTCGCCCCAGCTGAGCGCATCGCCGCCGTGGTGCACCTCGTCCAGGATGACGAGCGTGCGCGCCCCCTCCGTGAGGTGCTTGTGCACCGAGGACTTCGCTGCCACCTGCGCGTAGGTCACGACGACGCCGTGGTACTGCCGGGACGGCGCCCAGTGGCTGTTGCGGAACCGGGGATCCAGACGGATGTGCACGCGGGCCGCCGCATCCGCCCACTGGGTCTTCAGATGCTCGGTCGGGGCGACCACGATCACCCGGTCGACCTCGTTCGTGCGCAACAGCTCGACCGCGAGGGTCAGCGCGAAAGTCGTCTTCCCGGCGCCCGGGGTGGCGGCGACCAGGAAGTCGCGGCGGTCGGGGATCCGGAAGTACTCCTCCAGGGCCTCCCGCTGCCACGCCCGCAGCCGATCGGCGGTTCCCCAAGGGGCGCGCTGAGGGAAGGACGGGGAGAGCATGGGATTCCACGATAGACGAGGCCGTCGACATTCCCGTCCACGCCCCTCGCGTGCGGTCACAGCGTCCGCACCGGATCGGCACAGCCGATCCAGGGCGCGTCGCAGTAGCGTCCCCTGCGGCCCTCCCGCCCGGAGCGCCCTCCCGGAGGAACCCATGAGACGACCCATCGCCGCGCGCCCGGTCGCGCAGCACGGCCGCGCGACCGGTCCGCGCATCTGGACCCGGATCCTGCGCGCGATCGGGATCGGCGTCGCCGTCCTCGTGGTCAGCACGGCCGGCGTCGCGGCCTACATCGTCTCGGATCTCACGGCCGCAGTCGCGCACAACAGCGTGCAGCTGGAGGGCGGCCCGACGGCCGCGCCCGACATCGGCGCATACAAGAGCGGCTTCAACCTGCTCGTCGTCGGCATCGACGCCTGCGAGGCGAAGTACGCGGACCTCTTCCCCGGACGCTGCGACGGCCCCGACGCGTCGAGCGTCAACAACGACGTCACGGTGCTCATGCACGTGTCCGACTCCCCCCGGCGCATCACGGTGATCAGTTTCCCGCGCGACCTGGTGATGCCGATCCCCTCGTGCACGGCGAAGGACGGCACCGCCGTGTCGGCGCAGAGCGGCGCGCAGATCAACACGACCTACGACGAGGGCGGCCTGTCCTGCGTCGCCAAGACGGTGACGCAGCTCTCCGGCCTGAACGTCGACTTCGCCGCCGCCGTGAACTTCGGCACCGTGATCGACATCACCAACGCCATCGGCGGCGTGCCGGTCTGCCTCGCCACGCCGATGAACGACGCGTACACGGGACTGAACCTCAGCGCCGGCGAGCACACGATCCAGGGGCTCCAGGCGCTGCAGTTCCTGCGCACCCGGCACGGCCTGGTCTCGGGCAGCGATCTCGCGCGCATCGGCAACCAGCAGCAGTATCTCGCCAGCCTCGCCCGCACGCTGTCCAGCGGCAAGGTGCTCTCGAACGTGCCGGAGGTGCTGAACATCGCGAACATCGCGCTGAGCAACATCGAGGCCAGCACGACGCTCACCAATCCGATGACGATCGTCCAGCTCGCGCTCGCCGTCAAGGATGTGCCGCCCTCGGACATCACGTTCATCCAGTACCCGACGCTCACGGATCCCGACAACCCGAACCGTGTCATCGAGGACGACGCCTCGGCCCAGACGCTCTGGGCCGCGATCGCCGCGAACCAGCCGGTGCAGATCACCCACCAGAACACCGTGAACGACGGCGTCACCGTGGAGCCGGCCGCGCCGAGTGCGACCCCAGCCCCCAGCGGGACCGCCTCCCCCGCCCCGTCCGCCACCCCGGCGCCCAGCGCGGTTCCGCTGTCCGACAACGTGCGCGGCAGCACGGCGGCGCAGCAGACGTGCTCGAACGGCGACACCAGCCAGTGACGCCGCGACGCGGGTAGTCTCGGATCCGGTGCCGCGCCGAACGCACGGCTCCCAGGAGGAGGATCATGTCCGGCCACGAACCGCGCACCCCGTACATCCCGAACGACACGCCGCACCCGTGGCACCGCTACGTGGCCCTCGGCGACTCGTTCACCGAGGGCATCGGGGACCCAGAGCCGAGCGCTCCCGGCGGACACCGGGGATGGGCGGACCGCGTCGCCGAGGTGCTCGACGCGCAGAGCGACGACTTCGCCTACGCGAACCTCGCGGTCCGGGGCAAGCTCATCGCGCAGATCTCCGACGAGCAGGTCGCTCCCGCGATCGCGCTGAACCCGGATCTGATCACGCTGTGCGCGGGCGGCAACGACGTCATCCGCCCCGGCACCGATCCCGATGAGATCGCGGCGCAGCTCGACGACATGGTCACCCGCCTCGCCCGCACCGGCGCCGCGATCGTGCTCTTCACCGGCATCGACACGAACTTCACCCCCGTGTTCCGGCCGTTCCGCGGCAAGGTCGCGATCTACAACGAGAACGTGCGCGCCGTGGCGGATCGGCACGACTGCATCGTCGCCGACCAGTGGGGGCTGAAGACGATCCAGGATCCGCGCTTCTTCGCCGACGACCGCCTGCACATGAATCCCCTCGGTCACCACGAGGTCGCCCGGATGGTGCTGCGCGCGCTGAACGTGCCGAACGACCTGCAGGAAATGGTGGCCGATCCATTCCCGAACCGCACCTGGCGCGAAGCCCGCAACGAGGACCTGGTGTGGGCGCGCACGCACCTGGTGCCGTGGGTGCTGCGCAGACTGCGGCACCAGTCGTCCGGCGATTCGATCGAGGCCAAGCGCCCCGAACCGGCGCCGGTGCTGCTGCCGCACGAGGACTGAGCGCTCGCCGCGGGCGGTCAGTCCTCCGACGCAGGCGGGTGCCGCAGCGCCCAGAGCGCGACGGCGGCGGTCGAGGCGACGTTGAGCGAGTCCACTCCGCCCGACATCGGGATCGTCACGATCGCATCGGCCGCCGCGAGTGCCGCGTCGGTCAGCCCCGGCCCCTCCGACCCGAAGGCGAGGGCGACCCGCTCCGGGCGCGCGGCCGCATAGGCCTCCAACGACACCGCGTCGTCGCTCAGCGCGAGTGCGGCGAGCTGGATGCGTTCGGCACGGAGCAGCGGGGCGAGCTCGCCCCAGCCGCGGAATCGCGTCCACGGCACCTGGAAGACCGCCCCGGTGCTGACCTTGACACTGCGGCGGTACAGCGGGTCCGCGCAGCGTGCGGAGACGAGCACCGCATCGGCGTCGAGGGCCGCCGCGGCGCGGAACGCCGATCCGACGTTCGCATGCTCCACGAGGTCCTCCAACACGACCACCGTGCGCGCCCCGCGCAGGACCGTCGCGGCTTCCGGCAGCGCCGGGCGGTGCATCGCCGCGAGAGCACCGCGATGCACGGGGAACCCGGCGACCGCCTCGACCACATCGTCCGGGCAGACGTACACCGGGATGTCGGCGCCGCCGACGACGTCGCGGATGCCGCCCAGCCAGCGCTCCTGGGTGAGGACCGACCTCGGGCGGTGCCCGGCCCTGACCGCCCGTTCGATCACCTTGAGCGACTCGGCGATGTACAGGCCGCCCTCGGCGTCGCTGCGCAGCCGCAGCGCGGTGTCGGTCAGTCCGCGGTAGTCGTCGAGGCGGGGATCGGCGGGGTCGTCCAGGCGGAACTCGTGCACGGATCCACTCTCCCAGGTCGGGAGCCGACGTGCGTCGACGAGCCCCACGGCCCCCGGCCGACTCCCTGCGGAGCGCCCGTAGACTCGGGCGGGGAGGTTCCGTGAACAGCAGCATGCCGTCGTTGCACGCGCAGCTCGAGCCTGTCGCCGACCTGCTCGCCGACCGCCGCATCGCGTTCCTCACGGGCGCGGGCCTGTCCACCGATTCGGGGATCCCCGCCTATCGAGGCGCGGGATCCGCCCCCCGACGCGCACCGATGACCGTGCAGACGTTCCTCGGTTCGGAGCAGGCCCAGCGCCGCTACTGGCTGGGCGGGCACCTCGGCTGGCGCTCCTTCGGCACCGCCGAGGCGAACCCCGGCCATCGTGCGATCGCGGCGCTCGAGCGCGCCGGGCGCTCGGCAGGGGTGATCACGCAGAACGTGGACGGGCTGCACCTCGCCGCGGGATCCGCGCGCGTCGTCGAGCTCCACGGCACCATGCGCACCGTGCTCTGCCTGCGGTGCGGTCAGAGCTTCTCCCGGGACGCCGTCGCCGCGCAGATCGAACGGCGCAACCCCTGGCTCGATGTTCCCGATGAGGTGCTCCTCGGCCCGGACGGCGACGTGCGCCCCGAGAGCACCGACGGCTTCGCGCTGCCGGTGTGCACCGTGTGCGCCGGAGCGCTCAAGCCCGACGTGGTGTTCTTCGGCGAGTTCATCCCCGGAGAGCGGTTCGCGACCGCCGAGGCGCTGCTGCGCTCCGGAGATGCGCTGGTCGTGGCCGGCTCCTCCCTCGTGGTGAACTCCGGCATCCGCATCATCGAGCGGGCGCGACGCCGCGCGCTCCCCATCGTCATCGTCAACCTCGAGCCCACCCGCGCCGACGCCTGGGCCTCCGCCACCATCGCGGCGTCCACCACCGTCGTCCTCCCCGCCCTCCAGGAGCTGCTCACGTGACCCTCATCACCCTCATCCGCCACGGCCAGACCGACTGGAACCTCGAAGGCCGGATCCAGGGAGCAACCGACATCCCGCTGAACGACACCGGGCGCGCCCAGGCGCGGGCGGCCGCCGTGCGACTCGCAGGGACCCGCTTCGACCACGTGTACACCAGCCCGCTCGTTCGGGCGCGGGAGACGGCCGAGATCATCGCGGGCGAACTCGGCCTGCCCGCACCGCTGATCGCCGTCGGGATGCGCGAGCACGAGTTCGGGGCCGCCGAGGGTCTGCTCTGGGACCAGTACCGGGACCGGTTCCGGGCGGACAGCGGGAACGTGCCCGGCGCGGAGACCACGGCGGAGCTCACAGACCGCGCGCTGGCATCGCTCGAGCGGATCGCGCTCGCCGCCCGTCGCCGCTCCGCGCCGCGCACCGAATCCGTGCTCGTGGCGACGCACGGCGGGGTGATCCGCGCCCTCCTCGAGCACGCATCGGGCGGGACGCTCCCCGCGCCCGGGGAACGTCTCGGCAACGGCTCGCTGCACCGCTTCGCGATCGACGGCGGGGGCATCCGCCTGATCGACGCCGTCGCGGTCTGAGCGGCGCCCCGCGCACCGCCGGGCGCCGGCCAGGACCGGAACGCATCCGGGCGTAGGATCGAAGAGCCGCCGACCCCGAGGAGAGCCGTGAATTCCGCCGCTGCACCCACCTGGCGGACCTGGCTCATCTGGATCGTCGGCGTCGCGGCTTACGTGCTGTCGATCACGAACCGCACCTCGCTGTCCGCCGTCGGAGTGGATGCCGCACACCTGTTCCAGGCGGACGCCTCCACGCTCTCCCTCTTCGCCGTCCTCCAGCTCGCGGTGTACGGCCTCATGCAGATCCCGGTCGGGCTGCTGCTGGACCGCTTCGGATCCCGGCCGATCATGGTCGCGGGGATGCTGCTGATGTCCGTCGGCCAGCTCGTCATGGCGTTCGCCCCCAACGTGGGCGTCGCGATCGTCGCGCGCATGATCCTCGGCGCCGGCGACGCCGCGATCTTCCCTGGCGTGCTCCGCCTCGTCGCGATCTGGTTCCCCGCCCAGCGCGGACCGCTGATGGCGCAGTTGACGGGGATCGTCGGCCAGCTCGGTCAGCTCGTCGCCCTCATCCCGCTGCCCCTGCTTCTGCACTCGACCACCTGGTCGGTCGCCTTCGGCAGCCTGGCGGGTCTCGGCGTGCTGTTCACCGTGCTCGTGTTCGCCCTGATCCGCAACCGTCCGCCCGAGTTCACCGAGGACGTCTCGGTCAACACGGACACCGGGGCGATCCGCGTCGTGACGTCCCAGGCCGATCTTCGGGTCTCCCTGCGCGAGGCCCTCGCCCACCCCGGCACCCGCCTCGGCTTCTGGACGCACTTCACGACGCCCTTCGCCGGCACCGCCTTCATGATGCTGTGGGGTATCCCGTTCCTCACCAGCGGCGAGGGCCTCTCGATCGGGACCGCGTCCCTGGTGACGACGGTCTACGTCCTGTTCGGGATCCTGTTCGGGCCCGTCCTGGGCACGCTGTCGGCGCGCCACCCGACGAGTCGCTCCCTCATGCTCGTGCTGCCGACCATCGGGATCCAGGTGATCGTCTGGCTCGCCGTGATCCTCTGGCCGGGACCGGCCCCGCTCTGGCTGCTGATCGTGCTCGCGATCGCCCTCGCCTCGGGAGGGCCCGCGTCCATGGTCGCGTTCGACCACGCCCGCACCCACAATCCCCAGCATCGGCTGAGCACCGCCACCGGCGTCGTGAACGGCGGCGGCTTCCTCGCAGCGCTCGTGGCGATCTTCCTCATCGGCCTGGCACTCGATGTGCAGGGCGCGGGAACGCCCGCCACCTACACGCTCGACGCGTTCCGCTGGGCCTTCCTCACCCAGGTGCCGCTGTGGCTCATCGGCACGGCGTTCATCGTGCGGGAACGACGGCTGACCCGGCGCGTGCTGGGCCTGGGCCGCCGCCCGCGTCAGGACTGAACGCCGAGGGTCCGCTCAGCCGAGCAGCATCGCCCGCCCCGGCTCCTGCAGCACGTCGGCCACGGCCTTCAGGAACTGCGCGCCCTCCGCTCCGTCGACGATGCGGTGGTCGAACGACAGGCTGAGTGTCATCACGTCGCGCAGCGCGATCTCGCCGCGATGCTCCCACGGCAGGCGGCGCACCGCTCCGAGGGCGAGGATCCCGGTCTGGCCCGGGGGCAG
This sequence comes from Microbacterium sp. MMO-35, assembly GCF_037147555.1. Classification (NCBI taxonomy): domain Bacteria; kingdom Bacillati; phylum Actinomycetota; class Actinomycetes; order Micrococcales; family Microbacteriaceae; genus Microbacterium; species Microbacterium sp. MMO-35. The sequence goes on from NZ_JBBCVH010000002.1 coordinate 275,640, forward strand.
GATCGGGGTGCCCGCGTCGATGCCGAAGACGCCGATGTTGGTCAGCGAGAACGTTCCGCCGAGGAGGTCCGCCGGCGGGGTCTTCCCGCTGCGTGCCGTGCGCGTCAGCTCGGCGATCGCCCCTGCGAGCTCTCCCAGCGCCATGCTCTCGGCATCGCGGATGATCGGCACGATCAGTCCCCGCTCGGTGGCCGCGGCGATGCCGAGGTCGACGAAGTGCTGCTGCACGATCTCTCCCGCCTCGCCGTCCCAGCGCGAGTTCAGCCCCGGGTGGCGGCCGAGCGCCAGGCAGACGGCCTTCGCGACCACGGTGAGGACGCCGATGCGCGGGGCGTCCGGGGCCGCGGACGCCCGCAATGAGGCGATGAGCTCGCTCGTGGCGGTGACGTCGACGGTGTGGAACGTCGTCACGTGCGGCGCGGTGAACGCGCTCTGCACCATCGCCTCGGCCGTGTGCTTGCGGACGCCGCGGATCGGGATGCGCGTGGTGGCGCGCTGCTCCGCCGCAGGACGGGCCGGTGCGCGCTCCGTCGTCGCGGCCGGGGCAGCCCCCGCCTCGGCAATGGTCCCGTCGACGCGGCGGCCGAGCCGCTCCCGGTAGGTGTCGACGTCGTGGCGCGTGATGACCCGATCGCCGAGCTCGGCGGCGACGAGCACCAGATCCACGCCCAGCCCCTTGGCATACGCGCGCACCGGGGGCGTCGACCGGGGTCGCTCGCCGCGCGCCGGCGGCGCCGGGAGCACGTCGATCGCATCGTGCGGGGCCGCGACGCGCACCTCGGCGTCGGTCGCGACGACCGTCCCTGCGCCGGCGATGGCACGGCGCGCCCTGCGCTGCGGACGCCCGCTCGACGGCGCGGCGCCGTAGCCGACCAGGTTCGGCCCCGAGCCTTCCTCGACCGCCGACGGTGACGTCGGCGCCGGTTCGTCGGCACCCTCGATCTCGAAGCCCACCAGGGGCGCGCCCACGGCGACGACGTCGCCGGCTCCCGCGTGGAGCGCCGTGATCACGCCCGCGTGCGGCGACGGCAGCTCGACGATCGCCTTGGCGGTCTCCACCTCGGCGAGTGTCTGGTTCAGCGTCACCGTGTCACCCTCGGCGACGAGCCACTGCACGATCTCGGCCTCGGTGAGGCCCTCGCCGAGATCCGGGAGGAGGAACTCCTGCTTCATCGCTCCGCCCCCTCCAGCAGCTGCTCGTCGTCGCAGACGCGGTCGACCGCATCCAGGATCCTGTCGAGGTCGGGGAGGTGGAACTTCTCCAGCTTCGCGGGCGGATAGGGGATGTCGTGGCCGGTGACGCGCAGCGGCGCCGCCTCCAGCCAGGTGAAGCACTTCTCGGTGATGCTCGCGATGACCTCCGCCGCCACGCCCGCCTCACGGGCGGCCTCGTGCACGACGACGACACGCCCCGTGCGGCGCACCGAGGCGCACACGGTGCCGTAGTCCACCGGGGAGAGCGAGCGCAGGTCGATGACCTCCAGCGACCGGCCCTCCGCCTCGGCCGCCTCGGCGGCGTCGAGCGCGGTGCGCACCATCGCCCCGTACGTCACGACCGTGACATCCGTGCCTTCGCGCACCACCCGGGCCAGCCCCATCGGCGCGGCGTCGGCGAGCGGGGTGTCCAGATCGACCTCGCCCTTGGCGTGGTAGAGCCGCTTCGGCTCGAAGAAGATCACGGGGTCGTCGCTCGCGATGGCCTGACGCAGGCAGGTGTACGCGTCCTGCGGATCGGAGACCGCCACCACGCGCAGCCCGGCGGTGTGCACGAAGTAGGCCTCCGGCGACTCCGAGTGATGCTCGGCGGCTCCGATGCCCCCGCCCCACGGGATCCGGATCGTGATCGGCATCGGCACCGTTCCCTGGGTGCGGTAGTGCAGCTTGGCCACCTGCGAGACGATCTGATCGAACGCGGGGTAGACGAAGCCGTCGAACTGGATCTCCACGACCGGGCGGTAGCCGCGCATCGCGAGGCCCACCGCCGTGCCGACGATGCCGGACTCCGCGAGCGGGGTGTCGATGACCCGCTCCGGCCCGAAGCGGTCGAGCAGTCCGTCGGTGATGCGGAACACGCCGCCGAGCTTGCCGATGTCCTCGCCGAGCAGCACGACCTTCGGGTCGTCGGCCAGGGACTGCGCCAGGGCGGCGCCGAGCGCCTTGCCCATGGTCATCTGCGTCATGTCACGCCTCCGCGAGGGTGTCGAGGTAGCGGGCGTAGTCCGCGCGCTCCTCGGCGAGTCCGGTGTGCGGCTCCGCGTAGACGCCGTCGAAGACCGCGAGCGGCTCGCGCGTCGTCATGCTCAGGCACGCGCTGCGCATTCGCATCGCGGTCTCGTCCGCCTCGGCGGCGAAGCCCGCCGCGATCTCGTCGGTGAGCACGCCCTCCGCACGCAGCAGGGTCTCGAGCCGAGCCAGCGGATCCTTGCCGCGCCAGTACTCCAGCTCCGCGGGGTCGCGGTAGCGGGTGGGGTCGTCTGCGGTCGTGTGCGGTCCCATCCGGTAGGTGACCAGCTCCAGGAACGCCGGGGATCCGCCGCGGGCCTGATCGAGCGCCCAGCGCGTGGCGGCGAACACGGCGAGCACGTCGTTCCCGTCCACCCTCATGCTGGGGATGCCGAAGCCCGGGGCGCGTCCGGCGATCGGGTGCTGCGACTGCACCGCGACCGGCTCGGAGATCGCCCAGTGGTTGTTCTGGCAGATGAAGACGACCGGTGCGCGGTAGGAGGAGGCGAACACCATCGCCTCGTTCACATCGCCCTGACTCGTCGCACCGTCGCCGAAGTAGGTCACGGCGGCCTGGTCCGAGCCGTCGTGCAGGATGCCGAGGGCGTAGCCGACCGCGTGCAGCGTCTGCGCGCCGATGATGATCTGCAGCGGGGCCATGTGCATCACGGCGGGGTCGTAGGCCGCGCCCTCCTCGCCACGCCACATGCGCACGTAGTCGCCCGGCTGCGCGCCGCGCGCGAGCATCACGCCGGTCTCGCGATAGCTGGGGAACACGACGTCGTCGTCGCGGAGCGCGCGGGCTGAGCCGATCTGCGCGGCCTCCTGCCCCTGACACGGGGCCCAGAGCCCCAGCTGGCCCTGGCGCTGCAGCGCGACTCCCTCGGCGTCCAGGCGGCGCAGCACCACCATGTCGCGGAGCAGCGAGAGCAGCTGGTCGGAGGTGACGTCGGCGGCGAACGGGGCGAGACGCGCATCCGCACGGCGGCGGCCCTGGGCGTCGATGAGTGCGGCGGGCTCGTCGAGCCCGATTCCGGTGACGGTGATGGGATCAAGGTGGGTAGACATCTTCGTCCTCCTCAGTGGATCCGCCCTCGTGAGCCGAATCCGATGCGTCTTCGCTGTGGCTCGAGCGTACGTCTGGTTCACACGTCGCTCAAGCAATGACGCTCTGCTTGAGCATGTTGCCAAGTCAGGCGCCATCGTCGACTGCTAGCCTTTGGCAACATGGCAACCCTCGATCGCACCGATCTCGACATTCTCGAGATGCTCTCCGCCGACCCCCGCACGACGGTGGTCGCGATGGCCGAGAAGCTCCGGCTCTCCCGCAACACGATCCAGGCGCGCATGGCCCGCTTGGAGCAGACCGGGGTGTTCCTGCCGTACGAACGCGCCTTCTCCCCCGCGGTGCTGGGCTACCCGCTGCAGGCGTTCGTGAGCATCGGCGTGCGGCAGACCGAGCTGCCTCGGATCATCGCCGAGCTCGCGCGCGTGCCCGAGGTCGTGCAGGCGCACGGGCTCAGCGGGTCCATCGATCTGCTCGCCCTCGTCGCCTGCCGGGATGCCCGCCATCTCTTCGACACCGACGCGCGCATCCTGTCCATCGACGGCGTCGAGAGGACCGAGACGTCCCTCGCGATGGGCGAGGTCATCCCGTTCCGCGTCGGCGGTCTCATGGGGCTGGCACGGCGAGAGGCCGGAGGAACCGCCTGATCGCCCCGGCGGCCTCGGCGGGCGTCTCATAGTGGATGAGATGCCCGACGTGCGCGATTTCGGTCAGCTCGGCATCGGGGAACAGGGTCGCCAGGTGACGTTCCGCCTCGATCGGCGTGATGTCGTCGCGCTGAGCCGCCACGAGGAGCGTGGGAACCTCGATGCGCGGAGCGAACTCGCGCACGTCGTGGGAGACGCTGGTGCGGAACGCCTGACTGAGCACCTCGCGGTCGGAGAACCGTGAGAAGTAGGTGTCGTGCTGATCGTGCACGAAGCGGCGCAGCTCCGGATCCGCGGTCTTCGCCATCGCGACGCTCATGACGCGCACGATGACGCGGTTGCGCAGCAGCTCGGTCCCGATCCCCTCGGGCAGCCGCGCACCCAGCGCGTAGTAGAGGATCGCCAGCCGGGTGAGCACGGCCTTCGGGCCCTCGAGCGCCGGCGCGCCGATCGGGTTGACCAGGATCAGGCGCGGTGTCCGCAGCCCGCCCGCGACAGCCGCAGACGCGACGATGGATCCGAACGAGTGCCCGAGGACGACCGCCCCCGGAGCCACCGTGCCGGCGAACTCCGTGAGCCAGGCGGCATAGGCGTCGATGTCGTGCACGCGTCCCGGCAACGGCGCGGTCTCGCCGAACCCCGGCAGATCCGGCATGATCACCCGCACCCCGGGCAGGTGCGCCACGACGGGCTCGAGTCCGTGGTGCTCGCCGCGGAAGCCGTGCACGGCGAGAACGGTGACCTCGGCGTCCTCCGGGCCGTAGACCCAGTATGCGGTGCGCCCGCCGAGCACCTCGGCCTCGTGGCGCTGCACCGGGATGCGGTCCAGGCGGGCGGCATACGGCGAGGGAACGGGCATGCCTCGAGTCTACGGTCGGCGTCGCGCCCCGCCCGTGCGTCGCCTGGACGCCGCGCGCCGCCGCCGGGATGTCGGGAGCCCGTCCTACGGTGGGCGTCATGACCCCGTCGACGCCTCTGCCTCCGTGGCTGACGCGCGTCGGCGTGTTCGACCTCGAGACCACCGGTATCGACGTCACCCGCGATCGGATCGTCACCGCGCATGTGGGCGTGCTCGACCAGCACGGATCCGAGATCGCCGCGCGCACCTGGCTCGCCGATCCCGGCGTGCCCATCCCGGCGGGCGCGACCGCGATCCACGGGATCACGTCCGAGCGCGCCCAGCGCGACGGCGCTCCCGCGCCGCAGGTCATCGCCGGTGTCGTCGCGGCGCTGCGGTCGCTGCTCGAGCGCGGCATCCCCGTCGTGGCGTACAACGCCGCGTTCGACTTCTCCCTGCTCGCGCATGAGGCGCGCCGCCACCGGATCGCACCGCTGGAGGATCCGGCGCCGGTGATCGACCCGCTCGTCATCGACAAGGCCTACGACCGCTACCGGCCCGGCAAGCGCACGCTGGAGATCGTCGCCGCCCACTACCGCGTCGATCTCGTCGGGGCGCATGACGCCTCTGCCGACGCCGTCGCAGCCGGACGGGTCGCACAGGCGCTCGCGCAGCGCTTCCCGCTCCCCGCCAGCGCAGGCGAGCTGCACACGCGGCAGATCAGCTGGGCCCGTGCCCAGGCCGCGAGTCTCACCGACTACTTCGTGCGGATCGGCCGCATCGATCCGACGGAGCGCGTCGACGGCCGGTGGCCGGTGCGCGAAGGGGATCAGCGCCGCAGAGACCCCTCCGAGATGTCCCTCTGAGGACGGATCCCCCACTCAGCGGTTGGGCGTACGCTGCAGGCATGGACGGCGTCCTGAAGACGGTGCTGGGCTGGAGCGCAGCGGTGCTGCCGATCGCCTTCGGCCTCTACGTTCTCGGGTTCGCGGCCTGGACGCTCCTCCGTCCCGGACCGTTCGAGAACCGCTACCCCACGCGCGGCGGGGGCCTCGGCGGCGCGTTCGACAGTGTCTTCTCCCCCGGTTCGGCGGAGGCCGGATCGGAGCGCGACCGGCAGACGCGGCGGACGGCACCTGCCCCCGCTCCGGGCGATCCCCCCTGGGGCATCGACGGTGACCGGATCCGCATCGACCTCTGAGACGGGCACGCCCCGGAACACGACGAAGGCCCCGCCGGAGCGGGGCCTTCGCAGGGGCGATTACTTGCCGGAACCGCCGAAGTTCTTGAAGCGCTGGTTGAACTTCTCGACGCGACCGGCCGAGTCCATGATGCGCTGCTTGCCCGTGTAGAACGGGTGCGAGGCCGAGGAGATCTCGACGTCGATGACGGGGTACTCCACGCCGTCGAGCTCGATCGTCTTGTCGCTGGTGACCGTCGAACGGGTCAGGAACGTGTCTCCGGAACCGAGGTCGCGGAAAACGACGGCCTGGTACTCGGGGTGGATGTCAGTCTTCATGGGATTCCTTACGTGGTGCCCTGGATTGTGCCAGGGGCGAGGGAAGTCTGCGGTGCAGAGTGCACCAAGGGTCGATTCTACCAGTCCTTCGACGGACTCAGGAACCAGCGGCACGCGCCGCGTAGCGTCCCGCGGTCCGGTCCAGGGCGATCGGCATCGCGAAGGCCTCGCTCAGCGCCTCCGCGGTGAGCGTCTGCTCGATGGGACCCGCGGCGACGATCGCACCGTCGCGCAGCAGCAGGACATGCGTGAACCCGACGGGGATCTCCTCGACGTGGTGCGTCACCATCACCATCGCCGGGGTCGTCGGGGACTGGGCGAACCCACTGAGCAGGGCCAGCAGCTCCTCGCGGGCGCCGAGGTCGAGGCTCGCGCTCGGCTCGTCCAGCAGCAGGAGCTCCGGATCCGTCATCACGGCGCGGGCGATCTGAACCCGCTTCTGCTCGCCGTCGCTGAGGGTCCCGAAGTGGCGCTCGGCGAGGTGCTCCAGATGCCACTGCTCGAGCACCCGGAGAGCGCGGCGCTCGTCGAGCGACTCGTAGGACTCGTTCCAGCGGCCCATCACGGAGTAGGCCGCCGTCATCACCGTGTTGAGCACGGTCTCGTCCGCCGGGATCCGGCGGGCCATCGCCGAGGAGGCGAAGCCGATCCGCGGGCGGATCTCGAACACGTCGGTGCGCCCGAGCGTCTCGCCCAGGATGTCGACGCGCCCCTGCGTCGGATGCATCAGCGTGTCCGCCAGCTGCAGGAGCGTGGTCTTGCCCGCGCCGTTGGGCCCGAGCACCACCCAGCGCTGGTCGTCCTCGACGGTCCAGGAGAGGTGATCGACGATGTTGCGACCGTCGCGGCGCACCACGACGTCCGAGAATTCGAGGACGGCAGACATGCCCTCAGCCTATCGTCGGGCCGTGAGCTCCTCGTAGAGCGCCCGGGTCGTGTCGGCGATCGCGGCCCAGCTGAAGTCGGCCGCCGCCCGCTGCCGGCCGGCCTCCCCGTATGCCTTCGCTCGCGCGGGGTCGGAGACGACCTCGGTGAGCGTGGCGGCGAGGTCCGACACGAAGCGCTCGGGGTCGACCGGGGTCCCCGTGCCGTCCTGCACCTGCTCGATCGGCACCAGCCGCCCGGTCACGCCGTCGACCACCACTTCCGGGATGCCCCCGGTCGCGGTGCCGACCACCGCGGCGCCGCACGCCATGGCCTCCAGGTTCACGATCCCGAGGGGCTCGTAGACCGAGGGGCAGACGAAGGTGGTCGCGGCCGTCAGGATCGCGGACAGCTCGTGGCGCGGCAGGAACTCCTCGATCCAGACCACCCCGGTGCGCGTGGCGGTGAGGTCGGACACGAGGCCGCGCACCTCGTCCATGATCTCCGGCGTGTCGGGCGCCCCGGCGCAGAGCACCAGCTGCACCTCCGGGGGCAGCTTCTCGGCGGCCCGCAGGAAGTACGGGAGCCCCTTCTGCCGGGTGATCCGTCCGACGAACACCACCGAGGGGCGCGACGGGTCGATCCCGTGCTTCGCCAGCACATCGGCGTCGTGGACCGGATGCCAGGCGTCGACATCGATGCCGTTGTAGATCACGTGAACTCTGGCAGGATCCACCTGCGGGTAGGCGCGCAGGATGTCGTTGCGCATCCCCCCGCTCACCGCGATGATCGCGGCGGCGTTCTCGTAGGCCAAACGCTCGATGCCGCTGGAGACCGCGTAGCCGCCGCCGAGCTGCTCGGCCTTCCAGGGGCGCAGGGGCTCGAGGCTGTGCGCCGTGAGGACATGCGGGATGCCGTGCAGCTGCGCGGCGATGTGTCCTGCGAAGTTCGCGTACCAGGTGTGGCTGTGCACGACATCGGCGCCGGCGACGTCCGGCACCATGTCGAGATCCGTGCCGAGCGTCTGCAGAGCGGCGTTCGCATCGGCGAGTTCGACAGGTGTCCGATAAGCCGTCACATCCTGTTCATCCCGGTCCGCCCCGAAGGCGCGCACGCGCACGTCGGCGCCGGAACGCAGGGCTTTCACCAGTTCTGCGACGTGCACACCGGCCCCTCCGTAGATCTCCGGCGGGTACTCCTTGGTGATGATGTCGACGCGCATGTCCTGAAGGTAGTACATCGCGTCGACGTGGCTCTATGGTGGACGCATGTCGGCACCAAAGAAGGTTTTCGGGATCATCCTCGCCGGCGGCGAGGGCAAGCGGCTCATGCCCCTGACGGCGGATCGGGCCAAGCCCGCAGTGCCGTTCGGTGGGCAGTACCGATTGATCGATTTCGCGATCTCCAACCTCATCAATTCGGGTCTGCGCCAGATCGTCGTGCTCACGCAGTACAAATCCCACAGTCTCGACCGCCACATCTCGCAGACCTGGCGGATGTCGGCCCTGCTCGACTCCTACGTGGCCTCCGTGCCCGCTCAGCAGCGTCTGGGCAAGCGCTGGTTCTCGGGCTCGGCGGACGCGATCCTGCAGAGCATGAACCTGATCCTCGATGAGAAGCCCGACATCGTCGTGGTCATCGGCGCCGACCACGTCTACCGGATGGACTTCCAGCAGATGATCGACGCGCACATCGCCTCCGGGGCGCGGGCGACCGTCGCGGGGATCCGGCAGCCCCTCGCCCTCGCCTCCCAGTTCGGTGTGATCGACATCGCGGACGGAGACTCCGGGCGCATCAGCCAGTTCCTGGAGAAGCCGTCCGACCCGACCGGGCTGCCCGACTCTCCGCACGAGGTGCTCGCCTCGATGGGCAACTACGTCTTCGACGCCGATGCGCTCATCGAGGCGGTCGAGGCCGACGGAGAGCTCGCCGGCTCGAACCACGACATGGGCGGCGACATCGTGCCGTACTTCGTGAACCGCGGCGAAGCGGGCTTCTACGACATGAAGCAGAACGAGGTCCCGGGATCCTCCCCCCGCGACCGCTCCTACTGGCGGGACGTGGGCACCATCGAGTCGTTCTTCGACGCGCACATGGATCTCATCTCGACGCTGCCGATCTTCAACCTCTACAACATGGAGTGGCCGATCCACTCGCAGGCGGTCAACTCGCCGCCGGCCAAGTTCGTGCGCGACTCGGTCGGACGGATCGGCAACGCGATCGACTCCATCGTGTCGCTCGGCTCGGTGCTCTCCGGCACACATCTCGAACGCAGCGTCGTCGGCCCGTGGACGCTCGCGGCGGGGGGATCGACGATCACAGACTCCGTGCTCTTCGACGGGGTGCGCGTCGGACAGGGCGCACGCGTTCATCGCGCCATCCTCGACAAGAACGTGGTGCTGCTGGACGGGGCGACCGTCGGCGTGGACCGCGAACGCGACCTCGATCGCGGCTTCACCATCACGGAGACGGGGCTCACGGTCGTCGGCAAGGGCATGCGGATCGAGCGCTGACGTCGCCGCGCGCGACACACGGTTTGATGACGCCCGGTGCGGCGGATACCCTCGACGGGTGACCTCCGCGCGCTTCCTCGTCGTCCTCGATGCCGATTCCACGCTCATCCGCAACGAGGTGATCGAACTCCTCGCCGACGAGGCCGGACGTCGCGCCGAGGTCCAGGCGGCGACCGAGGCGGCGATGCGCGGCGAGGTCGACTTCGCCACGAGCCTCCGCTCCCGCGTCTCGGCTCTCGCCGGGGTGCCGACGACTGCGTTCGACCGGGTGCGGCAGCGGATCGAGCCGACCCCCGGCGTGCGCACGCTGATCGACGAGGTCCACGCCCGTCACGGCGTCGTCGGCGTGGTGTCCGGAGGCTTCCACGAGATCCTGGACGCGGTGGCGCCCGCGCTCGGCGTCGACCGCTGGCGCGCGAACCGGCTCGAGGTGCACGACGATGCGCTGACGGGACGCGTGCAGGGCGAGATCGTGGATGCGGCGGCCAAGGCGGCCTCGCTCCGCGAGTGGGCGGCGGAACTCGGCGTCGCTCCGCACGCCACCATCGCGATCGGCGACGGCGCGAACGACCTGCAGATGATGGCGGCCGCCGGGCTCGGCCTCGCGTTCAACGCGAAGCCGGCGGTGCGTGCGGCCGCGTCGCTCGTGATCGGCCCCGTCGACCTCGCCCAGGTCGTACCGCTGCTCCCCTGACGGGTGTCCTCCGCGCCGGTGGCACTGGCGCGATGTCGGAGGCTCCCCCTAGCGTCGAGGCATGGACATCATCCTCGTTCCCGGTCTCTGGCTCGACGCCGACTCCTGGGAGCCCGTGCTCCCCGCTCTCCGCGCCGCCGGACACGAACCGCACGCGCTCACGATGCCGGGTGTCGGATCGCCCGCCGCCGGCTCCTCCGACATCCGGCTCACGGATTGGATCGCTGCGGTCGTCGCCGCCATCGACGCCGCTCCGGGCGACGTGGTCCTCGTCGGGCACTCCGGCGGCGGCAACGTCATCTGGGGCGCGGCGGACGCCCGCCCCGACCGCGTCCGGCGCGCGGTGTTCGTCGACACCGTCCCGCCTCCGTCCGGCAGCGGGATCAGCGAGTTCCCCGTCGTCGACGGCGTCATCCCGTTCCCCGGTTGGGGGTTCTTCGACGCCGACGACGTCGCCGACCTCGATGAGCCGACCAGGGCGGCCAAGGCCCTCACGACGAAGAGCGTGCCCCGGCACGTGCCGACCGATCCGATCCCGCTCGCGGACGGGCGCCGCTACGACGTCCCCGTCACCCTGCTCATGGGCTCGCCCACGCAGGATGAGCTGGAGTCCTTCCTCGGCCAGTGGGAGTCCTACTGGGAGGAGTACCGCAGCATCAAGGACGCGGAGGTCGTGCGCATCGGATCCGGTCACTGGCCGCAGTTCTCGGCTCCCGAGCGGCTCGCCGAGCTGCTCGTGGCGGCCACGCGCTGACCGACCGCCGTCGCGTCGACCCGGGCGTCAGTGCCCCATGCCGAGGCCGCCGTCGACCGGGATCACCGCGCCCGAGATGTAGCCGGAGTCGTCCGAGGCGAGCCAGGTGACGACGCCGGCGACCTCGTCGGCCGATGCGAAGCGGCCCGCCGGGATGCTCGCCTTGTACTGCTTCTGCGTCTCCTCGGGGAGCTCCGCCGTCATGTCGGTCTCGATGAAGCCGGGGGCCACGACGTTCGCGGTGATGCCGCGCCCGCCCAGCTCCCGGGTGAGGGAGCGCGCGAAGCCGACGAGCGCGCTCTTGGACGCGGCGTAGTTGATCTGCCCGGCGGAGCCGTACAGGCCGACCACGCTGGAGATGAGGATCACGCGACCGAAACGGGCTTTGAGCATTCCCTTGGACGCACGCTTGACGACGCGGAAGGACCCGCCGAGGTTGGTGGAGACGACGCTGTCGAAGTCGTCCTCCGACATGCGCAGCAGCAGGGTGTCCTTGGTGATGCCCGCGTTCGCGACGACGATCTCGACAGGGCCGAGCTTCTGCTCGACCTCGGTGAAGGCCGCATCCACGGCCGCGGAGTCCGTCACGTCCGCGCGGACGGTGAGCGTTCCCTCCGGGCCCTCGCCGCTGCGCGCGGTGACAGCGACCCGATAGCCGTCCCGCACGAAGCGCTCGGCGATCGCGCGGCCGATGCCGCGGTTTCCGCCGGTGACCAGGACGACGCGATCAGTGCTCATGCGGGGCTCCCAAGAATCGAGGTGTACGGCAGGCAAGCCTAGCGAGCCGACTCGGCGTCAGGAATTGACACGGCCCTGACGGCACGGAAATCTTTGTGGTGAACACGATCTTTACGAACGACGGCGAGGAAGCGCATGAGCAACGACAACGGCGGGTACCCGCCCCCGGGGCAGCAGCCCCCCGCATACCCGGGCGCCCCGGTGCCGCCCCAGCAGCCCGCGTACCCCGGCGCAGCTCCCCAGCAGCAGCCGACCCCCGGCTATCCGGGAGCCGCGCCCCAGCAGCCGGCGCCGGTCTATCCCGGCGCCACCCCGCCGGCACAGGCCTACCCGGGCGCCGCACCCACGACGCAGGGATACCCCGGCGCGTCGTACGCGCCGCCCTACGGTCAGCCCTATCCGGCGCCGCTGAAGTCCAACGGGCTGGCGATCACCGCGCTCATCTGCGGCATCGCCGGTGTGGTGCTGTTCTGGCTCGCGTACATCGTGCTGCCGTTCCTGGCGGCCGTGACCGCGATCATCACGGGACACATGGCGCTCGGGAGGGTCAAGCGGGATCCGGCTCTCGGCGGGAAGGGCATCGCCCTGACCGGTGTGATCCTCGGCTACGTCGGTGCGGGTCTCAACCTCATCATCGGCATCGGCTTCCTCATGCTGATCGTCTACGGCATCTCCCAGGGCGCCAACAGCGGCTACTGAGTGCGTCGCGGAGACGACTCTGCGGGTCACGGCGGCGTAGGCTGGAGTCATCGTGAGAAGGACTCCAGACGCCGCCGTGACTTCGCTCCCGCGCGCCCCGCGCGACGAGGCGCGCGACCGCGTGCGCCACTATGCGATCACCATGGGGATCCGCACGGTGTGCTTCATCCTCGTCTTCACCGTGCAGCCGATGGGCTGGTGGACCTGGGTCTTCGCGATCGCCGCCGCCGTACTCCCCTACATCGCGGTCGTCTTCGCGAACGCGGGGGACGACTCGGTCCCGAACGAGGTCGAGTCGCCGCTCATCGAGCTCGAGCGGCCGGCTGAGCGCAGCGAGGCTCCCTCCCCCGACCGTCAGGTGATCACCCTCGCCGAGACGCCCGCGCGGTCTGCCGAGCCGAACGCATGAACGCGCCGGATCCGGAGCTGAAATGCTCCCGGGCGGGGTGCCGCGCTGCGGCGACGCACCGCATCGTCTGGCGCAACCCGCGCATCCACGGGCCTGAGCGCGAGAAGGTCTGGCTCGCATGCGACGAGCACCTTCGATTCCTCTACGACTATCTGCGGGCCCGTGACTTCCCGGCGCGCATCGACGCCGCCGTCGGAGAGGGCGAGCACGAATGATGCGCCAGCGCCTGCTCCGCTGGAGCGCCTACCTCGCCGTGGCGATCGTGTTCGCGATCGTCTGCGCGTACCTGTCGAACTGGCAGTTCTCACGCAACGAAGGCCGTCAGACCCAGCTCGAGCTGGTACAGCGCAACTACGACGCGAAGCCCGTCCCGCTCGGTCAGCTGCTCTCCCCCGGCGAAGCTCTCCCGGAGAAGTCGCAGTGGCACCCCGTGCAGGTGCACGGGCAGTACGAGCCGGCAGGACAGCTCCTGGTGCGCAATCGCCCGCACGGCGGCACCAGCGCCTTCGAGGTCCTCGTGCCGTTCCGCACCGACGACGGGCGGGTCTTCATCGTGAACCGGGGCTGGGTCATCGCGGGCGACGGATCCGATGTGCCGACGTCGATCCCGGCGCCGCCCTCGGGCGAGACCACGGTCATCGCCCGGCTGCGCCCGGCCGAGCCGCTGCCTCCCTCGGGACGCGGCGCGCCAGAGGGCCAGGTTCCCAGCATCAACCTCGCCCTCGTGGCGGACAAGATCGGCGACGGCGCGGCCGTCGACACCGGGGCCTACGGCGAGCTCGTCAGCGAGTCCCCTGCGCCCGCCACACGTCCGCACGCGTTCGAGGCGCCGTCCGATGATCCTGGCCCGTTCCTGTCCTACGCGATCCAGTGGATCCTCTTCGCGATCATGGGCTTCATCTTCATCGGATACGTGATCCGCACGGAGGTGCACAAGCATCGGGACGAGGCCGCCGGACGGCCGCCGCGAGGTCCCCGACGCCGGCGCGACCGCGACATGGACGACGAGGACGCGCTCCTCGACGCCGTCGAGACGCGCTGACCCCGGGACTCCGCGCGAACGAGGACCCGGGGATCTCGATCAGGCCAGCTCGATGAGCTCCTGATACTCCTTGCTCCAGATGTCCTCGACACCGTCGGGCAGGATGAGCACGCGCTCCGGGTTGAGCGACTCCACGGCACCGGGGTCGTGCGAGACCAGCACGACCGCACCCTCGTAGTGCGCCAGCGCGCCGAGGATCTCCTCGCGAGAGGCCGGATCGAGGTTGTTCGTGGGCTCGTCGAGCAGCAGCATGTTGGCCGCGGAGACGACGAGCGTCGCGAGCGAGAGACGGGTCTTCTCGCCTCCCGAGAGCACGCCTGCGGGCTTGTGCACGTCCTCGCCGGTGAACAGGAACGAGCCCAGCACCTTGCGCGCCTCCGTCTCGTTGAGATCGGGGGCGGAGGACATCATGTTCTCCAGGACGGAGCGGGACACGTCGAGGTTCTCGTGCTCCTGCGCGTAGTACCCGACCTTGAGGCCGTGGCCCGGCTCGAGCTGCCCGGTGTCGGGCTGATCGACTCCCGCGAGGATCCGCAGCAGCGTCGTCTTGCCGGCGCCGTTGAGGCCCAGCACGACGACCTTGGAGCCGCGGTCGATCGCGAGGTCCACATCGGTGAAGATCTCCAGCGAGCCGTAGGACTTCGACAGTCCCGATGCCATGAGCGGCGTCTTGCCGCACGGGGCGGGCTTCGGGAAGCGCAGCTTGGCGACCCGGTCGACCTGGCGCACCTCCTCGAGCCCCGAGAGCAGCTTCTCCGCGCGGGCCACCATCTGGTGGGCGGCAGCGGCCTTGCTGGCCTTGGCGCCGAAGCGGGCCGCCTGCTGCTGCAGCGAGGTCGCCTTCTTCTCGGCGTTGGCACGCTCCTTCTTGCGGCGCTCCTCATCGGCGACGCGCTGGCGGAGGTAGTTCTTCCAGTTCATGTTGTAGATGTCGATCATCTGACGGTTCGCATCCAGGTAGAACACCCGGTTCACGGTCTCGCCGACGAGCTCGACGTCGTGGCTGATCACGATCAGCCCGCCCTTGTACCCCTTGAGGAACTCGCGCAGCCACACGACGCTGTCCGCGTCGAGGTGGTTCGTGGGCTCGTCGAGGATCATCGTCTCCGCGTCGGAGAACAGGATCCGCGCGAGCTCGATGCGCCGGCGCTGACCGCCGGACAGGGTCTTCAGAGGCTGGTCGAGGATCCGGTCCGGCAGCGAGAGGTTGTGCGCGATCGAGGCGGCCTCCGCCTCGGCCGCGTAGCCGCCGAGCGCCTCGAAGCGCTCGGTGAGGTTGCCGAACTGCCGCATGGCCTTCTCCGCCACCGCCGCGTCCTCGGATCCCATGGCCTCGGAGGCCTCGCGGATCCGCAGCGTGAGGGATCCCAGGCCGCGCGCATCGAGGATGCGGGTGCGCGCGAGCATCTCCGGATCCCCGGATCGCGGGTCCTGCGGCAGGTATCCGAGCTCGCCGCTGCGCTCCACCTTCCCGTCGGCGGGGATGAGATCCCCCGCGAGCACCTTCGTCAGCGTGGTCTTGCCGGCGCCGTTGCGGCCGACGAGACCGATCTTGTCGCCGTCGGCGACGCGGAAGGACACGTTCTCCATGAGGAGTCGCGCTCCCACGCGGATCTCGAGGTCGTGCACGGCGAGCACAGCAGACGTCCGTTCTTCAGCAGGGGGTGGGCGGCCGGATGGCCAGCCTCCCAGTATAGGCCGCGCGTCCGGGAGGACGCCGACCGACCGCCGACGCGCCCGCCGGCTCAGGGCGCCAGACCGCGTGCAGCCAGTGCCTCCCCCACGGCATCGGCGTGGCGCATCGTCCGCACCAGGATCGGGAGTGCCGAACGCAGACCGAGCCGCACCCCCCTGGCGTCCTGCGCTTCACGCACGGCGCGGACGAAGCCGCCGACCACCGGCACCATCGTCAGGGTGAGCGAGAGCACGAGCGCCACGGCGTCGACGTCGACTCCCAGGGCCCGGAGAGGGCGCAGCAGCCGGACGATCGTCGCCATGAGCGCGCTCGTCCGGGTGGTGCGGGTGAGCAGCTCCGCCAGCAGCAGGAGGATCACGAGCCGGCCCGTGTTCACGATGGCCGCCGGAGCTCCGACGAACACGCCCAGCGCGGCGCCGAGGGTGAGGATCAGCCAGCGCAGCCGCCACCACGCCGCGCCGAGCTCGCGCATCCCGAGACCGGCGAGCGGGAAGAGCAGGCTCGCGCCGGCGACGCCGACGAGGATCGGCACGATCATCGCAGGTGCCGCCGGGAGGAAGGAGATGCCGAAGGCGACGACCGCGAGAACCGCGAGCTTGACCCCGGCCGGGATGCGATGCAGCAGTCCGGATCCTGGGCGATACAGCGAGATCATGACGACGCTCTCAGCCGCACAACTGCAGGTAGTCCGCGATCACGTCGTCCGGCGCACCCTGTGCGTGGACGCGACCGCCCTCGATGAGGACGGCTTCGTCGCAGCGGCGCACCAGATCGAGGTCGTGGGTGACGAGCACGAGCGGCACCGGCAGGTCTTCGATCAGGGCGTCGCCGATGCGCCGGCTGTTGCGCAGATCGAGGCGCGTGGTCGGCTCATCCGCGACGACCAGTCCCGGCCGGCCGATCAGCACCGAGGTCAGCGCGAGCAGCTGCTTCTGCCCTCCGGACAGGTCGGACACGGGCGCGTCGCGCAGCGTCGCGAGCCCGCACAGATCGAGGGCCTCGTCGACCCGCGCCGTCCGCTCCTGCGCTGGCACGCCGCGCAGCGACAGCGCGAGGTCCTCGGCCGGGGTCGGCATCAGGATCTGCGCCTCGGGATCCGCGAACACGAACCCCACATGGCGCCGCACCGCCTGCACGTCGCGTGCCGGGTCGAGCCCCGCCACGCGCACCGTTCCCGAGGTCGCGACCTGCAGGCCGTTGAGCAGACGGACGAGACTCGACTTGCCGGATCCGTTCGCGCCGATCACCGCCGTCCGGCGTGTGGTCAGCCGCACCGAGACGTCGTCGAGGATCGTGCGCCCCTCCACCCCCAGCGTGACCGAGCGCAGCTCGACGTCAGGCGACACGAAGCGCCGTCCGCGCGAAGGCACGCGGATAGGCCCGCTGCAGCGCGACGCAGAGCACGGTGGCCGCGACGGCCTTGATGAGGTCTCCGGGGAGGAACACGAGGCTCGACAGCGCCGTGGGCGCCAGGGGCACGCCCGTCACGAGCGCCTGCACCGGGATCCCGAACAGATACACGACGCCGATTCCGCCCACCACGGCGGCGATTCCCGCGCGCCACCAGGTGATGCGCCGCGTGCCCAGGATGAGGCCGATCACGACCACTCCCGCGAGCCACCCCAGGAGGTAGCCGGCGCTGGGGCCGACGAACACACCGAGGCCGCCTCGGCCGCCGGCGAGCACGGGCAGGCCGGCCGCAGCGAGGGCGAGGACGGCGAGGACGGCGAGCGGGGCGAGGCGCGGACCGAGGATGAGCCCGGCGAGCATCACCCCGAGGGTCTGGCCGGTGATGGGCACTCCCCCGGGCAACGGGACGATCACGAGCCCCAGAGCGATGATCAGCGCCGCGAACACGGCGATACGGGCGGCGTCGGCACCCCACGGGCGGGCGTTCGTCGTCATGGCGGTCCCTTTCGGATCTGAAGTCGTGTGCTCGGCCCCTGCGGGCCAGTCCTGAATACTGTTCACCTGAACGGTGTTCACTATACTCGGAGCATGACTCCTCCGCGCACCGGTCGACACGACCGCGAGCACATCATCGGCGTCGCGCTCGAGCTGCTGGACCGCTACGGGCTGCCCGATCTGACCATGCGCCGCCTCGCGACCGAGCTCGACGTGCAGGCGAGCGCCCTGTACTGGCACTTCGACAGCAAGCAGGACCTGCTCGCCGCCGTCTCCGATCGCATCCTCGCGCGCATCCCCGAACCCGCCGAGGGCGAGCCCCTGATCGACGCGGCGCGGGCGGTGCGCGATGCGCTCCTCGCCCATCGCGACGGCGCAGAGATCGTGATCAGCTCGGCGGCGCTGCGCCCCGGTCGTTCGCGGGCGCAGGACGTGCTGCTGCGTGCGCTGCCGTCGCATCTCGACGACCCCGACCTCGCGGCCACCGCGGTGCTGCAGTTCGTGCTGGGGCACACGACGCTCGTCCAGCAGCGCATGCACGGCGAGAGCTACGGGGCAGCCCGCACGACGGAGGTGCTCGACGACGACGCGCGGGACGCCGCCGTCTTCGCGACCGGGATCGCCCTGTTCAGCCTCGGGGCGGCTCCGGCGCTGCACTGACGGTCCCTGCACGGGGACCGTCTCCGATCCGGGAGCCCGGGATCGCCGCGAGCAGCAGCACGACGGACGCGAGAGCGAACACGGCGGGGAAGCCGGAGCCGGCGATCGGCAGAGCGAAGAACAGCAGCCCTGCGACCGCGATGGTCACGGCCGACCCCGTGGAGTCGGAGATCGACAATGCCGAGGAGTTGAACCCTTCGTCCGAGGGCGTCGAGTACGCCAGCATCAGCACGTTGAGGCGCGGGTAGACCAGTCCCATCGCGCCGCCGGCGATCCCCCACAGCACGACGACGGCCCAGGGCATCGTCGCCGTCGCCGCGACCAGGACCAGGCCGATGAGTGCGACGAGCAATCCTGCCGTGGAGATGAGTACCGTGCGGCGGCTGCCGAGGCGGTCGCCGTACTTCCCCTGCACGGCCGACGCGGCGGACCAGGCGAGGGCCGCCGCAGTGAGCGAGAGGCCGGCGATGGTCGGCGTGAAGTCAAAGCGGTCCATGAGCATCTTCGGGACGTAGGTCTCCGCCGCGAAGAACGCCCCTGCGATCAGGCCGCGCATCAGGATCACGCTCGGCAGGCGCGGTGCCGCGCGCAGTGTCCCCCTCGGCAGCAGCGGCCGGATCGAGAGCACGATGACGAGCACGGATCCGAGGGCGAGCGGCCATCCGAACGGCGCCGGCGCCTCGGCCGCGAACCCGACCGCGACGGCGGCGATCGCGACCACGACGGCGAGCAGGATGCGGCGCGCGATCCCGCCGGTCGTGGTGCCGGACCGTGCGTCCCCCTCCACCGCGGCCGGTTCGGTGCCCGCACCGTTCTGCGGATGGGCGTCGAGGTCGACCGCGCGGAGCTTCACCGCGACGAGCGCGAAGGCGACCGCGGTCAGCACGGCGACGCCGAGGAAGGTCCAGCGCCAGTGCAGGAACTGCGCGACCGCGCCGGCGAGGAAGGGTCCGATCATCGACGGGACCACCCAGGCGGCGGCGAAGGCGGCGAAGATCCCTCCGTGGAGGTGCGGCGGATACACGCGTGCGACGACCACATACAGGGCGACGACCTGGCCGCCGGCCCCGAGCCCCTGGATGAGGCGTCCGAGGATCAGCACGTACATGTCCGTCGCGATCCCGGCGATGAGCAGGCCGACGATGAACAGCACGACCGCGGTGTACAGCGGCGCCCGGGGTCCCGATCGGTCGCTCCACGCTCCCGCGGAGACCATGCCGATCACGCCGGTCGCCAGCGTCCCGGCGAAGGCGACCGCGTAGAGCGCCTCGCCGTGCAGGTCGGCGGCGACCAGCGGCATGACCGTGGTCACCGCCAGCGCCTCGATCGCTCCGAGGAAGATCAGCACGACGGAGCCGACGGTGATCCCCAGGCGATCCCGGTCCCAGACCGTCGCCGCAGCCGCGGCCGCCGTCACCGACGCACCAGGGCAGCGATGCGGAGCACGGCCTCGGTGAGCACCTCCGGGGAGCATCCCAGATTGATGCGCACGTGGCCTCGTCCCTCTTCGCCGAACGTCGGTCCGCGGTTGAGCGCCACACGGGCCTCCCGGAGGATCCGCCCGGCGGGATCATCGCCCCAGCCGAGGTCCCTGAGGTCGACCCAGGCGAGATAGCCGGCATCGGGAAGACGGTACCCCGCCTCCGGCAGGTGCTCGGCGAGTAGCCGCCCGAGGAGTCGCCGGTTGTCATCGAGCGCCACCAGCAGCGCATCCAGCCACGCGTCGCTCTCCGGCGCCCAGGCGGCCACCGCCGCCAACGCGCCGAACAGGCCCGTGCGCCACTCGACCTCGGGCGGGAGCCCGCGGACGACCGCCGCCGTCTTCTCGCTCGCCGTCACCATGACTGCGCACTTGAGACCCGCGAGGTTGTACGCCTTGCTCGCGCTCGTGACCGTGTAGCCGATCTCCGCCGCGACCGGCGAGGCGGCCAGGAAGGGCGTGTAGTCGATGCCCGGCTGCACGAGCGGGGCATGGATCTCATCGCTCACGACGACCGCTCCGTGCGCGGCGGCGAGCTCGGCGAGGCGTGCCAGTACCGCTCTGCTGTGCACGGTGCCGGTCGGGTTGTGCGGGTTGCAGAGCAGCACGGCGCGCGCGCCGCGGGCCAGTGCCCGCTCGATCCCCGCCAGATCCAGGACCCAGGATCCGTCGACATCGACGAGGGGAACGCGCTCGGCGACGCCGCCGGCCTCTTCCACGCAGTCGAAGAAGGGCGGGTAGACGGGCGGCGCGACGATCACGCGGTCGCCCGGGGCGAGCACGGCCCGCAGGATCTCGACGACGCCCATCATCACATCGCAGGTGGAGCGGATCCGCTCGGGCTGCACGGTCCAGCCGAAACGGCGCTCCGCGTAGGCCGCGAAGGCGGAGCGGATCCCGGGGTCCGGCGGCGTGTAGCCCGTGTCCCCCAGTTCCACCGCGGTGCGCAGCCGTGCCGTGATCGCGTCCGCGAGGGGGAAGTCCGTCTCGGCGACGAACAACGGGAGCACGTCCTCCGGGTAGGTGCGCCACTTGGTGCTGGTGCGGCGGCGGAGCTGATCGAGCGGCAGGGCGCGCAGTGCGGTACGGGCGGCGGTGGTCACCCTCCGAGCCTATCGACGCCGGAACGGCGAGCGGGCAGCCCGCGTCACACGGCGTCAGACCTCGGATGCAGGCAGTCCCCGTGCGGCGTGGCGGCCCGACACGACGACGGCCCGGCGCCGTGTTGCAGCGTCGAGCCGTCGTCGTGTGCGTCTACAGGTCAGATCGCGAAGCCGAGGGCGCGCATCTGGTCGCGTCCGTCATCGGTGATCCGCTCGGGGCCCCACGGCGGCATCCACACCCAGTTGATGCGGAAGCGGTCGACGACGTCGTCCAGCGCCTGACCGGTCTGCTCCTCGAGCACGTCGGTCAGCGGGCACCCGGCGCTCGTGAGCGTCATGTGGATGACGAGGGCGTCGTTTTCCTCGTCCCAGGAGAGGTCGTAGATGAGACCGAGGTCGACGACGTTGATCCCGAGCTCGGGATCAACGACGTCCTTGAGCGCCTCGGTGACCTCGTCGTACTTCTCTCCGGTCAGCGTTGCCGTCATGGCTTCCAGCCTACGCTTCGATGGGAGCGCTGGGGTCGAGGAACCGGTCGTACCCCTCGTCCTCGAGACGGTCGGCGAGCTCCGCGCCGCCCTCCTCGACGATCTTGCCCGCGACGACCACGTGCACGTAGTCGGGGCGGATGTAGCGCAGGATCCGGGTGTAGTGCGTGATGAGCAGCACGCCGAGGTTCGTGTGCTCCTTGGCGCGGTTGACGCCCTCCGAAACGATCTTCAGCGCGTCGACGTCGAGGCCGGAGTCGGTCTCGTCCAGCACGGCGATCTTCGGCTTGAGCACCTCGAGCTGGAGGATCTCGTGACGCTTCTTCTCTCCGCCGGAGAAGCCCTCGTTGACGTTGCGCTGCGCGAACTTCGGGTCCATGCGCAGGTTCGCCATGGATTCCTTGACGTCCTTTGTCCACTGACGGATCGAGGGCGCCTCGCCGTCCAGCGCGGTCTTGGCCGTGCGCAGGAAGTTCGTGACGGTGACGCCGGGGATCTCCACCGGGTACTGCATCGCGAGGAAGAGACCGGCGCGGGCGCGCTCGTCGACGCTCATCGCGAGGACGTCCTCGCCGTCGAGCGTGATGGTGCCGCCCGTGACGGTGTACTTCGGGTGGCCCGCGATCGTGTAGGCGAGGGTCGACTTGCCGGAGCCGTTCGGGCCCATGATCGCGTGGGTCTCGCCCGTGCGCATGGTGAGGGTGATGCCGTTGAGGATCGGCGTGGTTCCCGCCTCGGTCTCGACGGTGACGTGCAGATCGGTGATCTCCAGGACAGACATGGATGATTCCTTCGTGGTTTTCGTGAAGCTTCGTGTGCGGATGCCGCGCGCGGCCTCGTGCTCTGGCACGGGCTCAGAGAGCGCTGACGTCCTTCGTGACGGCGGGGTCGATCATGAGGTCGTCTCCGACGATCTCCGTGACATAGACCGGGACGGGCTCGTAGGCCGGCAGGTTCAGCGGCTTGCCGGAGCACAGCGAGAAGGCCGAGCCGTGGGCCCAGCACTCGAGCGTCTTGCCCTCGACGAACCCTTCCGACAGCGAGATGTCGCCGTGCGTGCAGGTGTCGCCGATCGCGTGGATCTCACCCTCGGAGTCGAGCACGACCGCGATCGGCACGCCGTCGAGCTCGACGCGCAGCGGAGTGTCCTCCTGCAGCTCGCTCACCGCGCATGCCCGCTGCGCGGTCACGCGTTCACCGCCTGCAGCTCGAGCTCGATCGCGGCGAGGAGCTCCTCCTCCAGAGAGGGAAGGCCCAGTCGCTGCACGATGTCGCTGAGGAAGCCGAGCACGACGAGACGGCGCGCTTCCTCCTCCGTGATGCCTCGAGCCTGGAGGTAGAACAGCTGCTCGTCGTCGAAGCGCCCGGTGGCGCTGGCGTGACCGGCCCCGAGGATGTCGCCGGTCTCGATCTCCAGGTTCGGGATCGAGTCGGCGCGCGCGCCCTCGGTGAGCACCAGGTTGCGGTTGGCCTCGTAGGAGTCGGTTCCGGTGGCATCCGGACCGATCAGCACGTCGCCGATCCACACGCTGTGTGCGCTCTCGCCCTGGAGCGCGCCCTTGTACAGCACGTCGCCGACCGTGTGCGCGCCCTTGTGGTGCAGGTAGACCTGGCTCTCCAGGTGCTGACCGGCGTCGGCGTAGGACAGTCCGTAGAGCCGGGCCTCGGAGCCGGATCCGGAGAGCTCCACATTCGGGTTCACGCGCACGATGCCGCCGCCGAAGCTCACCACGAAGTGCGTGAGCGACGCGTCGCGATCGACGCGGGCCTGGTGGGCGGCCGCATGGATCGCCTCATCGGCCCAGCGCTGCACGCTGACGACCGTGAGCTGCGACCCGTCCCGGGCGATGATCTCCACGTTCTGCGCGTACTGCGCTGCGCCGTGGTGGTCGAGGACCACCGTGGCGCGGGAATTCGGCATCGCCTCGATGAGGATCTGACCGAACGCGCGCTTGGCCGCGTCCGTGCCGTCGACGCGGAGGACGATCGGCGCGTCGATCTCGCCGTCCTGCGGGATGCGCACGTGCAGGCCGCGGCGGGCGTGCTTCCAGGCCAGGGCGCTCGGCAGATCCTCCGGGCGGAAGAACTCGCCGTAGGCGTCGGTCTCATCCGGCACGAGGAAGGCCTCGACGTCGTCGAGATCGATCGACAGCGCGGAGTCGTCACCGGCCTCGTCGGTCAGAAGCCCGGCGAGCTGGGCCACCGGCGTGTGCTTCCAGTTGACCTCGCGCCCCGTGGGGGTGCCGAAGTCGGCCGGGTCGAACGAAGACGGCCGTTCCGACCGGGTCTGCACCGGGACGGTCTTGTCCGCGGAGAAGACCTGGGCGGCCGGGTCGATGTGGGCGTGCGTGTCCTGCGCCTCGACGGGCGCGGCAGTGGGGGCCGTCATCTCAGCCGACCGATCCTTCCATGCCCATCTCGATGAGCTTGTTCAGTTCCATCGCGTACTCCATGGGCAGCTCGCGCGCGATCGGCTCGATGAAGCCGCGCACGATCATCGCCATCGCCTCGTCCTCGGGCATGCCGCGGGACTGCAGGTAGAAGAGCTGCTCCTCGCTGACCTTCGAGACCGTCGCCTCGTGCCCGAGCTGCACGTCGTCGACGCGGATGTCGATCGCGGGGTACGTGTCGCTGCGGGACTTGGTGTCCACGAGCAGGGCATCGCAGCGCACGGTGTTCGCGGAGTGGTGGGCGTTCGCGTCCACGCGGACCTCGCCGCGATAGCCGGCGCGGCCGCCGCCGCGGGCGATCGACTTCGAGACGATCGACGACTGCGTGTACGGCGCCATGTGGATCATCTTCGCGCCGGCGTCCTGGTGCTGACCGGGGCCGGCGAAGGCGACGGAGAGCGTCTCGCCCTTCGCGTGCTCGCCCATGAGGTAGATCGACGGGTACTTCATCGTCACCTTGGAGCCGATGTTGCCGTCGACCCACTCCATGGTCGCGCCCTCGTGCGCCACGGCGCGCTTGGTGACGAGGTTGTAGACGTTGTTCGACCAGTTCTGGATCGTCGTGTAGCGCACGCGGGCGTTCTTCTTCACGATGATCTCGACCACGGCCGAGTGCAGGGAGTCGCTCTTGTAGATCGGCGCGGTGCAGCCCTCGATGTAGTGCACGTAGCTGTCCTCGTCGGCGATGATCAGCGTCCGCTCGAACTGGCCCATGTTCTCGGTGTTGATCCGGAAGTAGGCCTGCAGCGGGATCTCCACGTGCACGCCCTTGGGGACGTAGACGAAGGATCCGCCGGACCACACGGCCGTGTTCAGCGCGGCGAACTTGTTGTCGCCGGCCGGGATGACCGTGCCGAAGTACTCCTGGAAGAACTCGGGGTGCTCGCGCAGCGCGGTGTCGGTGTCCATGAAGATGACGCCCTGCTGCTCCAGGTCCTCGCGGATCTGGTGGTAGACGACCTCGGACTCGTACTGCGCGGCGACGCCCGCGACCAGACGCTGACGCTCCGCCTCCGGGATGCCGAGGCGCTCGTAGGTCTCCCGGATGTCCTCCGGGAGGTCCTCCCAGCTCTGCGCCTGCTTCTCGGTCGAGCGCACGAAGTACTTGATGTTGTCGAAGTCGATCTCGCTGAGGTCGGCGCCCCAGGTCGGCATCGGCTTGCGACCGAACAGCTGCAGACCCTTCAGACGGGTCTTCAGCATCCACTCGGGCTCGTTCTTGAGCGCCGAGATGTCACGCACGACGGCCTCGCTCAGGCCGCGCCGCGCGCTGGCGCCGGCGGCATCGGGGTCGTGCCAGCCGAACTCGTACACCCCCAGCCCATCCAGCTCCGGGCGGTCGATCAGCACATCCGACATCACACTCTCCTCTTGGGCCGTAACGGTTCATCCGCCCCGGCACACCGCCGATCCCGCCGAGTCTGCGGAGAGCGGGTGCCGCTTGGGGCCCTCATCATGGACGCAAAGCAATCGCGCCTAAACTTGTGCAGGATGCTGCCCGCGAGTTCCGCGGTCATCGCCACACACCCCCGATTCTACAGGTTCCCTCCGACATCCGGGCCCTCTCGGCCTCGCGCGGAGGGATCCGGAGGACCCATGCCCGAGATCGCGACACCGCCCGCGCCCCGCACCCGCCCCGGATTCCTGGGCCGAGTCCACGATTGGCTCCCCGACCGTGTGGATCTCCGCGTGAAGATCGCCGCCTGGGTGTCCTTCGTGCTCGAGGTCGCGATCGTCGGCACCGGCGGAGCGGTCCGGCTCACCGACTCCGGCCTGGGGTGCGAGTGGCCGCTGTGCACGCCGGACTCGCTGTTCCCCACCGCGGAGCAGAGCTATCACTCCCTCATCGAGTTCGGGAACCGCGGACTGAGCTTCTTCGTCGGTCTCGCCGCGATCGTCGTCATCGTCTTCGTCTCGCGCTTCAGGTCCGCGCGGAGGGACCTCTGGACCATGGCCTGGATCGTGTTCGCCGGGGTGCTCCTGCAGGCCGCGGTCGGCGGGATCCTCGTGATCTTCGCCCTGCACCCGAACATGGTCGCCTTCCACTACCTCGTCTCGCTCGCGCTCGTCGCCGTGTCCGCGGCCTTCCTGGTGCGGATGGGCCAGCCGCGCGGAGCGCGCGAGCGGGCCGTGCCGAAGGGCGTCGCGATCCTCGTGCACGTCACGTCGTTCGTCCTGGCGCTCACCGTGCTCGTCGGAGTGCTCACCACCGGCGCCGGCCCGCACTCGGGCGATCCGGAGGTCACGCTGCGCAACGGCTTCGACGCGACGCTCCTGGAGCACGTGCACTCCTGGCCCGCCTACGCGCTCTTCGCGCTCACCCTCACGCTGCTCGTGATCAGCCTGGCGACCGGCCTCACGGAGATCCGGAGCGCGGTGATCGCCCTGCTCGCCATCGAGCTGGTGCAGATCGCCGTGGGTCTGTATCAGGCCCGCAACGCCCTGCCCCCGCTGGCGGTGGGCGTGCACATGGTGCTCGCGGCCGTGCTCGTCGCTGCGTGCACCGTGCTCGTGCTGCGGCTGAAGCGACCGGCCGAGTCGGCGGCGGCCGAGGCTGCAGTCCGCACCGCATCCTGAACCCGCCGGCGTCCCTCAGTCCTGCGGCCGCTCCACCCCGGGGCTCCCGTCCTGCGCCCAGGCGGCGCCGAGCGCGAACAGCGTCGCGACGCCGTAGCGCTCCATCGCCGCGGCGATCCGGCGGCGGCCCGTCCGCGGCGTGATGCCGAGGGAACGCGATGCCGCGTCCAGGGTCATCCCCCGACGCATGCGATGCAGCAGCTGTCCGTATCCGCCGGGATCCCTCTCGACCGGTCGCGCCTGCTGCCACAGGCCCTCGAAATAGGCCCGCGCGAGCCCGGCGATCACCGGACTCGACACCGCGAGCACGCTCTGCGGCGCCAGGTCGCCCCAGAGCAGCGGCAGCCCCGTCACCTCCTCGTCGTCCACCCAGAACCAGCTCGGCGGATCCGGGAGGATGCGGAACTCGACCCCCGCCGCCTGGAATCGCTGCACCATCGCGAGCAGCTTGTCGTCGAGGGCGACCGCGGGCAGGATCGCCTGGACCGCCGAGTAGGACGACATCGCCTTCGCGAAGGCCGCACTGCGCTCGGGGCCACTGGCCTGGTAGCGGTCCAGGTCGGTGAGCACGGCCCGCACCCGCCCTCCGGCGCCCACCCGCGAGGCTTGGACGGCGAACCACAGATCCTCCGCGGCATGCGGTCCCTGGGCGCTCTGCAGCACGAGCCGGTCCTGGGCGACGGCCTCGCCGAAGTTCCACGACGAAGTACGGCGCGCCACGCCCTCCATGATCGCCGCCAGACTCTCGCTGCGCGCCTGGGCCTCGGCGCGCTCGGCCAGCAGCAGCCGCTCGATCGCGATCGCGGCCGCGTGCAGCGGAGGGTTCAGGAGCACGACGTCGTCGTCGCGCAGGGAGAGGTTGCCCGCCTCCGCCAGTCGCTGCAGTGCCGCGCGGGCGCCGTCGTGGCCGAGCCCCGTCCGGGCGGCCACGTCGGCGACACCGCGCAGTCGTTCCCGCAGCAGAAGGTCGAGCAGGTCGTCGTCGCTCATCGTGTGTCCTCTTGCGGACAACGCAGGAACCAGTCCTTGCGTCGTCCTGATCAGGTCCGTTGGATGAGACTGGACGCTAGCAGGAGGATCCCGTTGGGGACGGATCCGTGGATCGCAGGCTGCTGGGGACGCCGGTCCCGGGTGACCGAACACCCGGGACCTCTCCCCCGGGACAGGGCCATCGCGCGACGCATATGCGGCGCATAGCCGGTTCAGAAGACACGCACGACTTCACCCCGGAGGGTGGGTCCCATGACACGCGCAATGAACCGCAGCATCTCGTTCTGGATCCTCCTGGCCGCCTCGATCGCCCTCACCGCCACCGGTGCCGTGGTGGCGCTCGATCATCTCGGCACGATGACGGCAACCCTCAAGAACGGCAGCGCCACAGGGCTCGAGGTCTACGCCGGGCAGTCCTGGATCGTCATCGGCGCAGCCCTCCTCGGCGCGGGGGTGCTCGGGCTCCTCATCTCGCTGGCGCTGGCCGTCGTGTCGAGCATCGTCGGCGCCGCGTCCACGCCGCTCGCAGAGCTCGCGCCGCTGCCCGCCGAGGAGACGGACGATGCCGGCGATCCCGAGGGAGCGCTCGATGCCCCCGTCGCCGCGGACGAGCTCGCCCCCGCCGAGTCGGACGAGAACGCGCGCGCGGCGGACGAAGCCGGCGACGCCGACGAAGAGGAGACTCAGAACGGCAGCAGCGGGTCGACCGCCACGGCGACGAAGATCAGCGTCAGATAGGTGATGGAGGCGTGGAAGACGCGCATCGGCCGCGCCGATGCGCCCTTCACCGCCTGCGCGTACAGCCGGTGGGACTCGTACACGAACCATCCGCCGAAGACGAGCGCGGAGACCGTGTAGACCAGGCCCATGCCGGCGACCGGGATGAGCAGCAGCGAGCAGGCCAGCGTCGCCCAGGCGTACAGGATGACCTGCAGTCCCACCTGCGAGGCGGAGCGGGTGACGCCGAGCATCGGGACGTCGACGTCCTCGTAGTCGTCCTTGTACTTCATGGACAGCGGCCAGTAGTGCGCCGGGGTCCACAGGAACACCAGGACGAACAGCACGAAGGCCGGCCAGTCGAGGGATCCGGTGACCGCGGCCCAGCCGATCAGCACCGGGAAGCACCCCGCGATGCCGCCCCAGATGATGTTCTGCTCCGTGCGGCGCTTCAGGATCAGGGTGTACACGACGACGTAGAAGAAGATCGCCGCCGCGGACAGCACGGCAGCGACCCAATTGGTCGTCACCCAGAGCCAGACGGTGGACAGCACAGCGAGCACCCAGGAGAACACCAGCGCGCCGCGCGGGGAGACCTCCCCGGTCACCAGCGGGCGCTTCTCGGTGCGGTGCATGTGCGCGTCGATGTCGCGGTCGATGTACATGTTGAACGCGGCAGCGGATCCGGCGCTCATCGATCCGCCGATGACGGTCGCCGCGACGAGCCACAGGTTCGGCAGGCCCTGCTGGGCCAGGAACATGACCGGGACGGTGGAGACGAGCAGCAGCTCGAGGACCCGCGGCTTGGTCAGCTCGATGTAGCCCTTGATGGTCCGCTTCAGAGAGCGCTCGGCGGCGACGGACTCGATGGTGGTCGCGATGCTGACCGCCTCCTTCATGCGTAGGGCAACGCCACCCATTCTATGCCACCGGGGAGAACACGACGAGGCACCGCGACCGCGCCCCCGATCGCGAGCGGGCGACAGGTGGAATGCGCTTTCTGCCCCTCGAAACACTTCGTCCCGACCGGCCCGGGCGCGACACGACGCCACTATGCTGAAACTGCTCGCGCGCCCGTCAACGTGCCTCGCCCCTCCGTGAAGTAGCGGTCGGCGCGCAGACGATCGGGCGCTCTCACTGTCTTGAAAGGGCTCTGGAGTGTCGGAACTGCTGTGGGATGAGATCGATCGGCGCGCGGTGGACACCGCCCGGATCCTGGCGGCGGATGCCGTGCAGAAGGTCGGCAACGGCCATCCGGGAACCGCGATGAGCCTGGCCCCCGTGGCCTATCTGCTCTACCAGCGGGTGCTGCGGCACGATCCGGCCGACACCCACTGGATCGGCCGCGACCGGTTCATCCTCTCGGTGGGCCACTCGTCGCTCACCCAGTACGTCCAGCTCTACCTCGGCGGGTTCGGCCTCGAGCTCGGCGACCTCGAGGCGCTGCGCACCTGGGGCTCGCTGACCCCCGGGCACCCGGAGTACGGGCACACCAAGGGCGTCGAGATCACGACGGGCCCGCTCGGACAGGGTCTCGCCTCGGCCGTCGGCTTCGCCTACGCCTCCCGTTACGAGCGCGGTCTGTTCGACCCGGAGGCCGCTGCGGGGACGAGCCCGTTCGACCACCACGTCTACGTGATCGCGGGCGACGGCGACCTGCAGGAGGGCGTCACCAGCGAGGCCTCCTCGCTCGCCGGCCACCAGCAGCTCGGCAACCTCATCGCGATCTACGACTCCAACCGCATCTCCATCGAGGGTGACACCAACGTCGCCTTCACCGAGGACGTCCGCGCTCGTTACGAGTCCTACGGCTGGCAGGTGCTGCACGTGGACTGGGTGCGCACCGGCACCTACGTCGAAGACGTGCAGGAGCTCTTCGATGCGATCGAGCAGGCCAAGGCCGAGACCACGAAGCCGTCGCTGATCATCCTGAACACGATCATCGGATGGCCCGCGCCGAACAAGAAGGGCACCGAGTCGGTGCACGGCAATGCGCTCGGGGCCGACGAGGTCGCCGCGACCAAGGTCGTGCTCGGCTTCGATCCCGACAAGAGCTTCGTGGTCGAGGACGCGGTCATCGCGCACACCCGCGAGCTCGGCGCCCGCTCCGCCGCGGAGCGCGCCGAATGGCAGCAGGGCTTCGACGCCTGGGCCGACGCGCACCCGGAGCGCAAGGCGCTCCTGGACCGTCTCGAGGCGCACGAGCTGCCCGAGGGCATCGAGGACGCCCTGCCGGTCTTCGAGGCCGGCACCGAGCTCGCCACCCGCGCGGCCTCGGGCAAGGTCATCAACGCCCTGGCCCCCGAGCTGCCCGAGCTGTGGGGCGGATCCGCCGACCTTGCCGGCTCGAACAACACCACCATCGCCGGGGCGAAGTCGTTCATCCCCGCGTCCTGGTCCACGCACGACTGGGACGGCAGCCCCTACGGTCGCGTGATGCACTTCGGGATCCGCGAGCACGCCATGGGCTCGATCCTCAACGGCATCGTGCTGCACGGCCCCACCCGCCCGTTCGGCGGCACGTTCCTCATCTTCAGCGACTACATGCGCCCGCCCGTGCGCCTCGCCGCCCTGATGAACGTGCCCAGTGTGTTCGTCTGGACGCACGACTCCGTGGCGCTCGGCGAGGACGGCCCGACGCACCAGCCGATCGAGCAGCTCGCGTCGCTCCGCGCCATCCCGAACCTCGCGGTGGTGCGCCCCGCCGACGGCAACGAGACGGCTGCGGCATGGCTGGAGATCCTGCGCCGGCACGGCGGCCCGACGGGCATCGCGCTCACCCGCCAGAACGTGCCGAACTTCGCGCGCGGCACCGGCGAGGCGTCCGGCGAGACGTTCGCTGCGGCCTCGAACACGGCCAAGGGCGCCTACGTCCTCGCCGAGGCGCCGAACGGCACGCCCGACGTCCTCCTCATCGCCACCGGTTCCGAGGTGCAGCTGGCCGTCGCCGCGCGCGAGGCCCTCGCCGGCGAGGGCGTGAACGCCCGCGTGGTGTCGGCGCCGTCGCTGGAGTGGTTCGCCGAGCAGGACGAGGCCTACCGCGAGGCGGTGCTCCCGTCCGCGATCAAGGCGCGCGTCTCCGTCGAGGCGGGATCCACCCTGAGCTGGCACGGGATCGTCGGCTCGACCGGCCGGTCCGTCGGGATCGACCACTTCGGCGCCTCCGCCGACTACAAGACCCTGTTCCAGAAGTTCGGCATCACCACCGAGGCCGTCATCGCGGCCGCCCACGAGACCATCGCCGCCACCGCGGCCGCTTGAGCACCACGTACGAGGAGATCCGCATGACCACCCCCACCGCCGCCCTCTCCGCCGCCGGCGTCAGCATCTGGCTCGACGACCTGTCCCGCACCCGCATCCACTCCGGCAACCTCGCCGAGCTCATCGCGTCCCGTGACGTCGTCGGCGTGACGACGAACCCGACGATCTTCGCCAACTCGATCACCAACCCCGACGACACGTCCTACGACGCGCAGGTCGCCGAGCTCGCCGCGCGCGGCGCGACGGCCGAAGAGGCGATCACCGAGGCCACGACGCAGGACGTCCGCGACGCCCTCGACGTCTTCCGCCCGGTGTGGGAGCGGACCGGTCACGTCGACGGCCGCGTGTCGATCGAGGTCTCCCCCGACCTCGCCCACGACACCGACGGCACCATCGCCCAGGCCAAGGAGCTGTGGGCCAAGGTCGACCGTCCCAACCTCCTCGTGAAGATCCCGGCGACCAAGGCCGGGCTGCCGGCGATCACCGCGGCGATCGCCGCGGGCATCAGCGTCAACGTCACGCTCATCTTCAGCCTGGAGCGCTACGCCGAGGTCATCGACGCGTACCTCGCGGGCCTGGAGCAGGCGAAGGCCGCAGGCATCGACCTCTCGACGATCCACTCGGTCGCGTCGTTCTTCGTGTCGCGCGTCGACACCGAGACCGACAAGCGCCTCGCCGCGATCGGCACCGACGAGGCCACCGCCCTCAAGAGCAAGGCGGGGCTCGCGAACGCCCGCCTCGCCTACGAGCTCTACGAGAAGACCTTCGCCGGTGAGCGCGCTGCCGCGCTGCTGGCCGCGGGCGCGAACCGGCAGCGCCCGCTCTGGGCGTCCACGGGTGTCAAGGACCCGGCGCTCCCGGACACCCTGTACGTCACCGAGCTCGTCGCCGCCGACGTCGTCAACACGATGCCGGAGAAGACGCTCGAGGCGACCTTCGACCACGGAGTCGTGACCGGCGACACGATCACCGGCACCTACGACGCGTCCCGGGAGGTCTTCGCGGGACTCGCCGCGGTCGGCATCGACTTCGCCGATGTGACCCAGGTGCTCGAGGACGAGGGCGTCGCGAAGTTCATCGACTCCTGGCACGATCTGCTCCGCCAGGTCCGCGAAGGACTGGAAGCGCAGCGGTGAGCTTCGAGATCCACACCTCCGGGGCGCCGAAGGCGGCCATCGACGAGGTCGTCCCGCGCCTGGTCGGTGAGCTGATCGCCTCCCGGATCACCAACGCCGACCCGACGGTGTGGGGCGAGAGCGCCGAGGCCGAGGCGGGCGTCCGGCTCGGCTGGGTGGACGCGGTATCCGTCTCGCGCCCCCTGGTCCCGGAGATCATCGCCCTGCGCGACGAGCTCGCCGCCCAGGGCGTGAACCGGGTCGTGCTGGCCGGGATGGGCGGATCCTCGCTCGCCCCCGAGGTGATCTCGCAGACGGCGGGCATCGACGTCACGATCCTCGACTCCACGGCTCCTGGACAGGTGCTCGCCGCCATCGACGCCGGACTCTCGGACGTCGTGCTCGTGGTCTCCTCGAAGTCCGGATCGACCGTCGAGACCGACTCGCAGCGCCGCACCTTCGAGGCCGCGTTCCGCGACGTCGGAATCGATCCGGTGCAGCGCATCGTCGTGGTCACCGACCCCGGCTCGCCGCTCGACACCTCGGCCCGCGAGGCCGGCTATCGGGTGTTCAACGCCGACCCGAACGTCGGCGGCCGGTACTCGGCCCTCACCGCCTTCGGCCTGGTGCCCTCCGGGCTGGCCGGCGTCGACATCGACGAACTGCTCGATGAGGCCGAGGCCACGCTGCTGCAGGTCGCGATCGACTCCCCGGAGAACCCCGCGCTGCTGCTCGGAGCGGCGATCGCCGCCTCGCGGCAGACGCCGGACGGACCGCGTCGCGACAAGCTCGGCCTGATCACCGACGGAACGCACATCGTGGGCCTGCCCGACTGGATCGAGCAGCTGGTCGCGGAGTCGACCGGCAAGGAGGGCACCGGGATCCTTCCGGTCGTGCTGCTCCCGGTCTCCCCCGAGGTCGAGGCGGCGCCCGCCGACCTGCAGCTGGTGCGCCTCGTCGACGAGGCCGACGAGTTCCATCTGCGCGAGCGCCACCCGGGCGAGATCCTCGTCAGCGGCACGCTCGGCGCGCAGTTCCTGGTGTGGGAGTACGCCACCGCGGTCGCCGGGTACCTGCTCGGCATCAACCCGTTCGACCAGCCCGACGTCGAGTCGGCGAAGGTCGCCGCCCGGGGCCTGCTCGACGCGCGCCCCGAGGCGTCCCCGGCCGCCTTCGAACAGGACGGCGTCGAGGTGCGCGCCTCGGACCCGGCGCTGCTCGCCTCCGGCACCATCGCGGGCGTGCTCGACGCGCTGTGGGCGCAGCTGCCGGAAGACGGCTACGTCAGCATCCAGGCCTACGTCGACCGGCTCGAGATGCCGCAGCTGCAGGGACTGCGCGAGCTCGTCGCCGCCGACTCCGGTCGTCCCACCACGTTCGGCTGGGGCCCGCGCTTCCTCCACTCGACCGGCCAGTATCACAAGGGCGGACCCGCGCAGGGCGTGTTCCTGCAGATCCTGGAGCGGACCGATGTGGATCTGGAGATCCCCGATCGCCCGTTCACGTTCGGTCAGCTGATCGAGGCGCAGGCCGCCGGCGACGCCGGCGTGCTGACCGCGCACGGCCGACCCGTCGTGACGCTCACGATCACCGAGCCCCAGGACGACGTGCTCGACCTGTTCGAGGCCGCCCAGTAGTCCCCGCGAACCTCAGGAGAATCCCCCACTGATGTCTGTCCCCGTCTCCCGCGGCCACAACCCGCTGCGCGATCCCGACGACCGCCGGCTGAATCGGATCGCGGGCCCCAGCGCCCTGGTGATCTTCGGCGTCACCGGCGACCTGTCGCGCAAGAAGCTCATGCCCGCCGTCTACGACCTCGCCAACCGCGGTCTGCTGCCCCCCGGCTTCGCGCTGGTGGGCTTCGCCCGCCGCGACTGGGAGGACCAGGATTTCGCGCAGGTGGTGTACGACGCCGTCAAGGAGCACGCACGCACCCCGTTCCGCGAAGAGACCTGGGCGCAGCTCCTGCAGGGCATCCGGTTCGTCTCCGGCGAGTTCGGCGATCCGGACGCCTTCCGCCGGCTGCGGGAGACGGTCGAGAAGCTCGACGTCGAACGCGGCACCATGGGCAACCACGCGTACTACCTCTCCATCCCGCCGAACCAGTTCCCGCTGGTCGCGCAGCAGCTGCGCGACTCCGGGCTGGTCGAGGGGCATGAGGACGCCGACCACTGGCGCCGCGTCGTGATCGAGAAGCCGTTCGGGCACGATCTCGCCTCGGCGCGGGCGCTCAACGACGCGCTCGAGGGCACGTTCCCCGCCGACTCGATCTTCCGCATCGACCACTACCTCGGCAAGGAGACGGTGCAGAACATCCTCGCGCTGCGCTTCGCGAACGAGCTGTACGAGCCGATCTGGAACCGCAACTACGTCGACCACGTGCAGATCACGATGGCCGAGGACATCGGCGTCGGCGGACGCGCGGGCTACTACGACGGCATCGGCGCCGCGCGCGACGTCATCCAGAACCACCTGCTGCAGCTGCTCGCGCTGACGGCCATGGAGGAACCGATCAGCCTGTCGGCGGAGCATCTGCGCGCCGAGAAGGAGAAGGTCCTCGCGGCGGTCTCCCTCCCCGACGATCTGTCCCTCGCCACGGCGCGCGGACAGTACGCCGGCGGCTGGCAGGGCGGCGAGCAGGTCACGGGCTTCCTCGACGAGGACGGCATGGATCCGGAATCCACCACCGAGACCTACGCCGCCGTGAAGCTCGAGATCAACACCCGCCGCTGGGCCGACGTGCCGTTCTATCTGCGCACGGGCAAGCGTCTCGGACGCCGTGTGACGGAAATCGCGGTCGTGTTCAAGCGCGCCCCCGAGCACCTGTTCGGCGGAGCGCAGACCTCCGAGCTGGGGCAGAACGCCCTGGTGATCCGCGTGCAGCCGGATGAAGGCGTCACCCTGCGGTTCGGCTCGAAGGTTCCCGGCAACGGTAGCAACGTGCGCGACGTGACCATGGACTTCGGCTACGGGCACGCGTTCACCGAGGCCAGCCCCGAGGCCTACGAGCGTCTCATCCTCGACGTGCTCCTCGGCGACCCGCCGCTGTTCCCGCGCCACGAAGAGGTCGAGCTCAGCTGGAAGATCCTGGATCCGGTGGAGCAGTTCTGGGCCGCGGAAGGCGGCCCGGTGGAGCAGTACGCTCCCGGATCCTGGGGCCCGGCGTCCGCCGACGCCCTGCTCGCCCGTGACGGACGTGTCTGGAGGCGCCCGTGATCATCGATCTGCCCGACACCACCACCAGCCAGATCGCGAAGAACCTGGTCAAGGCGCGCGAGGAGGGCGGCGTCGTCGCGCTCGGACGCGTGCTGACGCTGATCATCGCGGCCACCGACGACGTCGCGGAGTCGGCCATCGACGCCGCGAACGACGCCTCCCGCGAGCACCCGATGCGCGTGATCGTGCTCACCACGAGCGAGGGCGAGGCGCACCTCGACGCGCAGATCCGCGTGGGCGGCGACGCCGGCGCGAGCGAGGTCGTCGTGCTGCACGCCTACGGCGACGCCGCGAGCAACGAGGAGAGCCTCGTCACCGGACTGCTGCTGCCCGATGCGCCCGTGGTCGTGTGGTGGCCGCGCGAGGCGCCGGAGGCGCCCGCGGCCTCGCCCCTCGGCCGTATCGCTCAGCGCCGCATCACCGACGCCGCGACGGCCTCCGACGTGCGCGCTCAGCTCGAGGTGCTCGGCCGCACGCACGTGCCCGGCGACACGGATCTCGCCTGGACCCGGCTCACGCACTGGCGCGAGCAGCTCGCCGCGGTGCTCGACCAGCCGCCGTACGACGACGTCACCGCCGTCGAGGTGCGCGGTGCCGCGGCATCGCCGTCGACCGCGCTGCTGGCGGCGTGGCTGCGGCTCGCCCTCGACGTGCCGGTCCGCTGGGCGTACGAGAGCCCCGACGTGTGGCAGGAGGGCATCAAGTCGGTGCGGCTCACCCGGGCGGACGGCGACATCCTGCTCGAGCGTCCGGTGCCGGGTTCCGCCGTGCTCACGCAGCCCGGTCAGCCCGACCACGAGCTGCACCTGCCCCGCCGCACCCTGCGCGAGTGCCTCGCGGAGGAGCTCCGCCGCCTCGATCCGGACGTGCTGTACGGCCGCGTGATCACCGAGGGCTGGGAGCTGCTCGAAGCGCCGGAGCCGGTCGCCTGACATGGCCTCCGACTCCCCCGCCAAGCGCGTCGTGATCGGCGCGGATCCGGCCTCGCTCGCCCGCCTCGTCGCAGACCGGTTCCTGGTGCGCGTCCAGGCGCGGATCAGGGACGGCCGCGTCGCCCACATCGCACTGACCGGCGGGAGCATGGGATCCGCCGTGCTGAAGGCGGTGGCGGAGGACCCGCGCACCGCAGAGCTGGACTGGTCCCTGGTGCACTTCTGGTGGGGCGATGAGCGCTTCGTCCCGCGCGATCACCCCGATCGCAACGCCGGGCAGGCCAGGGCCGCACTCCTGGACCGGATCCCCGTTCCGGCCGAGAACGTGCACGAGATGGCGGCGAGCGATGAGGGCCTCACACTCGACGAGGGTGCGGACGCGTATGCCGCGGAGCTCGCGCGTTTCGGGGACGCGGAGCGCCCTTGGCCGTCGTTCGCGGTGTGCTTCCTGGGTGTCGGCCCCGACGGGCATGTCGCCTCGCTGTTCCCCGACCGCCCGGAGATCACGGTGTCGGATGCCGCCGTGCTGCCGGTGCGGGACTCCCCCAAGCCCCCGCCGGAACGGATCACGCTGACCCGTCCCGTCATCAACGCCTCGAAGCGCGTCTGGCTCGTGCTGACCGGAGCGGAGAAGGCCTCGGCGCTGGGGCTGGCACTGGCCGGCGCGAACTATGAGAACGTGCCGGCGGCAGGAGCCAAGGGACGCAAGCGCACCGTGTTCTTCGTGGACGAGGCCGCCGCGGCAGAGGTCGCGCCGGATCTCATCGACGTCGACTACTGACCGACGCCGCGACTGCGGACGTCGACGCCGACCCACCGGATCAGCGTCCGGCGGATCCGTTCCCGCGCTCGTCGGCGTCGCCTCCGGTACGAGGCGGGTCTTCGCGCCGGAGCGGAGCGACGTTCGACGGCCATGCCGGCGAGTCGGGATGGCCGTCCGAGGGCGCCGTTGCGTCATCGCCCTGCGCGTCCGGCGTGTGGCGGCTCCCCGACGGGGCGGCCCCTCCGCTGCTCCCGCGGGTGATGGGCAGTTCCTGGCTCTCGCTGACGACCTGCGGATGGTAGCGGGCGAGCGTGACCACGCCCCAGCCGGCGATGGCTCCGGAGATCCCGAAGGCGACGAACACCCAGACCGGGGCCGCAGCGCCCTCCTGGAGCACGAGCAGGCCGATGAGCACCGCGACCATCGGATCGATGACGGTGAGGCCCGCGATCACGAGGTCGGGCGGGCCGGACCCGTATGCCGTCTGCACGAAGTAGGCGCCCGCGGCGCCGGCCGCGATGAGCGCGATCACGCACACCGCCGTGAGCCAGTCGAACTGACCGGACTGGATCCGGACCAGGACCGCCTTGGCCAGCGTCGCGACGAAGCCGTAGAGGATGCCCGCGCCGGTGACGTAGAACAGCGCACGCATGCGATGCCGGAGGATCAGCCAGCAGGCGCCGAGCAGGATGATCACGAGGAGCAGGATCGTGAGGATCGTGAACAGCTGGATCTCGCTGATATCGCGCTCGACGGCGAACAGCGCGGCGAAGAGCACGAAGATGAAGATGCCGCCCACGCAGGCGAAGATCGATACGAGCGAGCGCTTCGTCGGCGCCACACCGCTCACCCGCGCGTTGAGCAGGGTCGTGATCACGAGCGCGATGGCTCCGAGCGGCTGGACCACGATCAGCGGCGCCTTGGTGAGGGCGGCGAGCTGGCAGACGATCGCGAGACCGAGCATGAGGGTGCCGACGATCCAGGACGGCCGGGTCAGCAGCCCCTTGACCTGTTGCCAGCTCAGGCCCGTGGCCGCGTCGGAGCCGCTCAGCCGCTCGACCTTCTCGACCCCACGGTGCTGGTACTGGGCGCCGAGCGACATGAACACCGCGCCCGCCAGCGCCAGCGGGATGCCCATCAAGAGGCCGGGGTTGGCGAACACGCCGGCGAGGTGTTCGCCGACGTCTGCCGCCCCCATGTTCCGCGTCAGCTCCTCAAGCACCCTTCGAGCCTACCCGCCGCACGGCGCCGACTAGGGTTGACGCGTGGCTGTGCTTCCGATTCGCATCATGGGCGATCCCGTCCTGCATTCCCCCGCCGACCCCGTCGGAGAGATCACCGACGACATCCGCACCCTCGTCGCGGACATGTACGAGACGATGGACATCGCTCCCGGCGTGGGCCTCGCCGCCCCGCAGGTGGGAGTCGGTCTGCGGATCTACGTGTACTCGTACGTCGACGACGACGAGAACCCCTGGCGCGGCGAGATCATCAATCCGGTGCTCTGGATGGCGCCGCTCGAGCCTGGCTCCCCCGACCCCGATCTCGAATCGGAGGGGTGCCTGTCGTTCCCCGGCGAGCGTTTCCCGCTGCGCCGATCCGAGCGCGTCCTCGTGACCGGGACCGACCTCAATGGCGACGACGTCCGCATCGAGGTCGACGGCTGGCGCGCCCGGATCATGCAGCACGAGTTCGACCACCTGGACGGGATCCTGTACGTCGACCGTCTGGACGACGGCGACTGGAAGACCGTGCAGAAGATCTCCCGCAAGCGCGGCTGGGGCCGTCCGGGCGCACGCTGGCTGCCCGGCGTCGACAACCTCGAAGGCTGAGCGCCGGGCGCCGCGGCGCGACGCGCCCGGGCGCCGGCCCGAGGCGGGAAGCACCGCGAACGTTTGCTATAGTTGACGAGTTGCCCGCGCAGCGGGAGACATTCCTCGGTAGCTCAATTGGCAGAGCAGCCGGCTGTTAACCGGCAGGTTCTTGGTTCGAGTCCAAGCCGGGGAGCAATCCCCCGAAACCCCGTCCTCGTGACGGGGTTTCGTCGTTGGCGGAGTCATCCGCCCGTAGACCGGAGATCCGGTCGTCACGGCGAGGACGAGGTTCCCGGCGCGAGACGCGTTCGCCACAGCGCTGGCGCGGCACGGACCCCCGTCAGACGGCGTGATCAGCCCCGGGCGTCCACAGCAGATCGGCGCCGACGCCGCGTGCCACCACATGCCCTTCGCGGATCATCAGGGTCGCCGCGCCCAGCTCGCGTGCGAAGGCGGCGTCGTTGCTCACCAGCAGAGCCGCCATCCCCCGTCCGGTGCGGCGCCGCGTGATCGCGTCGAAGACCACCGGCCGCACCTCCAGATCGAGGTTCGCGAGTGGCTCGTCGGCGATGAGCACCAGCGGATCCAGCACCAGCGAGCGCGCGATCGCGACGCGCTGGCGCATCCCGGCGCTCAGCTCATAGGGGAACGAGGAGGCGAGGCCTAGCGGCAGGTGCAGCTCGTCGAG
This sequence comes from Microbacterium sp. MMO-35, assembly GCF_037147555.1. Lineage (NCBI taxonomy): Bacteria > Bacillati > Actinomycetota > Actinomycetes > Micrococcales > Microbacteriaceae > Microbacterium > Microbacterium sp. MMO-35. The sequence continues at coordinate 315,501 of NZ_JBBCVH010000002.1, forward strand.
GAGCGTCGCGACCCGGATGGACAGCGCCTTGACGTTCACCTTGCGCTCGCGCTGCAGGATCGGTTCGGCGATGATCTCGTGGACCGTCAGCTGCGGCGTCAGCAGCGCCCCGGCGTTCTGCGGCAGGTACCCGGCACGGTAGGTCAGCTCCCGAAGGCGCCGGCCCGGGTGGCGCACCGAGACTCCGCAGACCGTCGCCGAACCGCCGACCACGCGTATCGACGGGTCCGGAGCACCCGCCAGCGCACCGACCAGCGTCGACTTCCCCGATCCGGTGGCGCCTGCGATGCAGATCAGCTCGCCGGGAGGCAGTGTGAACGTCACTCCGTCGATCGCACGCGTGGGCGCGGAATGGCCGATCCGGTCGATCACGACATCCTCGCAGACGATCGCCGCCGCTGGATCACCGCTCGAACGTGCCATGACTCCATCCTGCCCGAACCCTCCCCGACCTGGGGAGCGGGTTCCGGCGGGCCTCAGGACTCGTTGTACCGCTGCCGCTCGGAATCGATCTCGACGAGCCGGCGTGCGATCGCCCTGGCCCCGTCGGAATCGGCGGGCAGGCGCTGGATCGCACCGAGCAGCTCGCTCTTCTCGCGCTCCAGACCGCGGACGATGAGCCGTCGGCAGAGATCGGTCGCCGACGCCCTCGCTCCCTGCTCGTCGCGCGCCGGGAACGCCGCCATGAGCAGTTCCCCGGCGAGCCCGCGATACGGCTCCCGCACAGAGTCCACCGCCTGCAGCGCCCATCCGGGTCGCTGCCGGTCCGGCACCTGGCCGATGGCCTCGCGCACCGCGTCCAGCGCCGGCACGGAGAACGGCGCGCTGACGGCCCGCTGCAGCAGCTCTGCGTCGAGCTGGTGCCCGTACTGCAGGGCGCCCATCAGCGCGTCCCGCTCGAGCGGCGCGTCTCCGGTCCGCGGCAGCGTCGCCAGGGTCACCACGGGGACCGTCGTCGCCGCCTCGCTCGCGACCGGCGACGACGCCGCGGCGGGAGTCGTCTGCTGCTCGCGCGCGCCGGCGCCGTCGCGGCGGCGACGCTCGTGACGACGCACCTCGGCGTGCACGTCGGTCGGATCCATCCCCAGCCGGCGCGCCAGGATGCGCTCGTACTCGGGTCGCAGCAGCGCGTCACGGATCTCGGCCACGATCGGGGCCGCGGCGCGGAGCGCACCCACCCGTCCCTCGGCGGTGCCGAGGTCGAAGGAGCCGATCTTCCGGTCGATCACGAACTCGAACATGGGGACCTTGGTGGACATGAGTCCGCGCACCGCCTGATCGCCGCGCTGCAGACGCAGATCGCAGGGATCCAGACCGTCGGGGGCCACGGCGACGAAGGTCTGCGCATTGAACCGGTCGTCCTCGGTGAACGCCCGCAGCGCCGCCTTCTGACCCGCCTCATCTCCGTCGAAGGTGAACACCACCTCACCTGCCGCGGAGTCATCCCCCATCACCCGGCGCAGCAGCTTGATGTGCTCCGCGCCGAACGCCGTGCCGCAGGTGGCGATCGCCGTGGTGACCCCGGCGAGGTGACACGCCATCACATCGGTGTAGCCCTCGACGACGACGACGCGCTTGGGGTCTCCCCGGGAGATGTCGCGCTTGGCCAGATCCAGGCCGTAGAGCACCTGGGCCTTCTTGTAGATCGGCGTCTCGGGGGTGTTCAGGTACTTCGGGCCCTGGTCGTCGTCGTAGAGCTTGCGCGCGCCGAAGCCGATCGTCTGCCCCGTGACGTCCCGGATCGGCCAGACCACACGGCCGCGGAAGCGATCGTAGACGCCCCGCTGCCCAGCGGACACGAGGCCGGCGGCGGTGAGCTCGTCCCGGGTGAAGCCCTGGGCGCTGAGGGCCTTGAGCATGCCGTCCCAGCCGCGCGGCGCATAGCCCACGCCGAAGTGCGCCGCGGCGCCGGCATCGAATCCCCGCTGCCCGAGGAACGCGCGCGCCGACTCGGCCTCGGGGCTGAGCAGCTGGCTCCGGAAGAACTCCGCCGCCGCGGTGTTGGCGGCGTAGAGCCGACTGCGGCCGCTCGTCTCAGGGGCGGGCCCGCCGTCCTCGTAGTGCAGCGTGTATCCGACGCGTGCGGCGAGCCGCTCCACGGCCTCGGTGAAGCTCACATGGTCCATCTCGCGCAGGAACGAGTAGACGTCGCCGGATGCCCCGCAGCCGAAGCAGTGGTAGTAGCCGACCTGCGGTCGCACGTGGAAGCTGGGGCTCTTCTCGTCGTGGAAAGGGCACAGGCCCTTCATCGACCCGACGCCGGCGGACTTGAGGGAGACGCGCTCCCCCACGATGTCGGCGATGTTCGTGCGGGCCTTGACCTCGTCGACGTCCGCCTGTGCGATCCGCGGCATCAGCGGCCGCCGTCGGTCGCGAGGAGGGCCTCCGACGTGGCGCGCCCGGCGTGCGCCGCACGAGGCCTGGCGTGCCGCGGCGTCCAGATTCCGACCTCGGCGGGGTCGATGTCGCCGACGAGGCGGTTGTGCCAGTCCACCGCGGTCTGGTCCGTGAGACTCGCGACCTGGTCGACGACGACGCGGGCTCGCTCCGCATCGGACCCGGCGTCGTGGAAGTCGGCGGCGAAGGCCGGCTCCAGCACGTCGGCGCCGGCCGTCCACAGCGCATCCGTCGACCAGAGCGCGTCGGCGAGACGCTTGAGCACCCGGCGCTGCTCCTTGTAGACCCCGCGACGGGCGTCGATCGTCACGATGGCCTGCCCCATGATGCCCTTGAGCACCGCGATCTCGGCCTCGATCACCTTCGGCACGACCACGTGCGCGTTGTAGCGCGCGAGGCTCGGACCCGGATACGCCTCCCGGGTCGCCGACACCGCCGCCCGCGCGAAGCGCCCGATCATGTCGCTCGTGAGGTTCTTGAGACGGGCGAGGTCGCGCCGGGAACGGTCGAACGACGTCAGCCACATCGGCTGACGGGTCAACCGGTAGAGCGCATCGGCGAGATCCTCGCGGGTGTAGTCGTAGCCGACCCACTGCTGGATCCGCCCGACGAGCGCGTGGTGCTCGGCCGGATCCGCGAGCTGGGCGACGTCGAGGTAACCGTTGACGATCGCGTCCTCGAAGTCGTGCACGGAGTAGGCGATGTCGTCGGAGAGATCCATGATCTCGGCCTCGATGCATCGCAGCCGCCCCGGCGCGCCCTCGCGCATCCAGCGGAACACGTCCTCGTCCTCCGGGTACACGCCGAACTTCAGGCGCCCGCCCGGATCCGGCACGGGGCTGTTCACGGTCCAGGGGTACTTGCAGGTGGCGTCGAGACTGGCCCTCGTGAGGTTGAGCCCGACCGAGCGGTCCCGATCGTCGAGCACCTTGGCCTCGAGTCGGGTGAGGATCCGCAGCGACTGCGCGTTGCCCTCGAACCCGCCGATGTCGGCGGCCCAGTCGTTGAGCGCGCGCTCGCCGTTGTGCCCGAACGGCGGATGACCGAGATCGTGGCTCAGACACGCCGTGTCGACCACGTCGGCGGACACGCCGAGCGCGACGGCGAGCTCGCGCCCGACCTGCGCGACCTCGAGGGAGTGCGTGAGGCGGTTCCGCGCGAAGTCGGCCGTCGACGCGGGGCTCAGCACCTGCGTCTTCGCGGCGAGCCGGCGCAGCCCCGCCGAATGCAGCACCCGGGCGCGATCCCGGGCGAAGTCGTCGCGCTCCGAACGGTGGGTCTCGGCGAAGAAGCGCGCGGCGTCATGCGCGTCGTAGCCGGAGGCGACTCCCGCCACGTCCGCGCTTCCCGGCTCAGCCGCCACTGTTCTCGACCTCGGCGCCGCGCATCATGTCCGTGACCTCGGAGGCGACCTCGCGCGAATCCAGCCAGCCGTCGGGCAGTGCCGTGCGCTTCGGCGTCCCGGCCCGGCCCCGCTGCCCCTCCGCCGGGGCTCCGGGGTACGGCGCGTCGCCGAGCGTGCCGAGGATGTCGTCGATCTCCTGCAGGGTCGACACACGGGCGAGCGCCGCGCGGATGTCACCGCCGACCGGATAGCCCTTGAAGTACCAGGCGACGTGCTTACGGACGTCCTTGCAGCCGCGGTCCTCGTCCTCGAAGAACTCGACGAGGAGTTCGGCGTGCCGGCGGAACGCGTCCTTCACGAAGCCGAGCGTCGCATCGACCTGCACGGCGCGCTCATCGCCGAAGGCGGCGGCGAGCTCGCCGAACAGCCAGGGGCGACCGAGGCATCCCCGGCCCACCACCACGCCGTCGCAGCCGGTCTCCGCCATCATCCGGACGGCGTCGTCCGCACTCCAGATGTCACCGTTGCCGAGCACCGGGATCGAGGTGACCGCCTGCTTGAGCTCGCCGATCGCCGACCAGTCCGCGTGCCCGGAGTAGTACTCCCCCGCGGTGCGCGCGTGCAGCGCCACGGCGGCCGCGCCCGCGTCCTCCGCGGCCCGCCCCGCGTCGAGGAAGGTCAGGTGGTCCTTGTTGATGCCCTTGCGCATCTTCACGGTGAGCGGCACGTCGCCGGCCGCCTTCACCGCGCGCTCGACGATCTCCGAGAACAGCCCGATCTTCCAGGGCAGCGCTGCCCCGCCGCCCTTGCGGGTGACCTTGGGCACCGGGCAGCCGAAGTTGAGGTCGATGTGGTCGGCGCGATCCTCGGCGACGATGATCCGCACCGCCTCCGCGATCGTTCCGGGATCCACGCCGTAGAGCTGGATCGATCGCGGCGTCTCGCTCTCGTGATGCTGGATGAGGCGCATCGTGATCGCATTGCGTTCGACCAGCGCCCGCGAGGTGATCATCTCGCTGACGTACAGGCCGGCGCCGTACTCGCGGCACAGCCGACGGAACGCGGTGTTGGTGATGCCCGCCATCGGCGCGAGCACGACGGGGACGTCGATGCGCAGCGGGCCGATCTGCAGGGGCCGGACGGAAGCAGGGGCGAGAGTCATATCCTCTCCATTGTCCCAGATCCGGCGCCCGCGATGCCCGCCGCGCCTAGGCTTGTGCACATGTCTGCCACCCCTCTGCGCCAGATCCCCTTCACCGACGCCGAAGGCGCCACGCGGACGCTCGATGACTACGGCACCGGCCCTGTGCTCGTCGTGAACGTCGCGTCGAAATGCGGTCTCACCCCTCAGTACGCCCAGCTCGAGGAGCTGCAGCGGCGCTTCGGGGATCGCGGCCTCACCGTGGTCGGCTTCCCCTGCAACCAGTTCTTCGGTCAGGAGCCCGGTTCCATGGATCAGATCCTCGAGTTCTGCTCCACGACCTACGGGATCTCGTTCCCGATCAACGACAAGGTCAAGGTGAACGGGCGCAGCGCGGCCGACCTGTACAAGACCCTCAAGACGACGCCGGACGGCAACGGCAAGTCGGGACGCGTGGAGTGGAACTTCGAGAAGTTCCTGGTCTCCCCGGACGGATCCGTGCAGCGGTTCCGTCCGCGCCAGGTCCCGGACGACCCCGAGATCGTGGCCGCCATCGAGAGCGCCCTCGTCTGACGCGCTCGTGCGAGCGTTCGGGCTCGCGGACGCGCTCGGGCTCGGGCTCGCGGACGCGCTCGGGCGAGTCGCCCCTCTTGACCACGAGACCGAACTCCCGCCCCGAGACTCGCGTATATTCGCACGGTCTCGGGACGGGAGTTCGGTCTCGCTGAAAGCAGTCGCGGCTCAGCCGGCGGCAGGCTCGGCTTCGGCGTCCTGCCCGCGCTTGGCCCACAGCTCCCGCAGCACGCCGGCGAACGCCTCCGGCGGCTGCGCGCCGCTGACGCCGTACTGACCGTCGATCACGAAGAACGGCACGCCCTGGATGCCGTAGGCCTGCGCCTGCGCCTGGTCGGCGCGCACGTCCTGGAGGTGCCGCTCGGTCTGCAGCGCCTCCAGCGCGGCATCGCGGTCGAGGCCGATCTCCGCCGCCAGGTCGGCCAGATCCTCGATCCGTCCGACGTGCCGCCCCTCGGTGAAGTACGCGGACATGAGCCGCTCCTCCATGTCGTGCTGGCGACCCTGCGCCTTGGCGTGGTGCAGCAGCTCATGGGCCTTGACCGTGTTGGTGTGCTGGAGCAGGTCGAACCGGTACTCCAGGCCGGCGTCCTTCGCGATGCCCGTGACACGGTCGAGCATCTGCTCGACCTGTGCGCGCGGCATGCCCTTGTGACCCATCAGGAAGTCGGCCTCGTCGCCGGAGAAGTCGACCGGCGTATCCGGCGAGAGCTCGAACGAATGGAAAGTGATGCTGACCTCGGGGGCATCATCGTCCTCGGCGGTGGCAGCGAGCCCCGCCTCGAGGTTGCGCTTGCCGATGTAGCACCACGGGCAGGCGATGTCGGACCAGATGTCGATCGAGATGGGTTCGCTCACACATCGATTCAACCGCATGTTCCGGGTGGGTATTCCGGGTGCTAGCCTCATCCGATGCCCGTGGATCCCGCGACGCCGCCGTTCTCCGCGCACCGCATTCTCATCGCGGGCATCACCGGGAGCGGCAAGACCACGCTGGCCCGTCGGCTCGCGGCACGACGCGGCCTGCCGCATGTCGAGCTGGACGCGCTGTTCCACGGACCGGAGTGGACGCCGCGCGAATCGTTCCTCGACGACGTCCGCGCCTTCGCCGCATCCGACCGCTGGGTGACGGAATGGCAGTACAGCGGGAGGGGCACGGATCCGATCTTCGCGCCCCGTGCCGATCTGGCGATCTGGCTCGACTACCCGTACGCGGTCGCCCGCGCCCGGCTCCTGCGGCGCACCGTCTCCCGCAGCCTGCTGCGCACCGAGCTGTGGAACGGCAACCGCGAGAAGCCGATCTGGCACATGCTCCGCCGCGACCCCGAGGAGAACATCCTGCGCTGGCAGGCGCAGACCCGCGACACGTGGCGGGAGAGGATGCCCTCCGTCCGCGCCGACTACCCCTGCCTCACCGTCCTCCGGTTCGGACGCCCCGCCGAGGTGGAACGCTGGCTTCGGGCCGTCCCGTCCGCGGACTGACGGGAACGCTGCGCCTCAGCTCAGAAGAGCAGCGTCGCCAGCCGCCGACGTGCGGCGAGCACCCGCGGGTCGGCATCCCCGACCAGACCGAAGAGCTCCACCAGGCGCTCGCGCACCCGCCCCTGGTCCTCGGCGGGAACGGCCGTGAACAGGTCGAGCAGACGATCGAAGGCGTCGGCCACGTGCCCGCCCGCGACATCGAGGTCCGCGACGGCGAACTGGGCATCGACGTCGGCCGGCGCCGCGGCCGCCGCGGCCCGGACCGCGGTGAGGTCGAGGCCCTGGGTGCGGTGCAGCAGACGCACCTGGCCGAGGCCCGCACGGGCCTCCTCATCGCGGGGGTTCTCCGTCAGCGCGCGTTCGTACGCGTCGATCGCCGCAGCGAAGTCCCCCTGTTCGATCGCATCGAACGCCTCCTGATGCAGAGGCGGCAGCGGGGGCGCCTCCGGCTCCGGGGCATCGCCGTCGGCCGCGGTCTCGCCGACCGGGATGGTCCCCGTCACGCCGTGCTGCGCCGCGAGCTCCAGCAGCTGGGCGAAGACCTCGCGCACCTGCTCCTCGGGCACCGCTCCGGTGAACAGCGGCACGGGCTGTCCCGCGACCAGGGCCACCACCATCGGGATCGACTGGGCCCGGAACCCCTGCGCGAGCTGCGGATTGGCGTCGACGTCGACCTTCGCGAGCACGACGCGGCCGGCGAGCTCGGTCACGACCTTCTCGAGTACGGGGCTCAGCTGCTTGCAGGGGCCGCACCACTCGGCCCACAGGTCCACGACCACCGGCACGCTCTGCGAGAGCTCGAGCACCTGCCCGAAGGTCGCGTCGGTGACGTCGACCACGAGCGGGATCGGCCCTGCCTCTCCGGCGGCGGGCGCTCCGGGGGCCTGAGCCGGCGGCCGGTTGCGCAGGGACGACAGGTCGACGGCGCCGCGGAGGGCCGCTGCGGACATCTCGGTCATTTGATCTCCGTCACGCTCTGGAGCTGCTGGGACGCAGCCAGCAGCGTGATCTTGCCCTCGGATCCCTGTGCCGGGACGGCGAAGAAGAGCTGCACGCCGTACACCGACACGAAGCCCGTCGCCGACTGGTCGACGCCGGTGAGCGCCTTCGCCGAGGGGTTCTTGTCGAGCTTGATCACGGCATCCGCCGAGGTCGGCTTGATCGTCTGGGAGTCGTCGACGGTGACCGCCACGACAGCCCCGCTGTCGATGCTGGACATCGACACCGGCTGCTCCCGGCCGGCGGTCGCTGCGAACGTCAGGCTCGAGGTGGTGTCGGCGTTCGCGTCCTTGAGGGCCTGCTGCAGCGTGGCGCGGCTCTCCTGCACCGACTTCGCGAACGCGAGCGCGGTCTTGTCGAACTTGTCGTAGAACTCGCTCTTGTTCCCCTGGTCGATCACGTTCGCGAACTCCGCGGCGAGCTTGTTCGGCTCGGTGGCGAGGAACGGCGAGTCGGGCGGGGTGAGCTTGGCTCCCAGCCAGGCCGGCGCCATGTTCGGCAGCTTGGCCGCCGCCTGCATCTCCGCGACCGAGGAGATCTTGTAGTTCGCCCACGGATCCGGCTGGGTCATGGTCATGATCAGGGGGGCGACCTTCTCGTCGTTCCCGTGCTCGACGAGCATGAGCACCGTGCGCGGCCACGAGTCGTAGGCCTGCGGCACGAGGATCTTGATCTTCTCCGCCGGGATGGTCGCGGGCAGCGCGAAATCGGTCACGCTCTTCCGCACGGCGTAGGCGGTCTTGCGGGCTTCGAGCGCGGCGCCCTCGAGACGGGACTCGGCCTTCGACGCATCGAGGTTCTTGTCGGCATCGGCCAGGGTCGCGGAGATGCTCTCCAGGATCCGAGCCGCCTGCGCCTCGGTGACCGCCGGCGCCTGCTGCCCGGCCTCGGCGACCTGTGTCTCCGTCGGCGTCGGGGTCGGGGAGGTCGCGGCTTGCGGCCAGATGTCGGGCGTGCAGCCGGTGAGGAGGGCGGCGGTCACCCCGACGGCGGGAAGCAGCAGAAGAGCGCGGCGGCGCGGGCGGATCGCCCTGCGCTCCCGCACCGGGGGCTCGGCGGGTGAGGGGCGGTCCTCCTCCGGCGCGACCGGCTCCGGCCGCGCCACCGGCGCGGTCCGGGCCGGAGCGGATCCCTGCGCCTCTTCCACGGCCGCGCGACCGGCGACGTCGATCGGCTCGGTGGCCGGAAGGGGCGGCGGCGCCTTGCGGCGCGGGCCGCGACCGCGCCGGGAGTGCCGGATCGCCAGCACGTAGAGCACGAGGCCGAGCAGGAGGAAGGCTCCGCCGGCCACCATGAGCGGTCCCGCCCACGGCGTCGCGGTGTCGAGGGGCCACTTGACCGTCACGTCGGCGGGGGCATCGGCCTTGCCGTCCGAGGCGACGAGCACGCTGACGCCCTCGGGCACCTGCATCCGATCGGTCAGGGAGTTCTTGTCCGAGACGCTGTCGAGCCACAGGTCGGAACCGGCAGGGTTGCGCTGGACGTCCTTTGTGTCCTCCGAGGACACCGTCGGCTCGACGACCTTGGCGCTCGTCGTGCCGTCCTTGCCCAGCGTGATCCGGTTGAAGCTCGTGTCGCTGAGCCATGCTTCCAGGTCGGCGGTGCGCGCCTGGGCCACGAAGACGGTGCCCTTCCCCTGCGCGACGAGCGTCTGCTCACCGGGATGCGCACGCAGCACCGCCGAGTCGATGACGGTGTAGGCCTGCGGTGTCTTGACGCTCAACTCGGCCGAGACATCCTTGGGACCGAGGAAGATGGTCCGCTGCGCGATACCGGTCCCGATCAGGACGGCCGCCAGCACGAAGGCCACCACAGCCCATACAAAACGCACGAAAAGTCTCCTCCGCGATCCTCGGGCAGTCGCCCGCGATCTCCGCTCGACGTTTCAGACTAGCGAAACGACCTGTATGGATGCCACGAGGGCGGCCTCGATGCGCCCGATGCGTCCTCGGCGGCGATGCTCCTGATCTCTCCGCGCGCCTCCGGTTACGCTGGTGGATCGAGCACGAAGGATGCCATGAAGCTGCACAACCCGTTCCGCACCGCGCTGGTGGCGACCCTGGGCGTCGGCCTCGGGATCCTGCTCATCCAGAGCGTGCAGAGCCTGTCGACGATCCTGCTGTACGTCGGCACCGCACTGTTCCTCAGCCTGGGCCTCGATCCGATGGTCAGCTGGCTGACCCGTCGACGCCTTCCCCGCTGGGCGGCTGTGCTGATCACCGTGGTCGTCGTGCTCGGGATCTTCGTCGGCATCGTGCTGACGGTGATCCCGATCCTGGTGAACCAGATCTCGCTCCTCGTCCAGCAGATCACCCAGATCGTGAACAGCGGCACCGCGATGGCCGATTTCAAGCACTGGCTCGAGAGCCTGTTCCCCAACCTCGACGTCGACACCGTGTTCGGCTATGTGAACGACTGGCTGAACAAGAATCTCGGCGACATCAGCAGCTCCATCGGACAGGGCGTCATCGTCGTCGGCGGTGCGCTGTTCGCCGGCATCAGCGGCACGTTCATCATCCTGATCCTGACCATCTACTTCACCGCGGCGATCCCCTCGCTCAAGGGCGCCGTGTACCAGGTGGTCCCTGCGTCGAAGCGGGAGCGCTTCATCGATCTCGCGGAGCAGATCACCGCTTCCGTCGGCTACTACGTCATGGGCCAGGTGACCATGGGCGTGATCAACGGCCTGCTCAGCCTGATCTTCCTCTCGATCATCCAGGCGCCGTTCGCGATCGTGCTCGCCGTGATCGCCTTCTTCTTCTCGCTGATCCCGCTGGTCGGCACGCTGACCGGATCCACGATCATCGTGCTGGTGTGCCTCGGCCTCAGCTCGACGCCCCTCACCGCTCTCATCGCCGCGATCTACTACCTCATCTACATGCAGATCGAGGCCTACGTCATCTCGCCGCGGGTGATGAACCGCGCCGTCTCGGTACCCGGCGCCGTCGTCGTCATCGCGGCGCTGTCCGGTGGCGCCCTTCTCGGCCTGCTCGGCGCCCTCATCGCGATCCCCGTCGCGGCGAGCGTCCTGATCATCTACCGGCAGGTGCTCATCCCCCGGATGAACGAGCGATAGTCAGGACGCGGGCCACTCCCGCGCCAGAGGAAGCGCACTCGGGTTCACGGCCGCGACGATCTCGTCCAGCACGCGTCGCGTCTGCGTCTCGCCCACCCACAGGTGTCGTCCGCCGTCGACGGCGATGAGGCGCGCGTGCGGGATCGCTGCGAACCGCGCGATCGCCTCCGCCGGGCGCAGATAGTCGTCGAGCTCGGGAACCAGCACCACGACCTGCCGTTCGTCGTGGGCCCAGGCGGCGACCTCCGCCTCAGTGGCCCGGTGCAGCGGCGGAGAGAGCAGGATGACGCCCTCGATGTCGTGGGAGCGGCCGTACTTGAGCGCCAGCTCGGTCCCGAACGACCAGCCCACGAGCCACGGCCGGGGCAGTCCCCGCGCCCGGACGAAGGCCATGGCCGCGGCCACGTCATGCCGTTCGGCCTCTCCCCCGCCGAAGGCGCCCTCGCTCCGCCCGCGGGGCGAGGAGGTGCCGCGCGAGTTGAACCGCAGCACCGCGAGATCCGCCAGGGCAGGCAGACGCGCTGCGGCCTTGCGCAGGATGTGCGAGTCCATGAACCCGCCGGCCGTCGGGAGCGGGTGCAGGGTGACGAGGGTGGCCGCAGGATCCCGGCTCTCCGGAAGGGCGAGTTCGCCGACGAGGCGCAGCTCGTCCTCGGTGCGCAGCTCGATCTCTTCGCGCCGGGCCGGCAGCGGACGGGGTCCGCGGATCTCCATCTCAGCCCCTCCGCCAGCAGCCGTTGTGCCAGTGCCGTCGGGCCGCGAGGTCCGCGGCATCGCCGAGGACGCCGTCAGCGCGCCAGACCACGAGGTGCGCCGTGCCGATCGGGATGAGCCCGGAGCAGCCGGGGCACATGTACTCCTTCTGAGCCTGCGCGGCGGACAGCGGCTGGACGTACCACTCGGTGCTGCCACGCATCTCGGTGCGCTTCCAGCCGGCGATCAGCCGGTCGAGACCGTCGTCCCGCGGGCGCTCCGGACGTCGTCTGTGCGAGCGTGGCATGGGTGAGCGCTGCTCACCACCAGTTGTTGGAGGACCAGAACGCCACCGCGGCGCCCCAGCTGCCGTAGCGTCCCACCGCGTAGCCGTTCGCCCACCGCAGGTTGTCGACCGGGTCGTAGCCGTTGCCGGGGACCTTGCTGCACGGCAGCGCCTGGACGAGTCCGCAGGCTCCCGATCCGCTGTTCGTGGCGTTGGGGTTCCAGCCGCTCTCCCGACTGACGATGTAGTCGACGTTGCCCCAGTCGCTCGAGGCGATGCCGGCGGCGGCCATCCACTCCGCGGGCGCGCCGCCTCCCGTGTAGAAGAGGGGTCCGGGACCGCTGGAGTCCGAGCTGGACGAGGAGCTGTCGCTGGAAGCCACCACGGGCTCCGGGGTCGGCGTCGGCTTCGGCGTGACGTAGACCTCGAATGCGTCGCGGGTCTGCGCCGTCGGCGTCACCCCGTGCACGGAGACGGTGATGTTCTGGGCATCGCGCGCGGCAAGCGCGTACGCCGTGGTGACCGAGGCATGCGCCGGCTCGGAAGCCGACATGGCGAGACCGGCCGGAGCCACGATCGCGACGGAGAAGCCGACCACCGCCAGTCCGGCGAGCACCGCGGAGGCGGCGTTCCTCCGGGGGAACGCCTTCTTGCCGGCACGGGGGGCTGTGGCTGCTGCGTTCTGGACGGCGTTCGGGGTGCGCGCCGCTATCGAATCGTTATCGGGAGTCACAATGGGTCCGATTCTAGCCAGGGGAACCTGAATCCGCCATGAGAATCGCTCAGCGGATCGCGAGGAGCACGTCGATCGTCGCGTCGAGCAGGGCGTCCACCTGCTCCTCGCGGTACCCGCGTCGCTGCATGCGGAACGCGGTCTGCCGCACTTGCTCGGCGCTCAGCGCGTCTCCGTCGCGAAGGAAGCGCACGATCCGCTTCGCGACGTGATCGACCTCGTCCACGCGGTAGCCGAACGTCAGCGGCCCGGTGCGCGCGAAGCGGTGACCTTCCGGGCGGCTCAGGTGATCCAGGATCACCTGAGCGTCGGTCCGTGCCCGGCCGACCCACGCGGAGGCGCCCGCGGCCGCCACCGCCGCCGCCCGCTCACGCTGCGCGAAGGCGTCCTCGACCCGGGCGAGCGCCGCATCGACGGCCGCGATGTCGTATCCGCCGCGGACCAGCGGGAACGACGCCGCGCGGATGTCGGCGGCGCTGATCCCCTCCGCCTCGTCCTCGAAGGCGCTGCGCGCCCGTCCGAGGAAGGTGTCGACGGCGGCGCGCTGATAGCCCTTCTCGCGGCGGGTGACGACGGCGAAGCTCGGAGCCGACCCGGCGGCGTCGGAACGGACGGAATCGGTCATGCTGCCACCAGGGGGGTGAGGAGGATGTACAGGGCGAGGGCCACGACGGCAGACGGGAGCATGCTGTCCAGACGATCCAGCAGTCCGCCGTGACCGGGGATCCAGGAGCTCATGTCCTTGATCCCGAGGTCGCGCTTCAGCAGCGACTCCCCGAGGTCGCCGATCGTGGCCGAGGCGACGAGCGCCGCACCGATGATGAGACCGGCCCACCACGGCACCTCGAGCATGTAGACGCCGACGAGCGCACCGGCCACGAGCGATCCGACGACGGCGCCGGCGAATCCCTCCCAGGTCTTCTTCGGGCTGACCCGCGGCGCCATCGGATGCCGGCCGCCCCGGCCGAACAGCAGGCCGGACGCGTAGGCGCAGGTGTCGGCGACCACGACGACGACGATGAGGGCGAGCACCCACCACTCGCCGCGCGGCTGACGCAGCAGCATCAGCATGATCGCGCCGAGGAAGGGGACGTAGACCTGGATGAACCCCGCGGCGAGTACGTCGGTGAGGACGTCGCCGTAGGTGCGGCCGTCCTTCACGATCATCTGGGCGAGAAGCCGCCAGACGATGACGCCGAAGACGGCGACCGACAGCATCACCCAGCACAGCCACGGATCGGCGAAGTAGCCGCTCGCAGCGAGCCCCGCGCCGAGGACCAGGTGAGGCCAGAGGTCGACCTTGCGGCCGCCGGCGCGCAGGGCCAGCACGAGCTCCCACACGGCGAGCAGGATGATGGCGAGGCCGATCACCACGAAGGACCACTTCGCGAACAGCAGCGAGGCGAGGATCACGCCGCCGATCAGCAGGCCGACGCCGATCGCGACCAGGAGATCGCGCCCCGTGCGCTCCTTGATGCGCTCATTCGCCTGATCGAGTTGATCGCGCGCATGCGAGACGTGCGTCTCGATCTCGGCCTTCTTGGCCTGCCACTGGGCCTGCAGGTTGTCACCGGTGCGCGTCGGGGCGCTTGCACCGGTGCGCGGCGGCAGCGGGGGTCGTGGCGGGATCGTCGACGCGTCGTCGTCGCCGGACGGGATGCTCATCGGCGCTCTCAGACCTCGAGCAGCTCGGCCTCTTTGCGCTTCACGGCCTCGTCGATGAGATCGACGTGCTGGCGCGTGAGGGCGTCGAGCTCCTTCTCGCCGCGGGCGATCTCGTCCTCGCCGAGCTCGCTCTTGAGCGAGTCCAGCTCGTCCTTCGCCTTGCGCCGGATGCCGCGGACGTGCACCTTCGCGTCCTCGCCCTTGCTCTTGACGAGCTTGACGTACTCCTTGCGGCGCTCGGCGGTGAGCTCGGGCATCGTGACACGCACGATGTTGCCGTCGTTGGACGGGTTGGCTCCCAGGTTCGGCATGTCGCGGATCGCCTGCTCGATCGCCTTGAGCGCCGACTTGTCGTAGGGCGTGACGATGAGCGAGCGCGCCTCGGGGTTGGCGAGCGAGGCGAGCTGCGCGAGGGGGGTCGGCGTGCCGTAGTAGTCCACCAGCACCTTCTGGAACATCTGCGGGTTGGCACGGCCGGTGCGCACCGTGCTGAAGTCCTCCTTGGCGGCCTCGACGGCGCGCTGCATGCGGGAGGTGGTGTCGGCGAGGACATCCGCGATCACGGTGACTCCTATCGTCAGGGGGTTCGTCTCAAGTCTATCGGGGGCGCAGCACGGATCCCGGGCTCGACGCCGTCGGCGCGGCCCGGGATCCTGCGGCGTCAGGCGATGACGCGGGTGCCGATCGGCTCGCCCAGCAGCGCGCGGGTGATGTTGCCCGCGGGCTCCATGCCGAACACGCGCATGTCCATGCCGTTGTCCATGCAGAGGCTGAACGCCGTCGAGTCGACGACCTTGAGTCCGCGCACCAGCGCGTCCTGGAAGGTGATCTCCTCGATGCGCTCGGCGGAGGCGTCCGTCTTCGGGTCGGCCGTATAGATCGCGTCGACCCCGTTCTTGGCGACGAGAACCTCGTCGGCGCCGATCTCCAGCGCGCGCTGCGCCGCGACCGTGTCGGTGGAGAAGTACGGCAGGCCGGCGCCGGCGCCGAAGATCACGACCCGACTCTTCTCCATGTGCCGCTCGGCCCGCAGCGGCAGGTACGGCTCGGCGACCTGAGTCATCGCGATCGCGGACTGCACCCGCGGCGATGCGCCCGCCTGCTCCAGGAAGTCCTGGAGCGCCAGGGCGTTCATCACGGTGCCGAGCATGCCCATGTAGTCGGCGCGAGACCGGTCCATGCCGCGCTGGCTGAGCTCGGCCCCCCGGAAGAAGTTCCCGCCGCCGACGACGACGGCGATCTCGACGCGGTCGGTGGCGGCGGCGATCTCGCGCGCGATCTGGCTGACGATGTCGGGGTTGACCCCGAGCTGGCCGCCGCCGAAGGCCTCACCGGAGAGCTTGAGGACGACGCGGCGTCGACCCTGTCGTTCGGTCATGGAGTGCTTCCTCTCATCCGTGGAACAAACTACCGTGCGCGGCACGGAAGAACATGGGTGATGCGACGCGCATCCGCACGCCGCATCCAGGGCATGACGAAGGGGTCCGGACCCTGGCGGATCCGAACCCCTTCGATGCTGTTACGCGCCGACCTTGAAGCGCGCGAAGTCGGTCACCGTGATGCCGGCGTCCTTCGCGACCTGGCCGACGGACAGCTTGTTGTCCTTGGCGTAGTCCTGCTCGAGCAGCGCGACCTGCTTGAAGAACGCGGTGACACGGCCCTCGACGATCTTCGGCAGAGCGGCCTCCGGCTTGCCCTCGTTGCGGGAGATCTCGGTGACGATCTCGCGCTCCTTCTCCACGTCCGCGGCCGGGACGTCCTCACGGGTGAGGTAGGAGGGGTTCGCGAACGAGATGTGCTGCGCGATGCTGCGCGCGGTCTCCGCGTCGTCACCGGTGTAGGCGACGACGACGCCGACCTGCGGCGGGAGGTCCTTGCTCGTGCGGTGCAGGTACACCTGGAAGGCGTCGCCGGTCAGCGTGCGCACGCGGCGCAGCTCGACCTTCTCGCCGATGATGGCGGCCTCGTCCGAGATCAGCTGCTCGACGGTCTGCCCACCGGCGTCGGCCGCGAGGGCATCCTCGACGGTGTCGGCCTTGACGGCGGCGACCGCGTCGGCGACCTTGTCGGCCAGCGCGATGAAGCGGTCGTTCTTGGCGACGAAGTCGGTCTCGCAGGCGAGCTCGACGAGCGTGACGGTGCCGTCCTGCTCGCGGGCGACGACCAGGCCCTCGCTGGTGGAACGGTCAGCGCGCTTGGCGTTGCCCTTCGCACCCTTCAGGCGAAGGATCTCGACGGCCTTCTCGACGTCGCCGTCGGCCTCCTCGAGCGCCTTCTTGGTGTCGACCATTCCCGTGCCGAGCTGCTCACGCAGCGCCTTGATGTCGGCGATGGTGAAGTTGGCCATGTTGTGGTGGCTCCTTGCTTCGTGTGTGTGCGTGGTGGGTGCGGGTCGGAGGGCTCGCGCCCTCCGACGGATCGCGATTACTTGTCGGTCGACTCGGCGTCGGCGACCTCGGCCGCGGTCTCGCCCGCAGCGGCGGCGATCGCCTCGTCGTGCGCGGCTGCGCCGGCCTCGTCCGCGGCGGATTCGGTCGCGGCGACCTGCGCGTCAGCGCCCTCGAGGAGCTCCTGCTCCCACTCGGCGAGCGGCTCGGCGTCGCCGGCCTCGGGGTTGTGCTTGACCTGCAGGCCCTCGGCCGCGGCGTCGGCGATGATGCGGGTCAGCAGCGAGACCGAGCGGATCGCGTCGTCGTTGCCGGGGATCGGGTACTGGAAGTCGTCCGGGTCGGCGTTGGTGTCGAGGATGCCGATCACGGGGATGCCGAGCTTCTTGGCCTCGTCGATCGCGAGGTGCTCGCGCTTGGCGTCGACGACCCACAGAGCCGACGGGGTCTTGGTCAGGTTGCGGATTCCGCCGAGCGACTTGTGCAGCTTGTCGAGCTCGCGCTTCTTGAGCAGCAGCTCCTTCTTCGTGAAGCCCGAAGCGGCCGGGTTCTCGTAGTCGAGCTCCTCGAGCTCCTTCATGCGGGCGAGACGCTTCGCGATGGTGGAGAAGTTGGTGAGGAGGCCACCGAGCCAGCGCTGGTTCACGTAGGGCTGGCCGACGCGGGTCGCCTGCTCGGCGAGGATCTCCTGCGCCTGCTTCTTGGTGCCCACGAAGAGGATCGTGCCGCCGTGCGCGACGGTCTCCTTGACGAAGTCGTAGGCCTTGTCGATGTAGCCCAGCGACTGCTGCAGGTCGATGATGTGGATCCCGCTGCGCTCCGTGAGGATGAAGCGCTTCACCTTCGGGTTCCACCGGCGGGTCTGGTGTCCGAAGTGAACGCCGCTGTCGAGCAGCTGGCGGATGGTGACGACGGCCATGGTCGTACTCCTTGCTGGTTGAGGTTGAGCTGCCGATCGGGTGATCGGCGATCCTGGTGCCCGGCGCACGCTCCGCTCTCCTGCGAGAGACCTGTGGAGTGTTCGCCACGTTGAACGCTGTGGGCACGCGTAGTCACCCCGACATACGGGATGCCCTGCAAGCATATCAGGATCGCCGGGTCGATCCGCGACGCCCTCGCCATCGTTCCGCACAGCCGAGCCGATCCCCCTGCTTCGCACCGGCTGCGCGCAAGCACGCCCGGTACATCGACGGGCGGAGCAGGTTCGACGTATGCCCCGTCGCCGTCACCCTGCCCCCGCAGCGAACGCGCCGTGGCGCGTCCTCGCGGCCGCCGCGGTGCTGCTCGGCGCGCTCGCGCCGCCGCTCGCTCCGTACTCCCCGCCGTCCGCCGCCGCGTCCGTCGCGGCGCTCGGGCATCCGTCCGCCGCGACGGACGGAGGGCCCGTGCTCCCGGACCGGGACTGGATGTGGCCGGTCGAGGGCGCCCGCTCCGTGATCGAGCCCTTCCGTCCTCCCGCGCATGCCTACGGCCCGGGACATCGGGGCGTCGACATCGCCGCGTCCGGCGATCTGCGCGCACCGGCCGACGGAGTGGTCGCCTTCGTCGGCACCGTGGCGGACCGGGCGCTGCTGACGATCGATCACGGCAACGGCCTGATCACCACGTACGAGCCTGCCACCGCGATCCTCGCGCCCGGCGCCCCGGTGCGCCGCGGGGATCTCGTGGCGCGGGCGTCCTCGGGCGGGCATGCGCCAGCCGGCTCCCTGCACGTCGGCGTGCGCTGGAACGGCGTCTACGTCAATCCGATGCTGCTGTTCGGCGGCGTACCTCGCGCCGTGCTGCTGCCGTGCGGAGCGGACCGCTGCTGACCGCACCCGCCAGGGAAGAGGTCGAGCCGCCGATCACGCGCGCGAGTGCGCGAGTGATCACGCCCGCGGGTGCGCGAGCCGGTAGCTCGCGGCGAGCCGCTCCGCGGAGACGTGCGTGTAGATCTGGGTCGTGCCGAGGCTCGCGTGGCCGAGGATCTCCTGCACGGCGCGCAGATCGGCGCCGCCGTCGAGCAGATGCGTCGCGGCCGAATGGCGCAGCGCGTGCGGGCCGACGGTCTCGGCGCCGATCACCGGCGCCAGCACTCGGGCGACCAGCTCGTACACGGCGCGCGGGCCCAGCACTCCCCCGCGCGCGCCCCGGAAGAGGGCGGGACCGGGTCGGTCCGCTCGTGCGACCAGGGCGGGACGGGCCCGTCTCAGATACGACGCGACGGCATCGCGCGCGGGGGCGCCGAAGGGGACGACCCGCTCCTTGTCCCCCTTGCCGATGACGCGTGCCGTGCCGCGGTCCAGATCCAGGTCGTCGACTGCGAGCCCGCAGAGCTCCGATACGCGCATGCCGGAACCGTAGAGCAGCTCGAGGATCGCGCTGTCGCGCAACCGGACGGGATCCCCGTCGAGCGCCGCGTCCCGCGCCTCGTCCAGAAGGACGCGCATGGCGTCGGCGGAGGCGACGGCCGGCAGAGTGCGCCCGCGCTTCGGCGTCACGAGTCGCAGCGCGGGGTCGACCGGCACGAAACCGGACTCGGCGGCCCAGGCGAAGAACGAGCGGACGGCCGCGGTGCGCCGGGCGAGCGTCGAACGCGCATCCCCGCGCTGCGTGGCGCGCCAGAGCCAGTCCCGCAGCGCCTCCAGGTCGACCGCGACGAGGTCGGCATCGGCCGTGGCGGCGGCCAGATCGGCCAGATCCGACCGATAGGCGCGCACGGTCGCCGGGGAGAGCCGACGCACCTGCGTGAGGTGCGCGGTGAACGCCGCGGCGGCATCCGATACGCGCATGCCCCCAGCTTGCGCCCTCGCTCGGCGGAGCGCGGGAGCACGCGCGGAGTCCGACTCCCCCGGAACCTCGGCACCCGCACGTTCGAGGTCTTCGAGGAGGACGGGTCCCCGCCGGGTCTGTACGTGCTCGACCTCTACACGCCGGAGTCGCCCTCGAGTGCGGTCACCGGAGCACGCCGAGCCAGCCGTGCTCGCTCCTTCTCGCGCCGCCGTCGAGCTCCAGGATGCCGAGGAGCGCTTCGACCCGGTCCTCGCTCAGCCCGCTGCGCTGCGCGAGCTCGCTGCGACTGCGCGCCGCGCGGGCGTTGAGCGCGTCGGCGAGTCGGACCAGGTCCGGGTCCTCCTGCATGATCGGCGGCCCGGCCCGATCGACTCCGAGCAGTTCACGGACGTCGGCGACCGACGTGATGCACCGCGCGTCGTAATCCCGCAGCAGACGGTGGCACCCCGCGGAGGTCGTCGAGGTGATCGGTCCCGGCACCGCACCGAGCGGCCTGCCGAGCTCGGCGGCGTGGCCGGCCGTGTTCAGCGAGCCGCTCCGACCACCTGCCTCGACGACGACGGTCGCCCGGGCCAGCGCACTGATCACACGATTGCGCGCGAGGAACCGCCATTTCGTGGGCGCCGTGCCGCACGGCACCTCGCTCGCGAGCGCCCCGCTCGCGACGATCCGCTCGAACAGCTGAGCGTGGCCGCTCGGGTAGGGCCGATCCACCCCGCCGGCGAGTACCGCCGCCGTGCGACCGCCGGCTCGGAGCGCCGCGCGGTGCGCCGTGCCGTCGATGCCGTACGCACCGCCGGAGAACACGACGAATCCCTCCCCGGCGAGCTCGCCGGCGAGCCCGCCCGCGACATGCTCGCCGTAGCTCGACGAAGCACGAGCGCCCACGATCGCGACACCGACCTCGGAGAGCGCCGCGGGATCCCCCCGGAGCCAGAGCGCACGGGGCGCGTGCGCTCCGAGGTCCGCCAGAGCGACCGGCCATTCCGCGTCCCGGGGCAGCAGCAGCTGTGCCCCGATCCGTGCCGCGGTCCGCAACGCCCCCAGGTGGGGCTCGACGGCGAGGCGGGGCGCCCAGCGCCGGCGCGCATCGCGCAATGCCGCGGCGGCGGGCCGCTCCCCGGCGACATCGCCCTCCGGGTCGTCCCGTCTTCCGTGCGATCCGCCGAACGCGACCTCCAGTGCCTCGGTCGGTCCCATCGCTTCGACGAGCGCCCCGGCCACGCCGTCCCCCGGTTCGACGAGCAGACTCCAGATCACGCTGTCCCGAACCGCGGGATCCGTCGCATCGGGCCGGATCCTGGTCATCTCGGAGAGGAGGCCCGGCTCATCGCGCAACGTGCGCAGCCGGCGGCGCAGCTCGGCCGGGCCGGGCGTCGCCCCGTCGTGCGGCTCATCGGCAGCGGATCGACCACCACGTGCGGCCGGACTCACGTCGTCGCCCCCTTCTTCAGGTACAGCGCCCGCCCGATGTGGGCGAGAGTGGGAGCGCCCGCACCGGCGAGGTCCGCGATCGACCACGCGATCCGCAGCACGCGGTCGTAGCCGCGGAGCGTCAGCGCCCCGCGCTGCAGAGCCCGATCCAGCGGAGTCCGGACCTCGGCGGGGAGACGGAACTCCCCCTGTCGCAGCCAGGTGCCCGGCGCGTGCGCATTGAGCCGCCAGGGGGTGTCCCGCCAGCGCCGCGCGGCGCGGGCCCTCGCCTCCTCGACCCGCGCACGCGCCTGTGCGGTCGACAGCGCGCCGCTCGACGACGCCGCGACCGCCGCGGCCGATACCCGGGCGACGCCCACCTCGATGTCGAGCCGGTCGCGGATCGGTCCCGACAGCCGTGCGGCGTACCGCCGGATCGCGGAAGGCGGGCAGATGCACTCCTCGCCGACGACACCGAAGGACCCGCACGGGCACGGGTTCGTCGCCAGCACCAACTGGAAACGGGCGGGGAAACGTGCTGTGAAACCCGCCCGGTGGATCTCGATGGATCCCGACTCGAGGGGCTGACGCAGGGCATCGAGCACCGCGCCGGGGGCTTCGGCGGCCTCATCGAGGAAGAGCAGTCCGCCATGCGCCCGCGCGATCGCGCCTGGACGTGCGGTGCGCGAGCCCCCGCCGATCATCGCCACCGCGGAGGCGCTGTGGTGCGGGGCCACGAACGGCGGACGCAACTCCAAGCGGCTCAGCGTCTCGCCGGCGAGCGACCGGATCGACGCGGCCTCCAGCGCGAGTCCCTCGTCCAGATCGGGCAGTATGCCGGCAAGCCGCCGCGCCAGCATGGTCTTGCCGGCCCCGGGTGGGCCGGAGAGCAGAAGGTGGTGCCCCCCGGCCGCCGCCACGACCAGCGCGGCCACGGCATCGTCCTGCCCGATCACGTCGGCGAGCTCGAGAGCGGGCGCACTCGTCTGGGGAGTGGCGGCGGACAGCACCGGCTCCGGCTCCCCCAGCTCCGGGACATCCGCTCCGTGCAGGAGGGCCACCTGCGCGAGGCTGACCGCCGCGTGCACCTCCATCCCGGGCACGAGACGCGCCTCCGCCTCGTTCGCGAACGGGACCACGGTCCGCTCGAACCCGGCCTCGCGCGCGGCGTGCAATGCGGGGAGCACACCCGGGACCGGCCGCAGCCGGCCGTCGAGCCCCAGTTCGCCCAGATGCACGGTGCGCGCGAGGGACACCGGATCGAGGACGCCCCCGGTGCCGAGAGCGGCGATGGCGATCGCCACGTCGAACGCCGAGCCGTGCTTGGGCAGACTGGCCGGTGACAGGTTCACCGTGAGCTTGCGGCGCGGCAGGTCGAGTCCGCTGTTCCTGCAGGCGTTGTGCACGCGCCGCGCCGCCTCTCCGAGCGCACGGTCCCCCAGGCCGATCAGGTCGAACCCCGGTGTCTGCTGCGACAGATCGGCCTCCACGTCGACCATGTGCCCGTTCAGGCCGGTCAGCGCGACCGCCCAGGTGCGCGCGGTCACCGCAGATCCTGCAGGTGCTCGAGCGCCCCGTGGGCCGGATCCGCGCCGACGATGCCGATCGCCTCGAGTCGCAGGACGGCCCCGGGAGCCGTCGCCGGATGCGCGCGCACCCAGAGCTGCGCGAGTCGCCAGAGGCGTCGGCGCTTCGGGCGGTCGATGGCCTCGAACGGGTGCCCGTAGTCGAGCGTCCGCCGTGTCTTCACCTCGACGAAGGCGAGCGCGTCCCGATTGCGCGCGACGATGTCGAGCTCACCCTGCTCGCATCGCCAGTTCCGGTCGAGGATCGCGTATCCGTGCCCGATCAGGTACGCGACGGCGCGGTCTTCGCCCGCGCGTCCGAGTTCGTCCTTGGCTGCCATGATGGACAGCCTGATCGAGCGCGCAGCTCCTCGGCGCCCTGATCCCGCAACCGGTGGGAAAGTCCGCAAGAGGTCGACCTGTGGAGGACATCACCCTCTCGGTCGGCACCGCCGATCGGCGAGCGTCCCGCCCCGCCACCGCGGGCGAGAAGACTCGGCGGGAGCCTCCTGCGTCACTCGCCGTCGAGCGACAGCTCCTGCGGGAGCTCGAACTCGCGGCGGGACAGCTCCTCGACGTTGACGTCCTTGAAGGTCAGCACGCGCACGGACTTGACGAAGCGATCGGCCCGGTAGATGTCCCACACCCAGACGTCGTTCATCGCGACCTCGAAGTAGAAGTCGTGCTCGGTGTCGCGGCGGACCACGTTGACCTCGTTCGCGAGGTAGAAGCGACGCTCGGTCTCGACCACGTACTGGAACTGCAGGACCACATCGCGGTACTCGCGGTACAGGGCGAGCTCCAGCTCGCGGTCGTAATCGTCGAAGGCGTCGTCATCCATGATCCCTCCATCCTACGAGAGGCCGCCGCATCCCGAACGCGCGGCTCAGAACAGCGTCGGCGCGTCTGCGATGGCCCAGGAGGAGCGGTGGTGGCGGGTGAGCCCGCCACGCCGGATGGCGTCACGGTGCTCGATGCTGGCGTACCCCTTGTTGCGCTCCCACTGGTAGTCGGGGAACTCCCTCGCCAGCTGAACCATGAGCGCGTCGCGCGCGACCTTCGCCAGCACCGACGCCGCCGAGACGGACGCGCAGTCCCGGTCGGCCTTGACGATCGAACGCACGGTCAGCGCACCGGGGTGCACCGCCGACACGTAGTCGTGGTTGCCGTCGAGGATCACGAGCCCGGCCGCGGGATCCCAGACGTCTCCGCAGGCAGCGATGATCGCTCGCGACGCGGCGAGGCCGAGGGCGCGCATGATGCCCACATCGTCGATCTCCGCGTTCGACGCCCAGCCCACCGCGCTCGCGGGCGCCCACGCGCCGGCCCGCGCCGCGACCTCGGGGCGCCGCTTCTCCGGGACGAGCTTGGAGTCGCGCAGCCCCTGAGGAACCCGCCGTCGCGCTGCGGCCGCGTCCACGACCGTGGCGCCCACGGCGACCGGGCCGGCCAGGGCGCCGCGTCCGACCTCGTCGAGGGCGATCACGTGCGTGTGCTCGCGCAGCAGCCGCCGCTCGAGCACCAGGCTAGGCTCGGCGACCGCCACGGCGGCGCCCCTGCGGTTTCGGATTCGAGACCCCGTTGAACACGGCGTAGTGCCCGTCGACCAGGCCGAACCTGTCGAAGGGCCAGGTGATCAGGAACGCCCGTCCGACGATGTTGTCCATCGGCACGAAGCCGCCGCCGGGCTGATCCTGGTGATACCGGGAGTCCTCGGAGCGGGTGCGGTTGTCGCCGAGCACCCAGATGGCGTTCTTCGGAACCGTGACGTCGAACGGGATGCTGGACGCCCGATCGTCACCCACCCCCTGCTTGAGATACGAGGACTCGTCGATCGGCGCGCCGTTGACGGTGAGCTGGCCCAGGGAGTTGCAGCACACCACGTGGTCTCCCGGCAGTCCGATCAGGCGTTTGACGAGATGGTCGTCCGAATCGGGCGCGGCGATGCCGATCAGCGTCAGGAACCACTCCCCCGCCTCGAGCAGGGGGGATCGGGGCGGAACCTGCGGCGCGGGCGGAAGCCAGCCCCCCGGATCCTTGAACACGACGACGTCGCCGCGGTGGTAGCCGTTCCAATGCGGCGTGATCTCGTCGACCAGGATGCGGTCCTTGACGAGGAGCGTGTTCTCCATCGATCCCGAGGGGATGTAGAAGCTGCGGACCACGAACGTCTTGACGAGGAAGGACACGAGCACGGCGATGAGCAGGATCACCACGATGTCGCGGAGGAAGACGACCCAGCCGCGCCTGCGCGGCGCCGCCGGCTCCCGCACTGCGTCGACGGGTCCGGCCGCGATCTCTTCCGTCATGCGTCATCCTTCACGGCTCGGGCCGTCGGACGACGGCGCCCTCCAGCTTCTCATGCCCGGTCACGAAGAAGCGCCCCGGGACGCGTGTCCCGGGGCGCTTCTTCTCACACGGAGAGGGATCAGCGCGCGTCGCGCTTCTCCTTGATCTTCGCCTTCTTGCCGCGCAGGCTGCGCAGGTAGTAGAGCTTCGCGCGGCGCACGTCACCGCGGGTGACGACCTCGATGTGGTCGATCACCGGGGAGTGCACCGGGAAGGTGCGCTCGACGCCCACCTGGAAGCTGATCTTGCGGACCGTGAAGGTCTCGCGCACGCTGTCGCCCGAGCGGCCGATGACGACGCCCTGGAAGACCTGGATACGGGAGCGGCTGCCCTCGATGATGTTGACGTGCACCTTGACGGTGTCGCCGGGGAAGAACTCGGGGATGTCGGAGCGGAGCGAAGCCGCGTCGACGACGTCGAGGATCTGCATGATCGTCTCTCTCTGCACTCGCCTCAGGTCGCATGCATGTAGGAAGGGATGAAGGTGTGGTGTGTGCCGAACGGAGCGCTGGGCGTCCGCGGGCTCCCCTGAGGCAGAACCGGGTCACGGCACAAGGAACAATTCTGCCATGGATCCGGGTCCGCGCCAAAACCGGACGCGGCGCAGGACCCTACGGCGTCAGCGCTCCGGACGGTCCCCGTCGGATTGCCCCGTCTCGGTGATGACGATGACGTCGCCGTTCCGGCTCGCCCGCTCCCGCACGGTGCCGGTCGCATCCCCGTAGACGGGGAGACGCATCGCGTCGCCGTCGATCACGAAACCCGCCCTTCCGCGCTCCGCCACGTCCTTCCAGAGCTGCCAGAGCGTCGACCAGAACAGGCCGAGGAAGGCGACGATCGTGCCGGTGAGGAGCCAGCCGAAGGCGTTCTCGGGGAAGAACCCGAGCGCGATCGTGAGGCCGTGCCACACGGTGAAGCCCAGGACATCGCGCCAGGAGACGGCGCGCTCCGCACGCACGGTCGGGCGAGCGCGCACGAGCAGCCCGAGCGCCACCTCGCCGACGAGCACGGACGGCAGCGCGATGAACAGCACCCAGAGGAACGCCCACCCGCCGGCGTGGAACACGCCCCAGCCGATGAAGAGCCACAGCGGCAGCACGAGGGCGGCCGGGAACAGCCAGGAGAAGAAAGCGCGCCGGATCCACATACCGCGATGGTACGTCGGGGGCGCCGGCCCGGATCCGGGCGTTCGCTGTGAGCGTCGGCCCGCAGAGAGGTAGGAGAGAATGGACAGGACGAGAGGACTGGGAATGATCGAACTGCGCACCCCCGCCGAGATCGAGGAGATGCGGGCGGCCGGACGCTTCGTGGCGGAGACGCTGGCGACGCTGCGCGCCGAGACCAAGGTGGGCACGAACCTGCTCTCGATCGATCGGCGCGCGCACGACATGATCCGCAAGGCCGGTGCCGAGTCCTGCTACATCGACTACCACCCCTCGTTCGGCGCCAGCCCGTTCGGGAAGGTCATCTGCACGTCGGTGAACGACGCGGTGCTGCACGGTCTGCCGCACGACTACACGCTGCGCGACGGCGATCTCGTCTCCCTCGACTTCGCGGTCTCCGTCGACGGCTGGGTCGCCGATTCCGCGGTCTCCTTCGTGGTGGGCACCCCGCGCGACGAGGACCTGCGCCTCATCGACACCACCGAGCGCGCACTCGACGCCGCGATCGCGGCGGCCGTGGTCGGCAACCGCATCGGCGACATCTCGGCCGCGATCGCCGGCGTCGCGCACGGCGAGGGCTACTCGATCAACACCGACTTCGGCGGGCACGGCGTGGGCCGCATCATGCACGGAGACCCGCACGTGCCCAACGACGGCCGCCCCGGACGCGGGTTCCCGCTCCGCGCGGGCCTGGTGATGGCCCTGGAGCCGTGGTTCCTCGCCACGACCGATGAGCTCGTGACCGATCCGGACGGCTGGACGCTGCGCAGCGCGGACGGCTCGCGGGGCTCCCATTCCGAGCACACCGTGGCGATCACCGAGGACGGCCCCCTCATCCTCACCGACCGCTCCTTCCTCGGCGTCGACTGACGCCGTTCACGCCGCGCGGTACACGTACACGTCCGTGACCTGCGGCAGCTCGAAGGCGTCGCGCCCGGCCGTCTCGGGGTCCTCATCGAGGATGCGCTCGACCCGCGCGACCATGCCCGCGCGCACGTCGTCGTCGGCGGCGAGGAAAGAGCTGACGGTCAGCCAGCGGGCCACGTAGTCGGCACGGGTGATCGTCTCGCGCCAGGAGACCTGCGTGAACCTCGGCGGCGCGAAGCCCGGCAGCAGCTCCTTCGTGACGTCGTCTCCCGAGAGCCCGCCGCTGAGCGCCGGGTGCGCGACCCGCGTGCAGGCGCGATCCCAGCTGCACGACGGATCGGAGTGGTTCCAGACGAGGCCCAGCACGCCGTGCGCGGTCAGCACCCGTCGGATCTCGGCACTGGCGGCCTCCCGGTCGAACCAGTGGAACGCCTGCGCGACGGTCACCACCTCGACGCTCGCATCAGGGACCGGGATCCGTTCCGCAGATCCGTCGAGGGCCTCGACCTCCGGCAAGCGGCGCCGGAGCACGTCGAGCATGGCGCGGGACTGCTCGACGGCGATCACCCGTTCCGCGAGAGCGGTCAGCAGAGCCGTGAACTTGCCGGTCCCCGCGCCGAGATCGAGGATGGTCCGCACCGGGGCGGGGACGATCTCATCCGCGGTCGCCGCGGGGAAGCCGGGCCGCCTCCGGTCGTACTCCTCGCCGATGGTGCGGAACGATTCGGCCAGACGGTGATCCACCATGCCGCCGACGCTACCGCGTACGGCCGGAGAAGCGCCGTCGGCCGGCGCCGGAAGGAAGGCGCGGGGCATGCCGCTCGGCGGTGGCACGCGCTGCCGCCCTGCGGAGCCGAGGTGTGCCATTCTGTGGACATGTCCCGACACGACCTGCGGATGCCGGAGCGCCTGTTCCTGGCACGGCACGGCCAGACGACGTGGAACCACGAGCATCGGCTGCAGGGCCGGCTCGACTCCCCTCTGACCGACGCCGGCATCGGGCATGCGCGCGAGATCGCCCGCCGGCTCGAGGTCGCCGGCGTCGGCATCGTCTGCACCAGTCCCCTCGGGCGTGCCCGCCGGACGGCGGAGATCGTCGCGGAGCACCTCGGTGCAGAGATCGTCGTGGTGGACGAACTCGCCGAGGTCGATCACGGCTCCTTCGCGGGCCGCACCTGGGCCGAGCTCGAGGAGGCGTACCCGGGCGTGCGCGCCCTGCGGTCGGAGAATCGGTACGGCTGGGCCTTCCCCGGCGGCGAGAGCTATGCATCGGCCCGGCCGCGGGCTCTGCGCGCGCTCGAGGAGTGCGCGTGGGCGGGCACGGGCACGCCGCTGCTCGTCACGCACGAGATGATCGGCCGGCTTCTGCGCGGGGCGATGCGCGGATACGGCCACGGGGACACGCTCGCGCTCCGGCACCCGCACGGCATCGTCCTCGAGGTCTCCCGGGCATCCGAGCGCGTGCTGTGACCCGAGACCCCTGTCCCGCGTGCCGTCGGCGCTCTAGGATCTGTGCTGTCCGTTCCATCGCGATGAAGGAGAGAGCGTCATGACGTACCCCGAGCAGCCCGGCCAGCCCTCTCCGCAGGGCGGGCAACCTCCGCAGTACCCCGCCGCCCCGGTGCCGCCGGCGGGACCGGGATACGCCCCCGCTCCGGCGCAGGGCGGCTATCCGGCCCAGAACGGCTACCCGACGCCGCAGCCCAGCGCCGCTCCGGATCCGTACGCCGGGCAGGTCCCCGCGTATCCCGCCAGCCAGGGCCCCTACGCGGCCCCGGTCCCCGGCAAGGGTCTTGCGATCGCCGGACTCATCCTCGCGTTCCTGCTCCCGCTCGTCGGGTTCATCATCAGCCTCGTCGCCCGCGCCAAGCTCAAGAAGGCGAATGCCCCGACCGGCCTGGCCGTCGCCGGCATCATCATCGGGGCGGTGCTCACGGTGCTCGCGATCATCGGCATGATCATCGGCGGCATCGCGATCGCGAACGTCGTGTCGATGTGCGCGCAGCTCGGCCCGGGAACGTGGCAGGTCGGCGGGGTGACCTACACCTGCGGCTGACGACGGTCGGCGACCACGCCCGGAGGCGGGAGGAAGTCAGTCCTCGTCGCCCGGGAGCAGATCGGGCCGGCGACGCCGGGTCCGCTCCCACTGCTGCTCGCGTCGCCAGGCGGCGATGGCTCCATGGTTGCCGCTCAGCAGGATCGGCGGCACCTCCCGGTCACGCCACACCGACGGCTTCGTGTACGAGGGGTACTCGAGGAGGCCGTCCTCGTGCGACTCCTCGACCAGGCTCTCGGGGTTGCCGACCACACCGGGGATGAGCCGGCCGATGGCCTCGATCATCGCCATGACGGCGACCTCTCCCCCGTTCAGCACGTAGTCGCCCAGGCTGATCAGCCGCACCTCGCCGAGGGTCGCGGCTTCTTCGAAGACCCGTTCGTCGATGCCCTCGTAGCGGCCGCAGCCGAAGATGAGGTGCTCGCGATCGGCGAGCTCGCGCGCGGTGGTCTGATGGAAGACCTCGCCGGCCGGCGAGGGGAAGATGATGGTGGGCCGGGCATCGGCGGAACCGGCCGACGAAACCGTACCCCTGGACGCAGCCGTGAGGTCGTCGAGCGCGAGCCCCCAGGGTTCCGGCTTCATGACCATGCCGGCGCCGCCGCCGTAAGGCGTGTCATCGACCGTGCGGTGCCGATCGCTGGTCCAGTCGCGCAGATCGTGGACGTTCAGGTCCAGGATGCCGTTGCCCTGCGCCTTGCCGAGCAGCGAGAGGGTCAGCCCGTCGAAGTACGACGGGAAGATCGAGACGACGTCAATCCGCACCGGGAGCGTCCTGCTCGGCGGCATCGTCTTCGGCGAGCTCTTCGAAGAGCCCGGCCGGAGGGGTCACGACGATCCTGCCCCCGGGGATGTCCACCGTCGGCACGATCGCCGAGACGAACGGCACCATGATCTCGGATCCGGTCCCCGTCGCGGGCCGCACGATGAGCAGGTCCTGCGCGGGGAGGTGGTCGACTCGGATCACACGACCGACGACGACGTCGTCGCGGACGACGTCCAGCCCGGTGAGCTGGTGGTCGTACCAGGCGTCGTCCTCGGGCTCTTCCGCGTCGTCCTGATCGATCCAGAGGATCGCCTTCACCAAGCCCTCGGCCGCGGTGCGATCGTCGACGCCCTCGAAGAACACGACGGAGCTGCCGTTCATCACGCGGTGCTCACGGACGGTGATGGACTTGCCGTGCCACGGAGATGCCTCGGGCACCTGCAACGTGAACTCGGCTCCGGGCACGAAGCGTCCGGCGGGGTCGTCGGTGTAGAGCTCCAGCTTGAGTGCGCCCTTGAGCCCGTGCGCCTTGACGAGGCGCCCCACGCGCAGCTGGTTGCGTCCGGAGGGGCGATCGGTGACGGCCACGCTCAGTCGTCCGCGACGTCGACGCGAACGCGACGTCCGTCCGCGAGCGCGGTGATCAGCGTCCGGAGGGCCTTGGCGGTGCGGCCGCCGCGCCCGATCACGCGACCCCTGTCGTCGGGGTGCACATGCACCTCGAGGACGTCGCCGCGGGGCGACGAGGTGGCGGTGACGGTCACGTCGTCCGGGTGATCGACGATCCCCGAGACGATGTGCTCGAGCGCGGCAGCCAGCACGACGGATTACTCCGCGTCGGCCGCAGCGTCGGCTGCGTCCTCGGCGGGGGTCTCGACGGGAGCCTCCTCGGCGGGAGTCTCCTTCTTCTCGACCTTGGGCTTGATGACCGACTTCTTGGAGGAGTCGGCCTCGAAGGCGACCTTCTCGCCGGCGACCTTGAGGGTGGACTTCGCGTCCTTGTCACCCTTGAAGATGCCCCAGTCGCCCGTGATCTTGAGGATGGCGGCGACCTGCTCGGTCGGCTGCGCACCGACGGACAGCCAGTACTGCGCCCGCTCGGAGTCGACCTCGATGAACGAGGGCTCCTCGGTGGGGTGGTACTTGCCGATCTCCTCGATCACACGACCGTCGCGCTTGGTGCGCGAGTCGGCGACGACGATGCGGTAGTAGGGCGCACGGATCTTGCCCAGGCGCTTGAGACGGATCTTGACAGCCACGATTCTCCTGAATGGTGTGGAAGGAAGACGAACTGATCACCGACCGCGTGGGGTGCACATCCGGTGGAAGCTCTGAGGGTGGATCACGGCCGGATAGAGGGTCGAGCGGCGATCCAGCTATCCATTCTGCCAGATCCCGGGCGAACCCGCGAAACCACCCCGGCCCGTGTCGCTCCGGACAGGGCCCTTCCATGTACTGCATGACATATTACAGATAGGGTCGGAGTATGACCGATGTGATCGGATCTGGCGGTCGGTCGCACGAGCCGTCTCGGCTTCGGCCGTTCGCCCGACCGGATGGGCACCGCACCGCGTGATGCGCACCCGCACCACGCACCCTCACCACGAACACAAGGAGCCCCATGCGCACCGGATCCCTCAGCATCCTCGGCGCCGCCGTCTGGGACGGCGAACGCTTCACCGACCGCGACGTGCACATCGTCGACGGTGTCGTCGCCGATCGCCCGCTCGGCGATCCGGTCTCCATCGACGGACGCGGCCGATCGCTCATCCCCGGCCTGATCGACGCGCACTTCCACGCCTACGCGACCAGCCAGGACGGGCTGGAGGACGAACGGGGCCCCCTCAGCTACGCGGCCATCAACGGCACCCGCCGGCTCCGCGCGGCCCTGCACCGCGGCTTCACGACGGTGCGCGACGTCGCCGGCGGCGACATCGGCCTCGCCCGCGCCGTGGACGGGGACCTGTTCGACTCGCCGCGCTATCTCTTCACCGGGCCGGCGCTGAGCCAGACCGGCGGCCACGGCGATCCGCGTTCGGCGCACGTCGACATCTGCTTCGCGCACGGTCACCTCAGCGAGATCGTGGACGGGGTGGATCCGCTGCGGCTCGCCGTGCGCAACCGTCTGAGGACGGGAGCACACGCGATCAAGGTCATGGCGTCCGGAGGCGTGTTCTCGCTGACGGATCCGATCCGGGTGCCGCAGTACTCGGATGAGGAACTGCGCGCGGTCGTCGAGGAGGCCACCCGCCGCGGCTCCTACGTCGCGGCGCATGCGTACTCCTCCGAGGCCGTGCTGCACGCGATCACCAACGGGGTCCGCTCGATCGAGCACGGCAACCTCATCGACGCGACGACCGCCGGTCGCATGGCGGACGCCGGCGCGTTCCTCGTGCCGACCCTCGCCGCCTACGACGCCATGGACAGGCGCGGCGCGGGAATCGGCCTGAACGCGATCTCCCTGGCCAAGAACGCCGAGGTGCTCTCGCAGGGACAGGAGGCCGTGGCTCTCGCGCTCGCCGCCGGCGTGCAGGTGGGCTTCGGCACCGACCTCATGGGCGAGCTGGAGGACGACCAGCTCTGCGGAGTGCGTCTGCAGATCGAGGCGAGCGACGCGGCGACGACGCTGCGATCGATGACCACGGTCAATGCGGCGCTCATCCGCGATCCGCGCGCCGGGCATCTCGGCGTCGGCGCCCACGGCGACGCCGTGCTGCTGTCCGCCGATCCGATCTCCGACCCCTCGGCGCTCTGGGAGCAGGACGCCCGCGTCGCCGTGGTGCGCGGCGGCATCGTGTTCGACTGAGTCCCGGCACGGAGTGCGGCCCGTCCGGCGAGGACGGGGCGCACTCGGTAAGGAACCGGCGGAGAATCCGCGCGCCGAGCTTCTGGCGAAGGCGCGGGCGTGATGAGCGCCTCCGCTCGGGCTCTCTCCGTGCCGGGAACGGGCGAACTGACCGAGATCAGGTGGATCCCTGTGGATTCTCCTGATCCCGGTCAGTCGACCTTGTGTCGGCAGGTCCGAAATGCGGTGCGCCATGGGCGATGAGCGCATGAGCGCCGACACCCCGATCTTCGCGATCGCGGTCGCCGCCGAACTGGCCGGCATGCACCCGCAGACCCTCCGCCAGTACGGACGGCGCGCTCAGCGCGCGAGAGCTCCCCACTCGGTGGAACGGCCTGCAGCGCTGCGCTGCTGCGGCACGCGCCACGGATTGTCGTCCCGCAGCGGTGGAGGAAGCAGCTCCTGAGGCGCGTTCTGATAGGCCACGCCGCGCAGGAACCGGGTGATTCCCGCGGTGCCGACGCTGGTCGCATCGGTCGTCGTCGCCGGATACGGCCCGCCGTGCTGCATCGCCGGAGTGACGGAGACCCCGGTGGGCCAGCCGCCGAACAGCACCCGGCCGCTCGTCTCGGCGAGGGCGTCGACGAGCGCATCCAGGGAGCCGTCCGTCAGCTCCGCCGGGCGCGCGTGCACGGTGGAGGTGAGGTTGCCCGGGAACAGCTCGCGATGCACCGCAGGCAGATCCGCGACGCCCTCGTAGCGCACGATCACCGACAACGGCCCGAAGGACTCCTCGAGCAGTTCGTCGCGGTGGGTGTGGAGCGTGTCCAGGTCCACCGCCACGACCGTCGGCGTCGCGTGCCGCTGACCGTCCTCGTCCTCGCGGATCCCCCCGGCCGCCAGCACCGTGGCGCCGTCCGCGGCGAGCACCGCGGCACGGCGTCCCTCGAACGCGCGGCCGATGCCCGGGTTCAGCAGCCGGTGCTCGGCGACGAGGTCGGCCGCGGGTGAGACCGCGGAGAGGTCGGCGTCCGCGGGCACGAAGAGGAAGCCGGGCTTCGTGCACAGCTGCCCCGCGGAACCCGCGACGGAGGCGACGAAACCCTGCAGCAGCGTCTCGTCGACGTACGTGGCGTACACCGGGTTCACACTGCCGAGCTCGCCGAAGAACGGGATGGGACGAGGCCGCGCGGCGGCGATGTCGGCGAGCAGGCGGCCGACGTGCGTGGAGCCCGTGAACGCGCCGGCGCGGATCCGCTCGTCCTGCAGCAGCTCGACGCCGTTCTGCTGCCCCTCGATGAGCTGGAACACGCCCGACGGCATTCCCGCCCCCTCGAGCGCCTCCGCGACGATCGCCGCGGTCCGCCGGGACAGCTCCGGGTGTCCCGAGTGCGCCTTCACGATGACCGGGCACCCCGCGGCCAGCGCCGCCGCCGAGTCCCCGCCGGCGACCGAGAACGCGAACGGGAAGTTCGACGCGGCGAAGTTCAGCACGGGCCCGACCGGTTCGAGCACGCGACGCACATCGGGTCGCGCGCCGATCACATAGTCCGGATCCGCGTCGTCGATCCGCACGTCCAGGTAGGCGCCACAGACGATGGTGTCGGCGAAGAGCCGCAGCTGCCCCGTGGTGCGCCGCACCTCGCCGGTCAGGCGCGGCTCGGTGAGTCCGGTCTCCCTCATCGCGATGGCGACGAGTTCGGCGGCGTGGGCATCGAGTGCGTCGGCCGCGGCCACGAGAGCTGCGGCGCGCTCGCGCGGAGAGGTGACCGCATACGGCCCGGCGGCGCCCGCGGCGCGTGCCGCGGTCTCGGACACGGCGATCGTGCTGTCGGTCATCTGTCCTCCTAGAAGACGAAGCCCTCGGGGAACGGATCGTTCTCGTCGAGCATGTACTGGGCGGTGCCGGTGATCCAGGCGCGCCCGGTGATCGTGGGGATGACGGCGGGGCGTCCGCCGACGGTCGTCTCGCCGATCAGCCGTCCGGTGAACTCCGTGCCGATGAAGGACTCGTTCACGAACGGGGTGTCCAGCGCGAGCTCGCCGCGCGCGTGCAGCTCGGCCATCCGCGCGCTCGTGCCCGTCCCGCAGGGCGAGCGATCGAACATGCCGGGGTGGATGGCCATCGCGTGCCGTGACCGCACCGCGTCCGATCCCGGCGCGATGAACTCGACGTGATGCACGTGGTCCGTGCCGTCGATCTCCGGGTGGTGCGGGGGCCGCTGCGCGTTGATCGCGTCCATGATCGACAGGCCGCAGCGGAGGATCTCGTCCTTGTGCGCGCGATCGAACGGCAGGCCGACGTCGTCGAGCGAGACGAGCGCGTAGAAGTTGCCGCCGAAGGCGACCGAGTATCCGATCTCGCCGTAGCCCGGCACGTCGATCCGTTCGTCCAGCCGTTCCACCCAGCTGGGCACGTTCTCGATGGTGACGGCGGTCGCCCGGCCGTTCTCGACCGCGACGCGTGCGATCACCAGCCCTGCGGGCACGTCGAGCCGGATCTCCGTGACAGGTTCGGTGACCTCGACCATGCCGGTCTCGACGAGGACGGTGGCGACCCCGATCGTGCCGTGCCCGCACATCGCGAGGAACCCCGAGGACTCGATGAAGACCACACCCCAGTCGGCGTCCTCGCGGGCCGGCGGCTGCAGCAGCGCACCGGACATCGCCGCATGCCCGCGCGGCTCGTTCATGAGGAGGCGGCGGAGACCGTCGAGATGCTCGATCGCGTGGATCCGCCGCTCCCCCATGGTCTCGCCGGGGATGCGCCCCACTCCTCCGGTGATGACCCGCACCGGCATGCCCTCGGTGTGCGCGTCCACCGCGTGCAGGATGCGGCTCGTGCGCATCAGGCGACCACCGCGCGGCGGGCGGCGAGGGCAGCGAGAGCCCGCTCGGTGTCGGCGGTCACCTGCGCGTGCTGCTCCGCGCTCAGCGGGCCGCGCGGCGGCCGCGTGGGGCCGCCGTAGGAGTTGCCGCAGATGTCCATGGAGAGCTTGATCGCCTGCACGAACTCGGTACGCGAATCCCAGCGGAACACCGCGACGAGCTGCTCGTACAGCGACCTCGCCTGGTGCCATTCGCCGTCCCTGCAGAGGTTGTAGAGCTCCACCGCCTCGCGCGGGAAGGCGTTCGGGTACCCCGCGAACCAGCCGACCGCTCCGTTGACCATGAGTTCGAAGAGCACGTCGTCGGCGCCCGCGATGATGTCGATGTCGCAGAGCTCCTTGATCTCGTAGACGCGTCGCACGTCGCCGGAGAACTCCTTGATCGCGACGACCTCGGGGATGTCGGCGAGCTTGGCGACCAGCGACGGCACCAGATCGACCTTGGTGTCGTAGGGGTTGTTGTACGCCATGATCGGCAGACCCGCCTTCGCGACCTCGGCGAAGTGCGCGACCACCTCGCCCTCGTTGGCGCGGTAGAGGGTCGGCGGCAGCAGCAGCACGCCGTCCGCACCGTCCTCCCGGGCGAGCTCCGCCCACTTCCGCGCCTGGTGGCTCCCCACGCCGTGCACACCGGCGATGACGATGCCCCGCCCGTCGACCGCGTCGACCGCGACCTGGATGACCTTGCGCCGCTCCTCGTCGGTGAGCGACGAGTACTCCCCGAGCGAGCCGTTCGGGCCGACGCCCCGGCAACCGTTCGACATGAGGAAGTCGACGTGCTCGCCGAACCTGTCGTAGTCCACGGCGAGCCCCGCCGGGGCCGCGGCGTCCTCGGTGAAGGCCAGCGTCGTGGCGACGACGACGCCCCCGAGATCCATGGTCTGCTCAGTCATTGCGTTGTCCGTGCTCTCTGCTCGTGGCCGCTCAGGGCCGATTCTCGTCCAGGATCCGGGAACCGTCCCGGCTGTCGCCGTGACGTCCGACCGGAAGTCGCACCGAGGACGACTTCGTCCTCGGTAATACGTAACATATCACCCACTACCTGCCGATATCAAGGGGCCTGGCCCCGTCAGGCCCCGTTCTCGGGCCGGATCGCAGCGAGCTCGCCGACGCGGACCGAGCCGAGCACGGGGCGCCGATCGAACCCCACCGTCTCGCCGACGATCTCCTCCACGCTGCGTCCGCAGGTGCGCCCCTGGCAGGCGCCGAGCCCGACCCGCGTCGCCAGACGCACGGCGCGCGACGACGCGCCGGCGAACCCGTCGAGCGCGCTCCTGCGCACCGACTCGCACCGGCAGACGACGGTCTGCGCATCCAGCCAGCCCGTCCAGCCCGCCCCGATCCGATGGGTCGCCAGCCTGCCGGCGAATGCGCGCATCCGGCGACGCTCGGCGAGCGGGCGGCGGTATCGGAGATCGGCGGGGGCGACGCCCGCCGCCGCGAGCCCCGCGACCGCACCCTCGGCGAGAGCCGCATCGGCACCGCCGATGCCGGTGATCTCGCCGGCGGCGTACACGCCGACCGCGCTCGTCTCCTGCTGCGAACCGACCCGCACGAAACGGTCGGGCGCGATCTCGCAGCCCGCCTGGATCGCCGCCTCGAGCCGGGGCGTGAAGCCGTGACCGAGCGCGACCGAGTCGCACTCCACGGTGCGCGCCGTGCCCTCCACCGGGCGCCAGTCGGCGTCGATCCGCTGCACCGTGACGGCCTCGACGGCGGAGCCGCCGTGGATGCGGGTGACCGCCGCGCCGAATCGGTACGGCGTGCGCCGCGCCGCGAGGGATCCGAGATAGGAGGCGAGCTCCCCCGCCTTCGCCGTGGCGGCCGCGAGCTCCCAGGGACGCCGCCCCCAGCCCCTCAGCACGGCGCCGGGTGCCGCCGCCTCCACGATCTCGGCGACCTCACCGCCGACGAGGCCGATGCTCTGCGCCACGGGCAGCAGGAAAGGGCCAGCGCCCGCCACGACGGTGCGGGATCCGAGCCGTGCGCCGTCCCGCTTGGCGAGCGCCTGCGCCGCGCCCGCCGAGGTGACCCCGGGAAGCGTCCAGCCCGGCACCGGCAGCACCCGGTCGTGCGCCCCCGTGGCGATCACGAGGGCGTCGGCCTCGATCGTCTCGCCCCGCCGCTGCGCGGCATCCGCGGGGCCGATGAGGACGTGCACGCGCACGGGCGCCCCGGGCTCGATCCGCCACACCACGGCCGAGGAGACGACCCTGGCTGCCGCGATCTCGTCCTGCAGTCGACGGAACCGGCCGGTCTGGTGCTGCAGACGCGGATCCGTGAGCTCCGGATGATGGCGCCAGAACTGCCCGCCGATGCGCTCGCCCTCGTCCAGCAGGGTGACCTCCGCCCCCGCGGAGAGGGCCGCAGCGGCGGCCGAGAGACCGGCGGGCCCCGCGCCGATCACGACCACGCGTCGCGACGTCATGCCCGGGCCTCCCGCTCGACGACGTCGCCGTCGCACGCCGCGCGCTGGCAGGCGCGCACGCCCTCGACGCCGTTGACCGTGAGCACGCAGTCCTGGCAGATGCCCATCCCGCAGAAGATGCCGCGCTCCTGACCCGCCGTGGTGCGCCAGGTGCGTCGCCCCGCGCCGAGCAGGACGCCCGCGATCGTCTGCCCGTCCCGTCCCTCCAGGTCGACCCCGTCGACCGTGATCCGCACGCTCATGCCGCGACCCCCTTCCCGTGCCGCGCATCCGGCTGCGCACCCCGGCCGTCGGAACCCCGGCCGTCCGCCCCCTGCAGCGTCGCCCGCACGGGCAGGAAGGGCGTCGGGTCCAGAGGGGCCGGCGTGCCGAGCAGGGCGTGGGCGATGAGGGCGCCCGTCGTCGGGGCGAGGCCGATGCCCGCCCCCTCGTGGCCGGCCGCATGGAACAGCCCGGCGACCGTGGCGTCCGCGCCGATCGCGGGGAGGTGGTCCGGCGCATACGGCCGGAACCCGTGATAGGTCCGCAGCAGCATGGTGTCGCGCAGGAAGGGGAACACGCGCTGCGCCTTCGCCGCGATCTCCGACAACGGGGCGAGCAGCCCCTTGTCGGAGAAGCCGACGCGCTCGCGACTGGATCCGATGAGCACCGTGCCCGACGGCGTCGACTCGACGACGGTGGACGTCTGCAGCGCAGCGTCCCCGGATCCGACGGCGCCGACGTAGTCCGCGTCGTAGACCTTGTGGAAAACCCGCTGCGGCATCGCCGCGGTGACCAGGATGGTGCCGCGGCGCGGCCGGATGTCCAGGATGCTGCCGAACAGCGCCGCCGCCTCACCCGACCAGGGACCCGCGCAGTTCACGACGGCGTCTGCCTCGATCGCGCCGGCGCGGGTGCGCACCCCTGAAGCACGGCCGGCCACGACGACGCCGGCGACGACCTCGTCGACCACCAGGCGGGCGCCGAGGTGCACGGCGCGCGCCAGCATGGCCTGCGTCGCGAGACTCGGCTGGACCTGCGCGTCGTCCGGGTAGTGCATCCCGAACGCGATCTCGGGGCTGAGGTGCGGCTCCGCTTCGCGAAGTGCCCGCGCATCGAGCGCGTCGGAGCGGATGCCGATGGCGCGCTGCGAGAGGGCGAAGGATCGCAGCGCCTCGGCGCCGGCGCCGAACGCGACGACGATGCCGCCCTTCGCCTCGAACTCCGTCGCCGGCTGGCCGGGGACCCGCTCGGCGTCGAGCCGTTCCGCGAGCGTCCGCCATGCTCGGTTCGCCTCGATCGCCAGCTCCGCCTCGGGTCCTGGCTCCTTGTCCGAGACCAGGATGTTGCCCTCGCAACGGCTCGAGGTCTCCCCCGCCACCCCTGCGCGATCGATGACGACCACCTCGGCGCCCGCTTCGGCCAGGGCCAGCGTGCACGCCGCGCCGATGGCTCCGGCGCCGATCACGACGACCTTCATCCGCGCTTCCTCCCCGCTGCCGAGCGGAGCACGGACCCCGGCGTCCGGGGTGACATCTTCGTCCTCATCCGTCGCGTCGCCGAGCAGGACGGAGGTGCGATGAGCGTCGAATGTGCATGGCGGATCTCCTGGCTGCGTGACCGCAAGAGTGATCTATAACACGTGACATATTACCTACTCGGCGTCCGAGCCGGAAGGACCGGTCCTGCCTGCAGGACTCTCAGTGCTCCTCGTGCCCGCTCCAGACGCCGCCCACATGTCCGATGTGCCGGCGCATCAGCTGCTCGGCGCCCTCGCCGTCACCCGCGACCAGGAGGTCGACGAGTTCGGCGTGCTCCCGCGCGGTGGACACGAGCGTGTCGGAGTCCGCCAGCTGGACGAGCCCGACCAGCCGCGTCTGCTGACGGAGCTCCCGGACGGTCTCGACCAGTTTCTGGTTGCCGGTCACGGCGAGGATCCGGAGGTGGAAAGCCGTGTCCGCCTCCAGGTACTCCTCGAACTGCCGGTCCTTCGCCGCGGCGACGATCCGATCCGCCAGCGCGCGCAGCTCCGACTCCAACGGCGCACCGACCGTGCCGGCGATCCGGCGCATGGGCGGCGCCTCCAGCAGCAGACGCACGTCGGTGAGCTGATTCAGCTCCTCCGGCGACACCTCCGTGACCTGGAAGCCGCGATTGCGGATCGGGCGGAGGAAGCCGCGGCGGGCGAGATTGAGCATCGCCTCGCGCACCGGCGTCGCACTCACCCCGAAATCACCGGCGAGAGTGGGAACCGTGAGCACCTCCCCCGGCGGCGTCTCCCCCGACACGATCCGTGCGGCGATCATGCGCTCGACCTGCTCGCGCAGACTCTCGGCAGGCACCAGAATGGACCCGGCGCTCATGCCCTGAACCCGTCGCAAAACGTCATACGGCACATGCTAGCGCCGGGCGTGCGATCATTGGCCGACGATCTCCCCTCCCGAATCGAGGTCCCATGCCGATCGAGTTCGCCTCCTCGCGGCGTTCCACCGTGGGCCTGGAGTGGGAGCTCATGCTCGCCGACCCGGCATCGGGTGATCTCGTGGGCCGAGCCCCCGAGCTGCTGCAGGAGCTGGAGCAGGCGAGCGCGGACGAACGGCACACCGTCACCGGGGAACTGCTGACGAACACGATCGAGGTGACGAGCGGGGTCGGATCCAGCGTGTCCGCCGCGGTCGGCGACATCGCCGCCGCGATCGCCGCCGTCCGGGCCGCGACCGATCCGGCGGGCATCGAGCTGCTGTCCGCCGGGAGCCACCCGTTCGCGCAGTGGTACGACCAGCAGGTCACGGACAAGACGCGCTACCACTCGCTCATCGAGAAGACCCAGTGGTGGGGTCGCAACATGATGATCTGGGGCATCCACGTGCACGTCGGGGTGGAGGACCGCGCCAAGGTGCTGCCGATCATCGGCGCGCTCACCTCCTATCTGCCCCACCTCCAGGCCCTCGCCGCATCCAGCCCGTTCTGGGCCGGCGAGCGCACCGGCTACGCCTCGAACCGCGCGCTCGTGTTCCAGCAGCTCCCCACCGCGGGGCTCCCCTGGCCGCTCCCCGACTGGGCCGCGTACGAGGCGTACCTCGACGACATGGCCGGCACCGGCGTGATGTCCGACGCGACCGAGGTGCGCTGGGACATCCGCCCCGCGCCGCGCTGGGGCACCATCGAGGTGCGCGCCTGCGACGGGATGTCCACGCTGCACGAGCTCGCGGCCGTGGCTGCGCTCACTCAGGTGCTGGTGGAGTCGTTCTCCCGCGATCTCGACGAAGGACGCGTCCTTCCCGTGCTGGCGCCGTGGTTCCACCGCGAGAACAAGTGGCGCGCGGCGCGCTACGGTCTCGACGCCGAGGTGATCATCGCCCCCGGCGGCGCACAGCGCTCCGTGCGCGCGCACCTCGCGGATGAGCTCGACCGGCTCGCTCCCATCGCGGCCGATCTGCAGTGCTCCGCAGAGTTCGCCGGCGTGTCCGACATCCTCGAGGGCGGTGCGAGCTACGAGCGACAGGTGGCGGTCGCCGACGCGACCGGTGGCGACCTGCACGAGGTGGTCGATCACCTCATCCGCGAATTCCGCTCCGGACCCGAGACTCTCTGACCCCCGGGCCCCCGTGCCGCCTCACCCCTCCACGAGCTGCCGGGCGAGCCCCTCGTCCAGCACGACGTCGGTCACCAGTCGAGCCCCGATCGCCGCGCGCAGCGACGGCAGCTTCTGGGCGCCGGCGACGACGCAGAAGCGCCGGGCGACGCGGCGCAGCCGGTCCAGTCCCGGACCCGTCGCCCGGGCGTTCACGGCGATGTCCTTCCAGGTGCCGTCCGCACGGAAGAAGACGGTCGCGACATCGCCGATCGCCCGATCCTCGCGCAGGCTCCGGTAGTCGTCCCGGCCGAGATAGCCGCCCACGTACACGCGGCTCGGCACCTCCGCACTCGGCGAGCCCACGCTGAACACCGCGAGATCCATCTTCGCCTGCAGGTCGAGCACGCGCAGCGTGCTGCGCTCGCGCCACATCGCCTCCCGCGTGCGCGGGTCGTCGAAGAACGCCGGCACGGGGAACTGCTGCACCTGCGCTCCGAACGCCGAGCCGAAGCGCTGCAGGATCTCACTGGAGTACTCCACCCCACTGGTCAGCGTGTTGCCCGCGCCGTTGAGCTGCACGATCGTCGTGCCCCGCGTCTCCTTCTGTCCGAGCTCGCGGCTGACCGCGCTGATCGTGGAGCCCCACGCCAGGCCGACGACCATGTTCGAGTCGATGACCTGGGTGAGCAGCCGCCCTGCGGTGAGCGCCACGCGCTCCAACCGCTCCACCTCGGTCACGCTCTCGGGCATCGGCACCACGTGCGCGGTCACCTGCAGCCG
The DNA here is from genome assembly GCF_037147555.1 of Microbacterium sp. MMO-35. Taxonomy (NCBI): domain Bacteria; kingdom Bacillati; phylum Actinomycetota; class Actinomycetes; order Micrococcales; family Microbacteriaceae; genus Microbacterium; species Microbacterium sp. MMO-35. The sequence goes on from NZ_JBBCVH010000002.1 coordinate 357,666, forward strand.
GTCGTGCAACTGCTGCTCGAGCTCGCCGGCGTGCTCGAGCGGAGAGTTGATCCTGATGTCGACGAGTCCCACCTCGCGCGCGTAGCTCAGCAGGCGTGACACGGAGGATCGCGATGTGCCGAGCTCGTCGGCGATCACGTCCATCGTCTTGTCCTGCAGGTAGTACAGGCGGGCGGCCGTGAGAGCCGCGACGGCCTTCGACTGGCGCTTCCGTTCAGACATTTCGGACCCTTTACATATCGATTCAGGCGATTCTTGCACATTCGTGCAGCTTGCTTGACCATAAGGGCGGCTGGGGGAATGCTGTGAGAAATCGGGAAGGAGACGATGATGACCGATCACATCCACAACGCCGCGGAACGCCCTGAGGTGACCGAGGTGCGCGAGGCAGGACGCACCACGGTGCTGGTGATCGGCGGAGGGATCAACGGCATCTCCACCTTCCGCGATCTCGCCCTGCAGGGCGTCGACGTCGTCCTCGTCGAGCGCGGCGACTTCGCATCCGGCGCGTCCTCGGCCTCCAGCCACATGATCCACGGCGGCATCCGCTACCTGGAGAACGGCGAGTTCCGCCTCGTCAAGGAGTCGGTGACGGAGCGCAACGGCCTGATCAGGATCGCGCCGCACTACGTCAAGCCGCTCGAGACCACGATCCCGATCTACTCGACCTTCTCCGGGATCCTGTCCGCACCGCTGCGCTTCCTCACCCACAAGTCCGGCAAGCCGCAGGAGCGCGGGGCCTTCCTCATCAAGATGGGCCTGACCATCTACGACACGTTCTCGCGCGACGGCGGAATGGTTCCGCGGCACAAGTTCCTCGGCCGCAAGAAGTCGCTCGCCGAGCTTCCCGCGATGGATCCGAAGATCAAGTACACGGCGACCTACTACGACGCCTCGATGCACGACCCCGAGCGACTGGCTCTGGACGTGCTGCAGGACGGCCGCGCCGCGCACCCCGGCGCCCACGCGCTCAACTACGTCGAGGCGATCGGCCACGACGGCGACGCCGTGCTCGTGCGCGATCGCGAGAGCGGCACGGAGTTCCCCATCGCCGCGGACGTCGTCGTCAACACCTCCGGCCCGTGGACGGACCTCACGAACGAGGCCATGGGCGAGCTGACCCGCTTCATGGGCGGCACCAAGGGCTCGCACATCGTGCTGGACAACCCCGAACTGCTCGCCGCCACCCGCGGCCGTGAGATCTTCTTCGAGCATTCCGACGGTCGCATCGTGCTCATCTACCCGCTCAAGGGCAAGGTCATGGTCGGCACGACGGACATCGACGCCGACCCGCGCGAGGTGCCGCTGTGCACCGAGGAGGAGATCGACTACTTCTTCGACCTCGTGCACCACGTGTTCCCGAGCATCGACGTGAACCGGGACCAGATCGTCTACCGGTTCAGCGGGATCCGTCCCCTCCCCCGCCATGAGGACACGGCACCGGGGTTCGTCTCGCGCGACTACCGCGTCGAGGTGGACGACAGCCACGCCGTTCCCCACCTCAGCCTGGTGGGCGGCAAGTGGACGACGTTCCGCGCCCTTGGCGAGTCGCTCTCGGACAAGATCCTCGAGCTGCTGGGCCGCACCCGCGTCGTCTCGACGCTGGGACGGGCGATCGGCGGCGGCAAGGACTACCCGCAGAACGATGCCGCTCGTGCCGCCTGGATCTCGGCGCACCTCGCGGGCGCCGGAGAGCGCGCCGAGCTGCTGCTCAAGCGCTACGGCACCCGAGCCGCGGACGTGTGGCAGTACGTCGAGCAGGGTCCCGATGCGCCCCTCGCGGCCGGGCAGCTGTCCACCCGTGAGCTGGAGTGGATGGTGCAGAACGAGCTGATCGTGCGCCTCGAGGACGTCATCCTGCGCCGCACCAGCCTCGCCTTCACGGGCGACGTCACCGAGGAGATCCTCGAGGAGGTCGCCGAGGCCCTGGCTCCGCTGAAGGGCTGGGATCGCGCCAGGACCGCGCGCGAGATCGACCTGACCCGGGAGCTGCTCAACACCCGGCACGGACTTTCCCTCACCGCCCGCACCCACGGGTAACGGGGTTCCACCGCCGCCCTCATCGGCGTCCATCTCGAACACCGCATCGGCAGAGGGGCCGATGTCTGCGAAAGGTCAATGGAGACATGACTGAACCGAATCTCGGACTGTACTTCCTGTCCGAACTGGTCGGAACGGCGATGCTGCTGCTGCTCGGCTGCGGCGTCGTCGCGAACGTCGCCCTCGCCAAGAACAAGGGCAACGGCGGCGGATTCCTCATGGTCAACTGGGGATGGGGCCTGGCGGTCTTCGCCGGTGTGCTCGTCTCGGCGTACTCGGGTGCCATCCTGAACCCGGCTGTCGGAATCGGCCTGCTGGTCGCCGGCAAGATCACCTTCACGATGTTCCTCGTCGCCACCGGCGCGGAGCTGCTCGGTGCCATCATCGGCGCCGTCCTGTGCTGGCTCGCCTACAAGCAGCACTTCGATGACGAGCCCGACCCGGCCAACAAGCTCGGCGTCTTCTCGACCGGCCCGGCGATCCGCTCCTACGGCTGGAACCTCGTGACCGAGATCATCGGCACGTTCGTCCTCGTCTTCGTGATCTTCGCCTTCGCGGACTACGGCGACGTCAAGGTCGGCACGCCCGGAGGCCTCGGCCCGCTCACGGCGCTCCCGGTCGCCCTCCTCGTGGTCGCGATCGGCGCCTCCCTCGGTGGTCCGACCGGCTACGCGATCAACCCCGCCCGTGACCTCGGCCCGCGCATCGCGCACGCGATCCTGCCGATCAAGGGCAAGGGCTCGAGCGACTGGGCCTACTCCTGGGTGCCCGTCGTGGGCCCGCTCATCGGCGGCGTCCTCGCCGCGCTCCTCGCACCGGTGCTGCTGCACCTCGTGAAGTAACCCGACCCTGATTCAAAGGAGAACAGCACATGGCTGACTACGTCATCGCCATCGACCAGGGCACGACCTCGAGCCGCGCCATCATCTTCGACCGCAAGGGCAGCATCATCGCCACCGGTCAGAAGGAGCACGAGCAGATCCTGCCGCAGGCCGGCTGGGTCGAGCACGACGCCTCGGAGATCTGGGCAAACGTCCAGGAGGTCATCGGTCTCGCCCTCACGCGCGCGCACCTGACCCGCCACGACATCGCCGCGGTCGGCATCACCAACCAGCGCGAGACCGCGGTGGTCTGGGACAAGACCACCGGCAAGCCGGTGTACAACGCCATCGTCTGGCAGGACACCCGCACGCAGCCGATCGTCGACCGCCTCGCGGCGGACGGCGGCGTCGAGCGGTTCAAGCCGATCGTCGGCCTGCCTCTGGCGACCTATTTCTCCGGCACCAAGATCGCGTGGATCCTGGAGAACGTCGAGGGAGCGCGCGAGAAGGCCGAGGCCGGAGACCTGCTCTTCGGCACGACCGACTGCTGGGTGCTGTGGAACCTCACCGGCGGCGTGAACGGCGGCGTGCACGCGACCGACGTCACCAACGCCTCGCGGACCATGTTCATGGACCTCGAGACCCTGCAGTGGCGTGACGACATCCTCGAGGCGTTCGGCGTCCCGAAGTCGATGATGCCGTCGATCCGCTCCTCCTCCGAGGTGTACGGCGCGGCGGAGGACTCCTCGCTCCTGCGCGAGACCCCGATCGCGGGCATCCTCGGCGACCAGCAGGCGGCGACCTTCGGCCAGGCGGCGTTCAACTCCGGCGAGAGCAAGAACACCTACGGCACGGGCTGCTTCCTCATCTTCAACACGGGCGAGGAGATCGTCCACTCGAAGAACGGACTGCTCACCACCGTCGGCTACAAGCTCGGCGACGGCCCGACGCACTACGCGCTCGAGGGCTCGATCGCGGTCACCGGATCCCTGATCCAGTGGCTGCGCGACCAGCTCGGCATCATCGACTCCGCGCCTCAGGTCGAGGAGCTCGCCGACAAGGTCGAGGACAACGGCGGCGTGTACATCGTGCCCGCGTTCTCGGGTCTGTTCGCACCGTACTGGCGTCCGGATGCCCGTGGTGCGATCGTCGGCCTCACCCGCTACGCGAACAAGAACCACATCGCCCGCGCGGCGCTGGAGGCCGTGGCCTTCCAGACCCGCGACGTGCTCGACGCGGTCAACGCCGATGCCGGCGTGGACCTGACCGAGCTCAAGGTCGATGGCGGCATGGTCGCGAACGACGCTCTCATGCAGTTCCAGGCGGATGTGCTGGGCGTGCCGGTCGTGCGCCCGGTGGTCGCGGAGACCACGGCTCTGGGCGCCGCCTACGCCGCGGGCCTCGCCGTCGGGTTCTGGACGGGTCTGGACGACCTGTCCGCGAACTGGCAGGAGGACCGTCGCTGGGAGCCGAGCATGGACGTCGCCGAGCGCGACCGCCAGCTGCGCCTGTGGCACAAGGCCGTCACCAAGTCGATGGACTGGGTCGACGAAGACGTGAAGTGATCTGACACGACGAAAAGGCGGGCCCGGAGGAGCGATCCTCCGGGCCCGCCTTTTCGTCTCCGATGCGCGAGGCTTCTTCGTCTCCGATGCGCGAGGCTTCTCGCGATGCCCCGCGGCCGCGATCAGTTCTTGCCGAAGAGCTTCTGGATCTCCGCCATGTCGGCTTCGGACGGGGCCTTCTGCCCGCCGAGACCGAAGCCGGTGCCGCTCGGCGCCTGGCTCGTGGCGAGCCCGGAGTTCTCCGCCGCACGCTTGGCGGGGTTGCCGGAGCGCGATCCCGCGCTCTTGCCCTTCTTGCCGCGCTTGGACGACGCGCCGGGGCGGCCCATGCCGGGCACCGATCCCATGCCGGGGATGTTCGGGGTGCCGCCGCGGGCGACGGTCTTCATCATCTTCGCGGCCTGCTCGAACCGCTGCACGAGCTGATTCACGTCGGTCACCGTCATGCCGGAACCGCGCGCGATGCGCAGGCGGCGGGAGCCGTTGAGCACCTTCGGGTTGCGCCGCTCCCCCGGGGTCATCGAGCGGATGATCGCCTCGGTGCGATCGATCTCGCGCTCGTCGAAGTCCTCGAGCTGCTGCTTCATCTGGCCCATGCCCGGGAGCATCCCGAGCATCTTCTTCATCGAGCCCATCTTCTTCAGCTGCTGCATCTGCTCGAGGAAGTCCTCCAGCGTGAAGGTCTGGGTCGCGAGCTTCTCGGCGACCTTGAGGGCCTCGGCCTCGTCGAACGCATTCTGCGCCTGCTCGATGAGGGTCAGGATGTCACCGAGGTCGAGGATCCGGCTCGCCATCCGGTCGGGGTGGAAGGGCTCGAGATCCTCGAGGCGCTCGCCCGTGGAGGCGAACATGATCGGGCGTCCGGTGATCGAGGCCACGGACAGCGCGGCGCCGCCTCGGGCGTCGCCGTCGAGCTTGGAGAGGACGACACCGGTGAAGTCGACGCCGTCCTGGAACGCCTTGGCCGTGTTCACCGCGTCCTGGCCGATCATCGCGTCGATGACGAACAGCACCTCGTCCGGGTCCACCGCACGGCGGATGTCCGCCGCCTGCCTCATGAGCTCGGCGTCGACGCCGAGCCGGCCCGCGGTGTCGATGATGACGATGTCGTGCTGCTGGCGGCGGGCGTGCTCGACGCCGTCCCGCGCCACGCGCACCGGGTCGCCGATGCCGTTGCCCGGCTCCGGCGCGAAGATGGTGGCCCCGGCCTGCTCCGCGACGACCGTCAGCTGGGTCACGGCGTTGGGGCGCTGGAGGTCGGCCGCGACGAGCAGCGGGGTGTGCCCCTCGCCCTGCAGCTGCTTGGCGAGCTTGCCGGCGAAGGTCGTCTTGCCGGATCCCTGAAGACCGGCGAGCATGATGACCGTGGGCGGGTTCTTCGCGAACTCCAGTCGGCGCTGCTCGCCGCCGAGGATCGCGATGAGCTCCTCGTTGACGATCTGCACGACCTGCTGCGCGGGGTTGAGCGCCTTGTTGACCTCGTCGCCGAGGGCGCGCTCGCGCACCTTCGCGGTGAAGTCCTTGACGACCGGCAGCGCGACGTCGGCGTCGAGCAGTGCGCGGCGGATCTCGCGGACGGTGCCGTCCACATCGGACGCGGACAGCTTGCCCTTCGTGCGCAGATTGCGGAAGGTCTCGGTGAGCCGATCGGAGAGCGTGCCAAAAGTAGCCATGGTGCTGCAATTCTACGCGAGCGGATCCGCCGCCCGCGCAGGGCGCTCAGCCCCAGTGCAGGTCGGTGATCCGCGGCAGGGCGTGCTGCAGCTGCGCGAGCGGCGAGCCGTGCCCCGCACCCCCCTCGGCCCACACCCGCAACGACGACAGGACGGCCACCGCGTAGGCGGCGCCCAGCACGTCGGCGCGGATCCGCTCGACGCCCGCATCCCGCGCAGCCGCGGACAGGGCTGCGGCGAGCCGGCCCTGACGCAGTGCCGACTCCCGCTGCAGCTCGTCGGCCAGCCCCATCGCCTGGACGTTGCCGAACGCGAGCGCGAGCGGATCCGGCTCCAGTCCTTCCAGGATCGCGGCGAGCACTGCAGCGACGGCCGCGGGGCTCTCGCCGGCGCCGGGCTCGGCCAGCGCCGCCACGGCGCGGTCGATGCGCTCGTCCAGCCCCGACCAGAGCACGTCGCTCTTCGAGGAGAAGTAATTGAAGAAGCTCGACCGGCTCACTCCGGCCCGCTGCGCGATACCCGCGATCGAGGTGCCCTCGTAACCGGACTCGAGGAACAGCTCGCAGGCCGCCTCGGCGATCGTCTCGCGCGAGGAGACCCGGGGACGGCCGACGCCGCGGGCGGGGATGCTCACCCCGCCACCGTATCGCGCGACGCGCCCGCCGCCGTTCGGGGCTATTGTTGAACTGCATTCAACAACTCGATCAGAAGGATCGGTCATGCTCGACATCCAGACGGCGGGCCTCGCCCCCGACTACGTCCCGTACCTCGAGGGGTGGGATCTGCAGCGACGCGTCCACGCCGACGTCGTCGCGGGTTCGCGCCCTGACACGCTCCTGCTGCTGGAGCACGAGGCCGTGTATACCGCCGGCAAGCGCACCGAGCCCCAGGAGCGCCCGCAGGACGGCACGCCGGTGGTCGACGTCGACCGCGGCGGCAAGATCACCTGGCACGGCCCGGGACAGCTCGTCGGCTATCCGATCGTCCGCCTCCCCGAGCCGATGGACGTGGTGGCGCACGTACGCCGGCTGGAGCGACTGCTCATCGGCGTGCTGCGCCCGCTGGGCGTCGACGGATACCAGGTCGAGGGACGCAGCGGCGTATGGGTGCGCCGGCCGCTCAGCGAGGACAAGGTGGCGGCGATCGGCGTGCGCGTGCAGCAGGGCGTCACGATGCACGGCTTCGCGATCAACTGCGACAACACCCTCGCGGGCTTCCGCGGGATCATCCCGTGCGGCATCACCGACGCCGGAGTGACCACCGTGAGCGAGGTCGTCGGCCGCGAGACCTCCCCCGCCGACATCGTCGACGCCGTCGCCGCGGCGTTCGCCGCCGAGTACGCGACGGAGGTGGCCGCATGAGCGCCGCGCCCGAGGGCCGCAAGCTGCTGCGCCTGGAGATCCGCAACGCCGAGACGCCGATCGAGCGCAAGCCGGAGTGGATCAAGACCAAGGCCCGGATGGGGCCGGAGTACAAGGCGCTGCACTCGCTCGTCAAGGACGAGGGCCTGCACACGGTGTGCCAGGAGGCCGGCTGCCCGAACATCTTCGAGTGCTGGGAGGACAAGGAGGCGACCTTCCTCATCGGCGGATCCCAGTGCACACGACGCTGCGACTTCTGCCAGATCGACACCGGCAAGCCCGACGCCTACGACACGGACGAACCGCGCCGCGTCGCCGAGAGCGTGCAGCAGATGGGCCTGCGCTACGCGACCGTCACGAGCGTCGCCCGGGACGACCTGCCCGACACCGGCGCGTGGCTCAATGCCGAGACGGTGCGCAAGATCCACGAGCTCAACCCGAACACCGGGGTCGAGCTGCTCGCGAACGAGCACAACGCGGATCCGGCGTTCCTCGGGCAGATCTTCGACGCCCGGCCCGAGGTCTTCGCGCACAACGTCGAGACCGTTCCGCGCATCTTCAAGCGGATCCGCCCGGCGTTCCGCTACGAGCGCTCGCTCGACGTGATCACGCAGGGCCACGAAGCCGGCCTCATCACGAAGTCGAACCTCATCCTCGGCATGGGCGAGGAGCCGGAGGAGGTCGTGCAGGCGCTGCAGGACCTGCACGACGCGGGCTGCGACATCATCACCATCACCCAGTACCTGCGTCCGACGCCGCGGCACCTTCCGGTGTCGCGCTGGGTCAAGCCGGACGAATTCGTCGCCTTCAAGCAGGAGGCCGAGCGGATCGGCTTCCTCGGCGTGCTCGCCGGCCCCCTGGTGCGATCGTCCTACCGCGCCGGCCGCCTGTGGGCGCAGTCGATGATCTCGAAGGGCCGGGAGATCCCGCCTCACCTCGCGCACATCGCCGAGGGCGCCGACCTCGGCTTCGCGCAGGCCGTCTGAGACCCGGATCGCCGGACGGGCAGCAGGGGGGCCACTCCCGTCCGGCGGTTCGTCATTCCGACGGGCCGGCTCCTCAGTCGGCGCTCATGACCGACAGCACGGCGCCGTCGGATCCGAAGTTCACCAGGAGCACGTCGTCGTCGCCGTCGGCGTCGAGGGCGTACTCGAGCACCGCGAACGGCTCGCTGCCGCCGTGCTCGTCCACGAGCAGCGTCATGCTCATCAGGCGCAACGACCGGATGATGTCGACGGCCGCGTCGCCGCTCACGTCGACGAGGTAGTCGTTCAGCTCGTCGCCGTACTCCTCCTGCTGCTGCAGGATGTACTCGGTCACCTCGCTGGTGCGGTCGTCGACCTCGGACAGCATTCCGCGGCGGGCCTTGTCGTCGATGGCCTCGAGACCCGAGACGAAGGCGGCCGCGATGTCGAGCGACTCCCGCGACACGTCCTCCTGGTCGGGCGCGGTCAGGTCCACGGTGAGGGCATGGTCGCCGAACTCCACCGTCTCGGACCAGAAGATCGATCCGTCCGGTCCCGAGGACAGCAGTCCGAAGAAGTCGTGTTCGATCGCCATAGGCCTATAAAACCAGCCTTGCGGGCGGGACGGTAGTCCGCGCGGCGCGTGCCGGGAATCGGCTCGGATCAGGAGCCCACGAGAGCCTGCACGAACACGTGCGGCGTGAAGCCGGTGAGGTCGTCGATGCCCTCGCCCTGCCCCAGGAGCTTGACCGGGATGCCGGTGCGCTCCTGCACTGCGAGCACGAAACCGCCCTTGGCCGAGCCGTCGAGCTTGGTGAGCACCAGGCCGGTGACGCCGGCGTGCTCGAGGAATGCCTCGGCCTGGAGCACGCCGTTCTGGCCGGTCGTCGCGTCGAGCACCAGCAGCACCTCGCTGATCGGCGCCTGCTTCTCGACCACCCGGCGGATCTTGGAGAGCTCGTCCATCAGGCCGCCCTTGGTGTGCAGGCGGCCCGCCGTGTCGATGATGACGATCTCGGTGCCGTTGTTCTTCGCGTACTCGACCGTCTGGAAGGCGACCGAGGCCGGATCCTGCCCCTGCTGCTGGGGGCGCACGATCGCCGCTCCCGCGCGCTGCGCCCAGGTGCCGAGCTGCTCGACCGCCGCGGCGCGGAAGGTGTCGGCCGCGCCGACCACGACGGACCGCTGGTAGCCACGGAGGAACTTCGTGAACTTGCCGATCGTGGTCGTCTTGCCCACGCCGTTCACGCCGACGACGAGCACCACGGCCGGACGCTCGGTGAGCTTGAGCGTCGTGTCGAACTTCGCGAAGTGCTCCTCGAGCGTCTCGCGGAGCATCCGCTGCAGGTCCTTCGGATCCGTGGTGCGATACCGCTCGACCTTCGCGCGCAGCTCGTCGACGAGGCGCTCGGTGATGTCGGGCCCGAAGTCGGCGGTGAGCAGGGCCGTCTCGAGGTCGTCCCAGGTGTCGTCGTCGATCGTGGGCTTGACGAACATGCCGCGCAGCGCGCGGCCGAGGGACCAGGACTTCTCCGCCATGCGTCCAGCCTACGGGGAGCGGCCCGGCGAACCCGGCGTGTTCGCCGAGGGCGCGCTGTCGCGGACGCGCGTGCGCTCAGGCGGTCGCCGCGGCAGCGCGGTCGCCGACCCTCTGGCCGACGACCGCCGAGACGCCGTCCTGTCGCATCGAGACGCCGTAGAGCGCGTCCGCGATCTCCATCGTGCGCTTCTGGTGAGTGATCACGAGCAGCTGCGAGCTCGCACGGAGCTGCTCGAACACCGTCAGCAGACGCCCGAGGTTCGCGTCGTCCAGCGCCGCCTCCACCTCGTCGAGGATGTAGAACGGGCTCGGGCGCGCCTTGAAGATCGCCACGAGCAGGGCCACGGCCGCGAGCGACCTCTCGCCGCCGGAGAGCAGCGAGAGCCGCTCGATCTTCTTGCCGACGGGGCGCACCGCGACCTCGATGCCGGTGTTCAGCAGGTCGTCGGGGTTGGTCAGCGAGATGCTTCCGGCGCCGCCCGGGAAGAGCAGCGGGAACACCTCGCCGAACGCCTGCCGGGTGTCCTCGAATGCCGACGCGAAGATCGTCTGCATCCGCTCGTCCAGCTCGGCGATGATCGTCAGCAGATCCTGACGCGTCTTGGTGAGGTCGGCGAGCTGCTCCGTGAGGAAGGCGTGCCGCTGCTCGAGAGCGGCGAACTCCTCGAGCGCGAGCGGGTTCACCCGACCGAGCTGGGCGAGCTTGCGCTCGGCCTCCTGCAGCCGGCGCTGCTGGATGCGCCGATCGAAGGGGATCCCGGTGGGGACGACATCCGCCTCCACGGCGTCCGCCGCCTCGACGAGGTCGTCCGGCTCGGCGGCGAGAAGCACCGCGTCGCGGGGAACCAGCTGATCCGGGCCGTATTCCGCGACCAGGATGTCTTCGTCCAGGGCGAGCTCCGACTGCACGCGTTCGAGGAGGCTGGTCAGGTGCAGCTTCTTCTCGTGGATCTGCAGCTCGAGCCCGTGGACGCTCTCCGTCAGCCCTGCCAGGCGTTCGCGGATCGACGAATCCTGCCGGCGCAGCTCGCCGAGCTCCTGATTCTGCGCCGAACGCGCGGCTTCCGCCGCGGCGAGGGCGACGCGCGCCTCGGCGACCGAGCGGTCGATCGAATCCAGGATCCGAGGCAGCTCCGCTGCGACCCCGGAGGCCGTCTCGCGCTGGGCCCGCCGGATCACCGCGCGGCGGGCCGCCTCCGCGGCCGCCTCGCGCTCCCGCTCCCGCTGCCGCTCGAGCGACGTCACCCTGGTCTGCGCGGCGCGCACGCGCTCCCGCAGGGTCTCGATGCCCAGGCGCGCCTCCATCTCGGCCTCCCGCGCCGCCTCCAGCGCCTCCAGCAGCCCGTCGCGGGCGGAGGCGTCCAGCACCGGCCGGGGCGCGGCCTCCGCGGCGGCCAGGGCGTCCTTGGCGGCATCGGCGTTCGCCTCGGCGTCCGCGACGGCGGACTGAGCCTGCTCCAGGCCCGCCTCGAGGCGATCGCACTCCGCGATCGCGGATTCGTGCTGCACGCTGACGCGGTTCACCTGCTCGGTGTGCGCGGCCAGGGCCGCATCGTGCTCGCGCAGGGTGCGCAGAGCGTCCCGGGAGATCCGGCGCGCCGTCTCCAGCGCCTGGGTTCCGTCCTCGCGGGCCTCGCGCAGCGAGTCGACGACGACGCGCACCTCGCCCAGCCGGTCGACGGCGGCGTCGCGCTCCGCGACCAGCTCGAGCCGCGACCGCTCCCCTCCCGATCCGGTGTGAAGGGTGTGCGCGGTGAGCACCTCGCCCGCCTTCGTCACCACGGTGAGCGGCACGCCGGCCGCGGCGACCGCGGTCGCGTGCGCCGATCGGGCCGCCGTCAGGTCCTCCACGATCACGACATGCGACAGGATGCCGAGGACACCCGGCGGTGCCGTCACCACCTCGGTCGCGGGAGTGGCCCCGGCGATCCTCGCATCGGACACCGCCGCGGCCGCGCCTTCGGCGATGACGATGTCGTACGCCCCCGCAGCCTCGCCGTCGGCGGCGACGGCGAAGGCCGCCGCGACGTCGTCGACCAGGACGCCTTCGGCGAGGGGCCCGAGCACGGCCGCGATCGCCGCTTCATAGCCGGGCGTGACCTGCACCGCATCGCCCACGAGTCCGCGCACGCCGGCGAGCCCCGCGGCGACGATCTCGGCCGCGCCGCCCGTGACGGCGATCGCGCTTCCCAGCGCCGCGGCCTTCGCCGTGAGCGCCTCCGATTCCCGCTCGGCGGCGTGCAGCCGCTCGCGCAGGCCCTCGAGCTCCCCTTCTGCGGCGACGGCGCGAGCCTGCGCCCGCTCGTAGGCCTCGGCATGCTCGGCGGCGGTGCCCTCGGGGGCCTCGCCCTCCTCGATCCGCTCCCGCGCCTCGGCGGCTTCGCGGCGACGCTGATGAGCCGCTTCCAGGGCGTTCTCCTGACGCAGCACGGCACCGCGGACGGCGGCCAGGGCCGAGGCCGCGGCCTCCGCCTGTCCGCGCAGCGTCGTCAGGCGCATGTCGTGCGCCGACACGAGGGCGCTCTGCTCGGCGATGTCCACATCGAGGGCGTCGAGCTCCGCACGGGCCTCGGCGACGGCCCGCGTCGCCTGCTGGGCGGCGTCCTGTGCACGACCGATGCCCGAGGAGATCTCCTCGACCTCGTCCTTGGCCTCGTCGATCGTCGCCTGGGTGACGGTCACCGCGGTCACCGCGTCGTCCTCATCGGTTCCGAGCAGCGCAAGACGCTGGTTGGCGAGGGTGAACAGGCCGCGCGTGCGCTCCTGCACCTGCTCGAGACCGAACGCGATGCGGCGCGCCTCGTCGACCGCGGCCGAGTTCTGCAGCCCTTCGAGCCGCGTGATCTCCGCGCGGATGAGGTCGCCCTGCTCGCTCAGCACGACGCGCTCCGCATGGCGCTCGTGCTCGTTGCGCGTGTGATCGGCGAGGGCCGAGCGCAGGGTCACAACGTCGTCGGCGAAGATCCGGGCCTTGGCGTCCCGCACGACGGCGGCGATGGTCTGGGCCTCCCGGGCGATCTCGGCCTGGCGCCCGAGCGGCTTGAGCTGACGGCGGATCTCCCCGGCCAGATCGCTGAGGCGCGTGAGGTTCGTCTCCATCGCGTCGAGCTTGCGGAGGGTCTTCTCCTTGCGGCGCCGGTGCTTGAGGATCCCCGCCGCCTCCTCGATGAAACCGCGCCGGTCCTCCGGCGAGGCCTGCAGCACGGTGTCCAGACGCCCCTGGCCGACGATGACATGCATCTCGCGTCCGAGGCCGGAGTCGCTGAGCAGTTCCTGGACGTCGAGCAGGCGGCAGCCCTCGCCGTTGATGGCGTACTCGCTCGATCCGTTGCGGAACAGGGTCCGGCTGATCGTCACCTCGGCATACTCGATCGGCAGCGCGCCGTCGCTGTTGTCGATCGTGAGCTGCACCTCGGCGCGCCCCAGCGGGCCCCGCGTCGACGTACCGGCGAAGATGACGTCCTCCATCTTGCCGCCGCGCAGGGTCTTCGCCCCCTGCTCGCCCATGACCCAGGCGAGGGCGTCGACGACGTTGGACTTCCCGGAGCCGTTCGGTCCGACGATGCAGGTGACGCCCGGCTCGAAGGCGAACGTCGTCGGCTGCGCGAAGGACTTGAACCCCTTGAGGGTCAGGCTCTTCAGATGCATGGGCACGCTCGACGTTCGGCGGAGTTCACGGCCTCTACGCTATCGCGGCCGGTCCCCGCCTCCGCGCGGGAAACGCCCGAGGTCCAGGGATTTCTGAGTGTCGGCTTGACGCTTCCTGTGAAGCTCCGCTAGCGCGACAACCCGAGCCGAGAAAGGAGGTTGCCGAACATGATGAACATCCGCATTGCATTCACCCCATCCCGTGGGATCGATGCGTCCTCGGCGACTTCCGCCGGCCTGCGCGTGCGTTTCGCCGCGTAACAGGCGCATTCTCCCCCGCTCCGGCTTGAGGCCGGCCTGACGCCTCGTGCGTCCGCGATCCGATCCGCGATCCTCGCGTCGATCTCCGATCGCCTCACCTGATCCGGGACACCTGTCTCCGGATCCACGCCGATCCGGACACCGCGTCCTGGATCCGGCTCCCTCACCCGTGACACGTCGCGGCACCCCACCGGGCGACCGCGCCGTGGAGCGAAACCGCCTTCCGGCACGACCAACGAAAGCGAACCACCGTGAACACCGCATTGCACGCTTCGCCTCCCACCGAGTCGACGCAGAGCGCTCTCCCCGAGCGCGACCTGTCCATCCAGCTCCCCCGCGAGGAGGAGCTCCGCAACCTGTCGTTCGCCCAGCGAGTGGCCCTGCGCGTCGCCCTGCACCTCATCGTGCGGACACGTCCTGCGGCGCAGGACCGGGCACGGGCCGCTCAGGCCGCGTCCCGTCGCCTCCGCCTCCTGGAGCAGTACGAGGCCGACCGCCTGTCCCGCAGCGCGACGCGGCAGGTGCTCTGATGACCGACGCCGGCACCCCCGACCCGATCATCGCCCTCACCGCCGGCGCGACCCTGCATCCGCTCGTGCTCCCCGCACGGGCGGATGCGGGGTCCTCCCCCGCGTTCCGTGCCTATGCCGAGGTCCGCAACCGCTGCCTCGAAGAGGCCTCCGGCCGCGACGACGACAGCTTCACCGCCGACGAGCTGCTTCCGCTGCTCACCTCGGACGCCCACACGCACCGCCGCCAGTGGCGGATCGTCCGCGGGGAGCGCACCATCGGGGTGGCCTTCCTGAACATCTCGCGCGACGGCGCCGGAGACACCGCCATGTCGGCGATCAGCATGCTCCGCGAGGAGCAGGGCCGGGGCATCGCGACCGCGGTCGCCGGCCACCTGGAGCCGCTCGCGCGGGCCGAGGGCATGCGCACCCTCCAGATGTGGACCGAGCACCTCCCCTCGGGCGAACCGGCCCTGGAGCCGCCGACGGGCTTCGGCAGCGTCCCGCGCGATCACACCGCGCGCTTCCTCCTCGCCCAGGGCTGGACCCTGGAGCAGGTCGACCGCGTCAGCGAGTACCGGTGGGACGGGGACGACCGCCTCCTCGCGCTGCGAGCCGCCGCGGAAGAAGCCGCATCCGGCTACCGCGTCGTGCAATGGCTGCTGCCCACGCCCGAGGCCTTCGTCGACGGGTACGCGTGGATGAAGTCCCGCATGTCCACCGACGCCCCGGACGCCGACATGGACTCGCCGGAGGAGACCTGGGACGCCGACCGCGTCCGCGAGCAGGACTCCCGCTGGCTCGACATGGGCCACACCGTTCAGGTCACCGCGGCCCAGCACATCGAGACCGGCGAGCTCTGCGCGTACAACGAGCTCTCCCTCAAGGGCGCCGACGACAGCGTGACCCAGCAGAACGACACCCTCGTGCTCGCGGAGCACCGTGGCCACCGGCTGGGCCTGCTCGTGAAGACCGCCGGTCTGCTCTCCTGGCATGAGCGCCACCCGCGCTCGCAGCGCATCGTGACCTACAACGCCGAGGAGAACCGCCCGATGCTGTCCATCAACGAGCAGCTCGGATTCGCGCCGATCGGATACGGCGGGGCCTGGAAGAAGGTGCTGGACTGATCGCTCGCCAGGATCATCCCGCAGGATGACGTCCGGGCGCGATCCTCACTCCCCGGACCGATGATCCGCCCGGCGGCGCCGACCAGGCTGGAGGCATGAGCACAGCAGTCGTCGAAGCACAGGGTCTGATCAAGTCGTTCGGATCCACCCGAGCCCTCGCCGGGGTGGACCTCCGGATCGCCTCCGGCGAATCCGTCGCGATCATGGGAGCATCCGGATCCGGGAAGACGACCCTGCTGCACGTGCTCGCCGGGATCACCCGGCCCGATGGGGGGCGCGTGACGTTCCTGCCGCCCGCCGGGGGCGTCGTCGAGGTGAGCGCACTGAGCGAATCGGCGCGGTCCCGGCTGCGCCGCGAGTCGTTCGGGTTCGTGTTCCAGCAGGGGCTGCTGATGCCCGAACTCACCGCCGTGGAGAACGTCGCGCTCGCGGCGATGATCTCCGGGGTCTCCCGTGCCGAGGCGACGCAGCGCGCGGCCGGGTGGCTCGCGGCTCTCGGACTGCAGGGCATGGAGGATCGCCGGATCGGCGAGCTCTCCGGAGGCCAGGCCCAGCGCGTCGCGATCGCCCGCGCCCAGGTCACGGGGGCGAGCGTCGTGTTCGCGGACGAGCCGACCGGCGCGCTGGACTCGACGACGTCGTCGGAGGTCATGGACGCGCTGCTCTGGTCGACCACCGGGCAGGGCCGCACGCTCGTCGTCGTCACGCACGACCCGCAGGTCGCCGCGCGCTGCTCCCGGACCATCGCGGTCCGCGACGGTCGCGTGCTGGGCTCGGCGGTCGCCGCATGAACGCCGCGACCCTGCGCCTGCTCCTGCGTCCCGCACCGGGTTCCGCCGGAGTCGTCGTGATCCCCGCGGTCGCGTTCGCCGTGGTCTCCGCACTCGTGCTCACGGTCGTGGGCGGTGCGCAGGCGTTCTGGGGATGGACGGACGAGTACGCGATGATCTACCAGATCCTCGCCGCCGTCGCGCTGGTGCTGCTGGTGCTGCCCCTCGCCTCGCTCGGCGGGGCGGCCGCCCGGCTCTCCGCCCGCCGGCGGGACGAGCGGCTCTCGACGCTGCGGCTGCTGGGCGTCAGCGGGTTCGGCGTGGGCGTGGTGGCGGTCGTCGAGGCGACGCTCGTCGCCGCGGCGGGTGTGCTCGCCGGAGTGCTGCTGACGATCGGGATCGCGCCGCTCGTCGGCCTCATCCCGTTCCGCGGCGCTCCGCTCGGATCGGCCGTGATGCTGCCGCCGCTGCTGACCGCGGCGATCGCGATCGGGACCGTGCTGCTCGCGACCGTGAGCGCCGTGATCGGGCTGCGTCGGGTGGTGATATCGCCACTGGGCGTGCGCACAAGGACCACTCCCCGCGCGCCCCATTGGGTGCGCGCCCTGATCGCCGTCGTCGTCATCGCGGCAGGGTTCACGGCGGGCCGGATCGTGCCCGGCATGGGCGAGGCGATCTCGATCATCACCGGCCTCGTCGCCATCTTCGCCATCGGCCTCCTCGTGCTGAACCTCATCGGGCCGTGGGTGCTGACGGTCGGCGCGCGGATGCAGCTGCGTCGCGCCGGGACTCCCGCACGGCTCATCGCGGCTCGCATCGTGCTCGACGACGCGAAGGGCGCCTGGCGTCAGGTGAGCGGCATCGCGATGTCGAGCTTCATGGCGGTGTTCGCCGGCACCGGCGTCGCCCTCATGAATGTGATCGGCAGCGAGAACACCCGCACCGATGACCTCGAGCTCGTGACCGACATGCGCACCGGCCTGATCATCACACTGGTCGCGTCCTTCCTGATGGTCGCCTGCTCCGTGGCGGTGACCCAGGCGTCCGACATCCTCGACCAGCGCGAGCTCCATCGCAGCCTGCACTATCTCGGCGTTCCCGCGGACACGGTCGACGCGGCGCGGCGCCGCGCGGTCATGTCGCCCCTGCTGGTGACGTCGATCGGCTCCGCGCTGTGCGCGGCCATCCTCATCTTCCCGCTCCTCGGGATCGCCCTGATCACCGCGCCGGCTTCGCTCCTCACGATCGCCGCCGTGCTCGCCACCGGGGTCGCGCTCGTCTGGATCGCGACGCGACTCACCCGTCCGATCCTGCTGCGGGCGTTCGCGGGCTGATCCTCAGGATCCGGTCGCGGCCGTCAGGAACTCCTCGACGGCCGCGACCGTCGTGGCGTTGTCGCGATGCACGATGCCGCGGATCCCGACCCGGGCGGCGCCGTCGATCTGCTGCTGCCGATCGTCGATGAAGAAGACCCGCTCCGGGGCCGACCGCATCGCCCGGAGCGCCGCCTCGTAGGCCTCCGGATCCGGCTTGTTCGCGCCGATCTCGTGGCTGTAGCAGATCGGGTCGAAGACGGCGGAGAATCCGTGCCGACGCTCCTCCTCTTCGCGCGCACCGTCGGCGGAGTTGGAGAGGATCGCCACTCCCGCCCGCCCCCGCAGCGACCGCGCGTACTCGATCAGTTCGACGTTCGCCTCGCCGCAGTAGGCATCCCACAGCTCCTGCACGGCTTCCTCGCGCTGGACGTCGGTGAACCCCAGCGCACGAGCGAAGCCGCTCCAGTACGCCTCTGCCGCGCCTTGCTCGACATCGATGCGCGGCAGGTCCGCGACGGCGAGCCGCTCGTCGTACTCCGCGCGGGTGAGTCCGGCACGGGTCGCCCACCGATTCGCGAGCTCCTCCTGCCAGATGCCGTCCTCGACGAGCTCGAGCACGCCGCCGATGTCGAACAGGATCCACGGCCTGGGCTGGGTCATGGTCCGACGCTAGCCGACGCCCGTGAGGCCGGCGATGGGGAGCGCTCCCCCGGTCGATCTCGCCCGCGGCGGGGTGCTGCAGGAGAATGAGAGGATCACCGCCTCCCGGAAGGACTCCGTATGAGCAGCGTCGTCGACTTCGCCACCGTCTCGACCACAGGACTGGAGGCATCGCCGATCGCCGAGGCGCTCGCCGGCCTGCGGGCGAACGAGGCACGCTACATCACCAACAAGTACGGCACGCCGTTCACGGTCAGCACGCCCGGGGAGGATCCCGAGACCCTGGCCTGGGTCACCGAGATCCTGCAGGAGGAGCGCGGCATCGTGATCGCGAGCCCGGCCCTCGAGGTCAGCGGGTTCGAGGCCGACCGGATCCGGTTCGGATACGTCTTCTACACCTCGGGGCTCGCGATCAACGTGATGTACACGCTCGCCGACGCGGGCAAGCGCGCGGTCGGCTTCAAGCTGTCGCTCGGGATGGAGATCCCGGAGGAGCTGTCGGCGTTCAAGTTCGCCCGGCAGCGGTCGAAGCTGGCGGGAGAGATCCGCGGCTCCTACTTCGTCATCAAGGGCGAGCACTGACGGCGACCGCCCCGCGCCGGACGCCGGCACGCGGTCAGCGTCGTCGCTGACACCGCGGGCAGAAGTGCGAAGAACGGTTCATGAAGGACTCGCGCCGGATCGGTCCACCGCATCGCGGGCAGGGCTGATCGCCACGACCGTACGCGTTCAGCGAGTGCGCGAAGTAGCCGGCCTGGCCGTTGACGTTGACGTACTGGGCGTCGAAGCTCGTGCCGCCCTCGGCCAGCGCCTTCTCCAGCACGGCGCGCACCTCCGCCAGCAACCGGTTCACCGCGACGGTCGACAGCGCGGAGGCCGGCGTCTCGGGATGGATCCGCGCCGCCCACAGCGACTCGTCGGCGTAGATGTTGCCGACCCCGCTGATCACGGCCTGGTCCAGGAGAACCCTCTTGATCGCGCTCGACCGCGTGCGCAGGATCTCACGGAAGAGGCGGTCCTGGAACGCGTCGTCCATCGGGTCGCGGGCGATGTGCGCCACCTGCGAAGGGATGAGCGGGTCCTCGCTCCCCCATCCGGCAGCGCGACCGTCGTTCGTCGGCACGAGCGCGTCGACGGCGAGGGATCCGAACGTGCGCTGGTCGGCGAAGACGACGGCGAGCTCCCCATGCCGGGGATGCTCGATGTAGATCCGCACCCGCTCGTGCCGGTCCGCGGCCGCGTCCGGTCTGCGCAGCAGCAGCTGACCGGACATGCCGAGATGTCCCACCACCGCCGAGCGCGCTCCCTCCCCCGACGCGAGCGGCATCCAGAGGAACTTGCCGCGGCGCGCCACGGTGGAGACCTCGGCCCCCTCCAGCCGCGCGGCGAAGTCGGCCGCGCCCGCCGGGTGACGGGTCAACGCGCGCTCGTCGTGGACGGCCACGGAGACGATGCGCGCCCCGGTCATCGCAGGAGCGAGCCCGGCGCGGACGACCTCGACCTCGGGAAGCTCAGGCACGGTTGCTGAGCACGTGCCAGGCTGCCAGCGCGGCAGCCATCTCGGCCGTCTTCTTGCTGGTGCCGGTGCCGGTCGTCGAGACCTCGCCGGTCGTCACTGTCGCGGTGAAGCGCCGGTCGTGATCCGGGCCGGTCGACACGACCTCGTAGACCGGAGCGCTGAGCCCGTGCCGGGCGGACATCTCCTGCAGCGCGGTCTTCGGATCCATGGCCGCGCCGTAGCGCTCGGGGTCGGCGAGGAGCGGTTCGATGAGGCGCAGCACGAGCGAGGTGGCCTGCTCGGGGCCGGCCGACAGGTAGGTGGCGCCGAAGACGGCCTCCATCGTGTCGGCGAGGATCGAGTCCTTGTCGCGACCGCCGGTGCGCTCCTCGCCGTTGCCGAGCAGGATGTGCGCGCCGAGGCCGATGCCGCGGGCGACCTCGGCGAGGGCGACGGTCGAGACCACGCTCGCGCGGCGCTTCGCCAGCGACCCCTCATCGAGGTCGGGCAGGGTCGTGTACAGCATGACGGTGACGGCCTGGCCGAGCACAGAGTCGCCGAGGAACTCGAGGCGCTCGTTGTGCGGGATGCCGCCGTTCTCGTACGCGTACGAACGATGCGTGAGCGCAAGCTGAAGCAGCTCGGGGTCGATATCGACCCCGAGCTGCTCAGAAAGTGGGACCGTCCCAGTGGGGACTGATGCCATGATCGACCGATCGATCAGACGTCGGCGACCTTGCGGCCCTTGTACTCGAGGAACAGCTCCGTGCCCTGCGAGTCGGTGACGACCTTCGCCTGGTGGGGACGGCTGTAGACGACCTTGCCGTTCTCGATGGTCTTGACGAGGGCGGGAGCCTCAGCCTTCCACTGCGCGCGACGCGAGCGGGTGTTGGAACGGGAGACCTTGCGCTTCGGGGGGTTACCGGCCATGGTTGCTTACCTTCTGTGTTCTGGGCGCGCAGCTATTCCGCTGCGTTCCCGTGGTCTGTGATCTGCTGGAGCGCGGCCCATCGAGGATCGACGGGAGCGTCATGCTCTTTCCCGGCGCTTCCGGTCAGCCGCTCGCCGGTCTCGGGATCGAGTCCAGGACAATCCGGCTGACACACCGGCTGAAACGGGAGCGCCAAAACCACCGCGTCCCTGACCAGAGTTTCAAGATCCACGTGGTCGTCTTGAACCTCGAAGTCGTTCGCTTCCTCTCCAGGGTACGCGAAAAGCTCCTGAAACTCGACTTCGACAGGCGCTTCGATCGGATTCAGGCATCGTCCGCACTCTCCGCGGTACGTCGAATCGACCTCGCCGGTGACGAGGATGCCCTCGTGCACGGACTCGAGACGCACGTCGATGTCGAGCTCCTCGCCCTTCGAGACGGCGACGAGGCCCTCGCCCCATTGCTCGGCGAGAGGGATCGTGAGCCGGTGCTCGCGCATCTCGCCGGGTCGGCGAACGATGTCGCGCACGGGCAGCACGAAAGGTCCATTGCGTCGGGTTTTCACCCCGCAAGTCTATCGGCTCCGCCTGGACGACGGCCCGACGCCGCGGCGGCTCTCACCGGTCGCACCCGGTCGCAGGGCCGGATATCAGAGGCCGCGCGCCCCCGTGTCGAGGAACCGCGACACCGCAGGCGGCACGAACGGCGACACGTCGCCGCCGAGGGCGGCGACCTGCCGCACGAGAGAGCTGGACACCAGCGCGTGAGCGGGATCCGGCAGCAGGAACACCGTCTCGATGTCGGCGAGGTGCCGGTTCACGATCGCCATGGGCGACTCGTACGCCACGTCGATCTGCGAACGGATGCCCTTGACCAGGACCCCGGCGTTCACGTCCCGCGCATAGTCGACGAGCAGACCCATGCTCCAGGATCCGACGATCACGGATCCGGAGACCCCGGCCTCGGCGATCGACTCCTCGAGCAGCGCGAGCCGCTGCGCGACCGGCAGCATCGCCTGCTTGTCGGGGTTGTGCACCACGAGCACGTGCAGCTCGTCGTACAGGGCGGCCGCACGACGGATGACGTCGAGGTGGCCGAGGGTCGGCGGGTCGAAGGAACCGGGGACGACGGCGATCCGAGCGCTCACTTCGTCTCCTCACGTCGCTCAGTGCATCGCATGGGACCAGCCTAGCGGCGGGCTCCTCGGTACGAGCCGAGCGCAGGCCTCGCCCAGCGCTCAGTTCTTGGCGAGCGCCGCACGGTCCTCGATGGTCAGGCGCTGGGCCATCGCGTCCCGGAGACCCTCGTGCTCCTCGAGCGCGGGATCCTCCTCGATGATCCCCTCGGCGATCGCCCTGGCCTGCGCGATCAGATCCGCGTCCTTGATGACCCGCAGGAGCTTGAGCGACGATCTTGCCCCCGACTGCCGGGCTCCGAGCACGTCGCCCTCCCCGCGCAGATCGAGATCGACCTCGGCGAGCACGAACCCGTCCAGCGTCGCCGCAACCGCGTCGACGCGGTCGCGGGCTGGCGTTCCCTGCTCCGCCTCGGTGACGAGGAGGCAGAGGCCGGGGACGCCGCCACGACCGATGCGGCCGCGCAACTGGTGCAGCTGCGAGACCCCGAACCGATCGGCCTCGAGGACGATCATCGTGGACGCGTTCGGGACGTCCACACCGACCTCGATCACCGTCGTCGCCACGAGCAGATCGATGTCGCCGCGGGCGAAGGACTGCATGATCGCGTCCTTCTCGTCCGCGGCCATGCGCCCGTGCAGGCCGGCGATGCGCACCGCGCTCAGCGACGGATGCGTCGCCAGTGCCTCCTGCAGCTGGACCACGCCCCACCGGGGACCACGGCTCTCCTCCTCGTCGGCGAAGCGCTCCTGGTCGGCCTCCTCGGCGCCGTCTGCCGTATCGATCGCCGCGCACACCGCGAACACCTGGCGTCCCTGCGCGATCTCCTCCGCCGCACGCTCCCACACCCGCGCGAACCAGCCCGGGTGGTCGGCGAGCGGGGCGACGAAGGTCTCGATGCCCGCGCGCCCGCTCGGCATCGTGCGGATCACCGAGGTGTCGAGATCGCCGAAGACGGTCATCGCGACCGTGCGTGGAATGGGGGTCGCCGTGAGCACGAGCGCGTGCGGGCTGGTGCCCTTCGCGCGCAGCGCCTCGCGCTGCTCGACGCCGAAGCGGTGCTGCTCGTCGACCACGACGAGCCCGAGGTCGGCGAAGGTGGTCTTCTCGCCGAGCAGCGCGTGCGTGCCCACCACGATGAGAGCCTGCCCCGCCGCGACGCGCAGAGCGGCCTTGCGCCGTTCGGGCGCCGACATCTGCCCCGTGAGCAGCGTCGGCATCACGAGCGGCGCGAGCTGAGGGCCGAGCATCTTCGTGATCGAGCGCAGGTGCTGGGCCGCGAGAACCTCGGTCGGTGCGATGAGCGCCGCCTGACCGCCCGTCTCGGCGACCTGCAGCATGGCGCGCAGCGCGACCAGCGTCTTGCCGGATCCGACCTCTCCCTGCACCAGCCGGTTCATCGGCGCACCGCCGATGAGATCCGCCGCGATCGTCTCGCCCACCGCCTTCTGGTCGGGCGTGAGCTCGAACGGCAATGCCGCGTCGAAACGCTCCAGCAGGCCCCCGGGCTTCGCCGGCCGAGCCGTGGCGTCGAGCATGCGCACCAGGTAGCGCTGCTGCATGAGCGCCGTCTGCAGGGTGAGCGCCTCGTGCATCCGCAGGGTGCGGATCGCCGGCGCGATCTCGTCCTTGGTGCTCGGCCGGTGGACACGCTCCAGCGCCGTGCGCGCATCGAGCAGGCCGTCCTCGCGGCGCACCTCGTCGGGCACCGGCTCCGGCACCGGGCCCAGCGCGTCGAGGACCGTGCCGATCATCTTCTCGATCTGCCAGGTCGTGAGGCTCGCCGTCGCCGGATAGATCGGCAGCGGGGTGGTCACGAGCACGTCGGCCTGCGTGCGCGCGCGCAGCTCGTCGTCGAACATCTCGTACTGCGGATGAGCGAACTGGGTGACGCCGCGGTAGTCGCCCACCTTGCCCGTGAACACCCCGCGCCGGCCGATGCGCAGCTCCTTCTCGCGCCATTCGAGCTGGCCGCGGTACTTGGCGAAGAACGTCAGCACCATGCGCCCCACCCCGTCGCCGATGTCGACGGTCATCATCGCGCCGCGACGGTTCTTCATGTCGCGCACGTCGACCTTCATCACCTCGGCGACGATCGTGACGGTCTCCCCCTTCGGGAGATCGAGGATCGGCGTGAGCTCGCCGCGGTTGGCGTAGCGACGCGGGTAGTGCGTGAGCAGGTCGGCGACCACGGACATGCCGAACGCCTTCTGCAGGGTCTTCGCATTGCCGTCGCCGACCGCGACGGCGAGCGGCGAATCGAGACGGAGCGGCATGCTCAGAATTCTAGAGCGGGGCCCGGACGCCGCCGCGCGGCTGTGCACAACCCCGCCGCCGCGCGACCCGGATCCCGGCTGCTCAGCCCTGGAGGAAGGCGAGCGCCGCCTCCCGGAACGGCTTGGATCCCGGCGCGTTGAAGTGGTGCCGTCCGGGGATCTCGAAGAACGTCCCGTTCGGCGAGGCGTCCGCAAGACGCCGCGAGCCCTCGATGATGGGGTCGTCGGAGCCGGTCGCGAACAGGATCGGCTGGCCGGGGGCCGTCGCCGGATCCGGATCGATCGTGCGGGCCTCGCCGCGCATACCCAAGGCCAGCGCGAGCATGACCTCGAGGTCGTTGCCGGGCACCCGCTCGGTGAGCGCGATGTAGTCGCGTGTCGCGGGGTCGGACACCGGCGCCCCGTCGGCGATGTACGCGCGGACCTCGTCGACGTCGAGCCGCTCCAATGGCCGGCCGTCCGGAATGCCGCCGAGCACCGCGCGCGGGATGCGGTCGCCGAGATCGCGCAGCACCTCCCAGCCGACGCGCGCGCCGAGGGAGTAGCCGACGTAGAGGGCCTCGTCCACGAGATACGTGTCGAGCACCTGCTCGATGTCGGTCGCCAGCGTCCGCATCCCGTAGTCCTCGGGCTGGTGCGGCTTCTCGCTGGCGCCGTGGCCGCGCTGGTCGATCCCGAGCACCCGGTAGCCGGCGCGTTCGAGCATCCGTGCCCAGCCGGTGAGCACCCAGTTGTCGCGCGTGCTGGACGCGAAGCCGTGCACGAGCAGCACGACGGGCGCCTCGGGCTCTCCCCAGGAATACGTCGCCAGCCCCACCCCCTCGCCCGCCTCGATGATCTGGGGACGGGGCATGCTGATCAGCTCTGCAAGAGGTTCGGCCACTCCCCTATCCTGCCCCTCCCCGCGGGTCGCGGACGGATCGCGACACCCGCGGCACGCCCCATAGGGTGAACGGGTGACGAGAATCATCGCGGGCTCGGCGGGCGGCACCCGCCTGGAGGTGCCGGGCCACGGCACGCGTCCGACGAGCGACCGGGTGCGCGAATCGCTGTTCGGCGCCCTCGAGTCCATGGACGCGATCGACGACGCGCGTGTGCTGGATCTGTACTCCGGATCCGGCGCGCTCGGCCTGGAGGCGCTCAGTCGCGGCGCACGCGGCGCGGTGCTCGTCGAGCGCGGACGTCCGGCCGCCGCGATCATCCGCCGCAACGCCGCCGCCGTGCGCAAGGCGCTCGCCGCGCCGAAGGGCCCGGACGCGGACCGGCGCGAGGCGGTCGTCGTCGAGAGCGCCGTCCAGGCGTACCTCGGCCGCGCCGCCGGGCCGTTCGACCTCGTGTTCACGGATCCGCCCTACGACCTGTCCGATGCGGACATGACCGCCGACCTCGTCGCCCTGACGCCGCTGCTGTCCCCCGACGCCGTCGTGGTCATCGAACGGGCTCGGCGTGCCACCGCCCCGGACCTCGACGCCGCGGGACTCGCGCTGATCCGCGAGCGCTCGTACGGCGACACGGCGCTGTGGTGGGCGGAACCGGCGCACCGCTGACCGGTGGGGCACCGGCGGGTGGCCCGCCGACGGGTAGCCCGCGATCTCGGCTCGCGCTCCGGCTCCCTGCCGCTCAGGTGCCGACGTCGGCGCCCGCGTCGCGGTACGGGTCCCAGCCGAGGGGTCCCACCGGCTCGCCGTCGTACAGCACCGGCGCGCCCTCCGACGCCGGCACCACGGATCCGATCCGGCGGAAGCCCGGCGGCAGCGCGCCGGCGGGGAACGTCGCGAGCAGCGCGTGGTCCTCGCCTCCGGCCAGTGCACGACGCGGATGCGCGCCGAGGGCCGCCTGCTCGAGCGCGATCGTCACGCCGGAGGCCTCCGCCATCCGCCCCGCGTCCAGGGCGAGGCCGTCGGAGACGTCCATCATCGCCGTCGCGCCCGCGACCGCTGCCACGGGGCCGAGCCCGATGGGCGGCACCGGGCGCACCTGCGCGGCGATCGCCTCCGCCTCGCCCTCGGCGAGCAGCACGGGATCGACGGGCACCGCGGCGCCCGCCGGATGGAAGCGGCCGAAGAGCACCGACAGTCCGTGCGCGGCATGTCCCATCTCCCCCGCGATCGCGACGTCGTCACCGACCCGAGCCCCGGCGCGGGTGACCGGCGCCCGCCCCTCCAGATCTCCGAGCGCCGTGACCGCGATCATCAGCGTCGCCGACACGGTCAGGTCGCCGCCGACGACCGCACAGCCCGGCGCCAGAGCCGCGCAGGCGTCCCTGAATCCGTCGGCCAGGGCCGCCACGAACGACAGGCGTCGATCCTTCGGCACGGCGAGGGCGACGAGCAGCGCCGTCGGCCGCGCTCCCATCGCGGCGACGTCGGCGAGGTTGACCGCCGCGGACTTCCAGCCGAGGTCATAGCCCGTCGACCACGCCGCGCGGAAGTCCGGCCCTTCGACGAGGGTGTCGGTGGTCGCCACGACGGAACCCGAGGGTGCCGCGATGACCGCCGCGTCATCGCCCGGGCCGAGGAGGGCGTCACGACCCGCCGGGGTCCGCGCGAGGATCGTCCGCAGTACGCGGCCCTCGCTCACCTCGCCGATCGTCGGATCCTCTGATCCTGCCGCGACCGCGTCGGGGCCTGGAGCTGAATGGTCCACCATGGTGTCAACGGTAGCCTGGAGGGATGCCCCGTCGTCTCGCCGTCGTCACCGTCCTCGTGCTCACGGCAGGGCTCCTCGCCGGCTGCAGCTCGACCGTTCACCTCAATCCGGCGGACGACGCGAACGACCCGCGTTGCGCCGATGTCACGGTGCGCCTCAAGAACGTGCCCTCGATCGACGGTCACGACCGGCGCTGGACGGACGCGCAGTCGACGGCGGCGTGGGGCGACCCGTCGGTGGTGCTGCTCACCTGCGGTCTGCCCGAGGCGGAGCCCACGAGCGCCCTCCAGTGCATCACCCGGCAGGGCATCGACTGGCTCGTGGACGACTCCCGGAGTCCCAACCTCACGCTCACGACCTACGGTCGCAAGCCGGCCGTGCAGCTGTTCATCAACAGCAAGCCGGGATCCGGCGTGAGCGGCAACGACGTCATCGACAACAAGAGCCTCGCCGCCGCGATCGCCACGATCCCGGCCACCCACGCCTGCATCGAGCGGCCCGGGGCGGATCCGACACCCGCCCCGAGCCCGTCGAACTAGCGGCTCCGTCGCTCCGGGGAGCGCGTCGGACTAGCGACGCAGCCCCGCCTCGATCAGCTCCGTGATGAGGTCGCGGTAGCTGAGCCCGGAGGCGATCCAGCACTTCGGGAACATCGAGATCGGCGTGAAGCCCGGCATCGTGTTCAGCTCGTTGACGACGAGGGTGCCCTCCGCGGTCAGGAACATGTCCACGCGCGCCAGGCCGCGTCCGTCGACCGCCTCGAACGCGCGGATCCCGGCGTCCTGGATCGCTGCGATCTCGGCGTCGGCGAGCTCGGCCGGGCAGACCACGTCCACGCCGTCGCCGCCGAGGTACTTGCCCTCGAAGTCGTAGAAGCCGCGCGAGGTCAGCACGATCTCACCGGGCACCGACGCACGCGCGCCGTCCGCGCCCTCGAGGATCGCGACCTCGATCTCGCGTCCGACGACACGGCTCTCGATGAGCACCTTGTCGTCCTCGGCGAGGGCGATGCGCATCGCCGCGTCGAACTCCGCGGGCTCCGTGACCTTCGAGACGCCGACGCTGGATCCGGCCCGGGCGGGCTTCACGAAGACCGGGAGACCGAGCTCGGCGGCCGCCGCGCGCACGCCCTCGGCGTCCTGCGCCCACTGCCGTGCGCGCACGGTGATCCACGGCGCCACGGCGATGCCGGCCGCCTGCAGGGCGATCTTCATGAAGTGCTTGTCCATGCACAGCGCCGAGTCGAGCACTCCGCCGCCCGCATACGGCACCTCGAGGGTGTCGAAGTAGCCCTGCAGCGTGCCGTCCTCGCCGTGCGGGCCGTGCAGCAGCGGCAGCACCACGTCGATCGGGCCGAGGTCGTCGACCGCGCCGTCGGCGCGCGTCACGCGCAGTGTGCGGATCCCGCCGGGCTCCGGCCACTGGATGCGGGTGCCGTTGTCGGCGACCTCGGGCAGATGCGCGGCGTCGAGCGGGAACTTGTCCGGCTCGTCGTCCTCGAGGACGAAGGCGCCCGCACGGGTGATCCCGACCGGGATGACGTCGTACCGCTCGCGGTCAAGCGCCCGCAGCACCCCTCCCGCCGTGGCGGAACTGATCGAATGCTCGCTGGAGCGCCCTCCGAAGAGCACCACCACCGTCTGCTTGTCCATTGCCCGTCCCTTCCCCCTGAGGGGTGTCGTCGTCGGTGGTCAGATGGGGGGCGATGTCGCGCGGGTCCATGGCGCCGTCCAGCACCATCTTCACCTGCTCGACGATCGGCATCTCCACGCCGGCGGCGCGGGCCAGCTGCAGCACCGGAGCGACGGACGCGAGTCCCTCGGCCGTCTGCTGCATCTGCTTGACCACGTCCTGGAAGCTGTATCCCTGGCCGAGCAGGCGCCCGGCCGTGTTGTTGCGGCTGAGCGGCGACTGGCACGTCGCGATCAGGTCGCCGAGGCCGGCGAGACCCTGCAGGGTCCCCGGCTGCGCGCCGTTCGCCACCGCGAAGTCGGTCATCTCGACCAGTCCCCGGGTGATGATCGACGCCTTGGTGTTCTCGCCGTAGCCGACGCCGTCGACGATGCCGATGGCCACCGCGATGAGGTTCTTCAGCACGCCGCCGAACTCGGTGCCGATGACGTCGGTGTTCACGAAGCTGCGGAAGTAGCGATTGCGCGCGGTGCGCGCGACGATGTCGGCCGTCTCCTGGCTGTTCGAGGCGATCACCGCCGCCGTCGGCTGTTCGCGGGCGATCTCGAGGGCGAGGTTCGGTCCGCTCGCCACCGCGATGCGGTCGGGATCGCAGCCCAGCTCCTGCTCGATGACCTTGCTCATCCGCAGGCCGGAGCTCTTCTCCACGCCCTTCATGAGGCTGACCACCGGGATGTCGGAGCCCTGCAGCAGCGGACGCAGCGCCTTGAGGTTCTCACGCAGGGTCTGGCTCGGGACCGACAGGTACACCTGCTCGGCTCCGGCGACGGCCTCGACGAGATGATGCGTGGCCGTCATGTTGCGCGGCAGGTTGATCCCGGACAGATACTGCGAGTTCCGCTTGGCCTCGGCGATCTCATGGGCCAGCTCCTGCCGGCGCGCCCACATCGTCACCTGGGCGCCCCCGTCGGCGAGGATCTTGCCGAAAGTGGTCCCCCAGCTGCCGGCGCCGATCACCGTGACCCGGGGACCCAGCGGGATCGAGGACGTGCGAGGCTGCGCGTTCCTAGGAGTCAAGGCGCCCCGTCTCCTTCTGCCCGTGCTCGGCCGGGTTCCATCGCTGCGCGGGGGCCTTCTCGCCGCGGACCTCTTCGAGGAGGGCGGTGATCGCCGCCATCAGCCGCTCGGTCGCCTCGACCAGCGCAGCGTTCTCGCCTGCGCGGTCGTACAGGTCGGAGATGTCGACCGGATCCCCGATCACGACGTCGACCCGCTTGCGCGGCGGCCAGAGGCTGAGCCCCTTCTGGTAGCGGCCCATGATGTTCTGGGTGCCCCACTGCGCCATCGGGATCAGGGGGATCCGCCCGGCGAGGGCGAGGCGCACGGCGCCCGACTTGCCGCGCATCGGCCACAGCTCCGGATCGCGCGTGAGCGTTCCCTCGGGGTACACGATCACACCGCGACCGTGCTCGACGAGCTCCTTCGACTGCGCGATGGTCTGCTTCGCCGCGGCCACGGATGTCGCCCGCGCCACGGGGATCATCCCCGTGCCGCGCAGCGCCCAGCCCAGCACGGGCACGCGGAACAGGCTCTCCTTCGCCATGAAGCGCGGGGCGCGGCCGAGCCGCCAGACGGCGACGGCCACGATCAGCGGGTCGAACTCGGAGTAGTGGTTCGGCGCCAGCACGAAGGCTCCGGAGCGCGGCAGCTTCTCGGCGCCGCGGAAGCGGATCTTCGCGAGGAAGGAGACGAAGGGCACCACGAAGACCGCCAGGAACCAGAACAGGCTCGGGCGGCTCTTCTCGGCGGTCGCGCGCATCTCAGCCGATCACGTCGAAGTCGGCACCCAGCGCGGTGAGCTTGTCGAGGAACTTCTCGTAGCCGCGGCTGAGGATGTCGACACCCGAGACCTTGGACTCGCCGGTGGCCGTGAGCGCCGCGATGACGTGGCTGTAGCCGCCGCGCAGGTCGGGAACGACGATGTCGGCGCCGTGCAGCGGGGTCGGGCCGGTGATGACGGCGGCCTGCTCGAGGTCGCGGCGGGCCACGCGGCGAGGGCCGTCCTGCAGACCGTGCGGGTGCACGACGATGTCGGCGCCCATCTTCACCAGCGCGGCTGTGAAGCCCATCCGGTTCTCGTACACGGTCTCGTGCACGACCGAGCGACCCGGTGCCTGCGTGAGGGCGACCACGAGCGGCTGCTGCCAGTCGGTCATGAAGCCGGGGTGGACGTCGGTCTCGACGATGACCGGCTTCAGCTCGCCGTCGCGGCGGAACAGGATCCCGTCCTCGCGCACGTCGAACCAGCCGCCCGCCTTGCGGAAGACGTTGAGGAAGGTCAGCATCTCCTGCTGCTTGGCGCCTCCGACGAAGATCTCGCCGTCGGTGGCCAGCGCGGCGCAGGCCCAGGAGGCCGCCTCGTTGCGGTCGAAGATCGACCGGTGGTCGTAGCCGCGGAGCGTCTCGACGCCCTCGATGAGGATGACCCGGTTCGGCTCGTAGGAGATGATCGCGCCCATCTTCTGCAGCACCGCGATGAGATCCATGATCTCGGGCTCGATCGCCGCGTTGCGCAGCTCGGTCTGGCCCTGGGCGCGCACCGCGGTGAGCAGCACCTGCTCGGTCGCGCCCACGCTCGGGTACGGCAGGTGGATGTTCGCGCCCTTCAGGCCGTTCGGCGCGGAGAGGCGGATGCCGCTGGGCAGCTTCTCGACGACCGCGCCGAACTTGCGCAGCGCGTCGAGGTGGAAGTCGATGGGGCGGTCGCCGATGCGGCAGCCGCCGAGGTCGGGGATGAAGGCCTGGCCGAGACGGTGCAGGAGCGGGCCGCAGAACAGGATCGGGATCCGTGAGGCCCCCGCGTGCGCGTCGATCTCCTCGAAATGCGCCGACTCGACGTCGCTCGGGTCGAACACGAGCGCGCCGGGCTCGTCGCCCTCGGTGACGCGCACGCCGTGCACCTCGAGCAGCGAGCGCACGACGGCGACGTCGCTCAGGTCGGGGACGTCGCGCAGCGTGCTCGCGGTCTCGCCGAGGAGGGTCGCGACCATCGCCTTGGTCGCGAGGTTCTTCGCGCCCTTCACGTCCACCCGGCCGTGCAGTGGACGTCCGCCGCGGATTGCCAGTACGTCGCCCGAGGGCTTCGAAGCGAGCGTGGTCTCGTGCAGCGGTGTCGTCATTCAGGGCCTCTTCTTGTGGAACGGGCGCGGCCGGAGCCGCCGGGCGGATGCCCTGGGCTCACGGCCGCGTCCGGTTCAGAGAACAGGAAGCGTACGTGGCCGCCACGACTCGCGGCGGGCCTCGAACTGCGCGATCTTGTCTTCGTTGCGCAGCGTGAGCCCGATGTCATCGAGCCCTTCGAGGAGCCGCCATCTAGTGTAATCGTCGATCCCGATGGAGGTCTGGAAGTCGCCGATCGTGGCGGTGCGCGCCTCGAGATCGACCGTGATCTCCCGGCCGGGATCCTCGTCGATCAGCGCCCAGATCCGCTCGATGTCGGCCTCCTCGACGGTCGCCGCGAGCAGGCCCTGCTTGCCGGAGTTCCCCCGGAAGATGTCGGCGAACCGGGGGCTCAGCACGACCGCGAAGCCATAGTCGCGCAGCGCCCAGACCGCGTGCTCGCGGCTGGATCCGGTGCCGAAGTCGGGTCCGGCGACGAGCACGGACGCGTTCCGGAACGGCTCCTGGTTGAGCACGAAGTCGGGATCCTGACGCCAGGCGTGGAACAGCGCGTCGTCGAAGCCCGTCTTGGTGACGCGCTTCAGGAACACCGCGGGGATGATCTGGTCCGTGTCGACGTTGGAGCGCTTCAGCGGTGCGGCGACACCGGTGTGGGTGGTGAACTTCTCCATGATCAGGCCTCCTGCCCGTTCTCGACGAGGTCGCTCGGGCTGGACAGCGTGCCGCGCACGGCGGTCGCGGCCGCGACCAGCGGCGACACCAGGTGCGTGCGTCCGCCCTTGCCCTGTCGGCCCTCGAAGTTGCGGTTCGAGGTGGACGCGCAGCGCTCCCCCGGGGCGAGCTGGTCGGGGTTCATCCCCAAGCACATCGAGCAGCCGGCGAAGCGCCACTCGGCGCCGAAGTCGGTGAAGACCTTGTCCAGTCCCTCGGCCTCGGCCTCGAGGCGCACGCGGGCGGATCCGGGGACCACCATGACGCGCACGCCGTCGGCTTTCTTCTTGCCCTGGATGACCGAGGCGAAAGCGCGGAGATCCTCGATCCGGCTGTTCGTGCACGATCCCATGAAGACCGCGTCGACCTTCACCTCCTTGAGCGGGGTGCCCGGAGTCAGGTCCATGTACTCGAGCGCACGCTCGGCGGCGCTGCGCTCGTTCGGGTCGACGATGTCGGCGGGGTCCGGCACGTCCGCCGACAGGGAGACGCCCTGACCGGGGTTCGTCCCCCAGGTGACGAACGGCTCGAGCGCGTCCGCGTCGATGAACACCTCGGCGTCGTACGTCGCGCCTTCGTCGGTGGGCAGGGTGCGCCAGTAGGCGACCGCGTCGTCCCAGTCCTGCCCCTGCGGCGCGTGGGGCTTCCCCTGCACGTACGCGAAGGTGGTCTCGTCGGGCGCCACCATGCCGGCCCGGGCGCCGGCCTCGATCGACATGTTGCAGATCGTCATGCGGCCCTCCATGGAGAGGGCGCGGATCGCGCTGCCGCGGTACTCGAGCACGTAGCCCTGTCCCCCGCCGGTGCCGATCTTCGCGATCACCGCGAGGATGATGTCCTTCGCGGTGACACCGGGGCGCAGGGTCCCCTCGACGGTGATCGCCATGGTCTTGAACGGCTTCAGCGGCAGCGTCTGCGTGGCCATGACGTGCTCGACCTCGCTCGTGCCGATGCCGAAGGCCATCGCGCCGAACGCACCGTGCGTGGACGTGTGCGAGTCCCCGCAGACCACGGTGATGCCGGGCATGGTGAGACCGAGCTGCGGTCCGACGACGTGCACGATGCCCTGCTCGGCGTCACCCAGCGAGTGCAGGCGCACGCCGAACTCCTCGGCGTTGCGACGCAGCGTCTCGATCTGGGTGCGGCTGGTGAGGTCGGCGATCGGCTTGTCGATCGCCAGCGTCGGAGTGTTGTGGTCCTCGGTGGCGATGGTCAGATCGAGGCGGCGCAGCGGACGCCCCTCGGTGCGCAGGCCGTCGAAGGCCTGGGGGCTGGTGACCTCGTGCACGAGGTGCAGGTCGATGTAGATGAGATCGGGCTCGCCGTTCTCGCCCTTCACGACGAGGTGGTCGTCCCAGACCTTCTCGGCCAGGGTCCGGGGGCGGGGGGCTGCGTCATTCATGCGTTGCTTCTCCAGAGGGTCAAGGTGCGGCCCACGCGAGACTCCGCGGCGAGAGAGGCCTAGATCGAGGTCTCGCCGCGGCTGCTAAGGAGAAGCACCGCCTGCATGGCCACGAGCTTACCCCCGGTCAGGGTGGGTGTTTCCCACCCACCCTGACCGGCGCTGGAGGCGTGCGGTCACTCGGCGAGGGCGCGCTCCCGGCGCTTCTCGCGTCCCGAGGCGATCAGGCTCGCCCCGGTCGCGCCGAGCATCGCGACGACGATCACCGTCAACGACAGCCAGATCGGCACGTCGGGCGCCCATTCGATCGGCTTGCCGCCGTTGATGAACGGGACGCTGTTCTCGTGCATCGCGTGGAGCACGAGCTTCACACCGATGAATCCGAGGATCACGGCGATGCCGTAGTGCAGGTAGCGCAGGCGGTCGAGCAGGTCGCCGAGGAGGAAGTAGAGCTGGCGCAGACCCATCAGCGCGAAGATGTTGGCGGTGAACACCAGGAAGCTGTTCTGCGTGATGCTGAAGATCGCGGGGATCGAGTCGATCGCGAACATCAGATCCGTGACGCCGATCGTGACGAACACGATGATCATGGGCGTCCACACGCGCTTGCCGTCGACGACCGTCCGCAGCTTGGGGCCGTCGAAGTCGTCGCTGACGGGGACGAGCCGGCGGACCATGCGCACCGCGAAGCCCTCCTTCGCCGCGGTCTCGTCCTCCTGCTCCTTCTCCGGCATGGCCTGGCGGATCGCCGTCCAGATGAGGAACGCGCCGAACAGGTAGAACACCGGCGCGAAGTTCTCGATGATCGTCACGCCCAGGAGGATGAAGATGCCGCGCAGCACGAGGGCGATGATGATGCCCACCATCAGCACTTCCTGCTGCAGCTTCCGCGGCACCGAGAACTGGGCCATGATCAGCACGAACACGAAGAGGTTGTCGATCGAGAGGCTGTACTCGAGCGCCCACCCGGTCAGGAACTCGCCGGCGTGCTGTCCTCCGGCCACCGCGAGCAGGAGACCGGCGAAACCGAGCGCGAGCGCGACGTAGAAGACAACCCAGAGGGTGGACTCCTTGGTCGAGGGGATGTGCGGGCGCCACCGCACGATGAGCAGATCGCCGATGAGGATCAGCAGCAGGACGGCGAGCGAGACGACTTCGAACCAGACGGGAACGTCCACAGGGGCCTTTCGAGGGGGTCGGTCAACGGCCGAAAGTCTCTTCCCCGCCGAACGGCGGTCACGCGCCCGGAGGCCCGCCGGCGGGCCTCGTGATGACGATCGCGTGAAGTCGGAATACTCCCCTTCGCGGAATCAGTCTACCGGACGCACGCGATCTATGCGTCGTGTCCGCACCGGCAGGATTCGCGGATCGTCCTCCACAATCGGCCGTTCGGCGCAATTCTCCACAGCTCGGAAAATATCGCTGATCAGAGGATTCGAATGTCGGTGGCCCCGAGGAGAATCGGGGTATGACGACGTTGGAAGCGATCGCGGCGCTGATCCCGACCCTTGCGGGGCGGATCCGTGCCGGCGCGAGCGCGTCCGACGTTCAGGAGGTCATCGCGGGACTCGGTGATGCGGAGACGATCGCGGCATGTCAGGAGGCGGTCGAGATCGGCCGTCTCACGGAGCAGATCCAGCTGCTCTGCGCCGGGCAGATCGCACGCCGGTCCAGCCGATCGGCGGGGCACGCAGGGCTGGCGCAGTCGCGAGGGCACCGCTCCGCGGCGTCGTTGATCCAGGAGCTCGCCGGCACAACCAAGAGCGAGGCGGCACGCCAGGTGCGCGTCGGAGAGGCGCTCCTCGAAGACGAGGTGCGCGACGACAGCCCGGCGGAGACCGGCGATGCCACACGGTCGTCGGAACCGCCGTCGTCAGAACCGTCCTCGGGCGATTGGCGGGAGCCGCTCCGAACCGGGCTGCGATCGGGAACGCTGACCTCCGCCCAGTTCGACGCGATCCGCAGCGGACTCGGCGATCCGCCGGAGGACGCCGCGGCCGCCTGGGCGCAGGCCGCCGCGCAGCTCATCGAGGAGGCGCCGCAACGCACCGTGGAAGAGCTGGGGGCGTCGGCGCGAGCGATCCGAGACCTGCTGGACCCGGAGGGCACCCAGGCGCGATTCGACGCCCGATACGAGCGCCGCTCGTTCCGGACCTGGTTCGACCATGAGGGCGTACGGCACGCCTCGGCGGTCTTCGACGACGAGGGCGGAGCTTTCGTCGATGCGGTCTTCGCGTCTGCACTGCGTCCGCGCCGGGGCGGCCCGCGGTTCGTCGACGCCGACGAGAACGCACGAGCGGCGGACCTCACCGCCGACCCCCGCACGAACGAGCAGCTCTCCTACGTCCTGCTGCTGGATCTGATCCGCGCCGGCGCGCTCGCCGAACCGGAAGGCGTCTTCGGCACGCGCCAGGCCGGGCTGCGACTGGTGCAGACCGTCGACCGGCACGGCGATTCTGCCCCGATCGCGATCAGCGAGGACGGACTGACGGCGCTGCCGGCGGCCGTTGCAGAACGGCGGATCTGCGAGTCCGGCACCGTTCCCGTGACCGTAGACGAGTGCGGGAATCCCCTCGACGTCGGTCGCGAATCGCGGCTGTTCACGCCCCGGCAGCGCATCGGCCTCGCGATCCGCGACGGCGGATGCCGGTGGACCGGCTGCGATCGGCCCGCGTCATACTGCGAGGCGCATCACATCGACGAGTGGGCACGCGATAACGGACGCACCGACATCGACCGCGGGATCCTGCTCTGCCGCTTCCACCACATGCGGTTGCACCACGGCGGATGGCGGATCACCCGTATCGGGACGGACGACTTCGTGCTGCACGACCGCGGCGGTGAACGCACCACGCTCCGACCGCGGGTCCCCGTCCGCTACGCCTGGGGCGACGTGGATCCTCCTCCGAGGCGGTTCCACCCCGCCGCCTGACGCGCCCCGGCACCCAGCGATCCGACGGCCGGCTCAGACCTCGTCGAGCGCGTCGGGCGTGTCGACCGCGCCGCCGAAGCGACGGTCGCGGGAGAGGTAGATCCCGATCGCACGCCACAGCTCCTCGCGCGAGAAGTCCGGCCAGAGCGTGTCCAGGAAGACCATCTCCGCATACGCCGACTGCCAGAGCAGGAAGTTCGACGTGCGCTGCTCCCCCGAGCTGCGCAGGAAGAGATCGACGTCCGGCATGTCGGGGATGTACAGGTGCCGGCGGATCGCCTTCTCCGTGATCGCACTCGGGCGCATCCGCCCGGCCTTCACGTCCTCGGCGATCGCGCGCATCGCATCCACGAGCTCCACCCGGCCGCCGTAGTTGATGCACATGGTCAGCGTGAGCGTGTCGTTGCCGCGCGTCAGCTCCGACGCGTACTCCAGCTCCTTGATGACGGATCCCCACAGGCGCGGTTTGCGCCCCGCCCACCGGATCCGCACTCCCCACTCGTTGAGCTGATCGCGGCGCCGGTGCAGCACGTCGCGGTTGTACCCCATGAGGAAGCGCACCTCCTCCGGGGAGCGCGCCCAGTTCTCGGTCGAGAACGCGTACACGCTCAGGTGCTTGACGCCGGCCTGGATCGCCCCGGCCACGACATCGAGCAGCACTTCCTCCCCCGCCTTGTGCCCCTCGATGCGGTTGAGTCCGCGTCGGTTCGCCCATCGGCCGTTGCCGTCCATGACGATCGCCACGTGGTTCGGCACCGCCGGGAACGCAGGCGGTTGAACGCCGGTCCAGTCCAGCGGACGGTACGGGACGGCGTCCTTGTGCGTGTACGGCTTGGGGCTCAACGGTTTCCCTCCACGAGCGAGAGCGAGCGGATCCCCCGCTCGAGATGCCACTGGGCATAGGCGGCGATGACGCCGGACGCGGCCGCGGTCTCACGGTCGGACGCGGCGTCCACGCGCTCCCAGTCCCCGGCGAGAAGGGCGCGGAGCACCTCGATCGCCGTAGCCGGGATCCGCGGACTGCCGACGGGAGCGCACTCGTCGCAGACGATGCCCCCCATCTGCGCCACGAAGACCGTGTGCGCGCCGGGCTTCGCGCACCGGGCGCAGTCGCTGAACGACGGGGCCCAGCCCGACAGCGCCATGACGCGCAGCAGATACGAATCGAGGATGCTGCGGCTCGCGTGCTCGCCCCGGGCGAGGGCGCGCAGGCCCCCGACGAGCAGCAGATACTGCTCGGGCGTCGCCTCCGCGTCGTTGAGCCGGTCCGCCGTCTCGACCATGGCGTTCGCCGCCGTGTAGCGGTCGTAGTGCAGCGCGATGTCGGCGCCGTAGGAGCCGAGCGACTCCGCCTGCTGCACGATGTCGAGCGAGCGCCCCTGGTACAGCTGCACGTCCGCGACCATGAACGGCTCGAGGCGCGAGCCGAACTTCGACGAGGTGCGCCGCACCCCCTTGGCCACGGCCCGGACCTTGCCGTGCGCGCGCGACAGCATCGTGACGATCCGGTCCGCCTCACCGAGCTTGTGGGTGCGCAGGATCACCGCTTCGTCTCGGTAGGTGGGCATTCCTCGATCATCCCACTCCCGGGGACAATAGAGCTGTGACCGAACCGACCTTCACCATCCCGCTCTGGGCCGATCTGCTGGGCGTGGGCCTGGGCGGCGTGCAGGGCGCGATGTTCGCGAGCGGCTTCCGGGGCGAGCGCCGCCTGGACCTTCTCGGCGTGGCCATCATCGGCATCATGATCGGCATGGGCGGCGGACTCATCCGCGACATCCTGCTGGGGCAGCCGCCCGCATCCCTCCAAAGCAACGGGTATCTGCTCACCGCCGGCGGGGCAGCTCTCGTCGGAATGCTGCTGGCCGGGCTCTTCCAGCGGCTCAACGCCGTGGTCGTCGGGCTCGACGCTGTCGTGATCGGCATGTTCGGCGCCTTCGGGACGAGCAAGGCGATCGCGTTCGGTTTGCCGGAGGTCCCGGCGATCTTCATCGGGGTGTGCGCCGCCGCCGGCGGCGGAGTGCTGCGCGACGTGCTCATGGGCCTTCCGGTGTCGATCATGCACGTGGGTTCGCTGTACGCGGTCGCCGCAGGCGCGGGCTGCGCCTTCATCGTGATCGCGCACGGTCTGGGGATGGGGATCGTGCTCGCGGCCGTCATCGGGATCGTCGTGACCGCCGTGATCCGCGTCCTCGCCGTCGTCTTCGATCTGTCACTGCCGGAGCAGCGCGCCCTCTACCGTCGCCGTGTCGCGGCCGAGACGGGCATGATCCCGATCATCAAGCCCTGACCCGCGTCGCGACTCTCCGGGAGCAGCCCGAAAGACCAGGGCAGACGTCTGCGCCCCGGTCCCGGCAGATCTGCCGGGACCGGGGCGCAGGCGCAGTCACGCGGGCTGTGGCGCCGCGGACGTGTCCTCCGCACACGGGGTGACGGTGCGGAGAAGCGTGGTGGGGCCGCTCAGGCCGTGACGAGGTCGGCGTCGGCGGCGACCCGGGCGCGGATGGAGCGGTTCACGCAGGAGACGATGGCCTTGAGCGACGCCGTGGAGATGTCGCCGTCGATGCCGACGCCCCAGAGGCGCTGATCGCCGACCTGCAGCTCCACGTAGGCCGCAGCCTGCGCGTCGCCGCCGGTCGAGAGCGTGTGCTCGACGTAGTCGTACAGCGAGATGTCGAAGCCGCGCTCACTCAGCACCTCGATGAACGCCGCGACCGGACCGTTCCCCCGACCCTGTGCCTCCACGCGCTCCTCGTCGTCGCGCAGCACCACATCCAGGCTGACCTCGCCGGACATGTCGCTGTTCGTGCGGGTGCCGAGCAGCTCGAACCGGCCCCACTTCGCCTCGTCGGCGGACGCGGGCAGGTACTCGTCGGTGAAGATGTCCCAGATCTGCTCGCTCGTGACCTCGCCGCCCTCGGCGTCGGTCTTCGCCTGCACGACACCGGAGAACTCGATCTGCAGCTTGCGCGGCAGATCCAGCGCGTGGTCGGTCTTCAGCAGGTACGCGACACCGCCCTTGCCGGACTGCGAGTTGACGCGGATGACCGCCTCGTAGGAGCGGCCCAGATCCTTGGGGTCCACCGGCAGGTAGGGCACGCCCCACTCGATGTCGTCGACCGTGACGCCCTGCGCCTCGGCCTGCGCGGCCATCGCCTCGAAGCCCTTCTTGATCGCGTCCTGGTGCGAGCCGCTGAACGCCGTGAAGACGAGGTCGCCGGCCCAGGGGCTGCGCTCGGGCACGGGCAGCTGGTTGCAGTACTCGACCGTGCGCTTGACCTGGTCGATGTCGCTGAAGTCGATCTGGGGATCGATGCCCTGCGTGAACATGTTGATGCCCAGCGCGACCAGATCGACGTTGCCGGTGCGCTCGCCGTTGCCGAACAGGCATCCCTCGATGCGGTCGGCGCCGGCCATGTAGCCCAGCTCGGCGGCGGCGATCGCAGTGCCGCGGTCGTTGTGCGGGTGCAGCGAGAGGATCACGTTCTCGCGGTGGTTCAGGTGCCGGCTCATCCATTCGATCGAGTCGGCGTAGACGTTCGGCGTCGCCATCTCGACGGTCGCGGGCAGGTTGATGATGACCTTGCGTCCCGGGGTGGGTTCCAGGATCTCCAGCACCTCGTTGCACACCTCGACCGCGTACTCCAGCTCGGTGCCGGTGTAGCTCTCCGGCGAGTACTCGTAGTACACCTCGGTGTCGGGGATGCGCTTCTCGAACTCGCGGCACAGCCGGGCGCCCTCGAGGGCGATCTGCTTGACGCCCTCCCGATCCGAGCGGAACACGACCTCGCGCTGCAGCACGCTCGTGGAGTTGTAGAAGTGCACGATGGCCTGCTTCGCGCCGGCGATCGCCTCGTAGGTGCGCTCGATCAGGTGCTCGCGGCACTGCGTCAGGACCTGGATCGTGACGTCGTCGGGGATCAGGTTCTCGTCGATGAGCTGGCGCACGAAGTCGAAATCGGTCTGGCTCGCCGACGGGAAGCCGACCTCGATCTCCTTGTAGCCCATGCTGACGAGCAGCTCGAACATCACGCGCTTGCGCTCGGGCGACATCGGGTCGATGAGGGCCTGGTTGCCGTCGCGCAGGTCGACCGCGCACCAGCGCGGCGCCTCGGTGATGCGGGCCGACGGCCAGGTGCGGTCGGGCAGGTCGACGCGGATCTGCTCGTGGAACGGCCGGTACTTGTGGACCGGCATGGCGGTGGGGCGCTGATTGTTCTTCATGAGGGTGTGCTCTTCTCGTCGCTTCAAGTGTGGGGGCGGGCCAACACGAACACCGCGACGAGTGGGGCCCTCAGATACGGGACTCGTCGCGGCAGCTAAGAAGGAGCAGACCGCCTGCGCGCATGCGGCCATGCTAGCACGGCCTATCGGGTGCCCCTCCCGAGGCGTCACGCGGGGAGAGAAGGACCGAGGAACCTGCGACAATCGATGGACGCGGATCCGCGCGCGTGCGGACGGATCCGAGACGCCCGACTTTTATCGAGGAGCAGCCGTGCAGTACATCTCCACCCGCGGCGGCGGGGAGCCGAAGACCTACAGCGAGGCGCTCCTGGAGGGCCTCGCCATCGACGGCGGCCTGCTCGTGCCGGAGCGTCTTCCGGTGGTGGACGCCGCGACGCTGGAGTCCTGGCGCGGGCTCGGCTATGCGGAGCTCGCCACCGAGGTGCTGGGGCTCTTCGCCACCGACATCCCCCGCGACGACCTCGCCGCGCTGTGCGCCGCCGCCTACTCCCCCGAGGTCTTCGCGGCTCCGGTCCCGCTCACCCCGATCGCGGACGGGATCTCCCTCGTGGGTCTTTCCGAGGGGCCCACACTCGCGTTCAAGGACATGGCGATGCAGTTCCTCGGGCAGGCGCTCGAGTACGCGCTGGAGCGCACCGGCGGCGTGCTGAACATCGTCGGCGCGACCTCGGGCGACACCGGTTCCGCGGCCGAGCACGCGCTGCGCGGCAAGGACCGGATCAGTGTGTTCATGCTCTCGCCGCAGGGACGGATGAGCGCGTTCCAGCGTGCCCAGATGTACTCGCTGCAGGACGCGAACGTGCACAACATCGCGGTCGACGGCGTCTTCGACGACTGCCAGAACCTCGTCAAGGACCTCGCCGGCGATCTCGACTTCAAGAACGCGCAGCACCTCGGCGCCGTGAACTCCATCAACCTCGCCCGGATCACCGCCCAGGTCGTCTACTACTTCTGGGCCTGGCTGCGGGCCACCGACGCCGTCGCACCGTCCGAGCGGGCCGGCTTCGAGGTGTCGTTCGCCGTGCCGTCCGGGAACTTCGGGAACATCCTCTCCGGCTTCTTCGCCCGCGGGATGGGCCTGCCGATCCGCCGGCTCGTGCTCGCCGCGAACGAGAACAACGTGCTGGACGAGTTCTTCCGCACCGGGGTCTACCGTCCGCGCAGCGCGGCGCAGACGCTCGCGACATCCAGCCCGTCGATGGACATCTCCAAGGCGTCGAATCTGGAGCGCTTCATCTACGACCTCGTCGGCCGGGATGCGGAGCGCGTCCGCGCGGCGTGGAGCGATCTCGCATCGAGCGGCAGCTTCGACTTCACCGCGGATCTCGACCGCTTCGCCGACGAGTTCGGGATCGTCAGCGGCACCAGCACGCATGCCGACCGGCTCGCCACGATCCGCGCCGTACACGAGGAGACCGGCACGATCATCGATCCGCACACCGCGGACGGCGTGAAGGTCGCGCGGGAGTTCGTCGAGGACGGCGTGCCCATGCTCGTTCTGGAGACCGCGAAGCCCGAGAAGTTCGGGGAGACGATCACCGAGGCGCTCGGGATCGAGCTGCCGCTCTCCGCAGAGCTGCAGGCTCTGCTCGCCGCCCCGCAGCGCGTCACCGAGATCCCGAACGACGAGGCCGTGCTCCGCGAGATCATCGAGACGAGCGCTCTGCACTGATCCTCGCCGGGGCGGTCCGGAACCGGGAGCGACTCTCGGGCCGACGGGATCCCGCGGCGGCGGGCGCGGCGGATAGTCTGGCTCGCATGACGGCTCGATCGCGCGCCCGCCTGCTCGCCCTGCTCGGCGCCTTCGCGCTCATGCTGGCCCCTCTGCTCGCGGTCCCGGCCGCGCACGCCGACGCGAACGACTTCTCCTACGCCTCCTGGGACGCCCGGTACGACCTCGGTCGAGACCCCTCCGGCCGGGCGACCCTCGCGGTGACCGAGACCCTGGTGGCGGACTTCCCGGAGTTCGATCAGAACCACGGCATCATCCGCGGCCTGCCGACCTGGTACGACGGCGCACCGCTCGGCTTGCACATCGTCTCGATCACCGACGGCTCCGGTCGTGCGCTGCCGTACGACGACGGCGACACGGAGAACGGCGAACGCCAGATCCGGATCGGCGATCCCGACACCTTCCAGCACGGTCCCACCACCTACGTGATCCGCTACACGATGCGCGACGTCGTGCACCGTCCGACGGACCGCCGGATCGACGAGTGGTACTGGAATCTGCTGCCGTTGAGCTCGCAGCAGCCGATCGCCCGCTTCTCCGCCACCCTCGGCATCGCGCCGGAGCTGGCGTCGGCGAGCATCGCGGCGCCGTCCTGCTACATCGGGGCGATCGGATCCACCACGCCGTGCACGCTGTCCGCCGGCGCTGACGGCGCCTACTCCGTCTCCGCCGAGGACCTCCCCGCAGCGAGCGGCGTGACGGTGGCGTTCCCGATGCGCGCCGGCACCTTCGCCCCCGCGCCGGCCCGCCAGCCCGACCCGATGACCGACGT
Organism: Microbacterium sp. MMO-35; assembly: GCF_037147555.1. Classification (NCBI taxonomy): domain Bacteria; kingdom Bacillati; phylum Actinomycetota; class Actinomycetes; order Micrococcales; family Microbacteriaceae; genus Microbacterium; species Microbacterium sp. MMO-35. The sequence continues at coordinate 401,018 of NZ_JBBCVH010000002.1, forward strand.
CGTGCCGTATCCGATCGCCGGAGCCGGAGTGATGCTCGCGATCGGCGGCCCGATCCTGGGGATCGCCCTGCTGCGGCGAAGGGGACGCCGAGGCGGACGCGGGATCGTGGTCGCCCAGTACGACGTGCCGGCGACGCTGCCGCCGCTGCTCGCCGCCGAGATCGAGGGACGCCGGTCCGTCGCGAACGCCGCGGAGATGGTGCACCTCGCCGTGCACAAGGCCCTGCGCATCGCCGACGGGGAGAGCAAGCCGGTGCTGGAGCTGAGGGATCCGACGATCGCCCCGGATCCGCTCGACGCAGCAGCGCTGCAGGCGCTGTTCCCCTCGCAGCCGGTCGGCACGACCCTCGCCCTCGCGGTGCCGGACGACGCCCTCGTCGGGCGCCTGGAGGCCCTGGATGCTTCCGCCCGCGCCGCCGCGTTCGACCGCGGACTGCTCGTGCGGCGCCGGGCGGCGCTCGCGATCGGACTGAGCGCCCTCGGAATCGTCGCGGGCCTCACCGCCGTCGCCCTCGCCGTGCCGGGTCTGGCGGTCGGCCGCCCGGCCGCGATCGCCACTTTCGTCGTCGCCATCGTGGCGACGGTCGTCGCGGTCGTGTCGCTCATCGTCTCGCTTCCGCGGCGCGCCGTGCTCACCCCGCAGGGCGCCGAGACCCGCGAGTACCTGCTCGGCGTGCGCGAGTACATCCGGCTCGCCGAGGCGGACCGGATCCGGATGCTGCAGTCGTATCGCGGCGCCGAACGCCGCGCGGACGGCAGCGTGGATGTCGTGGTGCTGTACGAGCGGCTTCTGCCGTACGCGATGCTCTTCGGCCTGGAACGCGAATGGGGCGAGGTGCTGACCGTGCAGTACGAGCGCGACGGCACCGTGCCCGGCTGGTACCCCGGCTATTCCGGAAGCAGCTTCGCCGGCTCGCTGTCCGGCATGAACAGCTCGCTCAGCGCCACCCCGACGCCCAGCTCTTCGTCGTCATCGTCGAGCGGATCCTTCGGCGGCGGTTCGTCGGGAGGGGGCGGCGGAGGCGGATCGTCCGGCGGATGGTGACGGGCGCCTAGGGGATCAGCGCGAGCTTGCCGCCCGGATGCTCCTCGGCGAGGAACCGGGTCGCCTCGACGGCGTCCGCGAGCGGATAGGTCCGCGCGAGCGGAACCACGAGGAGCCCTTCGTCAGCGAGCCGGACGAGTTCGCCGCGGATCCCGTCCCGGAACGCGGCGCTCGCCGGCTGCGAGCCGGCGATGCTGAGGAAGCCGTGCTCGGCGGCGCGCGCGGGGGCCGCGATCGTGACGATCCGGGCGCGGTCCGCGACGAGCGCGAGGGACACGTCCACCGCCTCGTCGGTGCCGACCGCATCGAGAGCCGCGTGCACCGGGAGATCGAGCGCCCGCACCCGGCCGAGGAGTCCCTCTCCGTACGCCACGGGGATCCCGGCGAAACGGCGCACGCGCTCGGCGCCCGCCGCGCTCGCGGTGCCGATCACCCGGATGCCGCGCAGCGCGGCGAGCTGCAGCACCATGACGCCGACCGCACCCGACGCGCCGTGCAGGAGGATCGTCTCCCCCGCGCGGGCCTGCACGCGCTCGAGCATCTCGGCGGCCGTCGTACCGGCGAGCAGCAGATTCGCCGCCTCCGCGTGCGACAGAGGGGCCGGTTTGCGGAACGCCTTCTCGGCAGGGAACGTGAGCGAGGTCGCATAGCCGCCCTGCACGCGGAACGCGATCACCTCGTCGCCGAGCCGTGCCTCGCCGGATCCGATCGTCGTGCCGGGACCGATCGCGGTGATCTCGCCCGAGATCTCGTAGCCGATCGGCACGGGGAGGGCGACACCCGCGCGAGGGGCCGCGACGTGCTTGCGGTCCGCCGGGTTCATCCCCGCGGCCCGCACGCGCACCGTGACCTCCCCCGGACCCGGTTCCGGCACCGTCGCGTCGACGAGACGCCACTGCTCCGGCGGACCCCAGGCCGGGGCGATCCACTGCCGCGCCGCGGAGTCCATGTCAGAAGCCCAGCCGGCCGAGCTGCTTCGGATCCCGCTGCCACTCCTTGGCGACCTTCACGTGCAGCCCGAGGAACACCCGGGTGCCGAGCAGCTCCTCGATTCCCGCGCGGGCGGTGGCGCCCACCTCGCGGAGCCGGGTGCCCTTGCGTCCGATGATGATCGCCTTCTGGCTGTCGCGCTCGACCACGATCGAGGCGTGGACGTCGGTCAGGTCCGAGTCCTCCCGGGGCGAGATGTCGTCCACGACGACCGCGATCGAGTGCGGCAGCTCGTCCCGGACGCCCTCGAGCGCGGCCTCTCGGATCATCTCGGCGATGCGGTCCTCCGTCGACTCGTCGGTGACGACGTCGTCCCCGTACAGCGACGGCCCCTCGGGCATCAGGGACAGCACCTCGTCCGCGAGCACGTCCAGCTGCACCCGCGTCAGCGCCGAGAGCGGGATCACCGCCGCCCAGTCCTCGCGCAGGGAGTCCACCTCCATGAGGCGCTCGGTGATCTCGTCGCGGTCGGCGACGTCGACCTTGGTCACGATCGCGACCTTCTTCGCCCGCGGGTAGCCGTCCAGCGAGGCCGCGATGCGGCGGTCGCCCGGACCGACCTTCTCGGTCGCCGGCACGCAGAAGCCGATCACGTCGACGTCGCCGAGCACCTGCTCGACGAGGTCGTTCAGCCGCTCGCCGAGGAGCGTCCTCGGGCGGTGGATCCCGGGGGTGTCGACGATCACGAGCTGCCCGTCGGGGCGGTTCACGATGCCGCGGATCGCGCGCCGGGTGGTCTGCGGCTTCTCGCTCGTGATCGCGATCTTCTCGCCGACGAGGGCGTTGGTGAGCGTCGACTTGCCCACGTTCGGGCGGCCGACGAACGTCACGAAGCCGCTGCGGTGCCCCGTCTCGTCCTTCGCTTCGCGCTCATCGCTCATCGTGGTTCTCCTTGCTGGACCGGTCGGATCCGTGCTGATCCTCCGCGAGCGGCTCCTCGGCCCGCTCGACGAAGACGTACTCGATGCCGCGCCCGCGTCCGCGCGAGGCGCCGCCGGTGAGGAGGAGCCCGCGCACGACGGCCGTCGCGCCGGGAGTGGGGATTCGGCCGAGCTCCTTGCCGAGGAGCCCGCCGATGGAGTCGACGTCGTCGTCCTCGAGCTCGACGCCGAACAGCTCCCCGACGTCCTCGAGGTCCATGCGGCCGCTCACGCGGTAGCGACCCGGCTCGAGCTCGACGACCTCGCTGCCGGGACGGTCGTACTCGTCCGAGATCTCGCCGACGAGCTCCTCGATGAGGTCTTCGAGCGTCACGAGGCCGGCGATGCCGCCGTGCTCGTCGATGACGATGCACACGTGCACGGCATCGCGCTTCATCTGCTGGAGCAGGGTCTCGGCCCGCATCGACTCGGGGACGAAGACGGCGGGGCGTGCGATCTGCCGCACGGACGCCGCCCGCCAGCTGAGGTCGTCGCGGTAGGCGAACTGCACCAGGTCCTTGAGGTAGAGCACGCCCACCACATCGTCGGCGTCGTCGTCGACCACCGGGATCCTCGAGACGCCGCGGCGGAGGAAGAGATCCATCGCCTCGGACGTCGTCGCCGCGGCATCGACGGTGACCATGTCGGTGCGCGGCACCATGACCGCACGCACGAACTGGTCCGTGAAGTCGAACACGGAGTGGATGAGCTCCCGGTCGTCGGCCTCGATGAGATCGTGCGAGGCGGCCTCATCGACCATGCTGAGCAGCTGCGTCTCGCTGGCGAAGGTGCTGCGACCCGCGCCCGGCGTCACGCGGCTGCCGAAGACCGCGAGGCCCTGCGCGATGGGACCGAGGATCACCCGAACCGCGCGGATCGTCGGCGCGCACGCCCGCAGCATCGCGTCGGCGTGCTGCCGGCCGAAGGAGCGCGGGCTGGCGCCGACGAGCACGAACGTGATGCCCGTCATGATGACCGCTGCGGCGAGCATCGCCCACCAGATCTGGTCGTCGAAGAGCAGCACGAGAGCGACCGTGACGAGCACGGCGGCCGCCGTCTCGACGAACACGCGCATGAACGCGACGGCGTTCGCGTGCGGCTCGGGATCCGCGGCGATCCGGGCGAGGGCCGACGCGTTGCGCCCCTCCGCGCCCATCTCTACGAGATCGGCACGGGAGGTCACCGAGAGCGCCGCGTCGATCGCCGCCATCAGCCCGCCGAAGGCGACCAGCAGGATCGCACCCGCGAGCAGCAGGAATGGAGTCATCGACCGTGGGAGCGCTCGTCGGCCGCGAAGCCGGCGATGAGCTCGCGCTGCAGGCCGAACATCTCCTTCTCGTCCTCGGGCTCGGCGTGGTCGAACCCGAGGAGATGCAGCAGACCGTGCGTGGTGAGCAGGATGAGCTCATCCATGAGGGTGTGCTTCGCGGTGGCGGCCTGGGTCTCCGCCACCTGGGGGCACAGCACGATGTCGCCGAGCAGCCCGGGCGGCGTCGGGCGGTCGATCGTGCCGGGGCGCAGCTCGTCCATCGGGAAGCTCAGCACGTCCGTGGGACCCGGCTCGTCCATCCACTGCACGTGCAGCGCCTCCATGGCGCCCTCGTCCACGAGCACGATCGCGACGTCCGCGTCCGCGCTGACGTTCAGCTCGGCCAGGTTGCGCTCGGTGAGGCGCAACAGCACCGTCTCGTCGATCGCGATGGCCGACTCGTTGTTGATCTCGATCATTTCAGGCCTCGTTTCGGCATGCGGTCTCGGGGGCCGGGGCGCTGCTGCCCCGCTCTGCGCTCCGCCCGGTTGGCGAACTCGGCGGCCTGCTCCCGCTCGGCGCGCACGGCGGTGCGCTGCTCGTCGTACTCGGTGTAGGCGTCGACGATGCGGCCGACCAGGGAATGCCGGACGACGTCGTCGCTGGTGAGCCGGGAGAAGTGGATGTCGTCGATGTCCTTCAGCACGCGGGTCACGACCCGGAGACCGGATGCGGCGGTGGGCAGGTCGATCTGGGTGATGTCCCCGGTGACGACCATGCGCGTGCCGAACCCGAGGCGGGTGAGGAACATCTTCATCTGCTCGGGCGTCGTGTTCTGCGCCTCGTCGAGCACGACGAAGGAGTCGTTGAGCGTGCGTCCGCGCATGTACGCCAGCGGCGCGACCTCGATCGTTCCGCTCGCCATCAGGCGGGGCACGATCTCCGGATCCATCATCTCGTTCAGCGCGTCGTAGAGCGGGCGCAGATACGGATCGATCTTGTCGGTGAGGGTGCCGGGGAGGAACCCCAGCCGCTCCCCCGCCTCGACCGCCGGGCGGGTGAGGATGATCCGCTCGACCTCCTTGCGCTGCAGCGCCTGGACGGCCTTCGCCATCGCGAGATAGGTCTTTCCGGTGCCCGCGGGGCCGATGCCGAACACGATCGTGTTCTCGTCGATCGCGTCGACGTACTCCTTCTGACCGAGGGTCTTCGGACGGATCACGCGTCCTCGGGTCGAGAGGATCGCCTCGCCGAGCACCTCGCTGGGTCGCACGCCCTCGCGCTCCAGCATGCGCGCCGACTGCGCCACATCACTCGGGGCGAGCGCATGGCCGGACCGCGTGAGCTCGATGAGCTCGTCGACGAGCTTCCGCGCCGCGCCGACCGCGCCGGGATCCCCGGTGAGGGTGACCTCGTTGCCCCGGACCAGCACGTCGACGGCGGGGTGCTCCTTCTCGAGCATGCGCAGCAGCCGGTCCTGCGGGCCGAGCAGCTGCACCATCGCGACGCCGTCCACCTCGATCCGCGCCGAGATGACGGATTCAGCCGTTTCGTCAGAAGCCAACGAGCTTGTTCTCCTCGAGATCGCCGAGCACATGGGCGTGCACGTGGAAGACGGACTGCGCGACGCTCGCGCCGTTGTTGAAGATGAGGCGGTACTCGCCGTTGGCGTGATCGACCGCGATCTGCTTGGCCGCGGCGACGATCTTCGCCAGCAGGGCGGGATCCCCCGCGGCGAGCTCGGTGACGTCGCGATACTGCTCGGACTTGGGGATCACGAGCACGTGCAGCGGCGCCTGCGGGTTGATGTCGCGGATCGCGAAGACGTCATCGGTCTCGAGCAGGATCTCGCCGGGGATCTCCCCGTTCAGGATGCGCGTGAAGATCGAGGGTTCGCTCATGCCATCAGTCTATCGGCGCGGTGCCGCGGGTCGGCGGACCTACCAGCGTCCGCGGGCCACGTTCAGCACCGCGAGCGCGGCCGGGCCGGCCGTCGACGTGCGCAGCACCGTGTCGCCGAGCAGCACCCGCTCGGCGCCCGCGGCGACGAGGCGCTCGATCTCCTCCGGCGCGACGCCGCCCTCCGGCCCGACGACGAGCACGATGTCGCGCTCGTCCGGCACGACGCGGGACAGCCGCTCCGAGGCGGAGGGATCCAGGATCAGCACCCGCTGGCCCCCGGCGCGACGCACGAGATCCGCCGTGGACTCGACGGCGACGACCTCGGGGATCCAGGAGCGGTGCGCCTGCTTCGCGGCCTCGCGGACGATGCTCGCCCAGCGCTCGCGGCCCTTGGCCGCCTTCGCGCCCTCCCAGCGCGACACGCTGCGCGTGGCCTGCCAGGGCACGATCCCGTCGACGCCGAGCTCACAGGCCGCCTGGACGGCGAGCTCGTCGCGATCGCCCTTCGCGAGCGCCTGCGCGAGCAGGATCCGCGGCGTCGGCAGCGGATCCTCGCGCCGGGCCAGAACCCGCACCTCGACGAGCGACGGCGCGGCCGCGACGACCTCGGCGTCCAGCCAGACGCCGGCGCCGTCACCGAGGGTGATCGGCTCGCCGACGCGCACCCGGCGCACCACCGCGGCGTGCTTGGCCTCGGCGCCAGTGAGGGCGATCGTGGTCCCCGGTCGGGCCGAGGTCGCCTCGGGCGTGACGAAGTGCAGCGCCATGTCCGTCAGCCGCGGAACCGGTCGCGCAGCTTGGAGAACAGGCCCTGATGGAACTCGGCGAGCCGTGGTGCCGGCGCCTTCGTGCGCTTGGCGAAGTCCTCGATGAGCTGACGCTGCTTGTGGTCGAGCTTCGTGGGGGTGAGCACCTGCACGCCCACCCGCAGGTCTCCGCGCTGCGTGCCCCGCAGCGGCGTGACCCCACGGCCCTTGATCGTGAGCACGTCGCCGGACTGCAGACCCTGGCGGATCTCCAGATCCACCGGGCCGTCGAGCGACTCGATCGTCGTCGTGGTGCCCAGGATCGCGTCGCTCATCGCGACCTCGAGGGTCGCGAGCAGGTCATCGCCCTCGCGGCTGAAGCGCGCGTGCGGCGTCACCGTGACCTCGACGTACAGATCGCCGTTCGGACCGCCCGCGCGGCCCACCTCACCGGAGCCGGGAAGCTGCAGGCGCAGACCGGTCTCGACGCCGGCGGGGATGTCGAGCCCGACCGTCCGGCGCGAACGCACCCGGCCCTGGCCGTTGCAGGTCTGGCACGGGAACGGGATCGTCGTGCCGAAGCCCTCGCACGACCCGCAGGGCGCGGTCGTGAGGACGTTGCCGAGCAGGCTCCGCACCTGCTGCTGCACGTGCCCGGATCCGCCGCAGATGTCGCAGGTCACGGGCGAGGTGCCGTCCGCGCAGCAGGAACCCTGACAGGTCTCGCACAGCACCGCGGTGTCGACCTCGATGTCGCGGTGCACACCGAACACGACGTCGCCGAGGTCGAGCGTCACCCGCACCAGGGCGTCCTGGCCGCGCTCCCGGCGCGAACGGGGCCGGGCGGACCGCGCCCCTCCGCCGCCGAAGAAGGTCTCGAAGATGTCCCCGAAGCCGCCGAACCCGCCGAATCCGCCGTTGCCGTTCTGGTCGCCGCCCATGTCGTAGCGGCGTCGCGAATCGGCGTCGCTGAGCACGTCGTAGGCGTGCGTGACCGACTTGAACCGCTCCGCGGCCTCCTCGCTCGGGTTCACGTCGGGGTGCAGCTGCCGGGCGAGCCGTCGATACGCCTTCTTGATCTCGTCCTCGCTCGCGTCGCGCGAGACGCCGAGGACCTCGTAGTGATCCGTCACCATCGCCTTTCCGGGCCGCCCTGCGGCGGCGTGTCTGTCGTGCGGCCGGTCACCGGCCGGACTCGTCCTCTTCGAGCAGCCGGGACAGGTAGCGGGCCACGGCCCGCGCCGCCGCGAGGTTGCTCTGGTAGTCCATGCGGGTCGGGCCCATCACGCCGACGCGTGCGGTCCCGGAGTGGGTGAGATAGTCGCTCGCGACGATCGAGGCCTCGCCGAGACCGAACGCGGCGTTCTCCGTGCCGATGCTCGCCGCGAGCCCGTGCTCGTCGACGCGCATCTCGCTCATCAGCCGCAGCAGCGTCACCTGCTCCTCGATCGCCTCGAGGAGCGGATGGATGCTGCCGCGGAAGTCGTGCTCGCGGCGTGCCAGCGTGGCGGCGCCCGCCATGACCAGGCGCTCCTGGCGGAACTCGGCGAGCTCTTCGGCCACCGCCCGCAGCAGCGCGGCCCGCGCGGCGTCGACACGGGGGCCGTACGAGGTCTCTCCCGCTGCCTGGACCCGCTCGGCGCCGCGGCGCACCGAGTGTCCGGTGAGCAGTTCGGTGATCGCCGCGCGGAGCATCCCGAGCTCGGACTCGTCGAGCTCGACCGGCAGCGGGACGATGCGCTGCGACACGCCGCCGGCGTCCGTCACGAGCACGATGAGCAGGCGGTTCGGGGCCAGCGCGACGAGCTCGACGTGCGTGACATGTGCGCGCGCGAAGGACGGATACTGCGCGAGGGCGACCTGCCCGGTCAGCCGGGTGAGCACGCGCACGGTGCGCACCATGAGGTCGTCGAGGTCGGCGGGGTCCGCGAGGAACGCGGTGATCGCGCTGCGCTGCGCCGCGGAGAGCGGCCGCACCTGCGCGAGGTGGTCGACGAAGACGCGATAGCCCTTGTCCGTCGGCACCCGCCCGGAGGAGGTGTGCGGCGCCGCGATGAGGTCCTCGTCCTCGAGCTGGGCCATGTCGTTGCGGATCGTCGCGGCGGACACGCCGAAGGCGTGCCGCTCCACGATCGACTTGCTGCCGACCGGCTCATTCGTCTCGACGTAGTCCTCGACGATGGCGCGGAGCACCTGGAGTCCCCGTTCTGAGACCATCGCCCCTCCTCACCGCTGGCACTCGTGCATCCTGAGTGCCAATCCTATCCTGCCGGGCCTCCCGGCGGGCTCAGGGACCGCGGACGCCTCCAGAACCGCGGGAGCGCCCGGGCCCGGAGGACGGGGACGCGGTTCTGCCTAGGATGGCGCCATGGACCACGACGCCGTGCGCACGCGGATCTCCACCGGCGAGCTCATCGGACGCCGCATCGACGGCGTCGACCGCCATCTCGGCATCCCGTACGCCGCACCGCCTTTCGGGCCCCGCCGCTTCCGCAGCCCCGAGCCGCCTGAGGCGTGGTCGGCGCCGCGCGATGCCTCGGCGTTCGGCCCGACCGCTCCGCAGCTGCCCTACGCCGGGGCGACGGCCGAGATCCTCGGCAGCCTCCGCATCGACGGCGACGACATCCTCACCGCGAACGTATGGGCCCCGGTCGGCGCCCGTTCCGCACCGGTCGTGCTGTGGATCCACGGCGGCGCGCTGGAGCGGGGAACGGCGGCGCTGTCCCTCTATGACGGCACCGCGTTCGCCCGCGACGGGATCGTGTTCGTCAGCATCAACTACCGGCTGGGATCTGAAGGCTTCTCGGTGCTCGACGGGGCGCCGCGCAACCTGGGGCTCCAGGACGCGGCGGCGGCCCTCCGCTGGGTGCACGAGGAGATCGCCGCGTTCGGGGGCGACCCGGATCGAATCACCCTCATGGGCGAGTCCGCCGGCGGGGCGCTCGTCGCCGCACTGCTCTCCCGCGCCGACACCCGCGCCCTCGTGTGCGGCGGGATCATCCAGTCCGGTCCGCTGCTGGCGTCGTCCCCGGCGCGCGGCGGCAGAGTGACCCGGCAGCTCGCCGCACGTCTCGGAGTGCCCGCCACCGCGGAGGCGTTCACCGCCCTCGCTCCGGACGCGCTCCTCGAGGCGCGGCACGCCCAGTCCGCCGGATCCTCGCCGCTCGGCGGCGCACCGGGGTTCGCCCTCGTGATCGACGAGGAGACCCTGCCGAGCTCGCCGCACGAGGCGCTGCGGGACGCCGATGTGCCGATCCTGATCGGCACCAACACCGACGAGTACCGGCTCTGGTTCCCGCCGGAGGCGCTCGCCGCCATCCGTCCGGCGAAGCTGCTCCTCGCCCGGCTCGCGCTGCGCATCCCGGCGGCGGCGGTCCGCGCCGTGCGGACGGATCACCCGGGCGCGAGCACCGGCGAGGTGTTCGGCCAGCTCGCGACCGACCTGCTGCTCCGCGCGCCCGCCACCCGGGCCGCACAGGCGCGGTCCGGCACGGCGACCCACCTCTACGAGTTCTCGTGGCCGAGTGCCGTGCGCGACCTCCGCGCCGCCCATGCCCTCGAGATCCCGTTCGTCTTCGACGTGCTCGCAGACCCCGAATCCCTCCGGATCGCCGGCGCCGACGCACCGCAGTCCCTCGCCACGGCGATGCACGACGCCTGGGTGCGGTTCATCCACGACGGCGATCCCGGCTGGCCCGCCTACGGCGCGCAGCGGACGGCGGCGCTGTTCGCCGGTTCCGGCGGCGATCCCGTGGTCGGCCCGCAGCGCCGCACCGTCGTGGTGGATCTGCTGCCGACGCCCCGGGCCTGAGCTCCGAGACGATCGACCGGTCCCCGGTCAGTCCGTCAGCGCCCGCACCACGGCGTCGGCGAGCAGGCGCCCGCGCCGGGTGAGGACGAGCGTCCCCCGCAGAGCCGCCCCTGCATCGACCAGGCCGTCGGCGATGAGCCCCGCGACCCGGGTCCTCGCCTCAGGAGCGAGGTCGTCCAGAGGCAGGCCCTCGGCCATCCGCGAGCGGAGCAGGATCCGCTCCAGCTGGGCCGCCTCCGCGTCGGGACGCTCGGTGCCGGCCGCCGGGGACTCCCCCGTCGCGAGTCGCTGCGCGTAGGCGGCAGGATGCTTCACGTTCCACCAGCGGAGCCCGGCGACGTGGCTGTGCGCACCGGGACCGAAGCCCCACCAGTCGGTGCCGCGCCAGTACGCCATGTTGTGGCGGGAGCGCCGGTCGCCGCCGCCCTTCTCCGAGCCGGCGTCCCCCGTGCTCCGCCGGGCCCAGTTGCTCACCTCGTACCAGTCGAATCCCGCGTCCGCCAGTGCGGTGTCGGCGAGCTCGTACATGTCGGCCTGCAGGTCGTCGTCCGGCGCGGGCACCTCGCCGCGGCGGATCTGACGCGCGAGCTTCGTGCCGTCCTCGATGATCAGCGCATAGGCGGAGATGTGATCGGGACGCAGGTCCACCGCGGTCTCGAGCGAGGCGCGCCAGTCCTCCAGCGACTCCCCCGGCGCCCCGTAGATGAGATCGACGCTGACCGCGAGCCCGGCGGCGCGCGCCGCCTCGACCGCGGTGCGCACGTTCTCCGGCCGGTGCGTGCGGTCGAGCGCCGCCAGCACGTGAGGCACGGCGGACTGCATGCCGATCGACATCCGGGTGACGCCCGCGGCGGCGAGCTCCTCGGCGACCGACGGGGTGACGGTGTCGGGATTGGCCTCCACGGTGACCTCGGCGCCGTCGACGATGCCGAACGCGTCGATCGCGGCGCCGAGCATGCGCCCGAGATCGCCCGCCGGCAGCAGGGTCGGCGTGCCGCCACCGAAGAACACGGTGCTCAGCGGACGCAGCGGGGCGTGCTCGGAGAGCACCGCACGCGCCAGCCCGATCTCCCCGATCAGCGTGTCGGCGTAGGCGTCCTGACGTGCGCCGCGCAGCTCGGACGCGGTGTACGTGTTGAAGTCGCAGTAGCCGCAGCGCACGCGGCAGAACGGCACGTGCAGGTACGCGGAGAACGGCGTGGCGGGATCGATCGACAGGTCGGCGGGCAGGCGTCCGTCCGCCGGTGCCGGATCCCCGAGCGGGAGCGGTCCGGCCATCAGAGTCGGACCATCAGACGGGAGTCGCGTACAGCGGCGAGATCGCCCGTAGGTAGCGCGCGAACAGCTCACGGCGACGGCGCTTCACGAGATACGGCACCGTTCGATACAGGAAGCTGTTCGGCCGATCGAAGGCGCGCACGGTGAACCACACCTCGTCGGCGTCGTTCCACTCGATGTCGAAGGACTCCTCGCCGCTCACGACGGAGCCGTCGACCGTGCCGAGCACGAAGCCGATCCGGTGCGTCTGCTCGGTCACCGAGATCACCCGCAGCTCGGCGTCGGCGCGCATGCCGCCGACGCGGCCGTGTAGCTTCAGGGTCATGCCGGGACCCGCCCACGGCGTGCCGTCCTCGTCGTAGCGCGGCTCGACCTCGGCGTGGCTCGGCGCGATCGGGTTGCCCTCCGCGTCGAAGCTGACACCGGCGTACCCGGGGCTGGAGGCGGGGCGCACATCCGTCAGCTGCAGGCCCGCCGCGCGCTGCGCCGTCCACGACAGCAGCGCGTCACCGGCCGTGCGGAACCGCTCCTCGCCGCTTCCGAGCCGCCAGGACTCCTCGGCCGGGATGCTGCGCTCCGGCGGATACTGCATCAGGTCGGGCGCGTGGGTCGCCCCCACGGCGGCATAGTCCACCGTTCCTTCTCGGAATGTCCCGCGACGCATGACAACCAGACTACTGGCCGGGCCCGACGGACTCACCCAGGTTCTCCCAAGGCTGGGATGCTGTTCGCACGGGCGCGCGCGTCGTCCCCGTTCCCGGAACGGTCGGATCTCGCCGCGGGAGGGCGGTCGTCACCGAGTCGCAGCGCAGAGGCGGCCGCCCCGAGGACCAGCCCGGCCACGCCCGCGACGGACAGCGGCTCGCCCAGCACGATCAGGGCTGCGACGGCGGTGGCTGCCGGGATCACGCTGAACAGGATCGACGCGGCATCCGCGCCGACGCCACGGACGAGCGCCGAGTACAGCACGGTGCCACCCAGGCCGATCGCGACGATGCCGCCGAGGAGCGACCAGGACGCGAGGCCGGCGGGTGGACGCGCGGGTTCGGTCAGCGCGAGCGCCCCCGCGACCGGGGTGGAGACGACGACTCCGATCAGTGTGAACATCGCGGGATGGACCCGGTGCAGGGACCGCCCCTGCCAGAGCGCCCCGAGCGAGACCGCGAGCAGCGACCCGCCCACGGCGAGGATCGTCGGCCCGATCCGCGGATCCGCGAGCACGGTCGGCAGGCAGGCGACGATCACGGCCGCGGCTCCCAGCGCGGTCGACAGCAGCGCCCGGCGGGAGGCCCGCCGTCGCAGGATCCACCGGGAGAGGAGCGCGGTGACGACGGGATTCATGGCGATCACGAGCGCGGTGAACCCCGCGCCGACGCCGTGCCCGAGCGCCCAGTAGGTGCCGACGAACTGCCCCGCCTGCGAGAGCAGCCCCGCACCGGCCGCGGCGGCCAGCAGGCGGCCGCGCGGGACGGGTGTGCGCAGCAGCGCGCAGACCACGAGCAGCACCAGGACGGAGAGGGCGAAGCGCAGCAGGAGCAGCAGGAAAGGACTCGTCGCGCGCAGGGCGAGCGAGGTCAGCGCGTAGTTCACGGCGTAGAGGGTCACCATGGTGCACGCCGAGAGGGCGATCGTCGATCTGGTCATGCGGTCAGGTTCGCCGTTCGTCGAGCCGGTCGGCGCATTCCATCACGAATCCTGATGGATGATCCTGTCCTGCATTCTGCTGTCGCAGGATGGATCCATGAGCAGCATGGAGATCTCGGAGCTGCGCAGCCTCATCGCCGTCGCGGCCTTCGCCGGTGTCGGCCGTGCGGCGGCCGCGCTGCACCTCTCCCAGCCCACGGTCTCGGCGCACCTGCGCCGCCTCGAGGGCACGCTCGGGCTGCCTCTCGTCGAGCGCCGCGGACGCAGCATCGCGTTCACCGTCGCCGGGGAGTCGCTCGTGCGCGATGCGCATCGCATCGTCGCGCTGCACGACGAGGCGCTCGACCGGATCGTCGGGACTCCGGGCGGCGACATCGTGGTCGCGTCGACCGACATGGCCAACGCCTCGGTCCTGCGGACGGTCACCCGCGTCCTCGCCGAACGCCACCCCGAGCGGAGAGTCCGGTTCCGGTTCCACCGCACCGACAGCCTGCGCCGTTTCGTCCGTGCGCACACGGCCGACGTCGTCCTCGGCTATGGCGATCTGGGTCCGGGGCGCATCGACATCGGCGCCGTCCCGCTCGCCTGGTTCGGCGCGGCGGGCGCCCCCGCCGACGCCGGGCTCGTCGTGTTCTCGCCGCCGTGCACCCTGCGCGATGCGATCCTCGCGACGACGGCGGGAGAGTCGCGCACGGTCGTGCGCGAGTGCCTCGACCTCTCGAGCGTCCTCGCGACCGTGCGCTCCGGGGCGGGCATCACCGCTCTGCCCGCCTTTCACCGGACCGAGTCGCAGCTCCGCGAGCTCGATCTGCCGGCTCCCCCGCCGCTGCCGCTGACGATGGTCGCGTCGGGCCGCATCCCCGCCGATACCCGGAACGCCCTGATCGAGGCGCGCCGACGCGCGGTCGCGAGTGTCTGAGGCTGCCGCCTACTTCTTGTCCTTGCCCTCGACGTCGCCGGAGAGCGCCGCGATGAACGCCTCCTGGGGGACCTCGACGCGGCCGACCATCTTCATGCGCTTCTTGCCCTCCTTCTGCTTCTCGAGGAGCTTGCGCTTGCGGGTGATGTCACCGCCGTAGCACTTGGCGAGCACGTCCTTGCGGATCGCGCGGATCGTCTCGCGGGCGATGATGCGCGCGCCGATCGCGGCCTGGATCGGCACCTCGAACTGCTGGCGCGGGATGAGCTTGCGCAGCCGCTCGGCCATCATCGTGCCGTAGGCGTAGGCCTTGTCCCGATGCACGATCGAGCTGAACGCGTCGACCTTCTCGCCCTGCAGCAGGATGTCGACCTTGACCAGGTCGGCCTCCTGGGATCCGCTGGGCTCGTAGTCGAGCGAGGCGTAGCCCTGGGTCTTCGACTTGAGCTGGTCGAAGAAGTCGAACACGATCTCGCCGAGCGGCATGTTGTAGCGCAGCTCGACGCGCTCCTCGGAGAAGTACTCCATGCCCAGCAGCGAGCCGCGTCGCGACTGGCACAGCTCCATGACGGTTCCGACGTAGTCCTTCGGCAGCAGGATCGCGGCCTTGACCATCGGCTCCGAGACGGATCCGATCCGCCCGTCCGGGTACTCGCTCGGATTGGTCACCGTCACCGTCTCGCCGGTGTCGCTCGTGAGCACCTCGTAGATCACGCTCGGCGCCGTCGTGATGAGGTCGAGGCCGAACTCGCGGCTGAGGCGCTCGGTGATGATCTCCAGGTGCAGCAGTCCGAGGAAGCCGCAGCGGAAGCCGAAGCCGAGCGCGACCGAGGTCTCCGGCTCGTACTGCAGCGACGCGTCGGAGAGCTTGAGCTTGTCCAGCGCCTCGCGCAGTTCGGCGTAGTCGCTGCCGTCGATCGGGTAGATGCCGCTGAAGACCATCGGCTTGGGGTCGGTGTAGCCGGCGAGAGCCTCGGCCGCGGGCTTGCGGGCGTGGGTGATCGTGTCGCCGACCTTGGACTGGCGCACGTCCTTCACACCGGTGATGAGGTAGCCCACCTCGCCGACGCCCAGGCCCTTGGAGGGCACGGGCTCGGGACTGGAGACGCCGATCTCGAGGAGTTCGTGGTTGGCGCCGGTGGACATCATCTGGATCCGCTCGCGCGGGGCGAGCTTGCCGTCGACCATCCGGACGTAGGTCACCACGCCACGATAGGCGTCGTAGACGGAGTCGAAGATCATCGCGCGGGCCGGGGCGTCGGCGTCGCCGATCGGGGCCGGGATCTCCTGCACCAGCCGGTCGAGCAGGTCCTCGACGCCGGCGCCCGTCTTGCCGGACACGCGCAGCACGTCGTCGGGGCTGCCCCCGATGAGGTCGGCGAGCTCCTTCGCGTACTTCTCCGGCTCGGCCGCCGGGAGATCGATCTTGTTCAGGACCGGGATGATCGTGAGGTCGTTCTCGAGCGCGAGGTAGAGGTTCGCGAGCGTCTGCGCCTCGATGCCCTGCGCCGCGTCGACGAGGAGGATCGCGCCCTCGCAGGCGGCGAGCGAACGCGACACCTCGTAGGTGAAGTCGACGTGTCCCGGCGTGTCGATCATGTTGAGGGCGAACGTCTCGCCGTCGATCTGCCAGGGCATGCGCACGGCCTGGCTCTTGATCGTGATGCCGCGCTCGCGCTCGATGTCCATCCGGTCCAGGTACTGCGCGCGCATGTCGCGGTCGGAGACCACACCGGTGATCTGGAGCATCCGGTCGGCCAGGGTCGACTTGCCGTGGTCGATGTGGGCGATGATGCAGAAGTTGCGGATCTGCTGCGGGGGCGTGGCAGCCGGCTGCAGCGGAGTGAGGGCGCGAGGTGACATGGGGTCCTGAACGATGCGGGGTCCGGCGGGCGGATCGGGCTTTCCCGGAGCGAACCGGGTATCCCATCGATTCTACGGGAGCGCCGGGACGCCCGCGGTGGCCGTTCCCCTCCGCGGACGGGACACGGCGGGTGGCGCGTCCGATATACGGGCGAGCGTGCGGCCGGTGATAGTCTCGCGAGGTTGCCGCGATCCGGAACCGGGTCTCAGAGTCGGCAACACTCCGTCCCGCGAAGCGCGGACGGAGCACCGCGTCACCGGTCTCGGGTGGTGTTGAATGACATCGACCCAGCGCTGCGTCGGAGATCCCGTGCGGCGTCTGTGACAAGAGAGAGAACACCATCTTGATCAAGTTCCTGCTGCGCCGAACCCTCGGCTGGCTTCTCATGATCGTGGTGGCGACCAACGTCACGTACTTCCTCGCATGGGCCTTCCTGGATCCACGCAGCAACTACATCGGACGTCGCCCTCCGCTGAGCGAAGACCAGATCAACCGCCTCCTCGAACCCCGCAACCTCAGCGACACCGTGCCGTTGCTGCAGCGCTGGTGGCACTGGTTCACGGACATCCTGCTGCACTGGAACTGGGGCGTGAGCCCGGTCGGCCAGTCGGTGAACGCGCAGATCGCGTACCGCATGTGGGTCTCCGGAGAGCTCGTGCTCGGCGCGACGATCATCGCCGCCGTCCTCGGCATCGGGCTCGGCGTCTACACGGCGTCCCGGCAGTACAAGCTCGCGGACCGCGTGTGGCAGGGCATCTCGATCGTCACCATGAACATCCCGATCGTCGTGGCGGCGCTCGTCATCGTGCTCGGCGCGATCGCGATCAACGACGCCCTCGGCTTCCGGCTGTTCTACGTCACCGGCGCCAGCAGCGACGGGGTGACCGGGTTCTTCCCCGTGCTGATCGACACGCTGCAGCACCTGGTCCTGCCGACCATCGCCCTCGTGTTCATCGGCTACTCCAGCTACCACTTCCTGCAGCGCTCCCTGCTGCTGGACAACATCAAGGCCGACTACGTGCGCACGGCGCGCGCGAAGGGCCTCACCAAGCAGCAGGCCATCCGCAAGCACGCGCTGCGCACCTCGATGATCCCGGTCGCGACCCAGCTCGCGTTCAACATCCCCGCGGTCTTCACGGGCGCCGTGCTGACCGAGACGATCTTCGCGTGGAACGGCATGGGCCGGTACTTCGTGCAGACCATCGGAACCAACGACGTGCACGGTGTGGTGGCGATCGCCGCCTTCACCGCTGTGCTCACGGCGATCGGCGCCATCCTCGCCGACATCGCCGTGGTGATCCTCGACCCACGAGTGAGGGTGAGCTGACATGACCTCCGCAACCGTCCAGCCCCCGGTCGGGCCCGACACGACCGCCGCGCGCATCCCGCGCAAGCGCATCGGCACGTTCCGGCTCTACTACCGCCGATTCGTGCGCAACCGCCCCGCCGTCGCGGGCGTGTTCATCTTCGCGCTCCTCGTGCTGTTCGCGGTCTTCGGCCCGCTCGTCGCGCGCTTCAGCTTCAGCGAGCTCGACTTCCTCTCCCTCGGCACCCCGCCGGACGGCACGCACTGGTTCGGCACCGCGGCGGACGGCGGCGACCTGTTCGCCCAGACGACCGTCGGGCTGCAGCGCTCGCTGATGATCGCCCTGACGGTCTCCATCGGCACGACCGTCATCTCCGCCGTCGTCGGCACGGCTGCGGCCTACTTCCGCGGCACGACCGAGCGGATCATCCTGCTGATCATCCACTTCCTCATGGTGGTGCCGACGTTCCTGATCCTCTCGCTGGTCTCCTCCAGCGCGGGCGGCGACTGGCGCGTGATCTCGCTCGCGATGATCTTCATCAGCTGGTTCGTGCCTGCCCGCGTCATCTGGACGCTGTCGCTGTCGCTGCGCGAGCGCGAGTACGTGCACGCCGCGCGCTACATGGGCGTTCCCGGCATGACGATCGTGCTGCGCCATCTGCTGCCGAACATCGGCTCGCTGCTCGTGATCAACTTCACCCTCGGCGTCGTCGGCGCGGTCATCACCGAGACCGGGCTGTCCTTCATCGGCTTCGGCGTGAAGATCCCCGACGTCTCGCTCGGATCCCTCATCGGGATCGGCGCGAACTCGCTCGCGAGCGCCCCGTGGACCTTCTACTTCCCCGCCGCCGCGCTGACGCTGCTCACCGTCTCGATGGCGCTCATCGCCGACGGCCTGCGCGACGCGCTCGATCCCACCTCGGCGGCGGGAGGCCGCGCATGACCGCTCCTCTTCTCTCCGTCCGCGATCTGCACGTCAGCTTCGCCTCCGAATCCGGACGCGTCGACGCCGTCCGCGGCGTCTCCTTCGACCTCGAGCCGGGCCGCACGCTCAGCATCGTCGGCGAGTCCGGCTCCGGGAAGTCCGTCACCTCCCTCGCGATCATGGGGCTGCTCGACGAGAACGCCAAGGTCACCGGGTCGATCATGTTCGACGGGATCGAGCTCGTCGGCAAGAGCGACAAGGAGCTCTCCGCGCTGCGCGGCAACGGCATCGCGATGATCTTCCAGGATCCGCTCACCTCGCTCACCCCGGTGTTCACCGTGGGCGACCAGCTCATCGAGGCGCTGACGGTGCATCGCAGCATGTCGAACGCGGACGCCACGGCGCGCGCGATCGAGCTGCTCCGCCTGGTCGGCATCCCGAGCCCGGAGCGGCGCCTGAAGTCATTCCCGCACGAGTTCTCCGGCGGCATGCGCCAGCGCGTCGTGATCGCGATCGCGATGGCGAACAACCCCAAGCTGATCATCGCCGACGAGCCCACGACGGCGCTCGACGTGACGATCCAGGCACAGATCCTCGATCTCATCGCCACGGCGCAGCGGGAGACCGGCGCTGCGGTCATCATGATCACGCACGACATGGGCGTGGTCGCGAAGACCGCCGACGACGTGCTGGTGATGTACGCGGGCAAGCCCGTGGAGCAGGCGCCGGTGCGCGAGCTGTTCCACGAGACCCGGATGCCGTACTCCATCGGGCTGCTCGGTGCGATCCCGCGCGTCGACAAGGCCGAGAAGCAGCCGCTGGTGCCGATCAAGGGCAATCCCCCGCTGCTGATCAACCTCCCCGACGAGTGCCCGTTCGTGGCGCGCTGCCCGATCGCCACCGAGGCGTGCCGCGCGAAGGAGCCCGAGCTGCGCGCCATCGCGACGAGCGAGGGCGGCGACCACCGGGTCGCGTGCGTGCGCGCCGACGAGATCGAGAACGGCCTCATCGGCGGCGTGCCGGTGTACCCCGTCCCCGAGCTGCCCACGAGCGCCCTGGACCGCGTGCCGCGCGAGGCGCGCGCGGTGACGCTCGACGTCCGCAACATGCAGAAGACGTTCCCACTCACCAAGGGCGCGTTCCTCAAGCGCAAGGTCGGCGAGGTGCACGCCGTCAAGGGGCTGACCTTCGACGTCCGCGAGGGCGAGACGATGGCCATCGTCGGCGAGTCCGGCTGCGGCAAGACCACGACCCTGCTGCAGATCATGGATCTGGCGAAGCAGTCCGACGGCGAGATCACGATCGCCGGCACCAAGGTGTCGGAGCTGCACGGCGGCAAGGCCGAGCGCACCGTCCGCCGCGACCTGCAGATCGTCTTCCAGGACCCGATGGGCGCCCTCGATCCGCGCCTGACCGTCGCCGACGTGATCGCCGAGCCGCTGCGCGCGATCGGCGTGCCGCGTGCGGAGGCGGATCTCAGGGTGGACGAGCTCATGGATCTCGTGGGTCTCGACCCTGCGCACGCCAGCCGCTTCCCCGGGGCGTTCTCGGGCGGCCAGCGCCAGCGCATCGGCATCGCCCGGGCGCTCGCCACGAACCCGAAGATCGTCGTCCTGGACGAACCGGTCTCCGCGCTGGACGTGTCCATCCAGGCCGGCGTGATCAACCTGCTCGACGAGCTCAAGGTGAAGCTCGGGCTGTCCTATCTGTTCGTCGCGCACGACCTCTCCGTGGTCCGCCACATCGCCGACCGCGTCGGGGTCATGTACCTCGGCGAGTTCGTCGAGCACGGCGACGTGGACGAGATCTTCGACGACCCGCAGCACCCGTACACGCAGGCGCTGCTGTCGGCGATCCCGGTGCCGGATCCGGACATCGAGCGCACCCGGGAGCGCATCGTCCTCCAGGGCGATCTGCCGAGTCCCGCCGACCGCCGCACCGGCTGCTCGTTCACGTCGCGCTGCCCGCTGTACAAGATGCTCCCGGAGGAGCAGCGCACCCGGTGCGAGACCGTGGCTCCGGCCCTGCACGGCACGGACGCGCACGCGAACGCCTGCCACTGGCGCTGAATCCGCCCGCGTCCGTTGAACTCGAAACGGTAACGGTTGCCTCGATGTGCCGGGAAGTTCCGGTTCACGCAGGTTAACTGTCCCCTGTCCCCAAAAAGCCGAAAGGCATTCGAAGGAGAACCATGAAAAGGCAGCACAAGCTGTGGGGCGTCATCGCCCTCAGCGGGGCGCTGGCAATCGCCATCAGCGGTTGCTCGGCGACCGGAGGATCGACCGGCGGCAGCACCGACAAGCCGGCGGAGACCAAGACCGCGGACTACAATCCGCAGCCGCGCGAGAACCTCAAGCAGGGCGGCGAAGCGCACTTCTGGATCAGCGAAGTTCCGGCGCAGATGAACTTCATGAACGGTGACGGCACCGCCGACACCTCGCGTCTGGCTGCGTGGTACACCCCCCAGGTGTTCCTCATGGACCCGGACGGCACCGTCAAGGCGAACCCGAACTACCTCGACAAGTGGGACACCACGGTCAAGGACGGCAAGACGGTCGTCACGATGAAGATCAACGAGAAGGCCGTCTGGAACGACGGCTCGCCGATCGACTGGACCGCCTTCGAAGCCACGTGGAAGGCCAACAACGGCACCAACGAGGCCTACAAGGCCAGCGCGACCGACGGGTACAAGGACATCGAGTCCGTCACGAAGGGCGACACGGACAAGGACGTCATCGTCACGTTCGACCGCGAGTTCGCCTGGCCGTCGATGCCCTTCCTCACCGGCATCCTGAACCCGCACGTCAACACCCCGGAGATCTACAACGAGGGGTACAACGGCAACGCGCACCCCGAGTGGGGCGCCGGCCCGTACAAGATCACCAACTTCGACGTGAACGGCCAGAAGGTCACCCTCGAGCCGAACGACAAGTGGTGGGGCGACAAGCCGCTGCTCGACAAGGTCACCTTCACGGGCATGGACCGCGCCGCATCGCTGAACGCCTTCAAGAACGGCGAGATCGACCAGGTCGAGACCGCCTCGGCCGACGCGATCAAGCAGGTGAAGGACGTCAAGGACGCCGTCATCTACCGCGCTCAGCAGACCGCCAAGACCGTCATCCAGCTCGACGGCTCCAAGCCGCAGCTGAAGGACCCGAAGGTGCGCCAGGCGTTCTTCATGGCGATCGACATCGACCAGCAGAAGAAGGTCGCCTGGAACGGTCTCGACTACACCGAGCCGTCCGCCGGCTCGCTGATCCTCTACCCCTTCCAGAAGGGCTACGAGGACTCCTTCAAGGCCGCCGGCCTGAAGTTCGACGCCGCCGGCGCCAAGAAGCTCCTGGACGACGCCGGCTGGAAGGCCGGCTCGGACGGCGTGCGCGAGAAGGACGGCGTCAAGCTGACCGTCACCTACCCGGTGTTCAGCGACAGCCCCGTCCAGGCAGCCCTCGCCAAGTCGCTGCAGCAGCAGGAGAAGGCCGTCGGCATCGACCTGAAGATCGACACGCGTGCGCCGTCGAACTTCTCGAACGACGTCGCCACGAAGAACTGGGACGCCCTCGGCCTCCGGTTCACCGACTCCGACCCGTTCGGCCCGGCCTGGTTCTGCCAGATGTACTGCTCGGACAGCAGCCTGAACCTGTCCAGCACCGGCACCAGCGCGATCGACGACAAGATCAAGAAGGACGTCGAGTCGCAGACCACCGCCGAGGCGTGGACCGCCGCAGCGATGAAGCTCGAGCCGGAGATCATCAAGGAGACCTGGGGCGTCATCCCGCTCTACAACGGTCCCTCGATCCAGGTCGCGAAGAAGGGCCTCGCCAACCTGACCCCGGAGACCT
This sequence comes from Microbacterium sp. MMO-35, assembly GCF_037147555.1. Classification (NCBI taxonomy): domain Bacteria; kingdom Bacillati; phylum Actinomycetota; class Actinomycetes; order Micrococcales; family Microbacteriaceae; genus Microbacterium; species Microbacterium sp. MMO-35. The sequence continues at coordinate 423,459 of NZ_JBBCVH010000002.1, forward strand.
ACGTCGGTCTCGACCTCTACCGGGTCGGCCCGGTGGAGAACGTGGGCTGGGAGAAGTAAGCACCCGCGGTACCGGAGCGGGGTCGGTGGTTCGCCACCGGCCCCGCTTCTGCGTGCGCGGGCGGGGACCACTCCCCTCAGCGCCGCCTAGACTGGCGCCCATGTCCCGCCTCGCCGAAGCCCCGCCGGCGTCCGTGGTCTTCGTGCACGGGATCCGCACGTCGGCGACCATGTGGCGCGCACAGGAGCAGTACCTCGCGGAGCGCGGCACCGCGTTCGTCGCCGTGGATCTGCCCGGGCACGGCACGCGCATGGACGAGCGCTTCACGCTCGCGGAGGCGCTGCGCACCGTCGACGAGGCGGTGCGCGGAGCCGAGGGCCGGGTGCTCCTGGTGGGCCACTCGATGGGCGGGCTGCTCTGCACCGCGTACGCCGGGGCGGAGGCGCCGCCCCCGATCGCCGGTCTCGTCGCCGCGTCGTGCACCGCGCTGCCCCGCGGCGCCGGACTCGCCGCGTACCGGGTGCTGGCCGGCGCGCTCAACGCGATGCCCGATCGCGGGATGTGGCTGAGCCGCCAGGTGCTGGATGCGACCCTCCCCGCCTCGACGCGGGACGACTTCGGCGCCGGCGGTTTCGCGATGGATGCCCAGGACGAGGCGCTGCGCGCGCTGGCGGCGCTGGACCTGGTCTCCGCTGTGCCCCGGATCCGGGTGCCGACCTGGTTCGTGAACGGTCAGTTCGACCAGCTCCGCACCCACGAAACCCTCTACCGCAGGCTCGCCCCCGACGCGGAGTTCATCATCGTGCCGCGGACCACCCATCTCGTCACGGCGATGCGCCCGCGCGTGTTCAACGCGGTGCTGGAACTGGCGCTGACGACGCTGGAGACGTCGTCCTGACCGCATAGGTCATCACGGCGCCCACGAGCGACAGCACCGCCGCCGCACCGAACAGCAGCCAGAATCCGCCGACGAGGGCGACGAGGCCGGCGCCGAGGAGCGGGCCGAGGAGCTGCCCGAGCTGCGCCGACACGTTGACGAGTCCGAGGTCGCGGGCGTGGTCGTCCGGATCCGTCAGCAGATCGGTCGCGAAGGCGAGGCTCACGGCCATGTAGGCGCCATAGCCGGCGCCCATGATCGCCGCCGCGACGGAGGTCATCACGAGCGACGGGCTGACGAGGATCACGACGCCGGAGATCGCCTGCACCACGGCGGACACGGCGGTGAGCGTGCGCCGGCGGCGCAGCGGATTCGCGGCGGCGCGGTCGGACAGCATGCCGGCGACGATCGAGGCGATCACCACGAACACCGTGTAGATGACGATGAGCAGCAGCAGGTCGTCCTGCGCCTCCGCGGAGGGGACCTGCACGCCGTACAGCAGGAAGAACAGCAGCAGCGAGGTGCCGAACGCGTTGCCGACGTTGACGACGAGCCGGCTGACCAGCAGCCAGAGGAAGTCCCGGTCCCGCCAGGAGGCGCGGCGGGAGGCCGAACGCCGGGCAGGCGCCGCGAACTCGTGCGCGGGGGCGTCCGGCAGCAGCACGGCGGTGCCGACGCCGACCACCGCGATGATCGCCGCCAGCAGCAGATACGCGGGCCAGATCTCCAGTCCCAGGAGCACCACGGCGCCCACGCCGACGACGATCCCGACGGCCTGCGCCGAGCTCGCGGCGGCCGAGGCCGAGCCGCGCTGGACCGTCAGCTGATCCGCGATCATCGCCGTGAGCGCCGCCATCGCGACCGAGACGCCCACCGAGACGACGATCCAGGCCCCGCCGACGGCGACCGGTCCCGTGGCGAGACCGGTGAGCACGAGGCCCACGGCGGCGAGCAGGGATCCGCCGATCGCCCAGGGGCGCCGGCGTCCCCAGCGCGAGCGGGTGCGGTCGGACCAGCGGCCCGACACGGGACCCGCGATGATGCCGACCAGCCCGCCCACCGAGAGCACGATGCCGGCCCAGACGACACCGGCGATCCAGTCGTGCCCCTGGCTGTTCGTGTCCAGCTGCAACGGCAGCAGCAGCTGGATCGGCGTGAGCTGGACGGTCCAGATCGCCAGCCAGGCGAGGGTGAACAGTGTCATCCAGAGCGGACCGACCCGCTTCGCCGTCGTGTCCGCGTGCCGTCCGTTCACGATCGTGCCTCCTCGATGAGCGCGCGATACCAGGCGTAGGAGGCCTTCGGGGTGCGCTGCCCCGTCGCCATGTCGACGTGGACGAGACCGAACCGCTGGGTGTAGCCGTCCGCCCACTCGAAGTTGTCCAGCAGCGACCACACCGTGTACGCGTCGACCCTCACCCCGGCGCGCACGGCGTCGAGGACGGCCGCCAGGTGCCCGTGCAGGTACGCGATCCGGTCGCCGTCGTGGAGCGGACCGGCGACGTGGTCGGGCTCGGGGAACGACGCCCCGTTCTCGGCGATGACCACGGGCGGCAGCGCCGCACCGTAGCGCTGCTTCGCGTCGACGAGGAAGGCGGTGAGCGCCTCCGGAACGATCGGCCACAGCGGCCCGAACCCGGTCACCGGCGCTCCGGGCGTCGGGACCACCTCGAAGGGCACGGGACCGTCCGCGGCGGCGACGGTCGTCGGGTTGTAGTAGTTGACTCCGTAGACGTCGCAGGGAGCGCTGATGAGGGCGAGGTCGCCGTCCTGCACCGGAAGGGCCGGGATGCTCGGATCCAGGTCGGGGTACCGGCCGAGCAGCACCGGATCCGCGTACATGCGGTTGTGCAGCAGGTCGTAGAGGTGCGCCGCCTGCAGATCCGCGTCCGAACCGGAGGCGGGGAGCACCTGCGTGTGGTTGTTGACGATGCCGACCGTCGTGGCGCCGCGGCCGCGGAGGATCCGCACGGCGTATCCGTGCGCGAGCAGCTGATGATGCACGGTCGGGAGGGCGTCGAAGAGCAGGGTCCGTCCTGGCGCGAGCTCGCCGATCGCATAGCCCTGCAGCGTGGTCGAGACGGGTTCGTTGATCGTGTACCACTGCCGCACGCGGTCGCCGAGGGTGTCGGCCACCACCTCGACGTACTGCGCGAAGCGTTCGGCCGTGCTGCGGTTCAGCCACCCGCCCTGGGCCTCCAGGCGGGACGGCAGGTCCCAGTGATAGAGCGTGGGCGTCGGCGTGATCCCGGCGTCGAGGAGGCGGTCGACGAGGCGGTCGTAGTACGCGAGGCCCTGCGGGTTGGGGCGCCCCTCCGGCAGCACCCGCACCCAGGAGAGGGAGAACCGGTACTGGTCCACGCCGAGGTGCGCGAGCAAGGCCACATCCTCCGCGACCCGGTGGTAGCTGTCGGGACCGGGATCCGCCGTGCTGCCGTCGCGGATCCGCCCCGGGATGTCGACGAAGTCGTCCCAGATCGATCGCGATCGTCCGTCCTCGGTTCTCGCCCCTTCGATCTGGAAGGCCGCAGTCGCGGCCGAGAACTCCAGACGGCGCAGCAGCGCACGATCGAGCGGGGGCATGCCGGAGGCAGCGGGTGCGGGCATGGACGACTCCTTCGGGTCCTCCGCCAGCATGCACCATGCCCTCGCCGCCTCACGCGCGCGACGCGCCCCGATCCGCGCGATCCCGCACCCGATGCGTCGGTTCGGCGCCGGTGCGGATCCCTGATAAGATCGGTGATTGGCTTGCGTGTCAGGTCCCACCCCTGCACGCTGCCGGAGGCGCCCCTCTACCGCCAGGCCGGCACGACCATCCATCACTCGAACGAAGGTTCCATCCGTGGCGAACATCAAGTCGCAGATCAAGCGCAACAAGACCAACGAGAAGGCGCACGAGCGCAACAAGGCCGTCAAGAGCGAGCTGAAGACCGCCGTCCGCAACACCCGCAAGGCGATCGCCGGTGGCGACAAGGCCGCCGCCGAGGCCGCCCTGAAGACGGCGACCAAGAAGCTCGACAAGGCCGTCAGCAAGGGTGTCATCCACTCCAACCAGGCCGCGAACCGCAAGTCGTCGATCGCGAAGCAGGTCGCCGCTCTCTGAGCCGGACCCGATCCTGACGAAGGCCCGTTCCCGCTGGGAGCGGGCCTTCGTCGTCTCCCGCGGTCTTGGTCGCCGGAGCGTCCCGCCCCGCAACTCCGCAGGATGATGACGACTCCGAAGGACGGAGCAGTCGGAATCATCCTGCGGAATGGCAGACGTCCTGCAAAGTTGCCGGGCCCGCGACGCACATGCGGATCCAGGACCGTGCGGATCCGCGTCAGCGCGCGGTCTCGCCGTAGGGCGCCCGCGTGGCGATCACGGTGATCATGCGCTCCAGCGCGAAGATCGGGTCGCGCGCCGCCCCCTTGACGTCGGCGTCGGCGCGCGCGGTCGCCTGGATGGCGAGACCGAGCGTGCGCTCGTTCCACCCGCTGAGATCACGGCGCGCCCGGTCGACCTGCCAGTCCTTCATGCCGAGGCGCGCGGCGAGGGCCGCGTTCGACTCCCGCGACCCGGCGACGCGCGCCATCGACCGCAGCTTCATGGCGAACGCCGCCACCATCGGCACCGGATCCGCTCCCGACGCCAGCGCGTGCCGGAGTGCCACCAGCGCCTCGCCGAGGCGGCCGGCGATGGCTGTGTCGGCGACGACGAAGGCCGAGACCTCGACCCGCCCGCCGTAGTAGCGCTCGACGAGCTCAGGGGTGACGTCGCCCTGCACGTCGGTGATGAGCTGCTGACAGGCGGCGGCGAGCTCCGTGACGTCGTCGGAAAAGGCCGAGACCAGCGCCCGCAGCGCCTGCGGTGCGATGCGCCGGCCTGCCGCGCGGAACTCCCCGGCCGCGAAGTCGGCCTTCTCGTCGTCGCGCTTGATGGCGGGGCAGGCGATCTCGATCCCGCCGCCCGTGCCGGCGCGGATCGCGTCGAGCAGCTTCTTGCCGCGCACGGTCGCACCGGTGTGGCGGAGCACGACCGTCGCCCCCTCCTGAGGATGCTCGAGGTAGGACACCGCCTCGGCGAGGAACGCATCGCTGCAGCGTTCCACCCCCGACACCCGCAGCAGGCGCGGCTCTCCGAAGAGCGACGGGGATGCGAGGCCCAGCAGGCTCCCCGATTCGTAGTCGTCGGCACGCAGATCGCTGACCTCGAGCGCCGGATCCTCGGCCCGCAGGTACGCGCGGACCCCCGCGATCGCCCGCTCGGCGCAGATCTCCTCGGGCCCGGAGACGAGCACGATCGGGGCAGGACGAGGCTCGCGCCAGGACACCTGCGGGATGTTCGTCGCCTTGCCCCCGCGTCGGGCGGAGGAGGACGAACGCGGTGCGGACATTCTCCCAGCGTACCGGCGGCGACGGACGTTCACGGCGCCCTGGCCGTCGACGGCGGCGTCGCTCTCGGCCCCTCGACCGGCGCCGGCCGTTCGCTCCACACGCGCAGCCCCTCCCCGCCCTGGGAGACGAGGATCGTGCCCCGCTCGTCCGTGCGCAGGATCGGCGCGCGCAACGCGCGCAGCATGTCGATGGTGACGGCCCGCGGGTGACCGTAGTCGTTTCCCGCACTGACGGAGATCAGCGCGAGCGCAGGATCCAGATCCGCGTAGAGCTGCGGATCCTGATCCGCGCTGCCGTGGTGCGCGACCTTCACGACGGTCGCATGCCGAGGATGCGCGATCCGCCTCAGCATGCCCTGCGAGAGGGCGGAGAGGTCGGCGAGGAACAGCGACCGCGGGACTCCTCCCCCGGCGACCTCGAGGATCACCCCCGCATCGTTCCCCGGCGGGAACACCCTGTCGTCCCGGCGGGGCCACAGCACCCGCCAGTCCGCCGCGCCCAGCCGCCCGGTCATCCCGGCCGATGCCTGCACGAGCCGCGCTCCCCCGCGCCGGAGACGCTCGAGCTGCGCCCGGTGCGCGGCCGTGTCGACCGGTCCGTGCAGCACGACATCGGCGCGGCCCACGAGCACGTCGGAGGCGCCCGCATGATCGTGGTCGAAGTGCGTGAGCACGAGCGCGTCCAGCCGTCCCACGCCGAGATCGGAGAGGCAGCGCCGCAGCGGCTCGGGATCGGGCCCGGTGTCGATGAGCAGTGCGTGCGTCTCGCTGCGCACCACCACGGCGTCCGCTAACCTGAACGGTATGCACACACCGCCGACCACTCGCCCCCGGGCTGTGCTCTACCTCCGCCTGTCCCGGAAAACCGAGGCTTCCACCTCCATCGTCCGGCAAAACGAGGAGCTTCTGGCGCTCGCCGAACGTGAGGACTGGGACGTGGTCCTGACCCTGACCGACGACGGGAAGAGTGGCGGCAAGCAGCGCGAGAAGGCGCAGCACGCCCTCGCCATGCTCCACGGAGGGGAAGTAGACATCCTAGCCGTCTACGCCGTAGACAGGTGGTCGCGGATGGGCATCGGGGAGGCGGGTCCCATCATCGCCGCCGTGGATGCCAGCGGTGGGCGCTTCGTCGCGGCGCGCGAGTCCATCGACTCCGGCGCGGACCCCGACTACTGGAAACTTCGCCTGGCGTTCTCCCTGGACACCGCCGAGAAGGAACGGCGCAACACCATCGCGCGCGTAGCCTCCTCGCAGCGCTACCTCAAGGAGGCAGGGTACTGGGCAGGCGGTCGCGTCCCGTTCGGCTACGCCGCCGTAGCCCACCCTGAGAACCCGAGCAAGCGCACCCTGGTGGTCCGCGAGCGGGAGGCGGAGGTGGTCCGGGAGCTGGCCCGCCGCCTGGCCGACGGCGAGCTACCCAGCCGCCTGGCAATGGAGCTGACGGACCGGGGCATCCCCACGGCAACCTCTGGCTTTCGGCGCGCGGAGACACTGACCATCGCGGGGCGGCCTATCCCCGCCGACCTGGACACCGAGGACCGCGGCTACTGGCACACCCAGAGCATCCAGACCATCATGACCGGCGACACGCTCCTAGGCCGACGCCACGAGTGGGTCGTATCCCGGACCCGAGACGACAGCGGCATGATGCGGGAGAAGAAGACCGCGCTTCGCACCATGCGCGACGAGACGGGAGCACCTCGCCAGTGGTGGCCCGCCATCCTCACCCCCGCCGAGCTGGAAGCCGTCCGCGCCCACGTCAACAACCCCGACGACCGCGGGAAGTACCGCCCGCGCCTCCAGCAGCGCCAGAAGGCCACCCGCCTGCTCTCCGGCCTCGCCGTGTGCGCATCGTGCGGTCACACGCTCTACGCCATCACCCGGCGCACGAGGGACGGACAGACGCCCCGCACGGACTACCGCTGCAACGCCAACACGTCCCTGTGCCGCGAGAAGGCCACCGTGGGCGCTGACCTCCTTGAGGCGTTCGTCATCGCCCACCACCTGGCGGAGTTCGGCGACCTGGAGGTGTTGGCGGAGACCACCAAGACCGACGCACTGGCCGCCCACGAGGCTGCCCTGGCCGACGTGCTGGCAGCGATCCGGGAGGCTACGGCGCTCCTGGCCGAGGACGCCACCCCCGAGCGCTTCACGGCCCTCCAGGCCCTCCAGGCACGGCGCGATGGGCTTCTGGACAGCCCACCCCCGACCGAGACCGTACACACGCGCACAGGGCGCACCCACGCGCAGGAGTGGGAGCTGGCGGCATCCACCGGCGACATGCCCTACCAGCGCGAGCTACTCCACCAGCACTACGCCGCGGTGCGCGTGCGCAAGGGCCGCGACGCCATCGAGACGCGCATCTCCCTCGTGGAGCACGTCGTCCGAGACCGCTCCATGGGCGATGACGAGGACCTCTACACCATGGTGTAAACGCCGCTGGCGACCACGGCGACCTCCGCGGCCCGCTGAGGAGTGGGCCTAGCGACGCCGGATTGCGCCGGTGGTGATGCCCATAACGATCCGGTCACGTCCGAAAGGCTCCTTCCGAGCGATAGCATGGGCCAGCGTGGCGAAGTGACGGAAGTTTCGTCATTTCCCTATCCGGCTTCTAGGGTCTCTCTCTCTCAAGGCTGGATAGAGATATGACGAAACATCCGTCACTTCGTCATATCCCCACACCTACCCGACCCCAGTACCGGAGGACTACTCAGCATGCCCAAAAGGCCCCCCACCATCTGCTCCCCAGCACCTTCTTGTGCGGTTGTCCGCCTCTCACACCCGCCGCACCCGTAATGCCCAACATGCAGGTTGAGGACGCGGCCAGGGACCACGTCTACCACCTCCGGACCCGGGATCTGCCCTTGCACACCCACGGCCCGAGCAACTACGTGCTGACCCCGCTCCTCACCAAGCTGGACCAGGCCGTGGCCGCCGTGCTGGAGCATCTGACCGACGTAGGCGGCGGAGTCGAGGGCATCACCTATACCCACGCCATCCTCACGGACTACGCTATGCGCCTCCCGGGAGGCGGCTTGATCGGCTCCGGAGGAGAGTCGCCCGCGCTGGACATCTCACGCGAGGTGCTCAACTTCGAGTCCCTCGCACGCCCCGAGGCCCCCACGCCGATTTCATGATGTGGGGGCTTCGGCCCACCCGAGTTGCGTAAGGATCCTTCCGGATGTATCCTTCTATACATGACCTCCGCAGCGCCCACCCTCGCCTATGACCTCGCCACCGGCATGACCATCTATGTGAACGGCTCCGAGGCCGTCACGGTGGCCGAGGTCACACGCCGAGACTCCCGCTGGGTCGCCAACGGCGTCGTCTACTTCACGGCCACGAACGGCCATCGCTACGGCCTGGGCCGCCTGGAGGCGCTCCGCTTCGCCACGGCAACCCTGGAAGCCGCACGGGCGAACATGGACCGCGCCTACGACGCCAAGGGGCGCGCTGCCCGCGACCTCAAGCGCGCCAGGAGCGCCTCCTCCCCCGAGGCACTCCGGCAGGCACGCGCCGACTTCAACGCCGCATCCCGCGCCCTGGCCCACGCCGAGGCTGCCTTCCGCGACTGGGAGCGCCGAGCCGCAGCGCGGCGGGCAGCCAAGGAAGTGGGGGCGCACTTTCAGGTGATCTACGGCGGCGGTCCGTCCAATCTCGCGACGTCGCGCTGAACTCTGCCCACCCCACGCAAGGAGCCTTTCGTGTACAATCTCATCCCCTTCCCGACCCACACTTCCACCGTCCCCGTGCCGCTCCACCGCGACGCCGACGACGACCGCCTGGAGGAGCCGCGCTCGCGCGTCGCCTTCGCCCCGCGTCCGGCGCTCCGCGACCCGATGGAGCCCGGATCCCTCTTCCGCCTGCACTTCGGCGACGGCATGAACGCGCAGGGCCAGGCCCTCGCCACCGCCCGCCAGGTCTTCTCCGAAAGGACCGCAGCATGACCACCGCCGCTCCTGCCCGCCCCGCCGTCCTCACGTTCGGCGACCTGCCCCGTCGGGAGCAGCTCCTCCACTATCTCCGCTGGGATCAGGAGCGACTGGAGCGCTGCCGAGCCGGGTACGTCCGCGACATGAGCCGAGGGCACAGCCGGGAGATGCGCTGGAAGCACGACCCGGAGAAAGCCGCCCGACGTGTCTACCACTACGAGGCCCGCGTGCAGAGGCACCGCGACGAGCTGGCCGACGACCTCCTAGCCCGCCTGACCCCCAGCACCGCCGACCCGCTGGAGGACGCCCGCTGGGAGGCGCTGACCGCCGAGCGCGACGCACTGGCCGCCCAGCTCTCCGCCGTCGAGCAGCTCGCCGAGCGCTGGGGCCTCCAGCGGGACCGCTACCGCGAACAGGGCGCATACTCCGCCGCGGGCTTCCTTGTCCGTATCACCACCCAACTCCGAGAGGCCATCGCATGAGCACCAACATCTACCCCTACGAGCATGCCGCCAAGGTCGCCGCACAGCGCGCCCGCGGCCAGCAGCTCGCCGCCGCCGTCGAGACCTTCCGCGAGACCTGGCACCAGGCCGACGCCCAGGGCCGCGCCGGGTCCCGCGTGAAGGCTGGCCTCCGAGCCGTCCTCCTGCCCGTCCTGGTCGAGCGCGACACCCTCCGCGAGGAGCGGGACGCGGCGCTGGCCAAGCTCGCACAGGTGGACCAGCTCGCGACAGAGCACGAGCAGCTCGCCCGGGCCTACACCACCTACGGTGCCCACTCGCTCGCCGCCAGCCATCAGTCCGCCGCGCGCTACCTCCGAAGGGCTATCGCATGACCCGCCGCCAGCCCCAGACCTTCTACACCTCCGACCTCCACCTGGGCCACGACAAGGTCGCCCGCCTCCGCGGCTTCGAGGAGACCCACGGCCACGACGCCGCGCTGGCCATGCGCTGGCGGCTCACCGTCCAGCCCCAGGACACCGTCTATGTCCTGGGCGACGTGACCGGCACGAGCGCCACGGCCCGCGTGGAGGCAGCCCTAGACCTCCTCCGTCTTCTCCCGGGCCGCAAGCACCTGATCGCGGGCAACCACGACCCGGTCCACCCGATGCACCGGCGCAGCTTCGCCCGCTGGATGCCCGCCTACCTGGAGGTCTTCGACACCGTCGCGCCCTTCCTCCGGCGTCGCATCGGCGGCCACGAGGTGGCCCTGTCGCACTTCCCCTACGCCTCCTACGGCGAGGGGCCGCACCGCGGCGGGGCCGAGGCGAGCCGTCATGACCAGTGGCGGCTCCCGGACCTGGGCCTCCCGCTCCTCCACGGCCACACCCACCAGCCCGAGCGTGAGCACGTAGACGAGGCCTGGGAGCGCGCCCTGCGCCCCTCCCGCGGTATCCACGTCGGCGTAGACGCCTGGGGCCTTGCCCCCGCACCGCAGGAGGCCATCATCTCGATCCTGGACGGCTGGGCCAAGGCATGAGCGAGTGCCTGGCCTGCCGCCTGGAGCAAGCCACCACCGGACGCCCCGCTTGCCACCTGTGCGCATCTCCCACCACCGAAAGGACCCCCGCATGACCAATTTCCCCGTCACCCTCTCCTCCACCGCCGCGCCCGTGCTCGCCTGGGCCGATGAGTCCACCATCGAGCACGCCGCGCTCCAGCAGCTCCGCGACGTCTCGCAGCTCCCGGGCCTCCACGGGCTCCGAGTGATGCCCGATGTCCACTTCGGCAAGGGGGCCACCGTCGGCTCCGTCATCGCCATGGAGCAGGCCCTCGCCCCCGCTGCCGTCGGCGTGGACATCGGATGCGGTGTAAACGCCGTCAAGACCTCGCTGCACCTGGAGGACCTGACCGCCACCGACCTGGCCAAGCTCCGCTCGCGCTTCGAGGCCGTCGTGCCCGTCGGCTTCGCGGCGCACAGCCCTCAGCGCGACTCCCGCGAGAACCTGCCCACCCGCTTCGCCACGGCGGCCTACGGCCTCATGGGCCGCTTCAAGGACCTGCACGCGCCGGTCTCCGAGATGGAGGGCCGCGCCGCCGCCTCCCTGGGCACCCTGGGCAACGGGAACCACTTCATCGAGCTGACCAAGGACGACGAGGACGCCATCTGGATCACGCTGCACTCCGGCAGCCGTGGCATCGGAAACCAGCTCGCCCAGCGCCACATGGAGGTGGCCCGCAGCCTCCCGGCGAACGCCGACCTTCCCGACCACCTCCGCGAGCTGTCCCTGTTCTACAAGGGCACGCCGGAGATGGACGCCTACCTGCATGACCTCCGCTGGGCGCAGGAGTACGCCATGCACTCGCGCACGATCATGATGGCCCTGGTCAAGCGTGAGCTGAGCGACCACTTCGAGCGGGCCATCGGGCTGGACGGCAAGGCGGGCGTCTCGTTCGCCGACGAAATCAACTGCCACCACAACTACGTCTCTGAGGAGGTCATCGACGGCAAGCCCATGATCGTGACCCGTAAGGGGGCCATCTCCGCGCGCTCCGGCGAGCTGGCGCTGATCCCGGGCAGCATGGCCACCGGCTCCTACATCGTCCGCGGCCTGGGCAACCCGCAGAGCTTCTACAGCGCCTCCCACGGGGCTGGACGGAAGATGTCCCGGACCAAGGCCCGGAAGACGTATACCGCCGCCGACGTGGCCCGCACCATGCAGGGCATCGAGGCGCGCACCGACGAGGGCGTGGTGGACGAGATTTCGCTGGCCTACAAGGACCTGGACTCCGTCATCGCCGCCCAGAAGGACCTAGTCCAGCCGGTGGCGCGACTCCAGACCATCCTGTGCGTGAAGGGCTGACCTGTATGGTGGTAGACATGACCAGCCCCCAGGACCTCGCCGCTCGCGCCCGAGCCTTCGCCGATCGGTGGCGCGACAACCCGCAGAACGGCGACACCATCTACGCCCTCTACTTCATGGAGGGCGAGGGGGCCGAGCGCCACGAGGAAAGCGTGGAGGTGTCGGCATCGCTTCTGGATGACATGGCCGACGCTATCGAGGCCGCCTACCGGATGGGCTACAGCGACGGCTTCAAGGACGGGCGCAAGGTCCAGGAGGCCAGCGCATGACCGACGCAGTCGCCGAGGCCATCGCCGAGCTGGAGTCCACCGGCGAGACCGTGGCCAAGCTCAAGGCCGCACTCCGGCAGGCTCGCGTCGCTCAGCGCGTCGCCATCAACAAGGCAGCCTCCGCGGGGCTGTCCGAGGTCGCCATAGCCCAGCACGCGGGCGTCACCAGGATGACCGTCCGCGCCGACCTGGGCAAGTAGCGACTCCCCCGAGGCCCCCAGCTCCATCTCCGGCGCTGGGGGCCTTTCGCCGTTTCTGGGCAGCCCACCGGCCCCAGGCGCACTCCTCCTCGACACCAACGAGAGGAAACACCATGACCGACCGCCTCAACCGCCTGATCCTGACCGACAAGGACGGAGACACGCTCCGCATCGAGCGCGCCACCGAGCCCGACAACGGGGCCGCCTTCCTGGTCACCAGCACCAGCGGGGTCTTCCTCACCGCTGAGCAGGCCCGCCAGCTCATCGACCGCCTGGAGCCGGTCGCCGCGCCGCCGCGCACTGCGCTGGACGTCTTCAAGGACTTCCCGCTGGGCCAGGCTTTCCTCCGCAACGACCGCAGCGGCCGCGACCGCCGCGTGAAGGTCTCCACGACGCACTACGTCACTACCCGCCAGCGCGCGGGCGAGCCGACCATCTACGAGGCGGCCCGGTTCTTCGAGGGCCAGCCGGAGAACATCATCGAGGCGGTCACCGCGTGAGCGCACTGGCCGAGCGCCCCGAACCGCCGCAGCCTGGCTCCCTCGCCTCCAGCCCGCTGGACAAGGCGCTGTCTGCCATGCAGAGCGACCCGTGCGACCCGACCAAGGAGACGCCCGCGGACTACTTCGCCCGCATCGTCACGGCGCGCTCCCTGAACGCCGCCCGTGGCGAGGGCCTGAGCGTCCACGCCGCCGTCGGGGCCATCGGTCGCCAGCTCGTGGCCGTCGCGGCGCTTCTCCCGGTGCTGCCCTCTCCGGAGGAGCTGGAGGCCGAGCTGGCCGACCTCGCGGCGCTTCCCGAGACCCGGGAAGGCGGCGCGTGATGGCCCCGACGTTCCGTCTCTTCGCGGTGGACTCCGACGGCGTCGCCGTGGTGATCGCCTACAGGCTCGCCATGGATCGCGATGGCTGGGTCCGCGTCGTCATCCTCTGAGCGCTCTGGGCAGCCAGGCCCACTTATATGTGAGGGAGAAATCCTTCGATCCCGCCGACTGGGCGCGCTGATACGGATAGCGGCCCAGCGCGGGACCTTCTCCCGCACCTTTGGCCAGTAGCTCAGCAGGCAGAGCACCCGATTGTTAATCGGGCGCGCGTTGGTTCGATCCCAGCCTGGCCAGCCACGCCGCGAGACTTGCGGTCCTTCACCGGCCTCCCCTCGCGGCATCTGCATCTGTAGCTCAGTCGGTTAGAGCTGCCGCCTCTTAAGCGGAAGGTCCCAGGTTCAAGTCCTGGCAGATGCACGTAGGGGGAGGTCGCCGGTTCAAATCCGGCCCTCTCGGACCCAAGCGCCGAGAGGTAGCTCAGCATGGCAGAGCGCCCCCGTTGCCAATAGGCCCCGCCCCCGGTCGAGTCATCAGCTCCCAGGGCCGGGGCCTCCAACTTCCACCCCACCCCTCGTGTTCGAGAGCCACCCCCATCTCCACGAGGGCCGCCCCCATCCCGCGCTCACCACCCGGGCATGGGGGCTTTGTCGTACCCACGAGGAGATGCCATGGCCTGGGACACGAGCACCCGCAAGGAGGAGCTGCCCTACGACTGGCAGACCCGGCGCATCCGCGTGCTTCGCCGTGATGGCTACAGATGCCAGGCGCGCGACAGCCAGGGCCGCCTGTGCGGACATCCTGCAAACCAGGTTGACCACATCGAGCGCGGCAGCAACCACGACGAGGACAACCTGCAATCGCTGTGCCGCTGGCACCACGCCCAGAAGTCCAGCGCCGAGGGCCACGAAGCGCAGCGCCCAAAGCTCAAGCAAGCTCGCGAGCCCGAGCCGCATCCCGCATTTCGACGGTAGTTCGGCCACGGCTCCCCGGCGTGTTCCGGCGCAGAAAAGTTATCGGCGTGTCGGCTTGACAACTACCGCCCCGGGGGGGTGACTCCCTCCCCGCCCCCACTCAGGCCCCCGGAGCGCCATAGCTTCTCGCGGTGCGCGCAAGTCCCAGGGTTTACACGCTGTGAGCTTCCCCAGAACAACTACCCACTCCCTAAAGGACTCCCTATGGCTGAGCGTACCCATGGGCTACGCGGCACGTACCGCCACGGCTGCCGGTGCGCCCTTTGCCGCGCCGCTCAAACGGCATACATGCGCGAGTACCAGCGCAGACGGGCCGCAGCCGGGACGAGCTGGAACAGCGTGAACCGCGAGCTGCACAATGCGCACAACGCCGCCACCCGTGCGACCAACTCCGCACGCTCCGAGGCCGCCATCCTCGCCGCCCGCGCGCGGCTCCGCCCAGACAACCTCAAGCGCTGCCAGGAGTGCAAGGCGCGTCTGCCGCTCTCCGACTTCGGCGACCGCGCCATGGAGCCGGACGGCCTACGCCACACGTGCAAGCCCTGTGACGCCAAGCGCGGCAACACCGCCCGCCTGATCCGCGCCGCCCTCCCATCCTGGGAGGAGCGCGAGCTGTGGGCATGCATCTACTGTGACCACCCCTGGGAGCACGTTGACCACGTCATCCCCCGTGCCCTGGGCGGTGCCGACGACCCCCACAACCTTGTCCCGGCGTGCGCCGAGTGCAACCTGAGCAAGAACGATACGCCCGTCCTGGACTGGATCGCCTCCCGGCGCTAGTCCCTGTTTACACGCCCAAGGAGGTGCTGCCATGCCCGGACCTGTCCCTCAGATCGCCCACCAGCGCGAGCGAGACACCAAGCGCCGCCAGGGTGGCAGCGTCGCCCTGATCGATGACGGGGAGCTTCGCGGCCCTGCGTTCCCCTTCGACATCATCCCCACGCCGCACCCCGCGACCGTCGAGTGGTGGGAGACCTGGCGACGGGCGCCGCAGGCGTCGATCTTCCAGCCCACCGACTGGCAGACGCTCAAGCGCGCCGTGCGCCTCCAGGAGGACACGATGACCGCCGTCCGCGCCTCCGCCGCCGCCATCTCCGAGCTTCGCCTGATCGAGGAGCGTCTCGGCGCGACCGTCGTGGACCGCCTCCGCGCCAAGCTCACCATCGTGCAGCCCTCCCCGGTCGAGCCGCTCGCCCCGGTCACGCCAATCTCCGCCGCTGGCGGCCTGGCTGACCGCATGCGCCGCCCTGCCGCGCCCGCCCCTGCTCCTGTAGAGGACACGCCACCCTTCTGACCCCGGCCCTCTCAACGACGAGAGGACCTCCATGGACCCCAGAAGCCCCGCCGTTACGTCGGTCGAGGAGTTCCCCTTCAAGGCCGACGGCTCCCCCGCCATCCCGACCCTCGGTGTGGCCGTGGTCGAGCACATCGAGCGCTACCTGCTCCAGCCCGACGGCGACGCCGCGGGCGAGCCCTTCCAGCTCACCATCGAGCAACTCAACTTCGTGATGTGGTTCTACGCCATCGACAAGGAGGGCCGCTTCATCCACCGGCGCGCCATCCTCCGGCGTGCCAAGGGATGGGGCAAGAGCCCGTTCCTCGGCGCGCTCGCGCTCACCGAGCTGACCGGCCCCGTGCGCTTCGGCGGCTGGGACGCCTTCGGTCGCCCCGTCGCGGTCCCCCACCCGATGCCGTGGATTGTGATCGCGGGCGTCTCGGCCACCCAGACCGAGAACACCATGGCCGCCATCCGCGCCATGGCGGAGGGTACGGACTTCTTCGAGGACTTCGGTCTGGACGAGCACTCCATCGGCATGACCCGCATCCTCCTGCCGACGGGCGGCAAGATCGTGCCCGTCACGGCCAACGCCGCCACCCAGGAGGGCGCGCGCCCCACGTTCACGATCATGGACGAGACCCACCATTGGACCGAGTCCAACGGAGGGGCCAAGCTCGCCCGCGTCCTCCGGCGCAACCTCGCGAAGGTGAACGGGCGCGCCATCGAGACGACGAACGCACACGCGCCGGGGCAGGACTCCGTCGCCGAACGCTCCTATCTCGCCTGGCTCGCGATCCGAGAGGGCCGCACGGTCGCCGGAGACAACGGCATCATGTACGACTCCCGCGAGGCTCCCGGAGACATCGACCTGGCAGACCAGGACGCCGTCCTCCACGGCCTCCGGTGCGCCTACGGGGATGCCGTCTGGGTGGACCTGGACCGCATCCTGGCGGAGGTCTACGATCCCGACACGCCCCCGGAAGAGGCCCGCCGCTTCTACCTCAACCAAATCGTCGCCGCCGCAGACTCCTGGATTGCCCCGGATGAGTGGCACGCCAACCGCAGCGACACCACGCCGCAGCTCAAGCTCGGGGACCCGAACAAGCCGACCGGCTATCAGTCCGGCGACACGGTCACCCTGGGCTTCGACGGCTCGCTGACCGACGACTCCACGGCCCTTGTGGCCGTCCGCGTATCCGACGGCGCGCCCTTCCTCCTGGCCATCTGGGAGAAGCCCGAGGGGCCAACCGGCGTCGGCTGGGCAGTCCCCAAGGAGGACGTCCGAGAGGCCGTCGCCTTCGCCTTCTCCCACCTGGATGTCGTCGCCATGTTCAGCGACGTTGCCTACTGGGAGACAGACGTGGACGCCTGGCGCGACGAGTACGCCGAGCGCCTCCTGGTCAAGGCCACCACGCGCCACGCCATCGGCTGGGACATGCGAGGCCACCAGATGGACACCACGCGCGCCGTAGAGGCGCTGCACCGCTCCATCACCGACCATGAGCTGCCCTGGACCGCCCACGAGCTTCTCGCGGGATCCAGCGCCGGTCTCCAGGGGCACGAAATCCTCACCCGCCATGTCCTGAACGGACGCCGCCGCATCAACCGGTGGGGCGTCTACTTCGGCAAGGAGACCCGCGAGTCGCCCAAGAAGGTGGACGCCCTCGCTGCCCTCGTGCTCGCCCGTCTGGCCCGCTCCCGCGTCCTCGCGGACGGCATCCTCAACCGCCGCCGTAAGCGCGTCGGAACGCTCATCGGCTTCTAGCCTCCCCGCTCACCTGACGCCCTCGCTGCCATACCCGTAAGCCCTCCCAGAGGCCATGTGACAGCGAGGGCTTCCCTGTCCCTCCTGAAAGGCGGCTGCATGGCCATCACCACCAAGCTCGCTGAGGAGCTGGACAACAAGCTCCATCGCGACCTTCGCCCCGGCGACCGCCTGGGCCGCGTCAAGCGCTACCTGGAAGGCGACCACGACGACGCCTACATGCCCCGCGGGGCCAAGGCCGAGTTCCGCCACCTCGCCAAGCGCGCCGTCACCAACTGGCTCCCCCTGGTCTCCGAGACCTTCGCTCGAGACCTGTTCGTGGAGGGCTACCGGACGCCCCGGAACGACCAGGACGAGAAGGCCTGGAAGCACTGGCAGCGCAACGGCCTGGACGCCCGCCAGTCCATCGCCATCCGCGGCGCACTGGAGCACGGCGCGAGCTACGTCCTGGTGCTCCCCGGCGACAACGGCCCGGTCATCAAGCCCCTCTCCCCGCTCCGGTCCATGGCCTGGTATCTGGACGATGACGACGAGTGGCCCGAGCTGGCCGTCCGCCGTCTCGGCAAGACGAAGGACGGCAAGGGCCGCCTCTTCGAGGTCTACCAGGGCGACGAGGTCGCCACCTTCGAGCGCTCTGGCGAGGGCCGCTACCGCCTGGTCAGCAACGAGTCGCACGGCCTGGGACATGTCCCGTGGGTCCGCTTCCGCGACCGCCTGGACGGGCAGGCCAAGGGCCTCATCGCGCCGCTGATCCCCCTCCAGGACCGTGTAAACGAGGTGAGCTTCGCCACGCTCATCGCCATCCAGTACGCCTCCTTCCGGCAGCGGTGGGCGACCGGCCTTGCCATCCCGGTGGACGAGGACCCCGACTCCCCGACGTTCGGGCAGCCGGTCGAGACCTTCGACGCCGCCGTGAACCGGCTATGGATCAGCGACTCCCCCGAGGCCAAGTTCGGCGACTTCGCACAGACCGAACTCTCCGGGCACCACACCGCCTACGAGGCCGCCGTGAAGACCCTTGCGGCCATCGGCCAGATGTCCCCCAACGTCATGATGGGCGACCTGGTCAACGTGTCCGGCGAGGCCCTTCTGAACATGCAGCACAGCACGCGGCGCAAGCGCTCCGAGCTGGAGACCATCTTCGGCGAGAGCTGGGAGCAGGTCTTCCGCCTCGCCGCACGCGCCAACGGCGACCCCGAGCCCTCCGAGGATGCACAGGTCCGCTGGCGCGATGCTGACGGCACCAACCTGGCCGCCACCGTGGACGCCCTGGGCAAGATGACCCAGATGCTCAAGGTCCCGGCTGAGGCGCTCTGGGAGAAGGTCCCCGGGATCACCGAGCAGGACATCCAGCGGTGGAAGGAGCTGGCCGCGGTCGATCCGCTGGACGCCCTCACCGAGGAAATCCGCCGACAGACCGCCACGCCGCCGCCCGTGCCCGCCCCTGTCCCCGAGCAGGTCCCCGTCCCGACCCCCTGACCGTTAGGAGGGCCTCATGGCCGCACCCGACTATGAGGCCCTCGCTAACGCACACATGCGCTCCCAGGTAGCGCACGCGGGCACCGTTCAGGCGGCGCTCGCTCGCCTCTGGGACGAGACGATTGACCCCGCCGACATCCCAGGGTCCTTCCTCCGCTTCCGAGCACGCGCGGCCATCTACATCGGCGCAGGCCGGATCCAGTCCGACCGAGTCGCCGACACCTACATGCGCGCCATCAAGGATCTGGCAGGACTAGACGCTCCGGTGCTAGTCCCCGTCGAGGCCCTGCCCGCTGGCCGCATCGAGGCGTCCCTGTCCGCAGCGTCGAGCAAGGCCCTGGCCCGAGCTTCCGCTACCACGGACAACGCCGAGGACCTCGCGCTGGCCAAGGAGGCCATGCTGGGATCCGCCAAGCGGCAGATCATCAACGCCTCCCGCGCCCGCGTCATCGAGTCCACACGGCGCGACCCTCAGCTAGGCCGCCGGGCGCGTGTCGGCGACGGGAACCCATGCGCCTTCTGCTCCATGCTCATCAGCCGCGGGCCGGTCTACTCGGCCATCTCGGCGCACTTCGCCGCGCATGACAAGTGTGGCTGCAACGCCCGTCCCGTCACGCCCGGCGACAACGGATGGAGCCCCGAGGCGCGCCGCTACCGCGACGCCTGGGACGCCGACACGCGCGCTGCCATGCGCGCCTACTTCGAGCAGCAGGGCCTCGCGGTCCCTGAGCGCTACTTCGCGCGCGAGGGCGAGGAGTCCTTCCGCACCCTCATGCGCCTACGCGCCAACGACAAGCAGAACGCCCGACGCCGCAAGGCGCGCGCCGAGCAGCTCGGTCTAGCCGCGTAACCACACCCCCAATCAGGCCCTACGGCACCCGCCGCGGGGCCTTTCTCATGCCCAGGCAAGGCCCTGGGCATCCCACCGTCCAAGGAGACGCAACCCCCATGCCCGACGCCCAGAACCCCGCCGACGAGACGGATCCCGCAGAGCAGCCCAAGGCGGCAGCCGAGCAGACCCACCCGTGGGGCGACAACTTCGACCCGGAGACCGCGTATCGCGCGCTGACCTCTGCCCGGGAAGCCGAGAAGGCCGCCAAGACCAAGCTGGCCGCCTTCGAGAAGGCCGAGCAGGACAAGGCCGACGCCGAGCTGTCCGAGCTGGAGAAGCTCCGCAAGGAGTTCGCCGAGCTGACCGCCGAGAAGACCGCGCTTGCCCGCACGGCGCAGCTCAACGAGCTGGGCCTGGACAAGGCGCTGCACGGCTTCATCTCCGGCGAGACCCCCGAGGCCATCGCCGAGCAGGTCACGGCCCTCAAGACGGCCATGGGCGCAGTCACCCCCGCCGCGGAGGACGACCCGGCCCCCGAGTCCACGACGACCCGGCCCCGGCCCAAGCTCACCCCCGGTCAGGGCGGCGACGACCCCGACGAGCTGGACCTCTCGGCCATCGCCGAGGCCGTCCGCTAAAGCACCTCCTCCCCTCCATCCCTTCGTCCTGAAAGGACACCTCCATGGCCACTTCCACCGGTCACACCTTCGACTACGACGCCGCGCAGGTCGCGACGGTCGCCGCAAAGCTCGTGCAGCAGGACGGCTACCTGTCGGCCCTGGTGTCGCACAACTACCAGGACGAGTTCCTGGCCCCGGGCACGGCGGGACGCCCGATCAAGATCAAGTACCCGACGGTGCTCCTGCCGCGCGAGCGCAACATCGATGACGTCACCAGCAACATCGAGCTCGACGCCATCGTGGAGACGGGGACGACCCTGAACCTGGACAAGAAGATGGTGTACAGCGCCGTCCCGCTGTCCGAGGCCGACCTGAACCTGAACCTCCAGGACTTCGCAGGCCAGGTGCTCCGCCCGCAGGCCCGCGGCATCGCCGAGGACATCGAGGACCGCGTCGCCACCAAGCTCCTGAGCGTGCCCAAGGCCACGGGCCTCCCGGCGTACAGCGCCAGCGACCCGGTCAAGTACTTCCTGGCTATCCGGAAGAAGCTCCGCGACAACGGCGTGCCGCTGGAGGGCCTCAACATGGCCGTCGGTACGCAGGTCTACATGGACCTGCTCGCGGCCAAGGTCATCCAGGACGCTTCGCAGTCCGGCAGCACCGCGGCGCTCCGTGAGGGCAACGTGGGCAAGGTCGCGGGCTTCACCATCGTGGAGCACACGCGCCTGGCGGAGAAGGAGGTCATCGCCCTCCACCGCGACGCCGTCACGCTCGTGACCCGCGCTCCCGCCGTGCCGCAGGGCGCGAGCTTCGGAACGTCGGTCACCGAGGGCGGCTATAACCTCCGCTACCTCCGCGACTACGACGCCATGAAGACCGTGGACCGCTCCATCCTCGCCACCTTCGTGGGCGTGGGCTTCCTGCCCACCTTCAAGCGGAACGTCAACAAGACGACCCGCGCCGTCACCTTCACCGAGCTGGAGAACGGCGGCATCGTTCACGTCCCGGACGTGACCGCGGCTCCGTAAGCGACGGCCTGAGCAAGGGGGCTTCCCATCACAGGGAGGCCCCCTTTCCCGTGCCCGCCAACCGACCCTCTGGAGCCTCGCATGCCCGCACCTCTCCCTCCCTCGCTGGAGGACCTCGCGCTCCGTATGGGGCTGGAGGACATCGACCTGGACGAGGACGGCAACCGCGCCCGCCTCCAGGCCGCCCTGGACGACGCAACCGCCCTCGCCCTCGCCGAGGTCTCCGCGGCCCTCGCAGACCGCTGGGCAGTCGCCGCCCCTGCCGTCATCCACGTGGTCATCCGCAGCGCTGCACGTCGCGCCTACGAGAACCCCCGCGGCATCGCCCAGGAGACTCTGGGCGAGCACACCGTGGGCCTCACGGACACCTCCGGGGCCTACCTGACCGCCCGCGAGCTGGGCATCATCCGAAAGGCCGCCACGGGCCGCGCTGGCGGCTACGTCGGCAGCATCCGCACCCCGAGCGCCTACGGCATCCCTGCCGAGCGCGCGACGGTCTACGTGTCCGTGGACGGCAGCCGTAGCGTCCCCTGGCTGGACGTGGAGCCGTAGTGCTGTCCACCACTCGCGCCCGCGCGGACCGCCTCCGCATCGTCCGCGGGACACTCGGCACCGACTCCTACGGCGAGCCGACCGGCACCTGGACCTTCGACCTGTCCACCGCTGTCCCGCTCCCCCGCGCCCGACTGGCCAAGCCGTCCCTGACTGTCCAGGAAGTCGAGGGTGTCCACCTGGGCGAGCACGACGCCGCCCTGCTCATCCTCCGGCGCTTCACCGACCTCGCCGGGACGTTCCTGGTCCTGGACCGCGATGGCCGCGCATGGCGCGCCGTCTCTGACCCCGTGACCCGCGACTCCCTCGCGTCCGGCGTCCTTACCGCCGTCCATATGACTCGAAATGAGGTGCGCCCCTGAGCAACTTCAAGATCACCCTGGCCCCCGACGGCATCCGGCAAGTCCTGAACAGCCCCGGAGTCCGCGCCGAAACCGCCGCCTACGCCGACACCATGGCGGGCCGCCTGGCAGGCCGAGTCAAGGCGCACGACGGCATCGCCCCGATCACACGCGACCAGCACATGTCCCATGACCGCCAGCAGGAGGGCGTAACGATCGCGCACCCGGGTGGTGTCGGCCTTGAGGCCGCCCACGGCTACCTCCGCAAGGCCGCGCGGGACGTGGGCCTTCGTCCCAAGGTCCGCGCATGACGTCAACCGCCATCCGCTTCCCGGACCCGCAGCGAGCCACGCGGGACGCCCTCCGTGCTGTCCTCCCCGCCTACGGCCTGGACGCTTCCGTGTCCATGTCCCGGCCCGAGACCGCCACCGGCGTCCCGCTGTCCCGCCCCCACATCCGCGTCCGTTCCGACTCGGCCTACCGGACGTCCAGGGTCTCCGCCGAGGCGGACATCCGCCTCACCATCTTCGCCAAGGACGAGGGAGCCGCAATGGCTCTCGCCGCCGACGTGGAGGCCGCCCTGCTTGCCGAGGTCACGACCTCCGACCTCCTGGGCTTCCGTTCGCTCTCCGGCCCTACACCCGGCGCGGACTTCGAGATGACCCAGGGCACGGGCACCGGGACCGGCGAGCCCATCGCCCTTCTCACCCTCTCTGCGCGGCTTCGTCCGCACCACCTCCTCCGAAAGGACTAGCCAATGGCTGGAAACTCCAACAACACCGCCCAGTGGGCCGGTGCAGACGTCTTCATTTCCCGCACTCCGGCAATCGCCGGCCCCACCGACCTGGTCTCCCCCTGGCCCGCAGGCTGGGACATCGTCGGCCTCCTGGACGGCGAGGAGGGCTTCACCGAGAAGCGCGAGGACGAGACCTCCGAGCGGTTCGCCTGGGGCGGCGTGCTCGTGCGCCGCAGCAAGTCCAAGCACAAGCGCACCATCCGCTTCGTCGCGCTGGAGGACAACCGAACGACCTTCGGCCTGGTCAACCCGGGCAGCGTCCGCACGTCGCTGAACGGCACCCGGCGTAGCACGGTCAAGGTCCCCTCCGCGGGCGACCGCTTCTCCATCGGCTTCGAGACCCGCGACGGCTCGCGCGTCAAGCGCCGCATCGTCCAGGCCGCCGAGGTCCAGGAGGTCGCGGAAATCAAGGAGTCCGAGACCGAGCCGACCGTCTACGACATCACCGTGGTCATCTTCCCGGACGCGGACGGCGTGCTCTACACCGACATCGAGACCGACCCGGAGGGCACCGTCACGCCCGCCTGGAAGGCGACCACGGCCTACGCCCTGAACGCGACGGTTGCGCTCTCGGGCGGCGCGATCCTCCAGGCCACCACGGCGGGCACGTCGGCAGCTTCGGCTCCGGCGGCTCCGGCGATCAACGCGACCGTCACCGACGGCACCGTGACCTGGAAGCGCATCGCGTAACCACCCCTCCAAGAGGGCAGAGATCCGCGCGGGGTCTCTGCCCTCTTCGCTGTGCCCACCCGCGCCCCCCTCCACACCCTTCCCTCCCCACCCGCGCTAAGGAGCGTTTACACATCATGGCCGCACGCAAGACCGCTAACCCCATCGCCGCCGAGGCAGTCCACGCCCTCATCGAGTTCAGCTACGACGGCGAGACCTACGCCGTCACCCCGACGAACGACTGGACGCTGGACGCTCTGGAGGCCTTCGAGGATGGCAAGGTCCTGACCCTGCTCCGCGAGGTCCTCGCCGAGGACGGCTACTCCAAGTTCCGCCAGAGCCACAACGCCGTGGCCGACATCCAGGGCTTCATGGCCGCTCTGCAGAAGGCCCAGGGCATCGCGGGAAACTGACCCAGCTCGCCGCCCATCTCCGATACCGACGTGACGCCGTAGAAGCCGACCTCCAGCGCTTCTACGGCGTCCCGCTGTCGGGGCTGTGGACGGGCGAGCTGTCCCTACGCCGCCTCTCAGTCCTGGTCGAGCAGCTCCCGCCAGAGGCGGCACTCATGCGCTCCGGCCTCCCCAAGAGCGCCTTCGGATACGGCGTGGCCGAGTTCCTCCTCATGGACCTCTTCCACGCCTTCACCGGCAAGCCCCACCCGAACCGCCCCGAGGCCGAGACCCGAGCCGAGCGCTACCAGAAGCTCCGTGAGCGTCTGGAGGCCCAGCGGGCACGCCTGTCCCCCTAGGAGGCTCCATGTCCGCGAACGTCGGATACGCCACGCTCAACATCATCCCGTCCGCCAAGGACTTCGGGCGCAACCTCACCAAGGAGGTCACCCCGGCCCTGGACTCCGCGGGGAAGACGGGTGGATCCGCCCTCGCCGACGGCGTCTCCAAGGCCTTCGGCTTCGCCACCACGTTCGTCCTGGGCTCCATCGCGGCCATCGGCGGCGGCATCCTCGGCCTGGCCGTCCATGGCGGCTTCTCGCGCGCGCTCAAGCTGGACGAGGCCCGGACCAAGCTCACGGCCCTGAACTACACCACGGACCAGTCGCGCGCGATCACCGAGAACGCGCTGGCATCCGTGAAGGGTACGGCCTTCGGACTGGACTCGGCCGTGTCGTCCGCCGTCGGCCTCCTGGCAGCGGGCATCCAGCCCGGTGAGCAGCTCCAGGGCGTCCTCACGACCATCTCCAATACGGCGGCCCTCGCCGGGACCTCCATGGACGAAATGGGGTCGATCTTCGGCAAGGTGGCCGCCAACGGCAAGGTCACCACCGAGGAGATGAACCAGCTTGCCGACCGGGGCGTGCCCATCTGGCAGTACCTCGGCGAGAGCATCGGCGTGAACAACTCCGAGCTTCGCAAGATGATCGAGACCGGCCAGGTCACGGCGGACATGTTCTTCAACGGACTCGGCCCCGCCGTCGAGGGTGTCGCCGTCAAGATGGGGACCTCCTTTAAGGGGATGCTGGCGAACGCCAAGGCCTCCCTGGGCCGCCTGGGCGCTCTCTTTGCCGGTCCCATCCTGGAGTCGAGCAAGGGCCTCCTGGGCGTCTTCACCGACCTCTCCGACCGGCTGGGGACCTACCTTGCCCCGTACGCCGCAGCGTTCGGCGCAGCGCTCGCAGGCATCGACTGGGCCACCGTCGCCGCCCAGGTGGGCGAGCTGGCCAAGAAGGCCTTCGACCTGGTCACGACCTTCTCCCCAGGCGTCGCCCTCTTCAACGCGCTCAAGCCGGTACTCCCGCAGCTCACCGCAGCGCTCATCCCGCTGGGCCAGGCTCTCTCCTCGGCGCTCGTGGCCCTCCTGCCGTCACTCCTGCCGCTCCTGGAGACGCTGACCAACCTCCTGGTCGCCGTGCTGCCCGTGGTCACCAATCTGGCCGTCGGCATCATCAACATGGTCACCGCCGTCATCCAGTGGGGCGTGGCCAACAAGGACATCGTCGGCACCCTCGCCACTGTGGGCGGCGTGATCGCTGGCGTTGTCGTCGGCGTCAAGGCGTTCAAGGCCGCGCAGCTCCTCCTGACCGCCGCCACTTACGGCACGCAGGGAGCCATGCTCCTTGCGGGCAACAGCGCCAAGGTCTTCGACATCGGCCTAAAGGCGTGGTCCGCAACCACCAAGGCCGCTGCCGCCGTGCAAGCCGCCTTCAACGTGGTCATGTCCGCGAACCCCATCGGGATCATCATCACGGCCATTGCCGCCCTGGTGGCGGGCCTCATCTACTTCTTCACCCAGACCGAGACCGGCAAGGCGATCTGGGCGGCCTTCACGAAGTTCCTCTCCGAGGCCTGGACCAACATCGTGAACTTCGCGAAGACGGTTTGGGGCGCGCTGGCATCGTTCTTCACCGATCTGTGGACGAACATCTCCAGCTTCTTCACGACCGTCTGGACGGCCATCGCGGACTTCGCCGTGGCCATCTTCACGCCCATTGTGGACTTCTTCGTGGGCCTCTGGACGGGAGTCTCAAATGCCTTCACGGCGACCTGGGACGCCATCGTGGCCTTCCTCACGCCGGTCTTCGAGTTCATCGCCGCCCTCATCAAGGGCTACATCGACATCTGGGTGGGCATCTTCCTGATCCTGGCCGCCGCGCTCAAGGTCGTCTGGGACGGCATCGTAACCGCGGTCACCACGGCCTGGAACGCCATCGTGGCCTTCGTTACGCCCATCGTGGACGCCATCGTGGCCTTCGTCACGTCCTCCTTCGAGACGTTCCTCAAGGGCTGGCAGGTCATCTGGACCGCGGTCAGCTCCTTCTTCTCGGATATCTGGAACGCCATCGTGGCCTTCGTCACGCCGATCATCAACGGCATCCGCGACACCATCACGACCGTAGTCGCCGCCATCCGCCTGGCGTGGGAGACCTACTGGAGCGCGGTCAGCGCCGTCTTCTCCGCGATCTGGAACGGCATCGTGTCCTTCCTCACGCCGATCATCAACGGCATCCGGAACACGATCACCAGCGTGGTCAACGGCATCCGTTCCACCTGGGAGAGCGTCTGGAGCGCCATCAGCTCCTTCTTCTCCGAGATCTGGAACGGCATGGTGTCCGCAGTCACCGGCGCAGTCGGAAACGTCGTGTCCGTCGTCTCCGGCATCCAGAGCAAGGTCATGTCCGCCATCAACGGCATCGGCGACTGGCTTTTCTCGGCGGGTGGCGACCTCATCCGGGGCCTGTGGAACGGCATCACGAACGTGGGCGACTGGCTCCGTAGCAAGATCACCGGCTTCTTCGACGGCGCGGTGGGGTGGGCCAAGGACATCCTGGGCATCCACTCCCCCTCAAAGCGCTTCGCAGAGCTGGGCGTCTACGTCGGCCAGGGCTTCGGCAACGGCATCGACTCAATGACGTCCAGCGTGGCCGCATCCGCGCGCGGGCTGGGTCAGGCCGCCATCGACGCCGTGGACGGCATGCCGGACCTCGCCATCGGTGCCCACCTGAACGGCACCGCGGACATTGCCTCCTCCGTCCCCGAGGGCGGCATGTACGGCGTGATGGCAAGCGCCCGAGCTGGAGGAAGCTCCACGACCCTCAACTACACCCAGGTGGGCGGTCAGGGACTCACCGCCGCTCAGGAGCTTGTGCGCGCCTCTCGCCAGCTCAAGCACATCCCCTAACCCCTGCAAGGAGTCCCGCAATGCATCCCACGTTCGCTATCGTCTCGCCGCGCGGCGAGCGGATCGAGCTGGCTACGTCCAGTGCCTCCGCCTCGCCCTTCCACCTGGACGACGAGACGACCGGGCTGGGTTTCGTTGGCCGCGAGGTGCAGGTATCCGCATCCACCGGCGACGGGGGGCGGCTTCGCGCTACGCGGACCGCCTCCCGCACCTTCAAGCTCGTGGTGGACGTCTGGGGCCGCACGGTCGCCGCTCGGGATGAGAACCTGGCCACTCTTGCACGGGTCGTGCGTCGAGTCACCGGCTTCCCGCTCCCTCGGCTCCAGGCGACCATGCCCGACGGCGTCGTGTTCGAGCTGCCCTTCGTCCACGAAGGCGGAGGGGACGACCTCAAGCGCATTGTCGCCGGAGGTCCGCAGGTGGTCCCGCTCGCGTGCATCGCTCCGGACCCCTACTGGGTCGCGCGCGACGCCACCCCCTACGTCATCGAGGGCCTCCAGTCCACGGGGACCTTCCTCCCCAAGCTGGCCCAGATGCACCTCACCAGCTCCGCGTCCTCGGGCATCCTGTACGTCGAGAACGACGGCGATGCCGACGCGCTGCCCGTGTGGCAGCTGACCGGCCCCACCACGCTGGCCACCATCGCGCTGGGCACCCGCCGTTTCACCATCGGCCCGCTCGCCGCGGGTGACGTCGTCACCATCGACACCGCAGCACGCACCGCGACCTTCGCGAACGGCTCCAACGCCTATCAACTCTTCGGTCCAGCCCCCTACCTCTTCCCCATCCCTCCCGGGTCGAACGAGCTGGGCGTGGTCATGAAGGACGCCACCGCTAAGACGTCCGCCGTGTGCTTCTTCCGACCGCGAAAGGAGGTCATCCTGTGAACGCCTCCGACCTTGTCGTGGAGGTCCGTGACGCTGACCTCACGCGCGTTGCGCAGCTCGCCGAGTCGGATCTGTCGGGACTCAACATCACCTCCCGGCACAACGACGTTGGATCCTGGCAGCTCACGCTCCCGGACACGGTCCTGGACGCGGAGACCGGGCAATGGGTCGAGCACGCCGCAGCCCAGCATCTCCGCAAGGAAGGCGCGGGCCTCATCGTGACCGCGCCGGGCCAGTCTCCCGAGACGCTCATCTCCGGGCCGATGACCTCCGCGACCTACGTGGCCGACGAAAACGACCTGACCGGTAAGTGGTCCTTCACCGGCGTTTCAGACGCGGTGCTCCTCTCCGATGCGCTCGCCTTCCCCGACCCTGAGACCTCCGCCGACCCGGCGAACCAGACTCGAGCGAACGACACCCGTACCGGCAACGCCGAGGACCTCATCCGCCAGTACGTCGCGTACAACATCGCGGCGACGAGTGCGCAGCCTGGCCGCATCGTCGGACTCCGCTCCCATCTTCGCCTCCGCGGCACCTCGCTGGGGCGCGGCAAGTCGCTGACCAAGTCGCCCCGCTTCCAGAACCTCCTGGAGCTGTGCCAGGAAATCGGCTTCGCGGGCGGCGTCAACTTCGACGTCCTCCAGACGGGCACGGTGCTGGAGCTAGTCATCACGGAACCGGCGGACCGCACCAAGACCATCCGCATGGACATGGCCAATCAGCTCCTCAAGTCGGTGACCTACGGCTATGGCGCTCCGACCACCACCCTGGCTCTGGTCGCGGGCCAGGGCGTCGGGACCGAGCGCCAGCTCATCGCCTGCACCAGCCCCGACGCCTCCGGCGCTGAGGAGCGCTGGGGTCGCCGCGTCGAGCGCTTCATCGATCAGCGCCAGACAGACGACGAGGCTGAGCTGACCCAGAAGGGCAATGAGGAGGTGCTCGCCGGGGCGGCTTCAACTACCGGCCTTGAGGCCGAACCGACGGATACCGACGCCATGCTGTACCTCCGCGACTGGCGAACGGGTGACCGTATCAGCGTCGTGGTGGAGGGCCAAGAGGTCGCCGCACAGGTGACCGAGGCTGCCATCTCCGTGCAGGGCTCCGCCGTCGTCTTCGTAGCCACGCTGGGCAACCCCGGGGCGTTCGACGTGGACGCCGCCAGCCAGCGCCGCTCCGCCGCGACCAGCTCGCGAGTCTCCGCCCTGGAGCGTAACGCCGAGGTCCCCCTCGCATCGCCCACGTCGTGGGGTGACATCGTCAACAAGCCCGCGACCTATCCGCCGTCCGCGCACACCCACGCGCTCGCTGACGGCACCGGCGACCTCCCCGTGGAGCGCGTCTCTGGAGACCTCCCCATCAGCCGGACGACGGGAGACCTGCCCATCAGCCGGACAACGGGAGACATCCCGGCGTCTCGCGTCTCGGGTCTGCCGACCCTGCCGCCGACCGCTGCCGGGACCTTCTCCTGGGGTCCCATCCCCGCGGCTCCATCCGGGGCCACCGCCGAAATCACCTTCCCCCCGGGCCGCTTCGCCACCCCGCCCCTGCTCCAGCTCACGTCCGCCACCAACGGGCCGATGTTCCTATACGTCGCGTCCGTCACCACCACGGGGGCGTCCATCCGCGTCTCCAACTGGACCGGCGCGAGCGGCATTGCGGCGGGCACCGGGCAGTGGTTCGCCACCGTCCCGCACTGATCCTCCCGTCCCTTGAGGGCCGTCCCTGCCATCTCCGGCGCGGGCGGCCCTTTCGCATGCCCGAAAGGACCTCCTCATGGCCACCACCTCCTGGCCTCGTGTAAACGAGGACACGACCGATGCCCAGTACGGCGAACTCTTCGACTCGATCATTGGCTCGGGCGTCCGCGACGCGGGCGGCCTCCTGGTCACCGCCGACTCCTCCGGCCTCACCGTCAAGGTGGCCGCAGGCTTCGCCGTCGTCGCCGGTAACGCCTTCCTCTCCACCGCCGTCGAGTCCCTGACCCTCGCCGCGAACCCCGGCACCACGCCCCGCACCGACCTGGTCTACCTCCGTCGCGACTTCACGGCTCCCGCTGGCCAGACGGTCCGACTCCTGGTCAAGTCCGGATCCACCAGCCTCTCCACCGACCCGCGCAGCGGCTACGACCTCCCGCTGGCCCACGTCACCGTCCCGGCTGGCGCGGTCACGATCACGTCGGGGAACGTCGCGGACCGCCGCCCCTTCCTCGCCACCACGGTAGGCGTCTGGGAGACCTCCGCCCGTCCGTCCAGCGCCCGTCTCGGCCGCGTCGGCTTCAACACCACTCTGGGAGTCTTCGAGGCCTACGCCGCAGGCGGATGGGGACCCCTGGTCACCTGGGCGACGATCCCCAACAAGCCTGCGCTCATCCCGGTTGCGGAGGGCGGCACGGGGGCCTCCGACGCCACCGGCGCGCGCACGAACCTGGGTGCAGCCGCCGCAGCGCACACCCACCCCTGGGCCGACGTCACCGGCAAGCCCACGTCCTACCCTCCGGCTGCACACGGCCACGACCTGACGGATGCCGCGGTCACCGGGATCCTCCCTATCTCCAAGGGCGGCACGGGGGCCTCCGACGCCACCGCAGCTCTCCAGGCCCTCGGCATCTTCGTTCAGGCCACCGCCCCGCCGCACGCGAACGGGCGCATCTGGATCAAGCGGGCGTAAGCCATGGCATCCAACGACGGCGTCTTCTCGGCGCGCAGCGGCTACCGACTCCGCCTGGTCGTGAACGAGGCCGGACAGTCCTACTCCGGCAATTACACGGACGTCAACTGGGCTCTCTACATCGTGGACACGACCGGGAACGGCTCGTGGGACTTCGGCTCCTACCCCTGGAGCGCGAGCATCTCGGGGCAGGGCTGGAACGGGGCGACGGGCTACGACTTCCGCGGCTACAACACCCTCCTACTCGGATCCGGCACGCGCCGCGTCGGCCACGACGGGAACGGCAACGCCAACATCGGCTCCTCTGCGAGCTTCGGCGGCAACTCCACCATCGGAACCGCCTACGTCGAGGTCTGGCAGACCCTCACGCGCATCCCGCAGTACCCCGGCGCGCCGCTCATCTCGGGCACCGTCGGCGGGACTCCGCTGGGCTTCTCCGACGTCACCCCGACGACCGCGCGCGTCCGCTTCTCCTTCACCACGGACGGCGGCTCGCCCATCAACGGCTGGCAGCTCCAGTACGCGACCGATGCGGCCTTCACCCAGAACGTAGTGACCATCTCCTCCTCCGGGACGTCCGATCTGACCGGCCTCCTGCCAGGGACGACCTACTACGCGCGAGCACGCGGGAGCAACCAGGCCCGCGGCTGGGGGCCGTGGTCCGCGACGGCCTCCGCCACCACGCTGCCCTCGCTGTCGGTCTCGGACGGCACCTCCTGGGGGTCCGCCCAGATCTTCGTATCGAACGGCACCGCCTGGACCTCCTACCCCATCCAGTACAGCGACGGGACCTCCTGGCTCAACCCCACGGTCTAGCGCCCTTCCTCATCGGGGCCGCTCTCTCACAAGGAGGGCGGCCCTTTCTCATCCCGAAAGGACCAGCCAATGGCAGCCCTCAAGAACCATCCCGGCATGTGGCTTCGCGACGACGCCGCAGCCGCCATCAACGCCCTGGAGGACAAGTACGGCGTCATCGTCATCAACTCCGCAGGGCGCACGGTCGAGGATCAGCAGAAGCTCATCGACGCCTACGACGCAGGCGACCCCAACGTCTTCATCCCTGCGCGGCCTCCCGAGACGTCCACGCACGTCATGGACGGCGGGATCGCGGTGGACGTCTACAACTACACGGACGACCGCGGCAAGCTCAACGAGTTCGGCTTCGAGTGGTACGGCAACGCCGACAAGGTCCACTACACCTTCCGCGGACGGCCCGGATCCGGCAACAACGCCGCGACGAGCTGGAACCGCACAGGGCGCAGCACCGCCGACATCCAGCGCCTTGTCGGGGCGAACCCGGACGGCATCCACGGCCCCGAGACGGACGCCAAGCTCCGCGCCTGGCAGGTCGCCAACCGCCTGGACGCCGATGGCATCTTCGGCGTGCTCTGTGATGCGGTGGGCTTCCCCATCGACACCGACGGGGATCCCGGCGTCCGCACCTTCGCGAAGCTCCAGCACCGCACGGGAGCGAAGATCGACGGAGAGCTGGGCGCGGACACCTGGGGCCGCCTCCAGACCGCCCTCGGCGTCCCGTCCGACGGCATCCCCGGCCCGGTCACTTACGAGGCCCTCCAGCGCGCCGTCGGTGCCAGCCCGGACGGCCTGATCGGCCCCGAGACGTGGCGCAAGACCCAGGCCTTCCTCAACACGGGGAAGCCGTTCCCGCGCGTGGGCGTCAACCCGACCTCGCCCGCGACGCCGACCGTGAAGGCCCCGGCTCGCCCGAGCGACGACACCGCCGTCCCCGGCGTGTGGCTCGGGAAGTGGTCCGATAACCGCGAGGCGCGCACCGACAAGGTCCGCTACTTCGTCGTTCACCACGCCGCCGACCCGCGGGACCCGGCCACCCAGGTGCAGCGCTTCATGTCTCCGAACGATCGCAGCGTCTCGCCCACGTGGTTCGTCGGTGCCGATGGCATCGCCCGGAAGATCGTTCACCCCGATGACCGGCAGTGGACGACCGGGCGCATCATCGACCAGCAGGCCGTGACCGTCGAGACGCAGAACGTCACCGGCGCGCCCACCTGGCTCATCTCCGACGAGTCGCACGAGCAGATCGCGCAGCTCGTGGTCTGGGCCGCGAAGCGCTACGGCTTCCCCATCGACCGCCAGCACGTCCTCGGCCACTCCGAGGCGCGCGCCGCGCTGGACCCGTCCATCGGGGCTACCGCGTGCCCCGGCCCGTCGATGGACCTGGACCGCATCGTGAAGCGCGCCCGCGAGCTGGCCTCCCCGGCTCCGGTCCCGACGCCGGACACCGTGCCGGTCAAGCGCTCCTGGCTGGAGTCGGTGCGAGACGGCATCAACGCCCTCCTGGGGCGTGTCGCGTGAGCACCGCCACCGGCCCCACCCCCGTCACCATCACGGTCCGCGAGGTCTACGACCTCCTCCTGGAGGTCCGTGACTCCGTCGCCATCGTCCCGACGCACGCCGACACCCTCAAGGACCACGAGACGCGCATCCGCGCGCAGGAAGCCCGCCGCACCGTCTCCCCGCGGGACCTGTGGACGGGCATCATCGGCGCGGCGTCCGCGGGCGCGGCCATCGCTTCCATCATCCAAGCCGTCATCAAGTAAGGAGCCCCATGTCCTCCGCCCATGGCTACGTTGTCGCCCACTACATCACGCCGCCTGGAGTCGCCCCGCTCCACGCTGAGGCGCAGGCTCAGGGCTCCGTCGTGTTCGCCCCGGACCGGGAGCAGGTCCTCCATGACCCGGCCCGGGGCGTCGCCCGCTCCCTCGTGGGCGCGACCATCAAGGACGGCGTCCTGACCGACAGCGACGGCGCGCCTGGCGTCTGGCTCGTGCATGGCGTTTACACGGTCACCGTCTCCCTCAAGGGCGCACGCCCGCGCACCTTCCCCATCCGCGTCGAGGACATCCACACCGCAGACGCTCCGCTGGATCTGAACCTCACGGCCACGCCCGACGTGGCCCCGTCCGTGGTCGTCATCGTCTCCGAGGCCGAACGCCTCCGTGCGGAGACCGCCGCGACGAGCGCCGAGGCCTCCGCCGTGAGCGCATCCGGGGCAGAGTCGCGCACCCTCGCCGCGCGGGATACCGCCGTCACGGCTGCCGCCTCCGCTGACACGTCCGCGGCCCAGGCTCATGCGTCCGAGACCCACGCCGCCGAGGTCTCGGCCCTCGCGCAGGCCGCCCAGACCGCAGCCTCCCTCAG
This sequence comes from Microbacterium sp. MMO-35, assembly GCF_037147555.1. Lineage (NCBI taxonomy): Bacteria > Bacillati > Actinomycetota > Actinomycetes > Micrococcales > Microbacteriaceae > Microbacterium > Microbacterium sp. MMO-35. The sequence goes on from NZ_JBBCVH010000002.1 coordinate 457,438, forward strand.
CGAGACCCGCGCCGCCGCCTCCGAGACGACGGCTTCCGCCGCCGCCACCTCCGCAGCGTCGAGCGACCGCACCGCCGCCGAGAGCGCCCAGACCGCCACCACGAGCGCTACCGATGCCCTCGCCTCCGCGGGCGCTGCCAAGGCATCCGAGACCGCCGCCAAGGCATCCGAGACGGCCAGCGCCTCGGCGAAGACCGCCACAGAGGCCGCCCGTGACGCCACCCTCGCCGCCGCCATCCGCGAGCTTCGGGGGCGGGGCGCTCCCGTGGGCCGTGTCGCTGCCGCCCCCGGCACCTACTACACCGACGAGGACGGCACGAGCGGCGCGTGGCGCTGGCTCAAGACGGGCGGGACCGTGGCCTCCACCACCGAGTGGAGCGTGATCCACGGAGACTTCCGCGCTACGTCGTTCCGCCGACTGGGCGCTACCTGCTGGCTTGAGCGCACCCTCGCCGCCCCTGCGGCAGCGGGTGAGCTTCTTTGGTCTCAGAGCGGCCCCGGCGCGACCCCCGGCGTTCGCCGTGTCGGCGCGCAGGTCACCGTCGAGAGCGCCACCAACCTCCTCGCGGACCCGTCCTTCGAGAACGCCGGACCGGCTGTCGTCGTGCGGACGAACATCCTGACGAACCCGGCCCCGGCGTCCGTATCGAGCTGGGCCTCTCAGCTCGCCGCGACGATCGCTTACGCCGCGGGCGAGGTTACCGTGACGTGCTCCGGCACGACGGCAAATGAAGGGGTCGTCACCAACGCGGTGAACGACACGACGGCCCGACCGAACGTCTCGGGCGGCATGTGGGTGAGCGCTCCGGCTGGGACCTCGCTCTACATCCAGGCGCGAGCGAACGGCAGCACCACCGGCTCCGCACAGACCAATTTCACGGCTACCGGCACGTGGCAGTGGGTGAAGGCCGAGAACGCCAGCTCTTCCACCTCCGGCGCGCACGTCCTCATGGTGCGCACCCTGACCACGCAGGCCGTGGTCTTCAAGGTCAAGCAGGCCATCATGGAGCTTTCGCCCGTCGTCGGGAGCTACTTCGACGGCGCGACCCAGCCCGTGCTCGCCACCAACCTGGCGCTCAACCCGAACGCGAACGCCGCAGGCCCCGGCTTCAACAACAACAACGGGGCCATCTGGACGAGCACCCGGAACGCGCCTGTGCCCGCCGCACACCCGCAGGGGATCACCACGTGCGCCTCAAGCACGGTCGCGCCCGGGCAGACGTCCACCCTGGTGCTGTCGCTCTACAACATCGATGCGCTGACGAACACTGGCCCTGCCCGTGCCATTGGCGCATGGTTCTACGTCACCGCGGATGGCTACCAGGCGCGGATCCTCAGCAATGCCCCGGTGGCGCTGGCCGCGAACACCTGGACGTGGATCACGGGCCAGGTTGCCGCGAACGCTTACGCCAGCGCAGCCGTCGAGAAGATCACCGGCAACGCTGGCGCGTCGGACATCGGCTACATCACCGGCGTGACGGCCTACGCAGGCAGCACGGCACCGACGCGCACCCTCGCGGGAGGCGTGACCCCGCCTCCCGGCTTCGCGTCCGCCTGGACCGGCACGGGCAACGCCTCGCCGACGATCCTCTGGGACGCGGACTTCACCATCCGCTGGACCGCCACGGCGAACGCGAGCACGAGCGAGCTTCGAGGCACGAGCATCCCAGGGCTCTCCATGTCCGGATGCGTCGCGATCCGCTCCGCGCGCTGGGCGAAGTACGGGACGTACTCCATGCGGCTCATCGCCACCGGCCCGCTGGCCAACACCTACGTCTACTTCAACAAGACGGGAGCGGTCACGGGCGTGGCAGTCGCCCACCTGGAGGCTCCGCTGGCTGAGCCGCTCGCGGCGTACTCCCGAGCCCTCCGCATCAACGGCGGCACCACGCCACAGGCCCAGGCCCCGAACGTCGCGGGAGATACCGAGCTTCGCGTCTACCAGCCCGACACGTCGGCCAGCGCCGCTGTGATCTTCGGCCACGGCGGACGCGCCGGGACCGCGGATGTCTGGTGGGACGCCGCGACCATCGTGGCGGGCAACTACTCCGGCCCTGCGCTCCCCGCAGCGGGCCTCAACACGGTTGCCTCCGCTTCCGTCGCCCTCCCTGCCGGGACCGCTGTCCGCGAGTCCTGGCCCACCACCGACACCTGGATTGGAACCGCATGACCTACAACGCCATTGCCGAGATGACCCGGGACCCGGACCTCCGCCAGCGTCTCTACGCCTGCGCGGGGTCCGAGGGCCTCCCGGATCCTCAGCACTTCATCGACCGGCGCATCTGGGAAATCGTCGCTAACCCCGACTTCGCCGACGCATACAAGGCCGCGAGCGAGACCGGCGTGCCCGCCCCGGGCAAGGACGAGGGCGTGATCCCTGACGCCGTGATCCTCGCGCACGTCCAGCCCCTCATCCAGCCCCCGGCCCCCGCGCCGGAACCGGAGGCACCCACCGAGACCCCCATCGAGACCCCCACGGAGGAGACCCCCGTATGACCAATCCCCTCACCCGCGCGCAGCTCCGCGAAGCCAGCCAGCGGCCCCTCTTCACGGCCCGCTTCTGGGCGGACCTCGCCGAGCGCGTCATCACATCGGCAGCAGGCGGCGCGCTCGCCGTCATGACGCTGGACGGCTTCGACCTCATCGCGGGCGACACCCCGCTTGCTCTCGCCATCGGCGCGGGCACCGCAGCGCTCATGTCCCTGCTCAAGGGCGTGGCGGCAGCGGGCGGCGGGACTGGCTCCGCGTCGCTCGTGCCGAGCGTCTGACCGCATGACAAAGGCCCCCGTGCTGGCTCCCCACGAGCCCCGCACGGGGGCCTTTCGCCGTTCCCCCAGCAGATCGGCGAGGGCGTCCCCGCGAGCGACCATACCGCGAACACCCGATCCCACGCAAGGAGACTTGCGCGCGTTTAAACGCCCCGACCCCAAGAGTCGGGGCTTTTCGTCGTCCTGGGCACCCACGCGCCGCCAGGCGCACTCCTCCGGGACACCTATCGAGAGGAGCGCCGCATGGCGACCGACACCTACCCCATCGCCCACCCGACCGAGCCGGGGCTGTACGAGGCAGCGGGCTACCCGCTCAGTGCCGACTTCTGGCCCATCCGAGTCTTCGAGGACGGCAGAGCCGCCGAGGTCCCCCTGCCCCCGCGAGACGAGCGCACCTGGATCATCGAGAACTTCGCGAGCTACGCCAAGGACGTCGGCCCGTTCCGGCGCATCGACGCCGACGGCAAGCCGCTGCCGACCGCCCCCCACGTCATCGGCCTGGTGGGCAAGAAGCGCACCGGCAAGGACACGACCGCCCGCGCCCTGGTCGAGCACGGCTACACGCCCATCGCCTTCGCGGATCCGCTCCGCGACATGGCCCTCGCCATCGACCCCGTCGTCGGCTGGCAGGAGGCCCCCGCCTCCTCATGGGAGCCGCGCGGGATGCCGACGCCGATCTACTACTCCGACGCCCTCCGCCTCTACGGCTACGAGAAGGCCAAGGAGCACTTCCCGGAGTTCCGTCGCTTCCTCCAGCGCCTCGGCACGGAGGGCGTCCGCGACGTCCTGGGCAAGCAGTACGGCCTCCGTGACCTGATCGGAGACGACCTCTGGATTGTGCTCGCCGAGCAGCGCATCCAGGCTGCCGAGACGCCCCTGGTCTTCACGGACGTGCGCTTCCCGAACGAGGCCGAGCTGATCGAGAAGTACGGCGAAACGGTCCGCATCGTCCGCCCGATGCTCGCGCCGTCCACGGACGATCACCCGAGCGAGACGGCGCTGGACCACTACTCCACCACCTACGTCCTGACGAACGACTCCACGCGCGACGGCCTCGCCTCCGCCGTGGATGACATGGTCACGGCGCTGAAACCCTGACCGCCTATGATGAAGCCCTCCATGCACCAGCGTGGGGGGCTTCTGGCGTGTGGAGCCTTGCGCAAGGAGCCTTCGGTGCTACCGTGGGCAACATGACCACTTCTGCAGTCCCTTCGGCTGTAGCCGAGCTACAGCGGCGTGCCGCTGACGGCATGCGCACGTTCATGCACTCCAAGGAGCGCGAGGTGCGGACCATGGCCGCTAGGGCCGCCGCCGTCGCTCTCGTGGACGCCCGCCCTCACTTCCAGATGCGCGACGGATCCCCCGACCTTCTGGGGCGCTCCGCCGAGTATCGCGAGTTCGTCACCCGGGCGCAGGACGAGGCGGGGGTCCCCCGCGACGACCGCGCCTCTGTCCAGGCAGCCATCCGCTACCATGTCTCTCCGCTCCTCCGAGAGCGCCACGCCAAGGAGGTGGAGGCGCTGGGCCTCTCCGCTGGATCATCCGTCGAGCGTGGCCGCCGCCGTAAGGAGCGTGACAGCCGCGTAGTGTCCCTCTTCGCTGGCGGCTCTGAGCTGGACGACGTCCACGACGTGTCCATGGTCGCCAACCTGGCGCGGCTGGGCGTCTCGCGCGTCTCCGGGTGGCCGGAGGGGACGACGCCGCAGCAGCAGAAACGCATCCTCGCCGAGTTCGAGAACCTCGCCGCAGCCGTCGCCGCGGCGCAGGAGCGGCTCTCCTGACGATCTGACGCAGAAACCGTCATTTCTCTTTCCACCTTCTAGGGATCTCTCCTTCAAGGCGGGATAGGGAAATGACGGTTTCTGCGTCATAGCGTCACCGCCCCGCCCCGACTGGGCACTGGCACCTCGCCAGGCGCACTCCTACGTGTCACCAATCCCCGACACGCAAGGAGGCCCCTGGCCCCATGACGACCCCCAAAGTAAAGACTCTGAGCCGCGCCGCTGGCCGGTTCTACGTGGACCCCGGAAACGGCACCAAGCACCCCGGCGTCACCTCCATCCTCAAGAACATCAACAAGGACTTCCTCCAGCACTGGGCCGCCAAGCTCGTGGCCGAGGAGGCAGTCAACAACCTTGACGAGCTGATCCCTCTCATGCGGCGCAACCCCGAGGCCGCCATCGACATGCTCAAGGGCACCCCCCGTCGCTTCACCAAGAAGTCAGCCGACGAGGGCACCGCAGCGCATGACATCTTCGAGCGCATGGCGGGCGGCGAGGACGTCAAGGCACGCTTCCTGCCCGAGTTCCTCCGCCCGTACCGCGACCACTTCGCTGAGTTCCTGGACGTGTGTCAGCCCGAGTACCTCGCCATGGAGGACACGGTCTGGAGCGACAAGTACGGCTACGCCGGATCCTTCGACGCCAAGGCGAAGATCAACGGTCAGGTCATCTGGCTGGACAACAAGACGACTCGCAGCGGCGTTCACGATGAAGTCGGCCTCCAGCTCTCCGCGTACCGCTTCGCGGAGTTCATCATGTCGCCCGACGGCACCCGCACGGCGAACGACCCCGGAGACGGTGCCGCCGTCCTCCACGTCCGCCCCGAGGGCTGGCACCTGACGCCCGTCCGCGCCGACGAAACCATGTTCGAGATGTTCCTGGACCTCCGGCGCGTCTTCGAGTGGGACGACCTCAAGAGGACCGTCGTCTCCACGCCCGTCGCCAGCGGCCCCGATGGGGCCAAGCTCGTGCGCCGCCACCGTACCCCTCACGCACAGACAGGAAACACCCTCCGCCCATGAGCATCATCGAAATCCGCCTGGATATGTCCGAGGTGACGCGCGATACCACCACCTATCTCCGCGCACTCGCCGACGCCATCGACCCGCAGTCGAGCCCACCGAGCGACCCGCCGACGGAACCCGCCGCTCCCCAGCGCTTCGTGGAAGTCATCGACCGCACCGGCGATCATGGCATCCGGGACAACGAGCGAGGCCGCGTGGCCGACTTCCTCACAGGCCGCAGCGGCTCCGCCGAGCCCGCCCGGATCGCGCACATGCGCTACTCGCTCGCGATGCTGAACGCCGGGACGCTCCGCCCCGAGGACGTCACCTACAGCGCCGATGAGGACTCCGGCAACGTGGCGTGGTCGCTCCCCTCCGACCTGTACCCGCCGTACACGGAGGCTTCTGCATGAGCACCTCATCCGCAGTCCGTGAGGCCCTGACCCAGGCCCGCGACAACGCCCAGCGCACGGCGGACTCCCTCGCCGCCGACATCAGCTACCACGAGCGCGAGGTGGCGCGCCTCCGCGACCGGCGCGCCCGCGCGCTCTCCGAGGTGGCCGACCTGGTCACCGCTCTGGAGGCCGCCAAGTGAGCGACGCCCCAACGCCGGACGTCGAGACCGTAGAGGGTGAGGCCGACCGCTTCACCCTCTACATCTCCGGCCCCATGACCGGCATCCCGCACTGGAACTACCCCGCGTTCATCGACGCCGCCGCGGAGCTTCGCATCTGGGGCTTCAACGTCATCAGCCCGCACGAGCTGGATCAGGACGCAGGCGTAGACCCCGCCGCCGAGTGGACAGGGGCCATGCGCCGCGAAGCCATCGCCCGCGACGTCGAGGCCGTGGCCAAGCACGCCGACGGCGTCGCAGTCCTGGACGGCTGGGCCGCCTCCTTCGGCGCTCGCGCTGAGGTGGCCGTGGCCGGTGCCCTTCAACTCCCCATCCAGACGATCCACGAGTGGATCGCAGAAGCCCGAGAGGATGCAGCCGCATCATGAGCTACCACCTGTCCGCCACCCTCGCCGAGGGACGTCCGCACGTCCTGGTCTCGCTGACCGCCATCAGCGTAGACGGCAGCCTGGAGGCCAACACCCTGGACGAGGCCCGCCAGCTCCGTCGCGGCCTGGGCCAGGCCTTCCACGAGGTCACCCAGGCCATCCGTGCCGAGAAGCGCCGCCTCCGCGCCGAGGCTCGCGCAGCGCGCGCCCGCCGTCGCCAGGACACCCGCGACCTCGCGCGCGTCTCCGCCTACGCCACGGGGGCCGCCCGTGGCTAGGCGGGCGAGCGACGACACCGGACGCGCCTTCTACGTCCGCGCGGTCTACGAGCTGGCGAGCGGCGACCACACGACGATCTACGGCCCCTACGCGACCCGCCCCGCCGCCAAAGCACAGGCGACCCGCGCGCTCGCCATGGGGTCGCGCAACGGTCGCCGCGTGCATGCGTTCATCCAGACGCTCGTGGTCGCCAGCGAGCGCTACGTGGGGACCGACGAGTGACCGCTGACCTCCCTATCCACGGGGACCGCGCCGCCCTCATCTGGCTGGCCGGTCTCCTGGAGGGCGAAGGCGCGTTCGACCTTCACCGGCAGCGCTACCCGCGTATCCGCCTCCAGATGACCGACCGCGACGTGGTAGACCGCGCCGCGCAGCTCATGGGAACGTCCGTGCGCGCCTCGCTCAAGCGGCCCCCGGCCTCCACGACCTGGAACGCCGAGGTATCCGGAGAGCGCGCCGCTACCCTCATGGCGCAGCTCCTCCCCTACATGGGAGCGCGCCGCTCCCGGCGCATCGGCGACACCCTCGCTGGCTACGCCTACTACAAGGGCCACGACCGCCCGAGCCTCCCCGGCCCGAGCCTGGAGGCCCTTCCCGCCGCTGCCTAGCGGGACTCCCCGACAGGCCCCCGTCGCCCCTCTTCACGAGGTGGCCGCGGGGGCTTTTCGCATTTTCTGGGCAGCCCCGAGCACCCAGGCCCACTCCTCTTCGTCACCAACAACAACCCCAGAGGAGTGAAACCCCATGGAGTACCCCATCACCACGCCGAGCGAGCCGGGACAGTACGAGTCCGAGAAGCTGGGCGACCGCGCGCACCTCCAGATCAACGAGCGGGGCCAGGCTTCCACCGTGGTCAGCCGCTACGGCGTCGAGTACACGCACCCCATCCTCAACCTCGCCGCCTGGGCCGCCGAGTACGGCCCCTTCCGCGAGCTGAGCGACACCGACCCCGAGCCGGACCCCGAGGCGCTCGCCGCCGAAGCAGCCCAGGTCGCGGCTGAGCTGGATGTAGTGCTCACGACCCTGGACACCGCCCAGATCGAGACCCTCGCCGCCCAGATCAAGGCCGACGCCACCGAGACCGAGAAGGCCGCAGCGTGAACGAGACCACCGAGACCACCGAGGCCGTGACGATCGCTCCCGGCGTCTACCACGACCGCGACGGCGATGTCTGGGCCGTCCTCCTGGATCAGACCGCCGTCGCCCTGGCCGACCACGCCGAGGGTGCGCCGACATACCAGGAGTTCGCCCGCATGGCGTTCGTCCCGGTCGACGCGGCGGCTCTGGCCGCCGACTTCGGCCCACTCACGGCCATCCACCTCTTCCCGGAGGCCCAGGCATGAGTACCGCAGAGCAGCACTTCACCGCCGTGGTGACCGTCCACGCGACGACGAGCACTCCGGAGACGGACTCACTCCGCGACAGCTACGGGCGCGAGGTGCGCAAGGTCACCACCGGGAAGGTCCGGAAGGACTCCACCGAGGTCCTCAAGCTCCAGCTCCGTGGCTCCAGCGTGGACGAGGTCTCCGACAAGGTCACCGCCGTCATGGCCGCCATCAAGGGGACCGAGCTGTGACCCGCTCCGAGACCCAGCCCGACGACCTCGCCCCCGGCGTCTATCGCGACTTCGAGGGCGACCTCTGGGCCGTGGACCGCAACGGCATGGCCGTGGTCCTGACCTCCGTCCTGGAGGCCGACCTGTTCGGGTCCCCGCGCATCATCCCCGCGGACGAGCTGGGCAGCGGCATCCGCGCCGACGAGGCCCACGCCGCCTACCACCTCCGACTCATCAAGCCCTTCTGAAAGGCCAGCACATGACCGAACGCACCTTCTCCCCCGTCAATCTCGCAGACCTCCGCGAGGGCGACATCGTCCGCATCTCCAAGGGCGACGCCGCCCTGGTCGCCCCCGTGCGCAAGCACGCCCACTATGGCCTCTACGTCGATGTCCCTGGCCTGAACGTGGACACCGACGACATCGAGCTGGACGAGATGGCCGCTGCCGACGGCGTCACCCTGGAACGCGCCAACCCGCAGCTCCCGACCGAACCGGGCTTCTACCGCAACGCCTCGTGGGGAAGCCCCGCTCTGGGCTACCACCTCAACGAGCGCGGCGACTGGCACGTGCTCTGGTCCACCTCCGGGGCACCCGAGCCCCGCACCCCGCACCCCAGCGACCTGCCCCTGATCCGCCTCACCGAGGAGACCGCACGATGAGCCTTCCCAAGATCAACCCGTTCCAGCGCGCCATCCTGGTGGCCCTCAACCGCCTGGACAAGCACGTTTACGCGGGCCAGGAGACGCCCGCCGAGCGCGCGACGCGCCGTCGTGGTGATCGCCTGGACAGCGCCATGCGCGTCCCGGGCCAGAACCGCAAGGCCCGCCGCAGCGTCGCGCTGGCGCAGCGCTCCATCGAGCGCGCCGCCTACCGCCGCGCCATCAAGGAGGCGAGCAAGTGACCGCGCCCCGCTTCCGCCCCGGGACTGTCCGGGACGGGGCCGGAAGCGCGCGCGCCGTGATCGACACCGAGCGCGAGCTGGCCGCCGTCTTCGTCATGTTCGCCCCCGAGGTCGCAAGCATCGCCGACACCTTCAACTCCGATGCCGAGCACGCCGAGCGCGTCTACGAGTGGACGCCCTACGTGCACGCGCTCCTGGACGGCCCCGCCGACCCGCCCACGCCGCAGAACGGGGCTGCTCTGTGAAGCTCCGAACTCGGATCCTCTCCGGCGTCGGCGTGGCGGCCATCGCCGCGCTAGCCCTGACTGGCTGTGCCCCGGCGAAGTGCGATGCCTCCGCGCCGCGCGCGGCCATGGTGCCCGCGGTCTCCGTGATCCCTCACGTCCCCGTGATCCCGCATGTCGCCCCCAAGCCCGCTCCGGCACCCCGGACGACGACTCCGCGGTACAACCCGCCTCCCGCGCCCAAGCCAGCACCGGCACCCCAGCCCAAGCCCAAGCCCAAGCCTGCGCCCGCGCCGGTGCCCAAGCCCGTCCCGGCACCGTATCCGGTGGCACCGCGGCAGCAGCCGACCATCATCCACCAGGACTCCACTCCGTGGTTCCTGTGGTTCCTGATCGGCCAGTCCGCGGCCAGTCACGGCGGCGGCCCCTCGTGTCGCTAACCAGCCCCAGCAGCTCCAAGACGAAGGACAACACATGAAGATCAAGACCCGCATCGCCACCGCCCTCGCCGGGGTCGCGCTCGCCGCCGTCGCTCTCACGGGTTGCGGCGTGCCGTACAGCGGCGGCCCGACGACCGGCTGCACCGTCACCGACAAGTACGTGGACGTGCAGTCCAAGTCGTCGCGCAAGGTGATCGCCACTTCATGCGGCGTGTTCATGGTCGAGGACGAGCTGTCCACGGGCCAGTGGAACAGCGCCGACCTGTACGCCAAGATCCGCGTGGGCAAGACCTACGATCTGACGGCCTACGGCCCGCGAAACGGCTTCCTGTCCCTGTTCCCGAACGTCGCCGCCGCCACCGAGGTGGGCGCGGCCTCGTGACCCCGGACGAGCGTTGCGACCTCCTCGCAGCGTATGAGCCGGACGACCCCAAGCTGTACTCACTCCTGGAGGCTGCATGAGCACATCTGACCTCTGACCCCCCACCTAGAAGGCCCCTGCCCTCGCCACGATCCGGCGAACGGCGGGGGCCTTCTTGCGTTCCCGGCGCACATCCGATATGGGCAGCTAGCCCCCTCCAGGCCCACTCCTCCTTGTCACCCCGACACGCCCCCGCGAGGGGGTCCAACACACTGACAAGGACCACCACATGGCACTCAAGATCTTCGGCACCGACCCCGAGAACCAGCCCAAGCCGCGCCAGCGCTTCTCCGATGACTTCGTGGGCCAGCTCCACTCCGGCTACTCCCTGGACGGCGTCCCGTCCGCCCTGGAGGAGTGGCGCATCACGACCGGCGACCCGGACGTGGCCGAGCGCGTTCACGAGCTGTACGAGGGCGAGGCTCCCGAGGAGTGGGAGACCAAGTCCGAGCGCAACCTCCAGGTCTTCACCGACGCGAAGGCCATCGACGTCATCGTGGAGAGCGCCAAGGCCATCCGCCAGCGCATGATCCTCTGGGGCACCGACCGGAAGCCGGTCTACATCTCGGATGGCGAGTTCATCCTGGACGACGCCGGACACCCGACCGAGCAGCGCGACCCGGACGCCGACCTGACCTTCCAGGAGCGCAAGGACAAGAAGACCTGGGGCGCGAACCCCTCCGCCGAGCTGACCTTCCGCCTGGCCGACGACCCCGAGCTGGGCATCTTCGTCCTCAAGTCCAACTCCTGGGGCCTGGCGCACTTCCTCGCCGCCGAGGACATCGAGGGCCAGATCGAGAACGTCGGCGGTCCGGCGCTCCTCCGCCTCAAGCTCGTGCCGGTCTCCTTCAAGGCCAAGACGGGCGAGCGCAAGGGCAAGATGGTGAGCTTCACCGCCACGGAAATCGAGGTCCTGGGCGCGGCTCCGGCCATCGAGACCGCGGAGGCCGCCGCAGCCTGACCGGCACCCCTCCAGCTAGTTCCCTCCCTCTCTGAGACCCCCGCTCTGCCGTCTGAACCGACGGGGCGGGGGTCTCTCCGTATCGAAAGATCCCCATGCTTTACCCCCCTCTCATGACCGTTTACACCAAGCCCGAGGACGCACGCCCCGCGTGCCAGCAGTGCAACGCCACCAAGCGCAAGCTGGACCAGCTCCAGAAGGACGGGTGGCGAGGTGCCTACATCTCCGTGGACGTGACGGACCCGCGCAATGCCTCCGCCGTCGCCATGCTGGAGGCTCGTGGCGTCCGCCAGACCCCCTACGTCATCGTCACCCAGGAGGAAGGCGGCGTCGGCAAGACCGAGCTGGACGCCTGGGGCGGCTACATCCCCGACAAGCTCGTGGAGTGGGCACGATGAGCGCCGCCCGCCCCACATCCTGGATCGAGGATGTCGAGGAGGTCACCGACGCCGATGGGCAGACCGTCCGCGCAGGGGATCGCGTCGTCTACGCGACCACCTGGGGTCGCTCGCCGCGTCTCCGCTTCGGCCACGTCCTCCACATCGCCAGGCATGAGCGCGGCTACGGCAGCTCCCACGTCAAGATCCGGATCCAGCCCGAGGACGACGCCTGGGGACCGGCGCAGACCGTCTACATCGAGGCAGCGCTTGGCCGCTTCGTGAAGGTAGCCGCCCGATGAGGCCCGCCTGCACCATCGTCCTGGCCACCTCCGTCCATGACGGCAAGGGCTACGCCGAGGCCCTGGGCATCGAGGAGTTCCGCATTGGCACGCCGCTGAACGCCAGTAGCCTGGAGGGCCTCATTACCCGCGCAGTCGTCGTGACTCCGCGCTTCGCCATCCTGCTCGTGCGCGAGTCGCTGGATCCGGACTCCCGCGCGCGGCGCGTCTTCGACACGGCGAACCGCAACGCCATGCACTCAGGAGCGCCCCGTGGCTAACGCCGCCAAGCGCAAGGGCACCGCCTACGAGTCCGCCGTGGTCAAGTACCTCCAGGAGCACGGCATCCCGGCGCGTCGCGTCGCCCAGACCGGCCAGCTCGATACCGGCGACATCCACGGCATCGACCCCTTCGCAGGCCAGTGCAAGGCCTACAAGGACATGGCCTCCGCGCTCCGCGACGGCGTCGCCGGTGCCAACGTCCAGGCCCCGCGAGCAGGCCAGCCCTACGGCGTCGCCTTCATCAAGCGGCCCGGAAAGCCCATCGCCGACGGCTACGCGGTCATGGACGTGGCGACCTTCGCCAAGCTCCTCCGCGAGTTCAAGGACCGCCACGCGCGAGGGCTGCCGATCCCGCGCTGAGCACCCACCCCCGACAGGCCCCCTCCTCACTCCCGAGGCGGGGGCCTTCGTCGTTTCTGGGCACCGCCACGCCCCCAGGCGGTATCTCCCCGTGCCCCGCGCCTGGGCACCTCCAAGCACCCAGGCCCACTCCTCTTCGACCTACCGAAAGGACCCGCACCTATGCGCCTCTCTGACCTTCTGTCCCGACTCCCCGACGTGGAGGAAGCCGCCGACGGCTACCTGGCGACCTGCCCCGCCCACGACGACTCCCACGCCTCCCTCCGCGTCACCGTCTCCGAGGCGGGCAAGGTCCTGGTTCGTTGCCGCGCCATGTGCGAGACCCCCGCCGTCATGACGGCCCTCAAGCTGACCATGCGCGACCTCGCCCGCATGACCCCGGGCGACGAGGTCCCGCGCAACGTCAAGGCGACCTCCGCCGTCGCTGCCTCTCCTGCCGCCATCGCCTCTCTCGCCGTGAAGCTGGACGGCTACGCCTCCGTCATCAGCTCCGCCGAGGCCTTCGGCGACTCCTACGAGGGCGAGCTGAACGACGCGCGCGAGGCGCTTCTGTATGCCGAACACCGCTTCGGCATCAACGCCTCCGACGCTGAGCGCCTGGGCCTGGGCTTCGTGGACGACATCGGCGGCGGCCCCCGCCTGGTGGTCCCCTTCCGTACGCCCGACGGCGTCGCCCGAGGCTTCCAGGCCCGTGCCCTGGACAAGGAGGCCGCCGTCCGCTGGCAGGGTCCCAAGTCGCCCGAGGGCGGCGCATGGTCCCCGCTGGGCTACTTCCCTGGCGCGTCCGGCTGGGACGAGGTCCTCATCTGTGAGGGACCCGGCGACGCGCTCACCGGCGCAGCTCTGGGCTACGACACCATCGGCATCGCTGGAGCCGCGCGCGTCAACAACCCCGCCATCCTGGACGAGGTCGCGAGCTGGATCGGCGACCGCGAGGCCGTCATCGCTGGGGACGGGGACCCGGCTGGCCGCCGCTTCTCCGCCACCCTCGCCGAGGGCCTGACCAAGCGCGACATCCGCGTGCGCGTCCTGAACATGGACGATGGCCTGGACCTCACCGACTGGCGCGCCAAGGACCCCCAGGGCTTCTCCCGCGACGTCATCCGGGCCATCACCCAGGCCAAGCCCGTGAAGTCCCGCGAGGCGGCCCTGCTCGCCTGGGACGAGGACACCTACGCGCTCTCCGACCTGGGCGGCGCGCGCTACCTCCGCGACTACCTCAAGTCGCGCAGCTCCGGCGTCAAGTACACCGCCGAGGCTGGCTTCCTGATCCTGGAGGCAGGCGTCTGGCGGATCGATGACCGACAGACCGTCCGCACCCACGCCCAGGCCGTCGCCGACGTGGTCAAGCGCCTGGCTCGGGAAGCGAACGTCGCCAAGGACGCCGGAGGCACCGACGAGGAGCGCGACCGCGCCAAGGCCCGCGCTGGCCGCTTCACCCGCTACTCCCAGCACGTCCAGACGTCGCGCGGCATTGACTCGATGCTCCGCGAGCTGCAAGCCGTCGAGGGAGTCCCGGCGTCCATCCAGGACTTCGACCAGCACCCCGACCTCCTGGCCGTCAACAACGGCGTCATCGACCTTCGCACCGGCGAGCTCCGACCGCATGACCCGGACCTCCTCCTGTCGCGCAAGATCTCGCTGACCTACCGTCCGGAGGCCAAGGCACCGCGCTGGGAGGCGTTCCTGGCCGAGGTCTTCCCGCGCGACAAGCACATGCCCGCCTTCATGCGCCGCCTGATCGGCTACGGCATCACCGGCCTGACGACCGAGCAGTGTTTCGTCATCCACCTGGGCAAGGGCGCGAACGGAAAGAGCGTCTTCACGGACACCCTCACCGAGGTCTTCCGAGAAATCACCACCACCACGCCCTTCTCCACGTTCGAGTCCAAGCCCTCCGGAGGCATCCCCAACGACCTGGCCGCCCTCAAGGGCGCACGCCTGGTCATGGCTTCCGAGGGCGAGCAGGGCAAGCGGATGGCCGAGGCCATGCTCAAGCGCGTGACCGGGCGCGACCTCATCGCGGCCCGCTTCATGCGGCAAGAGTTCTTCGAGTTCCGACCTGCCTTCCTCCTCCAGCTCGCCACCAACTTCGAGCCCGGTTTCCGCGGCCAGGATGAGGGCCTCTGGCGGCGCGTCAAGCTCGTGAACTGGGAGCGCTACTTCGCCCCCGAGGAGCGCGACCCCCGCCTGGGCGACAAGCTCCTGGCGGAGGCCGAGGGGATCCTGACGTGGGCCGTCCGCGGCTCCCGCGAGTGGTACGCCGAGGGGCTGGGAGACCCCGCCACCGTCCGCGATGCGTCCAAGCAGTACCGCGACACCTCCGACATCCTCCAGGGTTTCCTCCCCGGCGTCTTCGAGCGCGCCGACGAGGAGCACAAGGTCAAGGGCGCGGACCTCTGGGCCGCCTTCCAGGCCTGGGCCGAGGAGGAGAACCTCCGGGACCTCCAGGGCTGGAGCCGCCGCGCCTTCTATGGCGCTCTCAAGGAGCGCGGCATCCACGTCCGCAAGGAGGCCGTCGGCCAGGTCTTCGCCGGGATCAAGCGGACCCCGCGCATCTCTGCGCACCCCGAGCAGGCCGCCCCAGAAATCGCTCGGGTAGGAGTGGGCACCCAGGCGCACTCCTCTGCAACACCAATCAGCGGCGCGGACCTCTCCGCGCTCTGACCCCCCGGCCCCGCCGCACCGCTACCGACCTTTTCAGGCAAGGGGCGGCGGGGCCACGCCCACATCTCACACGTCTGGAGCATCTCATGCCCGTTTCCCGTACCCGCGTCTGCCCGAGCTGCAACGTCGAGAAGAACACCCCCGCCGACTTCCGCGACCGGGGCGAGACCGGCGCGGGCCGCCCGCCCAAGGTCTGCCGCCGCTGCCGCCGCAAGTCCCCGGCGCTCCGTGAGCAGCAGGCCCGCAACGTCGAGCGCCGCGAGCTGGGCCGCAGCTACCGCCATGACCTCGCATCCCGCGACGTGCTCCAGCTCATCGCCGACCAGTGGGCCGCCCACCCCCACGACATCAAGACGTGCCCGCCCGTTGGCGGCTGTGGCCTGACCAAGCCCACCGCGGACTTCCACACCAACGTCCACCAGATGGACGCCCTCTCCCCCATCTGTGCGGAGTGCTGCCGCAAGGCCGCCGAGCTTCGCCGCACCGCCTGAAAGGCACCCCCATGCAGACGTACCGCTACACCCTCGCGGGCGAGGAGTGCGTGATCTACTTCCCCGAGCGGCGCGCAGAGCTGGCCGCCTACCGGCGCTTCCTCGCCGAGGGCGACAAGGTCCTGTGCATCGACACCGAGACCTCCGGACTCGACATCTACGCCCCCGGCTACCAGGCCCGTCTCTTCCAGATCGGCAATCGGCGGGAGGCCTGGGTCCTCCGCTGGGACCTCTTCCCGGACACCATCCGCAAGACCCTGGAGCAGGATCGGCACTTCACCGCCCACAATGCGCCCTTCGACTTGAAGGTGATCGACGCCCACGGTGGCGTGCCCCTTGAGGTCCTCGCCTCCCGAGTCTTCGACACGCGGATCTTCGCCCACCTGATCGACCCCCGCTCGCAGCACGAAGGCGGCGCGGGACTCTCCCTCAAGCCGCTGTCCGCGATCTATGTGGACGAGACCGCGCCGGACACCGCCGAGGGCCTCAATGCCGTGTTCCGCACGATCAAGCACCCCGTCACCGGGAAGCCCTGCACGAAGGACAACGGCTGGGCGCACATCCCCATCGACCACCCGACCTACGTCCTCTACGCCGGTCTGGACGTGCTCCTGGGCCGCCGCCTCTTCGATGAGCTGGCGGAAATCATCAAGGGGATGGGGCTCTCCGACCTCTCCACCTTCGAGCACCACCTCCAGGTGCTCCTGACGATCATGGAGCGCCGCGGCATCCTCCTGGACGTGCCCTACGTCCGCGAGCTGGACGGCAGGCTGGCCGACGAGGCCGAGCACTTCGGCACCATCGCCAAGCGCTACGGCGTCGAGAACGTCAACAGCACCGTCCAGGTCTCCGAGGCGCTAGTGGCCATGGGCGAGACGCTCACCGCACGGACCGACGGCGGCGCGCTGGCTGTCGGCAAGGACGTGCTCATGCCCCTGGCCGACCTGGACCAGGACTGGAACCTCCGCGAGTCCCGCCAGCCCAACCCGCTGGCGGACGCCGTCCTCCGGGCCAAGCGCGCGGGCAAGTGGCGCAAGAGCTACGTGGAGTCGTTCCTGGGCCTCAAGGACTCCAGCGATCGCATCCACCCGAGCATCGGCGGCCTCCAGGCGCGGACCGCACGCATGAGCATCTCGCGCCCGCCGCTCCAGCAGCTCCCCTCCGGGGACTGGACGATCCGGCGCGCCATGATCGCCGACCCGGGCAAGCTCATCATCGCCAGCGACTACTCCCAGGTGGAGATGCGCGTCCTGGCGGCGCTCTGCCAGGACAAGACCCTGGTGGAGGCCATCATGTCCGGCACCGACCTGCACGACTTCACAGCCGCCAAGGTCTTCGGTCCGGACTTCACCAAGCGCCAGCGCAAGATCGCGAAGTCCATCGGCTTCGGCAAGGTCTACGGCGGAGGCGCGGCCACGGTCTCGAAACAGACCGGCGTCTCCGAGGCCGACGTGAAGCCCGCCATGCTGGCCTACGACAAGACCTTCCCCGGCATCAAGCGCTACGGGGCACGTCTGCAATCCCGCGCCAAGCACGGAAAGCGCGAGGTGGTCACGGTCTCCGGTCGCCACCTCCCGCTGGACCGTGACCGGCTCTACGCCGCGACCAACTACGTCGTCCAGAGCACGGCGCGAGACCTCCTCGCCCAGGCCATCGTGGACATCCACGACGCAGGCCTGGGAGACACGCTCCTCCTGCCCGTGCATGACGAGCTGATTGCGCAGGCCGACGCCCGCGAAGCCGAGGAGGTCATCCGCGAAATCGGACGCCTCATGGACAGCACCTTCTACGGCATCCCGATCATCTCCGACCCCGAGGTGTACGGGCGCTCCTGGGGCTCCGGCTACGGCGTGCCCGCTGAGCTGGACGCCGCTTGACCAGCAACGCCCCGACCATCCAGGAGGCGCTGGAGCGTTTACACGTTGCGCCCTCCGCCTCCTGGTGGTCGCCGTCTATCTCCCCTTCGCCCGCCCCACCCTCCGCTATCTGACCCGAAAGCTCACACGATGAAGACCCCCACGACCGCCGAGGCCCTCCGAACGCTGGGCGAAGCCGTTACCGAGTTCGCCGACGCCCTGGCACATGCCGAGGAAGTCCAGTGGCTCCGGCCCGCCGCCCCCTCGCTCCGCCAGGAGACCTCCGAGAAGGCAAAGGGCGGCATCTCCAACCCCACCGCCGACATCACCGCCGACGAGCGCCGCCTCCGGGTCCGCGCCGCCGTCATCACCGGCGAGGTGGTCGCGCAGAGCGTCACACAGGACCTAGCCACCTCAGCGACCACCCTCCGCGAAGCCGTCACCGACTGGGCCGGAGTGCGCGCCTAGCACCACCCACCGACACGCCGCATCTTCGCATCCCACGTAAGGCTCCTTCCGCACGTAGACTCACTGGGGCTCCTCCTCTGGAGCCTTCCCACCCGGCGCACCTACGCCAGGAGTCGGTCTCACCCGCCCCTAGCGCGCGCATCTCAGAGCCCCAACCAGGGCGCTAACTGTCGCGCCCGCGACATGCGAACCCCACGCAAGGCTCCTTCCGCACGAACCCCACGAAAGGCCCATCCATGTCCTCCATCACGCTCCGCGCAATCTTCGATGCCAAGTCCCCCCGCTTCGAGCCCCTCACCCTGGAGGCCGAGCTGGCCCTGATCGCAGACGCCCAGGGCGGATCCGAGGAGGCCAAGCTCCAGCTCCTCGCCCAGTACGCCAATGGCCTGCGCTCGCTCGTGGCTCGCGAGCACGCCCGCGCCGGTGGACGCGATGCCGGAGAGGATCCCGAGGAGACGCGCGCCAACGTCCTGATCGCCTTCATGGAGGCCCTGGCCGCATGCGACGGAACCACCCGCCTCGCAGCCCGCCTCAAGGGCGCGACCCTGGAGGCGGCCAACGCCTACCACCTCCGCAGCACCTTCTCCGTTCCGGCCCGCACGCGCGCCCGCTACTTCCAGGCGCTCCGCGAGGCGGGCGTGAACGGCAACGCCGAGGACAAGGCCGTGGAGCTGGGCATGTCCCGCGAGGTCTTCCGCGAGGTCCGCGCAGCCTTCGCCACCGTCTCCATCGAGGGCATGGTGAGCGACAACCAGGACCGACGCGGCGACGACTACGGCGCGGACTACTTCACCGCCCCGGTCCAGGCGGCCAGCCCCCTGGCGTCCGGCTCCGACGAGCGCAGCTACGCCACCACCGAGGATCGCCTGACCCTGGCGCGCGCCTACGCAGCCGTGGACGAGCTGACCCTGGGCGTGATCGAGGACGCCTACGGCTTCGC
The DNA here is from genome assembly GCF_037147555.1 of Microbacterium sp. MMO-35. Lineage (NCBI taxonomy): Bacteria > Bacillati > Actinomycetota > Actinomycetes > Micrococcales > Microbacteriaceae > Microbacterium > Microbacterium sp. MMO-35. The sequence goes on from NZ_JBBCVH010000002.1 coordinate 476,498, forward strand.
CTTCTACGACGATGACAGCACGCCCACGGACCCCAACCGGGACCGCGACCCTTACGCGGGCTTCGACCCGATCCCGGACACGCAGATCGCCCACCTCCGCGGCATGTCCCGGTCCGTCGTGCAGCGCAAGCGCACCGAGGGACTGGCCGCCATGCGGGTGGCCGTCGGCGCATCCGCCTAGCCCCTCCCCCCGAGGCCCCACCACGACGCCACCAGCGTCTTACGTGGAGCCTCCTTGCGGAAGGCTCCTTTCGTATGTATAGTCCTATACATACGGACGGCAGTCCAGCCCCTTCTCCCGAAAGGAAACGCCATGACCACCACCTACAACACCCGCGAGGAGTGGCTGATTGCCGCTGTCGAGGCCCTCCGCCCGTACTTCGCCGAGCAGGGCGCGGACCTCCCCGCCGTCCGCGTCTCCGTGGGCTTCGCAGGTGGTCGCGGGAACAAGAACGCCACCATCGGCCAGGCATGGGCCAAGGAGGCAGCCGCCGACGGCGTCGCCCAGGTCTTCATCTCCCCGGTCCTCTCCGACGCGGTCGAGGTCCTCGCCGTCCTGGTCCACGAGCTGATCCACGTCTGGGACGAGAACAAGAGCGGCCACCGCGGCGCGTTCGCCAAGCTCGCCAAGGCCATGGGCCTGGAGGGCAAGATGACGGCCACCGTCGCCGGTGATGCCCTCCGCGACAAGCTGGCCCTCATCGTCCTGGAGCTGGGCGACTACCCCCACGCCGCCCTCTCCCCCTCGCTCTCCGGCGTCAAGAAGCAGGGCACCCGGATGCTCAAAGTCGAGTGCAGCGAGGGCTCCGGCTACATGGTCCGCATGACCAAGAAGTGGCTGGACGAGTACGGCGCTCCGACCTGCCCCTGCCACAGCGTGCGCATGGACGCCCCGAGCACCGAGGACGGCGACGAGTGAACCCGGACATGCTCATCTCCCCCGAGGCGGGGCTGCCCCTGGCGGCCCTCCTCTGGGCAGCCCTCGCACTCTCCCACATCGCACGCTGGAACCGAGCCCGTCGTGCATCACGCAAGGAGTCTTGCGCAAGTCTCCTTCCGCATGTATAGTCCTATACATGAACACCGCAGCCGCCACCGCCGCCACGATCCTGGACCTTACCCGCGCGCTTCCCGAGGTCGTCGCCGGATCCATGATCTACGCCCAGGGCTACGTCCCCACCCGTGACGAGCACGCGGCCATCGTTGCCCTCGCCGACGCCTTCGAGGCCCTGGGCCTCTCCCGCCGCGTGAGGGTCCGCGTCCACGACTTCCAAGGCGCGCGCATCGGCTCCCTGGACTTCCACCTCTAACCCGCCGGGGAGGGGCACCGCCGCCCCTCCCTCTCTCTTCTCCGAAAGGCCCGCCATGCTCCCGCACAACGCCACCCAGCCCGCGCCCATCGTGCACCACGTCGGCCGCGCTCCCCACGCCCCCGAGGACATCGCCGAGAAGGTGGACGTGGCGGACGCCATCGCCTCCTTCACCGCCGCGGGACTCATGCCCTCCGGCCAGCTCTGGGAGCGCGAGGCTGAGCGCAGCGCCTCCAGCAGAGTCCGCGAGGCCCGTGCATGACCGCCCCCATCATCTTCGCCGCCCTGGATCGCCCCGCGACTCCCGAGGAGCTGGAGAACGCCTCCGCGCTCATCGCTGACGGCTTCCTGGACGGGCAGCCGATCCCCGCCCGGTACGGCCAGCTCTGGCAGCGCGCAGCCGAGCAGGAGCGCGCCTACATGGGTCGCCCCCGCTTCATCGCCTGGACGCTCATCGTTCGAGCCGCTCGCCGCGGACGTCGCGGCCCCCGCGCCGCCACAGCCACCCACGCCACGCACGGCGTCATCATCGCCGGAAAGGCCCGCTCATGACCGGCGCAGCACGTCGCGTCATCTGGCGCGGCGCGGACGGCATGGGAACCACCTTCACCATCACCCGGGAGGGGATCGTGCATCGGATCGTGGCTACCGAGTCCATCCCGCACGGTCTCGGCAGCGCGGTAGGTCTTCGCCTGAGCGTCGCAGACCTCCGCACCCTGCACGCCGCACTGTCGGACTACTTCGGAAAGGCCCGCTCATGACCACCGCTTCCCGCATCCAGCCGGACTCCCGGCCCGTCCTCATCATCGCCACGGTCATTACAGCCCTCCTGGCCGCGGTCTCGTTCCTCCTGAGCTTCAACGGCCTGGCCGAGGCCGCGAGCTGGGCGAACGTGCCCGCCTGGCTGGCCTGGGCGCTCCCCGCCTATGTGGACGGCGCGATCCTGGTCTACACGGTCGCCGCCCTGGTCTTCCGCTCGCGCGGCGACGACGCCCGCCTGGAGTGGGCCGCCCTCGCTCTCTTCGCGGCGCTCTCAGTCGCGGCCAACGGCGTCCACGCCTGGACCGCCGCCCCCGCCTGGCTCCAGGTCGCCCTCGGCGTCACCCTGGCGGCCCTCGCGCCGGTCTCCGTCCTCCTGACCACGCACACCATCGCGAAGCTGATCGTGGCCCCGCCACACGTTGCCGAGGAGACATCCGATGAGCGCCCGCAGGGCCGCCAGGGGCAGCGGATCACCCATGCCGTCATGGACGAGACCCAGGGGTGGGCCGCGCGACGCGCTGCCGTCCTGGAGCGCGCCGAGGCGAACCCCGACGTAGAGCCGGACCACCAGGCCCCAGCCCGCCCCGTGGGCGACATCCACGAGTGGGCCGCTGCCGTCAAGGCGGGCGAGGAGGTGCGCTTCCAGCCGGAGACCGGCCCCGTAGGCCCCATCACCGCTCAGGCCGTCGGCTCCACCGCCGAGCGGAACGCCCGCATCCATGAGCTGGCCGCCGAGGGCGACAGCCTCCGCACCATCGCCGCCAAGGTCGGATGCTCCAAGTCCAACGTGGCGCGGATCCTGGGCAAGCGCCCTGACGCCGACGACGACACGGACGAGGCCGCCGCATGAGCGCCGCTAGACTCCTTCCCATGATCGACCGCAAGGACGCCCGACGGCGCGAGCGCTTCGCCCGCGACTATCCCGACATGGCCGCCGCCGCCTTCAAGCTGGAGGACGAGCTGGGCCGTCCGCTCACCTCCGCCGAGATGACCGCGGTGGGTCGCGCCGTCCGCACCGGCGAGGCCGTGGAGCTGCCCACCGAGCCCGCCGAGCTGGAGTCGCTCGCGGCCCCCGCCGTGCCGAGCGTGCAGGAGCCGGAAGCCTCCGCCGCACTGAACGCCGAGGTGGCCAAGTACATCCGTCAGGGCTATGCCGTCATGGACCGTACCCTTACTCAGGTCGTCCTCCAGCGCCGCAAGCGGATCGGCGCAGCGCGCACCGTCGCCGCTGCCCCCGTCGCCGTCGTCGGCGGTCTCTTGACCGTCGGCGCGCTCGCCGCCTGGCGCAAGAGCAAGAAGGACACCGTCGTGCTGACCGTGGATGCCACGGGCCGCGTCAGCAAGTCCTAACTCCCTCCCCCAGCCCCTCACGCCATGACCGGCGTGGGGGGCTTTCGCGTACCCGCGACACGCCGCGTAAGGAGACTTGCGTGGGAAGTGGCTACCTCTGTATAGTTCTATACATGAACAACCCCCACATCACCCGCGAGGACCTCCCCCGCTTCCGCTTCTCCCGCCACGCGCGCGAGGTCATGGCCCGCCGCCAGATTGCAGAGGTCGAGGTGGCCCGCGCTCTGGTCCGCGGCTCCTCCCACCCGCACGAGGGCCTCCAGCGCTACATCCACGGTGGCCTGTGCGTGGTTGTTGACCTGGCCGCTGAGGTCATCGTCACCATCCTCCTGGCTAGGGCTGACCAGTGGACCGACGAGGACGCCCGCAACCGCTGACCGACAGGGAGGCCCCCACGGGGGTCTCCCTCCTGTATCCTGAAACGTTCACCTCCACCGAGATGAGAGCACTGTGACCGCTATGACCACCGAGAACCCCGCCGCCCGCCGTAACGATGAGTTCACGCGCCTGGACAGCTACACCGAGGAGCCGCTACCCAGCTTCTCCCCGCTGACCGCCGACTACGCCGCCGAGCGCGCGGCACAGCTCTACCCGGACGACGCCTGGGAGCGCTACGGCTCCACGGCGGCGCTCCTCATCGCACGGCGTGCATACGCCCGTGGCTACGACGACGCCCTGGCGGCCACCTCCGCCGAGCGCTGATCGCGCGCCAAAGGCCCCCAGCTCATCCCGAGCCAGGGGGCCTTTCTCATGCCTTGACCGTTCCGGCTGGCATCTCCCTGGCCGACGTCGCACAGGCCGATGCCCCAGTCCGCGGGGCGCTGCAGCACGGCCACCGGTCCGGTCACGATTCCCCATCCGGTCACCGAGCCGAGCACCACCGCGACGAGACCGCCGACCAGAGCCCGCCACGGGCCGCGGAGAGGGCGATGCGAGGCGATCGCCCAGAACGTCGCGGCGCTCAGCACCGCCATGATCAGGGCCATGCCGACCCCGGCCGGCGCCTCGATCGTCGCCAGCGGGAGGCCGGCGGTGACGAGTGCGGTCTGGGCGATCCAGGCGGAGGGCAGCCAGGCGGCCGCCGCGAGCAGATCCGCGAGCGGCGGTATCGGCATGGCGAGGCAGGCGAGCAGTCCCAGCACCGTCGCGATCGGCGAGGCGGGCTCGGCGAGCAGATTCGCGACCACCGAGATCAGGGACTGCTGCGCGGCGAAGAGCGCGATGATCGGCCCGCACGCCAGCTGGGCCGAGAGCGGTACGGCGACGGCGAGGGCCACCGGGCGCGGCAGCCACCGCGAGAGCCCTGCGGCGAGCGGCGGGGCGAGCACCACGAGACCCGCGGTCGCGGCGGCCGAGAGCGCGAACCCCGGTGCGGCCGCGAGATGCGGATCCGCGAGGAGCAGGACCGTCACGGCGAGCAGCAGGACCGACAGGCCCGCGCGCGGTCGTCCGAGCAGCAGCGCGCTCAGGGCGACGCCCGCCATGGCCGCGGCCCGGATCACGCTCGGCTGCGGGGTCACGAGCACGACGAACCCGGCCAGGGCGACCACCGCGGCGAGGACGCGCAGCCGCCGTCCTCCGCCGCACAGCGCCACGACGCCGAACGCCGCGGCGGCCACGAGCGCCAGGTTGCTGCCGCTGACCGCGGTGAGGTGGGAGAGGCCGCTCGCCTTCATCGCGGCGTCGAGCTCGTCGCTCACCGCGCGGACGTCGCCGACCGCCAGTCCGGGCAGCAGCTCGGATCCTGGCTCGGGCAGCAGCCGGGTGCGCGCGATGAACGCGGCCCGCACGTCGCCCGCGATCGTCTCGATCGGCCCTCCCCGGGACACCTGCACCACCGCTCCGCGCGCGAACAGCACGGCAGCCGCCCGCTCGCCGGCATCGGCGCCCTTCACCTCGGCGGTGAACCGCAGCGCCGTCCCCGGCCCGAGCGTGGCCAGGGCCGGGCCGGGCGGCACTCCGATCCGCACGGGGACGGACAGCGCTCCCGGGTGTTCCCCCGGGCCGATCCGGATCGTGTCCGCGTCGGCCCAGAGACGTCCGTCGGCGCCGACCGACGGCAGCGACCGCACGCTCACCTCCACGGTCACCGCATGCCCCGCCAGCGCCGCCGCCTCCGCTCGTGCCGGGGCCGCCCACGCCGCCGAGAGCCCGATGGCACCGGCTACGGCGAGGCAGACGGCTCCGAGAGGCGCGGCACCGACCACGACCGCACGCAGCCGCGCACCGCGCCGGCACCACCGGAGCACGACGAGCGCCGAGACCGTCCCGATCACGGACCCGCCGATGAGGAGTCCGGCAGACCACGGGAGGAACGAGACGAGCAGCGCGACCGCCCACGCGGTCACGGCCACCGGCACCATCCGCACGTCCCGCAGCCTGCCCGGTGCGGGCGGGCGCTGCGCGCGCGGACCTCCGGGGTGCGCCTCCGCACGGCCCCCGGTGCGCGCGTTCACACCCGCACCCGGTCGCGGATGCCGGCGAGCAGCTTCTCGCCGATGCCGGACACGCCGAGAAGGTCGTCCACGCTCGTGAACCGCCCGTTCGTCGTGCGCCACTCGACGATGCGCTGGGCGAGAGCCGGCCCGATCCGCGGCAGCTCCTCGAGCGCCGTGGCGTCGGCGGCATTGAGGTCGAGGAGCCCTCCGGCCCCCGCGCTGTGTCCTGCCCCGCCTTCGGCTGCGCCCGACGGCGCGGCCCCGATCGCGGGGACCAGGATCTGCTCGCCGTCGACGACCGCCCTCGCCAGGTTCACCGCCGTCAGATCCGCCGTGGGCAGCGCGCCTCCCGCCGCCGCGAGGGCTTCGGCCACCCGCGCGCCCTCGTCGAGCACGTAGACCCCCGGCTTCGCGACCTCGCCCAGCACGTGGACGTACACGCTCCCCGCCGAGATCCCGCTCGATGCGCTCGGCTCGGGTGTCACGGCGATCTCCTCGCCCGCGGTCGCCCTGCCCAGCAGCCCGATGCCCACGACGATGGACACCGCGGTCAGCGCCAGCACCACCGCGGCCCCCAGCCCGAGGCGCAACCGGCGCGGCGCGGGCACGGGGTCCGGTCCCGGGCCGTCGGTCTTCGTCTGCTCGCTCACACGCCGAAGGTAGGCTTCCGCGACGGCGGGCGATGCCGGGCCGGCGGAACATGGGGAGAACGGCCGGCCCCGCTCCCCTGTGGAGGCCGGAGGCGGGGTCGGCGATCGTCACGTCACGGGGACTCGAACTGACCGCCGAACGACCCCCGTATCGGGCCTTTGCGAGGGAAGCACGGCGGACTACCCGTCCCGGCGCCTGTGCACTCTCCGCCCCGTCGCCCCGTCTCCGCGATCCCCGGGGGCGACGAGGATGCGGACGGGCCGCTCGTCATCCGAGCGAAGCCGATCGATCGCGGCGGCGATGTCGTCCAGCGCGACGACATCGCTGATGGAACCGCTGAGATCCAGACGCCCGGTCTCGACGAGGCGCAGCAGGGCGGGGATGTCCGAGTTGCGGTACCCCAGATGCCCGAGCACCCTCTTCCTGGTCACCGCGAACGTCGCACTCGGCCCCAGCGGCACCGGGTCGGCACTCAGCCCGATGAGGACGAGGCGGCCGTCGTTGCGGATGCTCGCCAGCGCCTGAGTCATGGTCGCGGTGATCCCCACGGAGTCGAACGCCACGTCGACGCCGGCGCCGCGCGTCAGCTCGTCGAGGCGGGCGGGGGTCGACGGATCGCGAGGATCCAGAGCATGGTCGGCCCCGACCTCCAGCGCGCGGGCGCGGACACGCGGATCGACGTCGAGCGCGATGATCGGTGCAGCGCCGACCAGCCGGGCGATCTGGACGAGGTGCGTCCCGACGCCGCCGATGCCCCACACGGCGACGGACTCGCCCACGCGCACGTCCCCGGTGTGGACGACGGCGCCATACGGCGTCGCCACGGCGTCGGCGAGGATCGCCGCCTGATCCAGCGGCACGGCCTCGGGTACCCGGCTCAGGCCTCCGGCGTGGACGACCGCGTACTCCGCCCACGCACCGTCGAACTGGAAGGCCATGACATCGGGGCTCGCGCAGTCTCCCTGCTCCTGGAGACAGGAGCGGCACGTGCGACAGGGCCGGCCTGCGGGCAGCACGACGCGGTCGCCCGGCGCCCAGCCGCGGACGCCCTCCCCGATCTCTGCCACGATCCCCGACGCCTCGTGCCCCTGCGTGATGACGGGAAGGGGCGAGGAGAGCACGCCATCGATGAGGCTGAGGTCCGAGTGACAGATGCCGCAGTACGCGACGCTCACGAGGACCTCGCCCGCGCCAGGGCGTGGAAGGGGCACCTCCTCCACGGCGAACGTGTGGGTGGCGGTGTTCAGGCGCTGTGCGCGCATGCTGCGCATGATTCTCCTCGTCGAGCGATCGCGGGATGCGGGTGCACCCGCACCCCGTCGTAACACCCGTCGGCTCGGCCGCACAACGTCGGGACCACAAGTTCCCCGAGCAATGCGCAAACCTTGTGCGCGCAGGCCATACCCGCGACACGAATTGGTCTCCCGGGGACATGGTTCGACGCGAGTCCGATTCCTAGCGTTGGGGGATCCCCTTCCCCGAACGAGGAGCAATGATGCTCGATCCGCAGCTTGCCGCCGTGATCGCTCCCGGCGCCGGCCCCCGCCTGGAGGACGTGACGCCCCCTGAGGCCCGCCTGATCTACCGCGAACAGTGCCAGGCCCTCGCCGCAGCCGTTCGGGACGTCGCTCACGTCGACGTGCAGGACTTCACGGTGCCCGGCGCCGAGGGGCCTCTCGCCGCGCGTGTCTACCGGACGCCCGAGGAAGGATCCCGGCCCACCATCGCCTTCTTCCACGGAGGCGGGTATGTCGTCGGAGATCTCGACTCCCACGACGCGATCGCCCGTGTTCTCGCGCGGGACCTGGGCGCGGTCATCGTCTCCGTCGCCTACCGGCTCGCTCCCGAGCACCCCTTCCCCGCTGCGGCGGAGGACGCGATCGCCGCCGCCACCTGGATCGCGGAGCACGCGGCCGGCCTGGGCGGGGAACCGGCTTTCGCCGTCGCGGGCGACAGCGCCGGCGCGGCCCTCGCCGCGGTGGCGGCGCTCGCCCTGCGCGACGACGCAGCCGCCGTGGCTGGCCAGCTCCTCTTCTATCCCGCCGCCGATCCGGCGACGGAGTACGCATCGGTCCGCGAGAACGCCGAGGGGTACCTGCTGGAGCGGGCCACGATCGCGTGGTTCCTGTCCCACTACGCACCGGAGGCGCAGCCCGACGACCCGCGCCTCGCACCCCTGCGCGCCGACGCCCTCGCCGGGGTCGCACCGGCCGTCGTCGTGGTCGCCGAGCACGACCCTCTGCGCGACAGCGGCGAGGCCTTCGCCCTCGCCCTCGACGCGGCCGAGGTGCCCCTCACGCTCCGCCGCTGCGACGGCATGGTGCACGGATTCCTCTCCTTCGCGGGGGTCTCCGATGCCGCAGCGGCGCACACGCACGGTGCACTGGCGAGCTTCCGCGAGATCCTCGACGCGGCCCGGGAAGGTGCAGAGCGATGAGCGTCTCCCGACCGGAACACGTCGACACCCTCATCGTCGGAGGCGGCCTCTCCGGAATCGGCGCCGCCTGCCGCCTCCAGCAGCGCTTCCCCGGACGCTCCTACGCGGTGCTCGAGGCCCGGGACGCCGTCGGCGGAACCTGGGATCTCTTCCGGTACCCGGGCGTCCGGTCGGATTCGGACATGGCGACGCTCGGCTATCCCTTCCGTCCCTGGCATGACGTCAAGACGCTCGGCAGCGGCGCCGGCATCGCCGAGTACATCCGCGACACGGCGCACGACACCGGGGTCCTCCCGCACATCCGCGTCCGTCATCGGGTCGTCTCGGCGCAGTGGTCCACCGCCGACGCCCTCTGGACCGTCGACGTGGACACCCCGGGCGGACGCCGGACGATGACGACCCGATTCCTCCTCCTCTGCAGCGGCTACTACCGCTACGACCGGGGATACCGACCCGACTTCGCCGACGAGGACGCCTTCCACGGCTCCGTCATCCATCCGCAGCACTGGCCGGAGGACTACGACTATCGCGGGAAGCGCGTGGTCGTGATCGGCAGCGGAGCCACGGCGGTGACGCTCGTACCGGCGATGGCGCAAGACGCCGCACACGTGACCATGGTGCAGCGTTCGCCCACCTACATCGTGTCGGCGCCGTCCGTCGACCCGGTCGTGGTGCGTGCGCGGCGCTGGCTCCCCCGTCGTCTCGCGTCCTCGGTGGTGCGCTGGCGCAGCATCATCCAGGGGCAGCAGCGCTATGCGTATCTGCGCGCCAACCCGGAGAAGGGCGCCGCCGCCATCAAGGCGGGCGTGGCCGCGCAGCTTCCCGATTTCGCACGCTACGAGGCCGACTTCACCCCGCGCTACCGGCCCTGGGATCAGCGCCTCTGCCTGGTGCCGGATGGCGACCTCTTCGCGGCGATCCGGGATGAGCGCGCCTCGATCGTGACCGGCCGCATCGAGCGGTTCACCCCGTCCGGTCTGCAGCTGGAGGACGGACGCACGATCGACGCGGACGCCATCATCACCGCGACCGGGCTCGAGATGCACGCGGGGGGCGGGATCCGCCTCGAGGTGGACGGGCGTCCCGTCAGCCTCGGGGATTCGATGCTGTACAAGGGCGTGCTGCTGACCGGCATCCCCAACGCGGGCTTCTGGCTGGGGTACGTGAACTCCTCCTGGACCCTCCGCGCCGACGCATCGGCGCGCTACGTCTGCCGGCTCCTCGCCCATCTCGACCGCACGGGCTACGACTGGGCGGTGCCGGTTCCCGAGGGGACGCAGCACGCCCGCCCCGCCCTCGACCTCGCGTCCGGCTACGTGGAACGCGGATCCGCCGCGTTCCCGAAGGTCGGCGAGAAAGCGCCCTGGACGCGCAGTCATTACGTCCGCGACGTCATCGAAGCACGGTTCAGCCGTGTCACCCGATCGATGTCCTTCGGACGCCGCGTCCCGCACGCGGCCTCCCCCCGCTCCTGACCCGGCTGCGGGATCGCCGGGCGCCGCGTCCGCCGATCCCGCAGCAGAATCCCGACCCCCATCCGTTTGCCGAAGGAGACAGACATGACCATCCTTTCCCGTACGAAGAGAAGGACGCAGGTCAACGCCGGCGCCGGCGGACCGACCGGCTCGCGTCGCGCGTGGGCGATCACCCTGCTCCTGCTCGGGTTCATGCTCGTGAACTTCGGCGACCGGGCGGTGCTCGGGCTCGCCGCGGCGCCGCTGATGAAGGAGACCGGGATCAGCCCGAGCCAGTACGGACTGATCTCCAGCGGCTTCTACCTCCTGTTCAGCGTGTCGGCCATCGTCGTCGGCTTCATCGCGAACCGGGTGTCGAACAAGGTCCTCATCCTGATCATGGCGATCGTCTGGTCGCTCGCGCAGCTGCCCATCCTGTTCGTCGCCAACGTCGGCGTCCTGCTCGCGAGCCGCGTCGCGCTCGGGGCGGCGGAGGGGCCGTCGGCGCCCGTCGCGATGAACGCCGTGCAGAAGTGGTTCCCGGACCACAAGCGCAACGCGCCGACGGCGCTGCTGAACTCCGGATCGGCTCTCGGCGTGGTGATCCTGGCCCCCGTGCTCGGGGTCGTCATCGGCCAGTTCGGCTGGCGGGCGGCCTTCGGCGTGATGTGCGCCCTGGGCGTTCTGTGGGCCGCTCTGTGGGCGGTCTTCGGCCGGGAGGGCACGGCCGACCGCACGCCCGGGCCCGCGACGATCGGGGAGACGGAGACCGGCGGTCTTCGCGTGCCCTATCGACGGATCTTCCTCACCGGCACCGCGCTCAGCGTCGTGTTCTCCGGCCTGGCGCTCTCCTTCGGCCTGGCGACGCTGGTCTCGTGGATCCCGGTGTATCTCGCGGGTCCGCTCGGATTCGACGCGGGCACCGCCGCCCTCCTCATCATCCTGCCCTGGCTCGCCTCCGCGCTCCTGATGTCCACGCAGGGCGCCGTGAGCGACGCGCTCATGTCGCGCGGCGTCCCTTCGCGCGCGGCCCGCGGAGTGCTGGGAGCCTGCGGAATGCTCGCCGCCGCCGCCTGTCTGGTCGGTGTCGTCGCCGCACCGTCCCTCCCGTTCAAGATCGTCTGCATCACTCTGGCGTTCTCGGTCTCCGGGATGCAGTTCACCATCGGCACGACGATGATGGCGGAGCTCGCGCCGCCGCGTCAGCGCGCCGCGGTCCTCTCGATCGTGGCAGCCGTCACGGCGCTCGCGGGTCTCGTCTCCCCGGCGATCACCGGCGTGCTCGTCCAGGCGCACGGCGTCGCCTCTCCGACGGGATTCCACCAGTCCTTCCTGCTCAACGCGGCCCTCCTCGGTGCGGCCGGACTCGTGGCGCTTCTCCTCGCCCGCCCGGCGCGGGACGCCGCCCGCATCGCGGCCCGCTGACGTACCGAAAGGAACAGAGATGCCCTTCTCCGGCCCCTATCCCGACCTCGTCATCCCCGAATGCAGCGTCTACGACCTGCTGTTCGCCTCCCTCGAAGGATCCGACGAAGGACGCACCGCGTTCATCGATGCGACCTCGGGCGACAGGACCACCTATGGCCGCCTGCGCGAGCAGGTGGATGAGCTGGCGATGCTGCTGGCGCGGAACGGCATCCGCCCGGGCGACGTCGTCGGGCTGCTCTCCCCGAACTCGCCCCGCTTCGGCGTCGGCTTCCACGCGATCCTGCGCGCGGGGGCCGTCGCGACCACGCTGAACGCGATCTGCACGGCGGGTGACGGCGCGGCGCAGCTGACGGACGCGAAGGCGTCCGCCCTGCTCACCGCCGAGGCGACCGCGGAGACGGCTCGGGCCGCGGCCGCCTCCGCCGGCATTCCGCCTCATCGTGTGTTCGTGCTCGACGGAGCCGACTCCGTCATGGAGCGGGCGCGCACCGAACGCGACGCGGTCGTGGACCTGCCCACCGTGACGGCGGGCGATCTCGCGGTCCTCCCCTACTCGTCCGGGACCACAGGCCGCCCCAAGGGCGTGATGCTCACCCACGGCAACCTCGTGGCCAACGTCTGTCAGGTCGAGCCGCTCTTCCCCGTCGCGCGAGAGGACGTCGTCAGCGCCATCCTGCCGTTCTCCCACATCTACGGCATGACGATGCTGCTGAACGTTTCCCTCCGCGCCCGCGCCGCGCTGGTCACCCTGCCCCGGTTCGAGATCCAGGCCTTCCTCGGCTCCATCGAGACCCATCGGTGCTCCCTGCTCCTGGTCGCCCCGCCGGTCGCCGTGATGCTCGCCAAGGGCTCGGCCGTCGAGGAGTACGACCTGACGTCGGTGCACACCGTGTTCTCCGGCGCGGCACCGCTCGACAGAGCCCTCGCCGGCGTCGTGGCAGAGCGTCTCGCCTGCCGCATCCGGCAGGGCTACGGCATGTCCGAGATGGCACCGGTCAGTCACCTCGTGCCGTTCGAACGCGATGACGTCGATCCGAGCTCGGTCGGCTTCACGGTGCCCAACATGACCTGCAAGCTCGTGGACATCGAGACCGGCGAGGAGATCCGCGTGCCGGAGGAGGGATGCAGTCCGCCGGGCGAACTGTGGTGCGCGGGGCCGAACGTGATGTCCGGCTACCTCGGCAACGAGGAGGCGACGCGGCAGACGATCGACGCCGAGGGGTTCCTGCACACCGGCGACATCGCGACGGTCGACGCTCGCGGAGTCGTCACGATCGTGGATCGCCTCAAGGAGCTGATCAAGTACAAGGGCTATCAGGTGCCGCCGGCAGAGCTCGAGGCGCTGCTGCTCACGCACGACGGCGTCGCCGACGCCGCGGTCGTCGGGGTGCGGGATGCCGAGGGCGAGGAGGTCCCGAAGGCGTTCGTCGTGCGCCAGCCGGATGCCGACGTGGATGCCGACGTCATCATGGGCTTCGTGGCCGCGCGGGTCTCTCCGCACAAGAAGGTGCGCGCGGTCGAGTTCGTCGCCGCGATTCCGAAGTCCCCCTCAGGAAAGATCCTCCGACGCGAGCTTCGGGCGACCGGTGCGGCCACGACCCGGTCGTCGTGAGCGATGCTCCGCGTCCACGAGGACGGCTCTGCCCAGCAGGCGCGCCGTTCGCAGCGCGAGCTCCACATCCGCCCGGTGCGTGGCGAGAGGTGCGGGGAGCAGATGCTTGGCCTGATCGACGCGATATTTGACCGTGTTCCGGTGCAGGGTCATCTCCGCCGCTGTCGCCACGAAGCTCTGCTCCCGCCGGAGGAACGTGGCGAGGGTGTCGCGCAGGCGTTCGCCGGCGGCCGTGTTCTCCGCGAGAGACCCGAGCGTCGACGTCACCCACGCGCGTGTCACCGTCAGGTTCTGCGCGAGGATGCCGACGACGCCCGCGTCCTCGAAGGTCACGGCGTTCGGAGCCGCATCCGCCCCGGCGATCTCCAGGACGGAGAAGGCCGTCAGGGCTTCGGAATGGGTGAGGCGGAAGCCGGCGAGACCGGTGCGCGGGGTGCCGGTCGCGAGCAGGAGCCCGGTCTCCCGGTCCGCGCTCCTGGCCGCCGCGACCAGCGCTTCCGCCGCCGGGGGCTCGGGGAACCATGCCCACGCCGTGCTCTCGTCCTGGAGCGTGATCAGCGGAGCGGGCGTCCCGACGACGGAGGCCAAGCGGCTGATCGAGGGGGCCAATGTCGCGGGATCGGGATCGGGGCCCGCCAGACGCGCCACCACCCCGAGCTGCGGACCGCTCAGCCGGTATCCGAGAGCGTGTTCGGCATCCGCCGCGTCCGCGTCGCTGCCGGCGAGCAGCTGGAGCACTCTCGCCTTGCGGGTGGCTGCGCGCGTCTGGGCGAGCTTCTCGATCTCCGCGTCGTAGGTCTCCGCGATCTGGAGGAGGAAGACGCGCTGATGCAGCCCCGCGCTCAGCTCGTTGATCCGGAGCACTCCCGAGATCGCCAGTTCCCGGGAGGGGCTCGCCGCGTCGATCCGCGCGACGAACTGACGCATCAGCAGCGACTGCTCGCCTTGATAGGCGCGCAGAATCGAGCTCAGCGGGTAACCGCGCTGCGCGACCCGGCGTGCCCACGTCGTCACCGACGGCGGCGATGTGACCTCCATCGGATCCAGGCCATGAGCGACGAGGTCGAGCTCGGTCGCGAGCGTGTCCCGGATCGTGGAGCGCATCAGGGTGAGGAGCGGCTGATCCGTGGCGATCGCGGGGAAGGCCGCAAGCTGGTGCCGCACATGGTCGCCGACCAGTGCCTCGAGATCAGTGCGCATCGCCTGCGCCACCTCGGCCAGGAACGAATCGACGACCTTGTCTGCCACGCACTCAACTTAGCCTCGGACGCCGCGGGCCCGAGCGCCGGCCTGCCGACGCGGGGGTTCCCGCGATCCGGATCGCGTCCACGGCAAAGCGATCAACGCCGCCCGCGGGATCCGGCACCGCTTCTTGACACGGTAATCAAACCGGTTTACCGTCAAGGCATCAAACCGGTTAACCGCACGGTCTGGGATGGTAGGGGGACGCCATGAGCAAGGCCACGATCGCTGACGTCGCGCGCATGGCGGGCGTCACCAAGGCGACCGTCTCGCACGCCCTCAGCGGCAATCGGCCCATCTCGGAGGAGACCAGGGCCCGGGTCCTCGCCGCCGCGGAGGAACTGAACTGGGTTCCGAGCCAGAGCGCACGCGCGCTGGCGACCCGCCGCGCGAACGCGATC
Source organism: Microbacterium sp. MMO-35 (assembly GCF_037147555.1). Taxonomy (NCBI): domain Bacteria; kingdom Bacillati; phylum Actinomycetota; class Actinomycetes; order Micrococcales; family Microbacteriaceae; genus Microbacterium; species Microbacterium sp. MMO-35. Next base: position 491,583 of record NZ_JBBCVH010000002.1, read on the forward strand.
GGGGTCGTGCTGGCGCGGGATCCGGACGTCATCGCGAACGACTCGTTCTTCGCCGCGTTCATCTCGGGCGTCGAGTCCGTGCTCGCCGAGACGGAGACCGCCTTGATGCTCCAGGTGGTCCCCGATCGCGCGGCCGAGGAGCGCGCCTACCGGACGATGATGCACGGACGCGCCGACGGCGCGATCCTGCTGGACCTGCGGGTGGACGACTGGCGCGTGCCGCTGCTCGAGGAACTGGATCTGCCGACGGTGATCGTCGGCGCCTACGATCAGCGCCACGACTTCTCCTGCGTGCGGACCGATGACGGCGCGCCGATCCGCGAGATCGTGGAGCATCTGAAGGCCCAGGGGCATCGCCGCATCGCGCATGTCTCCGGTCCGCTGGACTACGTCCACTCGCGCGTGCGAGCGGCCGCATACGTCGGCGCCGTGGGAGATGCCTCACTGCTGCGCGAGGGCGACTTCACGGCGCGCAGCGGTCGCGAACGGACCGCGGAGCTGCTCGCGCTCCCCGAGAAGCCGTCGGCGATCCTCTACTCGAACGACACCATGGCGATCGCCGGCCTCTCCTACGCGCGGGCACAGGGGCTCGTGATCCCCCGTGACCTCGCCATCTCCGGCTTCGACGACGATCAGCTGTCCGCCTACCTCTCGCCAGGGCTGACGAGCGTGTCGTCGGATCCGGCCGCCCGAGGACGTGCCGCGGCCCGCCTGCTCCGCGCCGAGATCCTCGGGGCCCAGCCGCGCACGGAGGTCGTGGACTGCAACGTGGTCCATCTCCGCGAAAGCACCCAGGGACCCGCGGCAGCGGGCCCCGACATGTCAAGGAGGACATCATGAAGAAGCTCAGCGCCGCGGCGGTCATCGGGGCCGCGGCCCTCGTCGTCACCGGCTGCTCGGCCGGCAACGGCCCCGCGCAATCGTCCGACGGCACCGGCCCTATCGACGTCTGGCTGTCGAACAACGAGCAGGAACTGGCCTGGGGCCACTCGGTGGTCGACGCATGGAACAAGGCGCACCCCGATCAGAAGGTCAAGGCGCAGGAGATCCCGGCGGCGAAGTCGTCCGAAGAGGCGATCACCGCCGCGATCACCGCCGGGACCGCTCCCTGTCTCGTGTTCAACATCGCTCCCGCCGCGGTCTCCGGCTGGGTGAAGCAGGGCGGCCTCGTCGATCTCAACACGATGAAGGACGGCGCGGACTACATCTCCGGACGCGGCGGCGACGTCGACGCCTACGCGACGGACGGACACTTCTACCAGCTGCCGTGGAAGTCCAACCCCGTCATGGTGATGTACAACAAGAAGCTCTTCGCCGCGGCCGGCGTGGATCCCGCCACCATGAACACCTACGACGGATTCCTCGCCGGGGCTCACGCCCTCGTCGCCTCGGGCGTGCAGAGCGCGATCTGGCCGGCTCCGACCAGCGAGTTCTACCAGCCGTGGTTCGACTACTACCCGCTCTACCTCGCCGAGACGAACGGCAGGAAGCTGGTCGAGAAGGGCAAGGCGACGTTCGACAGCGCCGAGGGCAAGAAGGTCGCCGACTTCTGGGCAGAGATGTACGCGCAGAAGCTCGCTCCCCAGGAGGCCTCCACCGACGATGCGATGTCCGCGGGCACCACCGCCATGCAGCTCGCCGGCCCGTGGGCCATTCCGTCGTACGCGGACACGGTCGACGTCGGGTTCATGCCCGTGCCCACCTCCGACGGTCGCGCGAACCCCACGACGTTCGCCGACTCGAAGAGCGTGTCGATGTTCACCTCGTGCAAGAACCAGGGCACGGCGTGGGCCTTCCTGCAGTTCGCCACGGACGAGGACAACGACGGACTGCTGCTGAAGACCACCGGTCAGATGCCGATGCGCACGGGACTGGCGAAGACCTACTCCGAGTACTTCACGGCCAACCCGAGCTACGTCGCCTTCGCCGCGCAGTCCGAGCACACCGCGGACGTTCCGAGCATCCCCAACTCCGTCGAGGCATGGCAGGCCTTCCGGGATCAGTACTCGGCATCGGTGATCTTCGACAAGAAGCCCGTCTCGGCGTTCCTCAGCGACGCGTCCCAGAAGATCGACACGCTCGTGAGCAAGTGAGCCGGATCGAGCCGACCATGTCGCACAAGACACGGCTGCGCACCCGTCTGCTGGGTGCGCAGCCCCTCGGCGGGCTGTTCGCGCTGCCCTACTTCGTCTTCGTCCTCGCGATCTTCGCGTATCCACTGGCCTTCGCCGTCTACATCGCGTTCCACGACTACTTCTTCACCGCGCCGGGCGTCGAGCCGAACCGGCCGTTCGTCGGCTTCGACAACTTCGTGACGGTCCTGACCGACCCCAAGGTGTGGGACGCGTTCCGCAACACCTTGGTGTTCCTGGTCATCAACGTCCCCCTGACGGTCGTGCTCGCGATGGTGCTCGCGACCGCGCTGAACTCGGGCATCCGAGGGGTGGCCGCGTACCGGGTCGCCTTCTACGTGCCCTACCTCACCGCCAGCGTGTCCCTCGTCGGCGTCTGGATGCTCCTGTTCTCGAAGAACGGGCTCGTGAACACGGTTCTCGGCCCGCTCGCACCCCACCCGTCCTGGCTGGTCAACAGCGCCCTGGCGATGCCGATGATCGCCCTGTACGTCACGTGGAAGCAGCTCGGCTTCTCCATCCTCCTGTACCTCGCGGCCCTGCAGAACGTGCCCAGGGAACTCTACGAGTCGGCCGAGACGGACGGCGCGGGAGTGCTCGCACGCTTCCGCCACGTCACGGTGCCCGGGGTGCGCAACGCCACCGCGCTGGTCCTGATCCTCTCGATCATCACGGGCGCGAACCTGTTCACCGAGCCCTACCTGCTCACCAGCGGCGGCGGGCCCGACGGGGCGTCGACGACTCCGGTCCTGCTCATCTACCAGCAGGGCATCCAGCAGCAGAACCCGGACACGGCGGCGGCGATCGGCATGCTGCTCGTGCTCCTCGTCGGGGCTCTGTCCCTGGTCGCCAGCCGAGCCACGAGGGAGAGATGATGCACACCCGCCGTCCCGCCCGATGGATGAGCATCGCCCTGCTCACCGTCGCCGCGATCGCCTTCGCCTTCCCGTTCTACTTCATGGTCGTCGGAGCGTTCCAGGAGAACCCGACCAACTCCCCGGCATCCCTGATCCCCACGGGCGGGTGGACCTGGGACAACTTCGTCCGCATCGACTCGCGCATCGACCTGCTCGGCTCCCTGGCGAACTCCCTCATCTTCACGGGCGGGGTCCTGCTCGGCACCGTGGTGTTCGGCCTCCTCGCCGGATTCGCCCTCGCCCGGCTCGACTTCCGCGGCCGCGGGGTGCTCTGGGTGCTGATGATGCTCGTGCAGATGGTCCCGTTCCAGCTGCTGATGATCCCCCTGTACGTGCAGATCACGCGCAGCTACGGGCTCGGGGACTCGTACGCGGGCATGATCCTGCCGTTCGCGATCAACACGACGGCCGTCTTCATCTTCACCCAGTTCTTCCGTTCGCTGCCCGCCGAGATCTTCGAGGCGGCGCGCATCGACGGCGCCGGCGAGCTCCGCACGCTCGTATCCGTGGCGGTGCCCCTCATCCGCCCCGTGCTCGTGACGGTGATCCTCGTCACCTTCATCGGACCCTGGAACGAGTTCCTCTGGCCCTTCCTGATCACCAAGGACGCGGCCCTGCAGCCGCTCGCCGTGTCTCTGGCCAACTACATCTCGAACGTCGCCCAGTCCACCGCGAATCCGAACGGCGCGATCCTGGCCGGGGCCACGGCCCTCGCTCTGCCCGTGGTCGTCCTGTTCGTCGTCTTCCAGCGCTTCTTCACCGCAACCGACCTCGGCGCAGCCGTCAAGGGCTGACGCAGAAAGGGCCCCATGTTCACCGGCGCCGCCTTCCCCCTCGGACCGTTCACGCCCTACGCGGGCAACCCCATCCTGCGCCCGCGCGGCGACAGCTGGGAGTCCTCGAACCTGTACAATCCCGCCGCGCTCGTCGTCGGCGACGAGGTGCTGCTGCTGTACCGCGCGCATGCGGAGGACATCGTCTCGCACATCGGCCTCGCCCGCTCGAGCGACGGGATCCACTTCACCCGCGAGGACGCTCCCCTCCTGTCGCCGTCCGAGGACTACGAGCGCTTCGGCTGCGAGGACCCCCGCATCGCGGAGATCGACGGCACCTACTACCTCACCTACACGGGGTGGGATCGCCGCAGCGCGCAGCTGTGCCTCGCCACGTCGACGGACCTGCGCACGTGGACCAAGCACGGCCCCCTGTTCGACGACTTCGACACGTTCAGAACCGTGGATCCCCGCGGATTCAACTGGTCCAAGGCCGGGGTGATCGTCCCTCGCCGCATGCACGGCAAATGGTGGATGTACTTCGGGGAAGGGGCGATCTACTGGGCCACGAGCGACGATCTCCTCCACTGGACCCCGGGCACCCCGGACACCGAGCCGATGTACTCGCCCACCCCCGGCACGTGGGACGAGGCCCTCGTGGAGATCGGCACGTCCCCGGTGCTCGCCGACAACGGACTGCTCGTCATGCTCACGAACGGTGCGACCCGCCTGGTGCACGAGGACGGCACGGTCGACGTCGACTACCGCTGCGGGCAGATCGCCATCGACCCCGACGATCCCACGACCGTGATCGCCCGCATGCAGGAACCCTGGCTGCAGCCGCAGACCTTCGAGGACACGCACGGACTCGTGTCGAACGTGACGTTCGTGGAGGGGCTGGTGAAGTTCCGGGGCACGTGGTTCGCCTACTACGGGCAGTCCGACACGACCCTCGCCGTGGCCGTGCACGATCCTCGGAAGGCCTGGGGGCGAGCGCTGCGGGAGGTCTGAAGGGAGAGAGGCCGTGCCCGTCCGACCACCGGATACGCTGATCCCACTCGCCTCTCCCGCGAACGACCGGAGCCCTCCATGCGCCTGCACGACTTCCTCCCGCCGGACACCGCAGCCGCCCGGGGCGCCCGGGAACTGGTCGCGCAGTTCCATTCGCCGGGGCTGGGCAACCACGTGCAGCGCAGCTGGCTCTGGGCGGAGGCCTTCGCGGTGATCGAGGGACGCACGGGCATCGACCACGAACTGCTCTACACCGCCGCGCTGCTGCACGACATCGGACTCGCGCCGGCGTACGACAACCACCTGCTCGGGTACGAGGAGGCCGGCGGCTTCGTCGGCGAGGCCCTGACCGCCGGCGCCGGCTGGCCCGCCGCACGCCGCCTGCGCGTGAACGAGGTCATCGTCCGGCACAACTGGCCGTCGGTGGATCCGGCCGTGGATCCGGAGGGCTATCTGCTGGAGACGGCGACCGGGCTGGACATCTCCGGACGCCGCGACGAGGAGATCCCCGTGGACTTCCGCCGCGAGGTGCTCGCGGCGTATCCCCGCCTCGACCTCGCCGAGGAGTTCGGCACCTGCGTGAGCGCGCAGTCGCAGCGCAAGCCGCACAGCCACGCCCGGCGGCTCGTCGACGGCGGGCTGATCGGGAAGCTCGCGGCGAACCCCCTCGAGCGCCTCTGATCCGAGCCCGGCCTCCGGCTCAGCGCCCGAGCGCCGCGCGCAGCGCCTCGGCGTAGTGCGGGGCGATCTTGTCGTGCCCCGCAGGGGTGAGATGCACGGTGTCGGCCTGCGGGGCCGAGTAGTCGCTGACCCACCCCGCGACCGAGATGGCGTGCACTCCGGCGCGACGGGCCTGCTCGGTCACGGCGGCGTCCATCGCCCGGCGCGCGGCATGGGCCGCATCGCTGCGGCTCATGACGCCGTTCACGACGATCGCCGCATTCGGGTAGGCCTGGCGGAGCAGCCCGATCAGCTGCTCCTCGGCCGCGGTCACCTCCGCGACCGGTCGTCTCTGCGCGGCGTCGTTGCCCCCGAGAGTGATGATCACCGCGCCGGGATCCCCCTCCGGAAGCAGGACACGGTTGCTCGACACGCTCTCGGTGAACCCCGCCCCGATCCCGCTGATGGGGGCGAGATACCCGGACCCGCCGAATCCGAACTTCACGACGTTCGCGAACCCCGCCCCGCGCGCGCCCTGTTCGATCCAGGAGTTGCCGCTGCACTGCGAGTCGCACAGGAGGACCGCGGTCGACGCGTCGACCGGCGTGGTCGGAACCGTGAGGAGCCGTCCCGAGCGCAGCACGGTCTGTCCCTTCTCCCAGACCTGGTGCGTCCCGCGGTCGTCGGCCCACGAGTCCTTCGCCGGCCAGCCGAACCGGGCAGGATCCGCCGACCAGATCGCGAAGCTGTCGGCGTCCAGGCGGAACACGCCGGCGCCCTCGTGCCACAGCAGCACACCGCCCGCGAAGCTCTGGTAGCGCCCGCCGGGCACGTCGACCTTGTCCCCGGTCGGCAGGCCCAGCTCGCCCTCGGGCCCGCCCAGCTCCTCGTAGCGGTTCTGGATGTCGCCCGCCGTGGTGGCCCGGATCGCGTCCTCGCCGTCCGTCCGGTACAGCGCGCCGCCTTGGAACGACTGCATCGCACCGCCCTCGAGCCGCGACGCCTCCGCGGTCGGCAGGCCCAGCCATCCGCCGGCACCGCCGCGGTCCCGGTATGCGGCGAGGAAGGCGGCCTGCACCGAGACGGCGCCGGTGCCGGAGGACCACCACACCTCGCCGCCGTCGAACTCCTGCACCAGACGGTCGCCGACCGCGCGCTGAGTGCTCTTCGGGTAGCCGAGGGTGCCGAAGGCTCCCCCGGCGCGACGATGGGCCGCCGCGATGTCGGAGATCGTCGGCACGGGAACACCGGAACGGAGGTAGATCGTCCCGTTGATGAAGTCCTGCACGCGGGTACCGCGGCGGTCGGAGTGCGCCGGGCCCTTCGGGAAGCCGAGGCCGCCGCGCTCGTGGGCGTACCGCAGCCAGGAGCTCCAGAAGGGGCCGCGGACGAGGGTCGTCGCTCCATCGGCGGCGAAGACCCCGCCCCGCTGGAACGCCTGCCACGGCCGATCCCGCGATCCGCTCTCCGCCGCGATCGGAAGGCCGAGCACCTCGACGCCGCCGAGATCGTGGAAGGCCTCGCCCACCGCGTCGTCGTGCACGATCTGCGCGAAGCCCGCGGGACCCGCATAGATCGAGCCGCGCCGGTAGTCCTGCGAGCAGACGCCCTTCGTGCACGTCTCGCGATTCCACGCCGCGCCCAGCTCGTCGCCGTGCCGGTGCCAGAGCGCACCGACCGGGCTGGTGGTGCTGATCGGCCGCGGCAGTTGCCATGCCAGCAGCAGCCCGGCGCCGGCCAGCACCGCCACCACGACGGCCGTGCCGAGCACGCGCCGCATCACCCGGAGGGCGCGCGCTCCTTTCCCCCCGGAGCGCACGGACTCAGCCCTTGACGGCGAAGTTCACGATCTTCGGGGCGCGCACGATCACGCGCACGATCTCCTTGCCCTCGAGAGCGCGCTGCACCTTCTCGTCCGCCCGCGCGAGCGCCTCGAGCTCGGCCTCGCCGATCCTGGCGGGGACGTCGAGGGTGGTGCGCACCTTGCCGTTGACCTGCACGGCGCAGGTCGCGGTGTCCTCGACGAGCAGCAGCGGATCCGCCTGACGCCAGGTGACCAGTCCCACGGACGGCTCGTGCCCGAGGATCTCCCAGATCTCCTCCGCGGTGTGCGGGGCCACCAGGTCGAGGATCACGGCGACGGTCTCGGCGGCCTCGCGCACAGCGGGGTCCGCCGCGCCGGCGCCGGTGTCGATCGTCTTGCGGATCGCGTTGACCAGCTCCATGAGCCGCGCGACCACGACGTTGAACTTGGTCTGCTCGACCAGGGCGGGCGCGTCGGCCAGCAGGTGGTGCGTGACCCGGCGCAGGGCGGCGTCGCCGCCGTCGAAGACCACGTCCACCGGGCTCGCGACGTCATGCGCGACCCGCAGTGCGCGGGCCAGGAACTTCTGCGCGCCCGTCGTCGAGACGTCCTTCCAGTCCTTGTCGTCCTCCACCGGACCCGCGAAGGCCAGGGCCACGCGCAGGGCGTCGGCGCCGTAGGCGTCCAGCTCCTCCTGGAAGAGCACCAGGTTGCCCTTGCTCTTGGACATCTTGGCGCCGTCCAGGATCACCATGCCCTGGTTGATCAGGCTGGAGAACGGCTCGGTGAAGTCGATCAGGCCCATGTCGAACAGCACCTTGGTGATGAAGCGCGCGTACAGCAGGTGCAGGATCGCGTGCTCGACACCCCCGATGTAGGCGTCGATCGGAGCCCAGCGGCGTGCCTCGTCCACGTCGAAGGCGACCGTGTCGCTGTTCGGCGAGAGGAACCGCAGGTAGTACCACGAGCTGTCCACGAACGTGTCCATGGTGTCGGGGTCGCGCAGCGCCGGCTCGCCGGTCGTCGGGTCGACGGTGCGCACCCACGACTCCGCCGCACCCAGCGGGCTCGACCCCTTCGGCGACAGGTCCAGGCCCTCGACGCTCGGCAGCCGCACGGGCAGCTGGTCCTCAGGCACCGGGACGATCTCCCCGTCCTGCGTGTGCAGCATGGGGATCGGGGTGCCCCAGAAGCGCTGACGCGAGATCAGCCAGTCGCGCAGGCGGTAGTTCTTCGCAGCGCGCCCGGTGCCGGCCGCCTCCAGCTGCTCGATCGCACGGGCGATCGCGTTGCGCTTGGAGAGTCCGTTCAGCTCGCCCGAGTTGATCATGCGGCCGTCGCCGGTCAGGGCGATGCCGGTCTTGGCCGGGTGCTGGTCGTCGAGGGAGTCGAGGGATTCGATCGGGACGCCGTCCTCGTCGACCTCGATCACCGGCAGCGCACCCGTGATCGGCGCGGTCGTGTCCACGACGACCTTCACGGGCAGGTCGAAGGCGCGGGCGAAATCGAGGTCGCGCTGGTCGTGCGCGGGCACGGCCATGACGGCGCCGTGGCCGTAGTCGGCCAGCACGTAGTCGGCGGCCCAGATCGGCAGACGCTCGCCGTTCACCGGGTTGATCGCGAAGCGGTCGAGGAACACGCCCGTCTTCGGCCGGTCGGCCGACTGACGGTCGATCTCGCTCGTCTTCTGCACCTGGGTGAGGTAGTCCTGGAAGCGCATCCGCACGTCCTCGGACGCGCCGGCGGCCAGCTCGGAGGCCAGGTCCGAGTCGGGCGCGACGACCATGAAGGTCGCACCGTGCAGGGTGTCCGGACGCGTGGAGAACACGGTCACCACGCCCTCGCGGCCCTCGATCGCGAAGTCCACATCGGCGCCGATCGAGCGGCCGATCCAATTGCGCTGCATCTGCAGCACCTTGTGCGGCCAGAAGCCCTCGAGCTGGTTCAGGTCGTCCAGCAGACGGTCGGCGTAGTCGGTGATCCGGAAGTACCACTGGGTGAGGTTCTTCTTGACGACCTCGGCGCCGCAGCGCTCGCAGCGCCCGTCGACGACCTGCTCGTTCGCCAGCACCGTCTGGTCGTTCGGGCACCAGTTCACCGGGCTCTTCTTGCGGTAGGCCAGGCCCCGCTCGTAGAGCTTCAGGAACAGCCACTGGTTCCAGCGGTAGTACTCCTCGTCGGAGGTGTGCAGCTCGCGGGTCCAGTCGAACGAGACCCCGTAGGCCTGGAAGCCCGCCTTCTGCTGGGCGATGTTCTGGTAGGTCCACTCGCGCGGATCCGCTCCGCGCCGGATGGCCGCGTTCTCGGCGGGCAGTCCGAAGGAGTCCCAGCCGATCGGGTTCAGCACGTTGTGCCCGCGGTGACGCCAGAAGCGCGCCACGATGTCGCTGTAGAGGTAGTTCTCGGCGTGGCCCATGTGCAGGTCGCCGGACGGGTACGGGAACATCGCCAGGACGTACTTGCGCGGGCGCACGTCGTCGGCGCCGCCGGCGGTGAACGTCTCGTTCTCCGCCCAGTAGGTCTGCCACTTCCTCTGGAGCTCGTGCACCGACAGCGACTCGTCATCCTTCGACGGGCTGGCGGGGTGGGACGGGTTCTCAGACAACGCGACGACCATTCTCTGCGGCAGGGGAGAAGAATGCCCGGAACAGGGCAACCTCCAGATTATCCCAGCCTGCGCGGAGCCGGGTTCCCGCGGACCCCCGTGCACATCCTGCGATCGGCATGAAAGAACCGGACGGGCATGAAAGACTAGGGAAGCTATGCCCTCGTCCTCATCCCGACCGGAGCGGATCCACTGGTTCGCCCGCCTGGAGCACCGCTTCCACGCGTGGCGCGAACGGCGTGCCCGCAAGCGCGGTCGCACCGCGACCGTCGTCCCCTTCCCCGGCTACGGCGGGCCCGGGTGGATCCGCGTCGTCGGACGCGTGCTGATCCTGCCGAAGACGCGGCGCGGCGGCAAGGATGCGAGCGTGCGCGGCTGGCGCAGCTTCGTGGGCATCCCGGTGAGCTTCGCGACCGTCACGATCACCGTCGCCGGCCGCACGCACGAGGTACCGGCCGACCGCGGCGGCGTGATCGACTGCCGCATCGAGGCCGACCTCCCGAGTGGATGGCAGCAGGTCGACATGGCGGTCGAGGGCCAGGATCCGATCCCCGCCCGCGTCTTCGTCGTCGCCGATGACGTGCGCTTCGGCGTGGTCTCGGACGTCGACGACACGGTCATGGTGACCGCCCTGCCGCGCCCCCTGATCGCCGCATGGAACTCGTTCGTCGTCGACGAGCACGCCCGCACGCCCGTCCCCGGCATGGCGGTGCTGCTGGAGCGGCTCATGCGGGACAACCCCGGCTCGCCGATGATCTACCTCTCCACGGGGGCGTGGAACGTGGCGCCCACGCTCAACCGCTTCCTCTCCCGGCACCTCTTCCCTGCGGGATCCATGCTGCTCACCGACTGGGGGCCGACGCACGAGCGCTGGTTCCGCAGCGGCCGCGAGCACAAGCTGCGGAACCTCTCCCGGCTCGCCGAGGAGTTCCCGCACGTGCGCTGGCTGCTCATCGGCGACGACGGCCAGCACGACGAGGCGATCTACGGGCAGTTCCTCGTCGAGCACCCGGAGAACGTCGCCGCGGTCGCGATCCGCCGTCTCCTCCCCGCCGAGGGCGTGCTCGCCGGGCGCCGCGCCGCGGGACGCGGAGACGGCGACCCGAGCGACGCCGACGACCTCGCCCCCTGGGTGAGCGCCGAGGACGGCGCGGGCATCCTCGACGAGCTCATCGACGCCGGCGTCGTCCGCTCCGAGCCATGACGCCCGCCGTCGGTGCGGCGGCCGCCACCCGGACGGACGCGCCGGGGACGGTGCTCGACCGTGCGACCTGGAGCGCGCGTGCCGACGCCCACGCCGAACGCGCCGATGCCCTGACCGCCGCGCATCGCGCCCGGCAGGCCCGCCGCGAGAAGCACCCCGTGCACGACTTCCTCTTCACCTACTACGGCTACAAGCCGGCCCAGCTGCGCCGATGGCATCCCGGCGCCGGCGTCGTGCTTCAGGATGCGCCCGAGCGCGCGGGATGGCGCTGGTACTCCCCCACACCGGGCTCCGGGGACGCGGCGTACGCACCCGACTCGGCCGCCCATGCCGCGGACAAACCGGAGCTCGCCCGGCTGGTACGGCTGATGCTCGCCCGCACCGCCGCGCGCCCCGGGCAGTTCGGCTGCTTCGGGCTGCACGAGTGGGCCATGGTCTACCGCACCCCGGAGCATCGCCACGCGGTGCCGCTGCGCCTCGGCCAGGCGGGCACCGACGCCGTGGTGGAACAGGGCGAGCTGCGCTGCACGCACATCGACGCCTACCGCTTCTTCACCCCGGAGGCCGTGCCGCGCAACCGCCTGCACCCGACGCGGGAGACCCAGCCGCAGCTGGAGCAGCCGGGCTGTCTGCACGCCGGGATGGACGTGTACAAATGGGCGATGAAGCTCGGCGCGCTCGTGCCGGGCGAACTGCTGCTGGATGCGTTCGAGCTCGCCCGCGACATCCGCGTCCTCGACATGGAGGCGGCGCCCTACGATCTGTCGGACTGGGGCGTGGAACCGGTGCGGATCGAGACGGCCGAGGGCAAGGCCGAGTATGTGCGCCGGCAGCGCGGCTTCGCCGAGCGCGGGAACGCGCTCCGGGCGAGGATCCTCGAGGCCTGGCAGGAGCCCGCGGTCTGATCCGCCCCGCGCTTGCCCCGGACGCCGGCGCGCGAGCGCGGGAGGACGGCCGCAGGTTCTACGATTTCTGATGATGTCTCCCACCGACCCCGTCTCCCCCGACGTCGCGCTCGGCGACCTCGGTGCGCTGCTGCTCGATGCGGGAGTGTCCGTCACCGATGTGCGCGGCACCCTCGAACGCGCACGCGACGCCGTCGTCCCCGGCACGGAACTCGCGTTCGCCGTGCTGCCGGAGCACGTCTTCGTCAGCCGCCCCGGGGTTCCGCGCGCGACCACCATCGCCGCGGGGGGCGGGCCGGGACTCACGTTCCGGCAGACCGCGCATGCGTCGCGCCTGGCGAGGCGGCTCGAGGCCGGCCGTGTCGCCCTGGATCAGGTCCCGGCGCACGTCTCCCACATCCGTGGTCTGGAACGCCGCCATCCTGCGCTGCAGACCGCACTCGGCGGCGCCCTCCTGTCCGCCGGACTCGCGGTGCTGTTCCGGTGCCCCTGGTGGGCGGTGGTGCTGGCGCTGCTCGTGGGAGCGCTCGTGGCGTCGATCGTCCTCCTCACCGAGCGCATCCGGGCGGCGGCCGCCGTCGTCCCCTTCGTGGCGGCGCTGATCTCGACGCTCGTCGTCGGGGTCGTGGCCGACCGGCTCGACTTCGGCGCGGTACCGCTCTTCGCCGTGTGCGCCCCGGTGGCCCTGCTCGTTCCCGGGGCGCTCATCACGAATGCGCTGCTCGAGCTCACCGCGGCCGACATCGTGACCGGAGCGTCCCGCCTCGTGTACGGGCTCATCATGCTGACGTTCATGGCGGCGGGGATCTTCGCGGGCGCGGCCGCGACCGGATTGCGGGTGGATCCGCGGTCCGCGGCCCTCGTCGGCGAGACCTCGCTCGTCACCGGGCACGGCGGCTGGGAGGCGGTGCCGCCCCTGGCCTGGAGCTGGGTCGGCGTCGTCGTGCTCGCGGTCGGGATCGGCCTGAGCTTCGGATCCGGGTTCCGGCTCACCATCGCCACCGTCGTGATCATGATCTGCACGTACGCGGCGCTGATGCTGCTGAGCCCGTTCACGGGCAGCACCATCGCCACCGGGATCACGGCGGGGCTGCTCTTCCTCGCCGCCCGCGTGCTGGAGCGGGTCACGCTGGCGGTGCCGGCGACGGTCTCCTTCCAGCCGGCGTTCCTGCTCCTCGTCCCCGGGACCGTCGGCCTCGTCGCGCTCGCATCCTTCGACGCCGCGGCTCTCGCAGCCGCACCGATGGTCTTCATCAGCCTGTGCATCGGGACGAAGGTCGGCGCGCTCCTGGCGGACGCGCTGCGGATCACCCGGCCGGCGTCTCCTTCGACCGCGACCGGATCGATCCGCATCATCCGCTGAGCGCCCGCTCCGGCGCTCGACGCTTGCGCGGGGAGCGTCTCCCCCGCCAGGATGAGTCAACCGTTCCTCCTGCGAACGTTCCCTCCCCCGAAGGGCGCCCGTATGCCCGGTCTCAGCCGACGGCACTTCCTCGCGCATGCGACGATGCTGGCCGCCGCCTCCCGACTGCCCCTGGACGCGCTCGGGCCGCGGCTCGCGACGGCGGATCCGTCTGCCGTCCGCTCTGCCCCGGGACTGTCCGGTCCGCCTCAGGAGGCACCCAGCACGCTGCTGCAGACCATCCTGCGCGGCCCCGTCGTGCAGGGCAGCTACCGCCGGCTCTCGACGGGGCCCGGCGAACCGCACCTCCCCCGCTTCGACGTGCTGCGCCGGGTCGCGGACGACGCGCGGAAGACCTCCCGGCGCTCGCTGCTCTATCTCGGGCACCTCTCCGACCTGCACGTGATCGACGCGCAGTCCCCCGGCCGCATCGAGCCCATGATCACGCAGGACCACTCGGCCTGGGGATCCGCGTTCCACCCGCAGGATCCGCTCAGCCCGCACACCGTGGCCGCCATGGTGCGCGCGTTCTCCGATGCGCGCTACAGCGCCGTGACCGGGGCCCCGATGGGCGCCGCCGTGGTCACGGGCGACAGCGCCGACATGCACTCCCACCTCGAGCTGCGCTGGTACATCGATCTCATGGACGGGCTCGCCGTCGATCCCGCGACGGCGGGTGCGACCTACCGCGGCGTGCAGGCGTGGTCGGAGGCGACCTGGGCGTACCGGCCCGGCGACCCCCGCGGAGGCGCGTTCGGCGACTACGGGTTCCCTCGCCTCCCGACGCTCCTCGCCGATGCGATCGCCTCGAAGGTGCCGTCTCCCGGGCTCCCCGCGCCCTGGTACGCGGTGTACGGCAACCATGACACCCTGCTCCTGGGCACCTTCGGGCTGACGCCCCAGTTGCGGGCGCTCGCCACCGGAGGGCAGAAGGCGTACACGCTCGAGGCGACGGCGGGCACCGCGCTCGGCGGATACGCCTCGTCGACCGGACTGCTGCAGCAGATGATCGACGGCCTCGGCCTCGCGCTCGGCAGGCCGGGGTTCCGCACGGTGCCGCCGAATCCGGAGCGCTTCCTGTTCGAGCAGCGCGAGTTCATGGCCGAGCACTTCCGTACGGAGAAGAACCCGGGGCCGGTCGGCCATGGGTTCACCCAGCACAACCTCGACACCGGGGAGACCTGGTGGAAGGCCGATCTCAGCCCGCGCGTGCGCGCCCTGGGCCTCGACACCTGCAACGCGGTCGCCGGACCCGACGGCGCCGTGCCCGACGTGCAGTTGCGCTGGCTGGAGCAGGAGCTCGCACGCGCCGAGCGCGAGAACGTCCTGGTCCTGGTGATGAGCCACCACAACAGCCTGACCCTGGAGAACCGCGCCCAGCGCCCCGGCGACACGAGCGTGCTGCACGGCGCGGATGCGCTCATCGACGTGATGCTGCGCCATCCGGTCGCGGTCGGCTGGCTCAACGGGCACACCCATCTCAATCAGGTCCTCGCGCACACCTCGGCCACGGGCGGGTTCTGGGAGATCACCACCGCCTCCTGCATCGACTTCCCGCAGCAGCAGCAGGTGATCGAGATCGTCGACAACCGCGACGGCACGCTCTCCCTGTTCGCGACGGTGCTCGACCACGCGTCGGACGCGAGGCCCGGATCCGGCGGCTCCTCCGCCGACCTGGCCTCCCGCGCACGAGAGTTCTCGTTCAACGACTGGGCCGAGTCGCCGACGATGCGCCGCGGCTCCCCGCTGGACCGCAACGTCGAGCTGCTGCTCCCCGCCCCCTTCGATCTGTCCACGATCTCGGACGCGGCGCTCGAGGCGCAGCGCATGACGGAGCAGACCCGCATGCTCGCCTACGAGCAGAGGCTCCGCGCATGAGGCGCCGGTCGCCGCGCCCGTTCCGCGCCCGCGCCGCCGTGGTGCTGGTGCTGGCGGGCCTGTGCCTGACCGGCTGCTCGCAGGCGCAGGCGCTCGCGCCGGTCGGCGGCGACCGACTCGCGGCGGTGCGCTTCGGCACGCTCGACGCACTCGTGGAGGCGGAGGTGGAGGTCCGCTCGGCGCCGACCTGCGAGCAGAAGCCGGACGACACCGTCTCCTGCACGGGCACCGCGAGCGACGGGCGCGAGATCAGCGCGATCTCGCGCGGTACCTCGCCCGACATCGAGGTCGTCGTCGGCGGGGAGACGGTGTACTCCGGATCCCTGACCGACCTCCTCGATCGCGCGGCGGGAGAAGCCGGATGACCGCGCCCCGCTCCCGGGGCCGCCTGCTGCGGACGGCCCTCGCCGTGGTCGGCGTCGCGGCGATCCAGGCGGCCCTGGTCGCCCTGATCCCCTCTCCGGCCGCTCCGGCGCCCCTGATCGCAGGAGCCGTCGCGTCCTTCGCGGCCTGCGTGCTGGGCCTGGCCGTCGCCGTGCGCGAGGCGGGACCCGGCGCTGCCGTACCGGCGGTCGGTTTCGGACGCGCCGTGCTGTTCTCGCTGCTCGCGACGGCCGCCGTCAGCGCGGCCGCGATCGTCTCGGTCTTCGCCGGCGCGGCGGTCATCGTCCTCGCCCTCGGCCTCGTCCCGCTGCTGACCTCGGGAGCCCGCGCCACGGCGCTGGCCTGGCGACGACGACCGGTCCGCGGAGCGCTGCGCGTGCTGACCACCCTCCTCGCGATCGGGCTCGCCGCCACGGCGTCCCTGCTCCTCGGGCTCTTCGTCACCGGCTGGCCGGCGAGCGCACTGTCGTGGCTGTGGTTCGGGACCACGGCGGCCGCCCTCGTGCTGTGGTGGGCGGCATCGGCGCATCCGCGCTCCGTGCGGACCGCGGTCTGAACCGCCGCTCCCTCGCCCCGCCCTAGGCCGTCGCGTCGAGCGCTGGGGCCGGCGTCCTCAGGTACCGCTGCACGCCGCGCGCGGCCGTGCGCCCGGCCCGGTTGGCGCCGATCGTGCTGGCGGACGGACCGTAGCCCACGAGCTGGATCCGCGGATCCTTCACCGCGGTCGTGCCGCGTCCGTCGTGATCGAGCTGGATCCCGCCCAGCGCGCTGCGCAGGTGCAGCGGCGCGAGGTGGCCGATCGCCGGCCGGAAGCCGGTCGCCCACAGGATCGCGTCGACCCGCTCGAACGAGCCGTCGGCCCAGCGCACGCCGTCGGGCTCGATGCGCTGGAACATCGGTCGCCGCGCGTCGTACACGCCCAGCCGGGCCGCCTCCTGCTCCTGCGGACGCAGCATGAGCCCGGTGACGCTCACCACGCTCTGCGGTGCGAGCCCGCGCGCCACGCGCTGCTCGACCAGGGCGACCGCGGCCGCGCCCGCCTCCGGGGTGAAGTCGTCGGTGCGCCAGACCGGTGGCCGGCGGGTCGCCCACAGCACGTCGGCGATCGGGGCGAGTGCTCCGAGGAACTGCACGGCCGAGGCTCCACCCCCGACGACCAGTACGCGCTTGCCGCGGAAGTGCTCGGGCCCGGGGTAGTCGACGGTGTGGAACTGCTCGCCGAGGAAGGTCTCCATGCCCGGGTAGTGCGGGAGGAACGGCTGCGTCCAGGTGCCGGTCGCGTTCACCAGCGTGCGCGCCCGCCACGTGCCCTCGGCCGCGTGCACGACGAGGATCCCGTCCTCGTCCGTCACGCGGTCCACGTGCACGGGACGCCGCACCGGAAGCTCGTGCTCGCGCTCGTAGGCGGCGAACGTGGCGGGCACCGCGGTGTTCGCCCGCGCGCTGGTGCGCGGGGGCGGCACGGATCCGGGCAGTTCGGCGACGCCGTGCACGTCCTGCATCGTCAACGCATCCCACCGGTGCTGCCAGGCTCCGCCCGGAGCGTCGTCGGCGTCGAGCACCAGGTGCGGGATGCCCAGGCGGCGCAGATGGTACGAGCTCGAGAGCCCGGCCTGGCCGGCGCCGATCACGATGCTGTCGAGGAGGTCCACGGCGGGTGCAACATCGGCGGCCCGGGCGCTGTTCCCCGGGACGGCCGCCGGCGACACGGCCCGAGCCCTGCTACGTCGTCAGCAGAGCGTGCCCGGACGAGGCGTCGACCGGGCGAACATCCGACTCCGCGACGTCACACGCGTACGACCGGCGATACGCGGTCGGGGCGATCCCGACTTCGCGGGTGAAGTGGTGGCGGAACAGCGTGGCGCTGCCGAAGCCACAGGACGCGGCGATCTCCTCGATCGAGGCGTCGGTCGTCTCCAGCGCCAGGCGCGCCTGCAGCACCCGCTGAGCGGCGAGCCACTGCATCGGCGTCACCCCCGTCTCCGCGACGAACCGGCGCGCGAAGGTGCGGCTGGACATGTGCGCGCGCTGCGCGAGCGAGGCGACGGAGTGGGCGTCGGCGAGGTTGTCGTCCATGTGCGCGAGCACGTCGCTCAGCGCGTCGCTGGACACCTTCGGCACCGGGCGCTCGATGTACTGACGCTGGCCCCCGTCGCGCTGCGGCGGCACCACCATGTTGCGCGCGATGACGTTCGCGATCGCACTGCCGAGCTCGCGGCGCACCAGGTGCAGGCTCGCGTCGATGCCGGCGGCGGTCCCGGCGCTGGTGATGAGGTCCCCGTCGTCGACGAAGAGCACGTCGGGGTCGATGCGCGCGCTCGGGTACCGGCGCTGCAGCTCTTCGGCGTAGCGCCAGTGCGTCGTGCAGGGCCGCCCGTCGAGCAGGCCCGCCGCGCCGAGGACGAATGCTCCCGAGCAGGCGCTGAGCAGGATCGCACCCCGATCGGCGGCGCGCCGGAGCGCGTCCAGCAGCTCCGCCGGGTACTCGTCGGCCGGCCGCACGCGAGCCGCCGGCACGGCGATCACATCGGCGTGCTCCATCGCCTCGAGGCCGTGCGCCGGGATCACCTGGGCCCCCACTTCGGTGCTCACGGGCCGGCCGGCCTCGATGCCGCAGACGCGGAAGTCGAACGCGGGCACATCGGAGTAGACGCTGCGATCCAGCCCGAACACCTCGCTGAGCAGGCCGAATTCGAAGACGGCGAGCCCGTCGATGACGGGAAGAGTGACGCTGCGGATCATGCCCTCATGGTACTGGCTGAATCTTTATGAGGAAAGGCTTTCCGCCATCTGGTGGCAGGAATCAACCGATCGTAGCTTTAGAGCCATGACCGAGACCGCAGCATCCCACCCCTCCCTTCCGCTCCTGCCCCGTGCCGGATCCGCGGCACGCCCCGTCCCGCCGCGGGAGGCGCCGCGTCGCGCACGGCTCCCCCTCCCCGCCTGGCTCCCCCGTCGGATCCTGCAGCGCGGCGGCATCGCCACCCGTGACGACGTACGCGCCCTGCGCGACCTGGAGGCCGCCCGCGATCGCAGCGAGTGGTGAGGCGGGCGCCCACTGCTGCCCAGGACCGGCTAGCCTCGCGCGAAGATCCGCCCCGTCACCGCCGTGGGCCGGATCCGCACCCAGCGGTCCTTGGGCTCCGGCGCCCACGGTGTCACCCCCGTGCGCTCCGCGGCCAGCGTGTCCGCATCACGGTCGAACTCCTCGGCGAGGCCCTTCACCACGACGCTGAAGGCCTCGGCGTCGTCGGCCCCGTCGATCTCGAACACGACCCGCTGCCGGATCGTCAGCTCGAGCAGCTTCGTGCCCGCCGCGGTGCGGAACACGATCGTCCCGTCGAGCACGGCGTGGTTGACCGGGAACACGTCGATCTCGTCCGCCGCGGCGACGGCGATCCGCCCGTAGGGCGCCCGGCGGATCCGCTCCCAGCATTCGCTCTCCTCGAGGGGCCGTGTCGGCTCCCTCTCCACTTCGGTGTCCATGTCCCGATCGTGCGCCCTGCCGCGACGACGGCCCGGGCCGAAAGTCCCGCCGGCATCCGCCGGACGGCCCGGACGGCGTCCCTCCGCTCAGCGTCCTGATCGCGCGGTGAACCGGGCGGCCCGGCGGAGCACGCGCCGCGCCGGACGCCGGGGCGCGCGAGCCCTGGGAGGGTGCGCGCCCACCCGCCGGAAGTACCCGCGCTTCGCGAGCTCGACGAGCACGAGATACAGGATCAGCATGCCGACGAGGGCGAGGAAGAAGGGCGCCGGAAGCGGCGTGAACCCGAGCAGCCCGTTCAGAGGCGAGTAGGGAAGCCACGCTCCGACCGCGATCGCCGCGAGCACGGTGACGACCAGCACCGGCGCCGGCCGACTGCGGAAGAACGGCACCCGATGGGTGCGGATCGCGAACACGATGAGCGTCTGCGTGGCGATCGACTCGATGAACCATCCGGAGCGGAACTCGGGCGGTGCGGCATGGAAGACGAACAGCATCAGGCCGAACGTGGCGAAGTCGAAGAGCGAGGAGATCGGGCCGAACAGGAGCATGAAACGGCGGACTGCCGCGATGTCCCAGTGCGAGGGTGCGCGCAGCTGCTCCGGATCCACCCGGTCGGCGGGGATCACGAGCTGGCTCGCGTCGTAGAGCAGGTTGTTGAGCAGGATCTGACCGGGCAGCATCGGCAGGAACGGCAGCACGATCGAGGCGGCCGAGGCGCTGAACATGTTGCCGAAGTTGCTGGACGTGCCCATCATCACGTACTTGATCGTGTTCGCGAAGATGCGCCGCCCCTCGGTCACGCCGTCGGCGAGCACGTCGAGGTCCTTGTCGAGCAGGAGGACGTCGGCCGCATCCTTCGCGACGTCGACCGCCGAGTCCACGGAGATGCCGACGTCGGCTCCGTGCAGCGCGAGGGCGTCGTTGACGCCGTCGCCGAGGAAGCCCACGGCCCGGCCCTGGTGACGCAGCGCCCGCACCACGCGCGCCTTCTGCTCGGGCGACACCCGGGCGAAGACGGTCGTGCGCTCGGCGAGCTCGATGAGCCGCCCGTCGTCGAGCTCGTCGATCTGATCCCCGGTGAGCGTGCCCTGGATGGTCATGCCGAGGTCGGCGCAGGTGCGGGTCGCGACCACCGCGCCGTCGCCGGTGCAGACCTTGACCGAGATGCCGAGGTCCGCGAGTCGCAGCAGGGATGCTCTCGCGCCGGGCTTGATCTCGTCCGTGAACACCAGGAACCCGTCGAGGGTCAGCCTCCCGTCGGCCCCCTCCGCTGCGACGGCGAGCGTCTCCGCACCGGGAGCCCGGCGCCCTGCCACCGCCACGACCCGGAATCCCTCCCGGTACAGGTCGTCCAGTCGAGCCGACGCAGCGTCCGGCACCCCCTCGCACCGCGGCAGGACCGACTCGGCCGCGCCCTTCACGATGATCATCGGATCCTCGCCGTCCCGCCGGGCGAGCACGGTCGTCGTGCGGCGCTCATGATCGAACGGGATCGCGTCCAGCCGGCGCCAGCCGACCAGCCCGCTGCGATCGGCGACCCCGGCGAGCAGTGCGGCATCGAGCGCGTTCAGGCCGATGCCGGAGGGAGCGGCGAGGTCCGCGTCCGAGGCCAGCAGGCCGCGCTCCGCGAGCGCCTGAGGCGTGCCGCCGGACACCGGGACGGCCTCGCGGAACGTGATCTCGCCGCTCGTGAGCGTGCCGGTCTTGTCGGTGACGAGCAGGTCGAGGTCGCCGAGGTCCTCGATGCACACCATGCGCTTGACGAGCACGCGTCGCCGGGCCATCGCGCGCGACCCTGCCGCGAGGCTCGTGCTCACGACGGCCGGCAGGAGCTGCGGCGTGATTCCGACCGCGATGGCCAGCGAGAACAGCAGCGATTCGATCAGGGGCCGCCCCAGCGCGACGGCCACCGCGAAGATGCTCGTGGTGAGCACCAGCGCGACGATCAGCAGGAAGGACGAGAACCTGCCCAGGCCGCGCTGGAACTCGGTCTGCGGCTCCTGCGCCGCGAGCCCCGCGGCGATCCGCCCGAACTCCGCGTCGCGCCCGGTCGCGACCACCACGCCCAGCGCGGTGCCGGCATGCACGACGGTGCCCATGAGCGCGCAGCAGGAGAGCTCGCCGACCCCGGTCCCCGCCGGCACCGGCGCCACGCCTTTGACCGCGGGGACGGACTCGCCGGTGAGGATGCTCTCGTCGCATTCGAGGCCTTCCGCGCGGACGAGGCGCAGATCGGCCGGCACCACGGATCCCACGGACAGGGCGACGAGATCCCCCACGACGAGTTCGGTCACATCCACCCGCAGGGTCGCCCCGGAGCGGTGCACGATCGCCACGTGCCGCATCCGATCGTGCATCGCATCGGCGGCGCGCTCGGCGCGGAACTCGTTGACGAAGCCGAGTCCGACGCTGAGCAGCAGGATCGCGCCGATCACCCCGGCGTCGGTCGCGTCCCCCACGAGACCCGCGACGAACGCCGTGCCGAACAGCATCAGCACGATCGGGCTGCGCAGCTGTCTTCCCAGCACCCGCCAGGGGCGGGCGCGGTGCATGCGGATCGCATTCGGCCCGTCCGCGGCGAGACGCGCCGCCGCTCCGGCGGGATCCAGGCCCGAGAGTCCGGATCCGAGCTCGTGCAGCACCTGGTCCGCCTCCTGTGCCGCGACTCGACGGACCGGGCTCGGCGCCTCGGCGCCGGAAACCCGCGCTCCGCGGTCGACCGGTACGGCTGAGCTGCTCGCCGGGTCCTCAGCGACCACGATCCCAGGCCCACTCGGCCACTTCGGGGATGTCCTCGCCGTGCGCGCGGGTGTAGGCGCGAGCGCGCAGCCGGGCGTCCTGCAGGTCCTGACGCAGTCCGGCGCAGCGCTGGGCGAGGCCGGGGACCCGGTCGATCGCGTCGATCGCGAGCTGATAGCGGTCGAGGTCGTTGAGCATGACCATGTCGAAGGGCGTCGTGGTGGTGCCGTTCTCCTTGTAGCCGCGCACGTGCAGGTTGTCGTGGCCGTGCCGCTTGTACGCGAGGCGGTGGATGAGCCAGGGATAGCCGTGGTACGCGAACACGACGGGGCGGTCGACGGTGAAGATCGCGTCGTACTCGCGGTCGGAGAGCCCGTGCGGATGCTCGCTCTCCGACTGCAGCCGCATCAGATCGACCACATTGACCACCCGGACCCGCAGGTCGGGAAGGGCCGAGCGCAGGATCTGCGCGGCGGCGAGCACTTCGAGCGTCGGGATGTCGCCCGCCGCGGCCAGGACCACGTCCGGGTCCTCCCCCGTCACCTCGGTGCCCGCCCATTCCAGGATCCCGAGCCCGCGCGTGCAGTGCTGCACGGCCTCGTCCATGGTGAGCCAGTTCGCGGCCGGCTGCTTCCCGGCGACGACGACGTTGACGTAGTCCACGGAGCGCAGGCAGTGATCGTAGGTCGACAGCAGCGTGTTCGCGTCGAACGGGAGGTAGACCCGCACCACCTCGGCGCTCTTGTTGACGACATGGTCGATGAATCCCGGATCCTGGTGGCTGAACCCGTTGTGGTCCTGCCTCCAGACATGGCTGGTGAGGAGGTAGTTCAGGCTCGAGATCGGACGCCGCCACGGGATCTCCCTGGTGACCTTGAGCCACTTCGCGTGCTGGTTGAACATCGAGTCGACGATGTGGATGAAGGCCTCGTAACAGGTGAACAGACCGTGCCGGCCGGTGAGCAGATACCCTTCCAGCCACCCCTGGCACTGGTGCTCGCTGAGCATCTCCATGACCCGGCCGACGCGGGCGAGGTGGTCGTCCGTGGGCAGGATCTGGGCGGTCCACTGCTTGTCCGTGGCTTCGTAGACCGCGGGCGCGAGGCGATTCGACGCCGTCTCGTCCGGCCCGAAGATCCGGAAGTCCTCGGGATTGCGCCGGATCACCTCCGCCAGCCAGGTGCCCAGGACCCGGGTCGCCTCGGCCGTGGTGGCACCGGGCGCCGGCACGTCCACGGCGAAGTCGCGGAAGTCGGGCAGCGACAGCGGCGTGCGCAGCAGCCCGCCGTTCGCGACGGGGTTCGCGCTCATCCGGTGCTCTCCGCGAGGGGCGAGCCGCTCGATGAGGGCGACGGGTGCGCCCGCATCGTCGAAGAGCTCCTCCGGGCGATACCGGCGCATCCAGTCCTCGAGGATGCGCAGGTGCTCGGGGGTGTCCCGCGCGCTGGCGAGCGGGACCTGGTGGGCGCGATAGGTGCCCTCCACGAGCACGCCGTCGACCTCGTGCGGCCCGGTCCATCCCTTCGGCGAGCGCAGGATGATCATCGGCCACTCCGGGGTCGCCATCACGGGATCGTCGGAGTGGTAACGGCCGGCGCGCGCCTCCGTGCGGATCCGCGCGATCTCGTCGAACACCTCCTCGAGCAGCTCGGCGAAGCGGCGGTGGATGCTGAGCGGATCCTCGCCGTCGAACCCCGCCGTGAACACGTAGGGCGCGTAGCCGAAGCCGCGGAAGAGCTCGACGAGGCGACGCTCCGGGATCCGGGCGAGCACGGTGGGGTTGGCGATCTTGTAGCCGTTCAGGTGCAGGATCGGCAGCACCGTGCCGTCCTGCACGGGATCCAGGAACTTGTTCGAGTGCCACCCGGTCGCGGCGGGCCCGGTCTCGGCCTCGCCGTCGCCGACGACGCAGGTCACCACGAGGTCGGGGTTGTCGAACGCGGCGCCGAAGGCATGGCTGAGCGAGTACCCGAGTTCGCCGCCCTCGTGGATGGATCCCGGCGTCTCCGGGGCGACGTGGCTCGGGATCCCGCCCGGGAACGAGAACTGCCGGAACAGCCGGCGCACGCCGTCCTCGTCCCGGGCGATGTCCGGATACATCTCGGAGTAGGTGCCGTCCAGGTAGGCGTTGGCGACCATGCCGGGGCCGCCGTGCCCCGGTCCGGTGACGAAGATCGAGCTGAGCGCACGATCCCGGATGACGCGGTTGAGGTGCGCGTAGAGGAAGTTCAGCCCGGGGGTGGTCCCCCAGTGCCCGAGCAGTCGGGGCTTGACGTCCTCCGGCACGAGCGGCCGGCGCAGCAGCGGGTCGTTCAGGAGGTAGATCTGCCCGACGCTGAGGTAATTCGCCGCACGCCACCAGGCGTCGATGCTCGCGAGGTCCGCGTCGCCGACGCTCCCCGGGGTCGTGGCGGGTGTCATCGGGGGCGTCTCGCTCATGCTCACAGCCTGGTCCTCTCCTCGTGATCACGACGGGCCTTTGGTCCCGCCTCGGGATGCTCTGCCGCGATGTCGCTCTCCGAGGTCAGCGGGCCCCGCAGCGCCCGGAGCGCGTAGAGGATCGTCGCGAGATCCACGAGCTCCTGGATCAGCGCGCCCGCGACCGCGGGGATGACGCCGGTCATGGCGACGATCATGAGCGCGATGCTCAGTGCGATCCCGATCCAGATCGCCGTCAGCGCGACCCGGACGGTGTGCCGGCCGATCTCGACCGCGTGCACGACCTTGGCCAGGGAGTCGACGAGGATCACCGCGTCCGCCGCCTCACCCGCCGCCGTCGCCCCCTTCGCCCCCATCGCGATCCCCACGTCGGAGGCGGCGAGGACGGGGGCGTCGTTGACCCCGTCGCCGACCATCATCAGGGGGCGCGGCCGCAGATCACGGGCGAGGCGGACCTTGTCGTCCGGCAGGAGCTCGGCATGCACACCGGTGATCCCGACCGTCTGCGCGATCGACATCGCTGTGGCCTCGGCATCGCCGGTCAGCATGACCACGCGCTCGACCCCGTGGGCGCTCAGCCACGCGACGACGCCAGGGGATTCGGCGCGGGGCGCGTCGGCGAGCACCAGCGCTCCGGCGTGCCGGCCGTCGATGGCGACGTAGGCCGCGGCCTCGCCCGGCGCGAGGTCGGTGCGCGCGAACTCCGGCACGAGCGAGGCGACGTACGCGGGTTTGCCCACGACCACGGTCCGCCCGCCGATGCGCGCCATGACGCCGTTCGTGGCGACCTCGCCCGCGTCCTCCGCCGCGGCGAGCGCGAGACCGCGCTGCCGCGCTGCGGCACGGATGCCTTCCGCGAGCGCGTGCGAGGAGTACTGCTCCGCGGACGCGGCCAGGTGCAGCACCTCGTCCGCGGAGAATCCTCCTGCGGGCCGCACGGCCACCAGCGCGGGGCGACCGCGGGTGAGCGTGCCGGTCTTGTCGAACGCGGCCGAGCGCACCCGGGAGAGCGTCTCGATCACCGCGCCGCCCTTGAGCACGATGCCCGCCCGCGCCGAGCGCGACAGGCCGCCGAGGAAGGCGACGGGGGCCGCGATCAGCAGGGGGCACGGCGTCGCGAGCACGAGCACCTCGGCGAACCGCACGGCTTCGCCGGAGAGCGCCCAGGCCAGGCCCGCGAGCACCAACGACACCGCGGTGAACGGGATCGCGAACCGGTCGGCGAGCCTCACCACGGGCGCACGCGACTCCTGCGCCTGACGCACCAGCAGCAGGATCTGCTGGTACTGGCTGTCGGCACTGCGGCGCAGAGCCTGCATCCGCACGACACGGCTGCCGTTGACGGCGCCGGAGAGCACGGTGTCGCCGGCGCTGCGTCCCACGGGCAGGCTCTCACCGGTGAGCGACGACTCGTCGAAGGAGGCCTCGTCGGTGAGGAGTGCGCCGTCGACCGGCACGATCTCCGAGGGACGCACGAGCAGGAGATCGCCCACGGCGACGTCGTCGACGGGCACGTCGCGCACCCGCTCCCCTTCGACGTCATCGGCCTCGACGATGTGAGCGGTCTGCGGCGAGCGCTCCAGCAGCGCGGTGAGCTCGCGCTTGGCGCGTCGCGCGGCGAAGTCCTCCAGCGCCTCTCCGCCGGACAGCATCAGCACGATGATGAGCGCCGCGACGTACTCCCCCACGACGAGGGTCGCCACCATGGCCACGATCGCGAGGACATCGAGCCCGAACCGGCCGTGCAGCATCTCGCGGATCATCTGCACGAGCGTCCAGACCACGAAAGCCCCGACGACGACCGTGGCGAGCCAGCGCGCCGCGAGATGCTGGCCGGTCGTGTCGAGCACGAGGACCACGACGAGGGTGAGGAGGGCGAGGGGGATCGTCGGCTGGCGTCTCATCGCCTTCAGCACTGCCATGTCCTCGGGGATCTCCTCTCCGGTGGCGCGCGGATCCGCTCCTGCTCTCACCCTTCCGCGCGCTCCCGCCGTGCGCAAGTGACTTTCGTCCCGGTCGTGGCCGCGCTGCCGGAGGAGGCTGAGCGCATGAACACCTCTGCGAACGCCCCCATCCTCGTCGGCGTCGACGGCTCCGACCCGTCGCTCGACGCCCTCCGCTATGCGGCGAAGCTCTCCGCCGCCCTCGGCGTCCCGCTGCGTGCGGTGACGACGTGGGACTACCCGGCCCTCATCGACCTGTATCCGAGCGCGGGCTGGACGCCGGACAAGGACGCGGCGGTCGTCCTCGACGCCGCGATCAAGGACGTGTTCGCCGGGGACCCGCCGGCGGATCTCTCGGCGTCGGTGCTGGCCGGCCCCGCCGCGCCCGTGCTCATCGAGCAGACCCGTGGCGCGGAGATGCTGGTGATGGGCAGCCGGGGCCGCGGAGGATTCACCGGACTGCTGCTCGGATCCGTGAGTGCGACCTGCGCGACGCACGCGCACTGCCCCGTCCTCATCGTGCGGCACGAGAGGCACGAGGAGAAGCACGACAAGCAGGAGGACTGAGCGCCGGGGTGGTGCCGTCGAACCGGCGGCACACACAGGCCGGCGGACCAGGACATCCGCGCGACGGGAACGACGAAGCCCCCGATCTCTCGGGGGCTTCGTCGTGTTTTGGTGGACCTGAGGGGACTCGAACCCCTGACCCCCTGCATGCCATGCAGGTGCGCTACCAGCTGCGCCACAGGCCCAGACGCTGTTCGCGGCTTCCCGCGACAACTCACTCAGCTTACAACACCGTTTCGATCGGATGCGAATCGGTGCGGCGAATCCCGGACGCCGGGCGTGTCCCTCGACGAACCGCAGAAGCCCTCAGTCGAAGGACAGCGCGGCGAAGCCGTCGCGGATCGCCAGGACCAGCTGCCGCACCGCGGTCGACGGGCCGCGCGGCGAGCCCTCGGCCGAGGTCGCCACGAGCACCGAGCGCGCGAACGCCGGATCCTCGATCGGGCGCAGGACGATGCCCGGATGCGCATTGCCGACCGCGAGCCGTGGGAGCAGTCCGACGGCCAGGCGCGCCGCGATCATCCCGAGCATGACCTGGAAGTCGTCCGTCCTGATCGCGACCTCGAGCGCGTGCCCCTCGGCGGCGAACGCGTCGACCACGATCGTGTCCATCGGATCGTCCCCCGCCGCGGCGAAGAGCCAGCGCTCCTGCCACAGCGTGAGCATCGTCGGCAGGTCGATCGGGCCGGGCGTGGCGAGCGGATGGCCGGACGGCAGCGCCAGCAGGAGCGGATCCCGATGGACCTCGACCGCGGCGACGTGCGGCCGGAACGGCAGCTCGTACCCGGGCACGGTGTAGACGAGGGCGGCATCCAGCCCACCGCGGTTGATCCGTTCGACGAGCGTGGGCACCTCTTCGAGCACGGCGTCGATCTCGATCCCGAAGTCGTTCACGCGGGAGACGACCGCCGGCAGGATCTTCGCCGCGGCCGTCGGGAACGTCCCGAACCGCAGCCTCACCCGGCCCATCTGGGTGAGCTCCCTCGCGTCGCGGATAGCGCGTTCGCTCAGGGTCAGGATCTCCTGGGCCCTGTCGAGCAGGAGCATTCCGACGGGCGTGAGCCGGCTGCCCCGCGGCGAGCGCAGCAGCACCGGGGATCCGACCAGGCGCTCGAGGTTCTTCAGATGGTAGTCGACGGTCGGCTGCCCCCAGCCGAGACGGCGCGCGGCCGCGGTCACGGAACCCTCGGCATGCACCGCTCGGAGCGCCTCGAGCTGCCGCAGATCGACCATGACACCAACCTCCTATGTGGGATCAGGCCGTTTCGGACCGTCCAGTCACATACAGGATATGTGAGGCGGATGAAGTTCGAGGGATTCCTTCCCGCCGGCTCCGCCCTCACCATGGGGGAATGCCTTTCACCGAGTCCCTCGTCGCGGCCGCACCCGTCGCGTCCAGCGGGTCCTCGATCACCCGAGATCTCCGCCACGCAGCGACCCCCTACGCCGACGCGCTCGAGCGCCACGCGAGCCGATCGCCGATCCAGCTCATGGTGCCCGGCCACAGCGGAAACGGCCGCGGCATCAGCGCCCGCCTGGCGGAGTACTTCGGCGAGCGCGTGCTGCAGCTCGACGTGCCGATGCTCCTCGACGACATCGACCTGGGCGAGGCCTCCCCCCTCTCCCAGGCGCTCGAGCTCGCCGCTGACGCCTGGGGCGCGCGGCGCACCTGGTTCCTCGCCGGCGGCGCCTCTCAGGCGAACCGGATCGCCGCGCTCGCCGTGCGCGGCCTCGGCGCGAACATCCTGTCGCAGCGCAGCGCGCACTCGAGCTTCAGCGACGGCGTGCTCACGGCCGGTCTCACGCCGTCGTTCGTGCTGCCCTCGGTCGACCGCCGTCACGGCGTCGCACACGGCGTCTCCCCCGCAGCTCTCGACGACGCGCTGACCGCGGCGGCCGCACGGGGCCAGGCGGCGAGCGCCGTCTACATCGTCTCGCCGAGCTACTTCGGATCCGTGGCCGATGTCGCCGGACTCGCCGAGGTCGCGCATGTGCACGGCGCCCCGCTGATCGTGGACGGGGCCTGGGGGCCGCACTTCGGCTTCCACCCCGACCTCCCGGAGTCGCCCGCCCGCCTCGGCGCGGACCTCGTGGTCTCGAGCACGCACAAGCTTGCCGGGTCCCTCACCCAGTCCGCGATGCTGCACCTCGGCGACGGCCCATTCGCCGACCGCCTGGAGCCCCTGATCGAGCGCGCCGTGTCCACGACGTCATCGACGTCCTCCTCGGCTCTGCTCACCGCCTCGCTCGACATCGCGCGGCACTCGCTCATGACGGGCGCCGAGGAGATCGGCCGCTCGATCGTCGCCGCGAACGCGTTCCGCGCCGCACTGCGCGAGGATCCCCGCTTCACCGTCCTCGACGACGGCTTCGGCGCCTTCGACGACATCGTCGCGACCGACCCGCTCCGCGTGCCGATCGACGTCTCGGCCACCGGGGTGAGCGGCCATTGGCTGCGCCAGCACCTGCTCGAGGTCGAGGGCATCTACTTCGAGATCTCGACGGCGACCGCACTCGTCGCGCTCATCGGCGCCGGCAAGACGCCGGACCTCGAGCACGTGCACCGCGTGCTGTCCGCGGCGGTCGACTCCGATGAGGCGCACGCTGAGCGCGCGCAGGCCGACACCGCCGACTTCCCCGCGCTGCCACCCTCCGGCGCGCTGCGCATGCTCCCCCGCGACGCCTACTTCGCGGGCACAGAGCTCGTCCCCGCCGCGCAGGCGGTCGGCCGCGTCTCGGCCGACACCCTCGCCGCGTACCCTCCGGGGATCCCGAACGTCATCCCGGGCGAGGAGATCACGGCGCAGACCGTGGCGTTCCTCCAGGCCGTGGCCGCGTCACCGAGCGGATACGTCCGCGGTGCGGTCGATCCCGACGTAGCGCGATTCCGGGTGACGAGAGAAGACTGACACCTGATCCTGCCGGACCCGGACCGCGCAGGATCACACATCCAATCGAAGGAGACTGGAATGACCACCATCGCCCAGCAGCTGCTGCGCCGGAAGCCGACCACACCGGTCGGCGCCGGCGAGGTGCACCTGAAACGCAGCATCGGACTGTTCTCGCTGACCATGATCGGCGTGGGCGGCACGCTCGGCACGGGAATCTTCTTCATCCTCTCGCAGGCCGTACCCATCGCCGGCCCGGCCGTGATCTGGTCGTTCGTGATCGGAGGCGTCGTGGCCGGGCTGACCGCCCTCTGCTACGCCGAGATGGCGGGCGCCGTGCCGGTGTCCGGATCCACCTACTCCTACGCCTACGCCACACTCGGCGAAGGGACCGCGATGGCGGTCGGCGCGTGTCTGCTCCTCGAGTACGGCGTCTCCACGGCAGCGGTCGCGGTCGGCTGGTCGCAGTACGTCAACCAGCTGCTGCAGAACCTGTTCGGCTGGCAGATCCCGGTGCAGTTGTCGCAGGCTCCGGAGCAGGGCGGCATCATCAACGTCCCCGCCGTCATCGTGATCGTGCTCTGCGGGCTGCTCCTGATGCGGGGCGCCCGCGAGTCGACCCTCGTCAACAGCATCATGGTCGTGATCAAGATCTCGGTCGTGCTGTTCTTCTGCGCGGTCGCCTTCACCGGCTGGAACGCCGACCACTTCCAGAACTTCGCCCCCGCGGGCTTCGCCGGCATCGTCGGCGGCGCGGGGATCATCTTCTTCTCGTTCGTCGGTCTGGACGCCGTCTCGACCGCCGGCGACGAGGCGAAGAACCCGAAGCGCAACCTGCCGCTCGCGATCATCTTCGCCCTCGGCATCATCATCACCCTCTACGTGCTCACCTGCCTCGCCGCGCTCGGCGCGCAGGCCCCGGAGAAGTTCGAGAACCAGGATGCGGGCCTGTCCGCGATCCTGCAGAACATCATCGGATCCACCTGGCCGGGCACGGTCGTGGCGATCGGCGCGATCATCTCGATCTTCTCGGTGACCCTGGTCTGCCTCTACGGCCAGACCCGGATCCTCTTCGCGATGTCGCGCGACGGCATGATCCCGCCGGTGTTCGCGAAGGTCGACCCGCGCACCCTCTCCCCCGTGAACAACACGATCATCGTGGTCATCGCGACGAGCGTCCTCGCCGCCGTCGTGCCGATCAACTTCCTCGCCGAGATGACCAGCATCGGCACCCTCGTCGCCTTCCTCGTGGTGTCGATCGGCGTGATCATCCTGCGCGTGCGCGAACCCGAGCTGGAGCGCGGCTTCCGTCTGCCGCTCGGCTGGACGATCCCGCTCCTCTCGATCATCGGCTGCATCGCGATCATCACCCAGCTGCGTCCGATCACGATCTTCGTGTTCGTCGCCTGGGCGGCCGTGTTCCTCGTCTTCTACTGGTTCTACGGGCGCAAGCACTCGGCGCTGGGGGCCGGCCACCCGGTCGTCGCCGCCCCGGACGTCCCGTACACCACCGCCGTCGCCCAGCCGAGCACCGGCGAGGTGCGCCGGGCCGCGGCCGAACGCCGGACGGACGGCGAGCGATGAGCCTGCTCGTCGGCCTGAACCCCGCCAGCCGCTCGGCGTCGGTGCTGCACCTCGCGGCGATGCTGGCGCGCTCCGCGGACACCGATCTGATCGTCACGACGGTGATCCCGGAGACCTGGCCGCGCGCGGCCGCCGCCCGAGACGACGCCGAGTGGCAGGCCTACACCCACGAGACCGCGAACGCCGTGCTCGACCACGCCGCCGCGGTGCTGGGCGGGTCCGTGCGGGCGGAGTTCGTGCTGCACGAGGCGGCCTCCGCCCGGCGCGGGCTGCTCGAGCTCGCAGAGCTGCGCGATGTCGGCATGATCGTGATCGGATCCTCCTCCGCCGCCCCGCTCGGGCGGATCGCCCTGGGATCCGAGAGCGACGCACTGCTGCACGCCTCCCCCGTCCCTGTGGCGATCGCGCCCCGCGGCTTCCGCACGAAGGGCGACGCCAGGGTCGGCCGGGTCACCGCCGCGTACCGGGGCACGGACTCGTCCTCGACCCTCGTGCTCGATGCGGCCACGGTCGCGGCCGCGGTGGGCGCGTCCTTGCGGATCGCGTCCTTCGCCGTGGTCCCGCGCACCTCCGGCACGGCGGGCGCCGGGCTCGACGCGGAGCGGGGCATCGCCGAGAAGTGGGCAGAGGACATCCAGGCGGACGTGGCGCGACTCCTCTCCGAGGTGTCCACCCTGCCCGACCCGCCCGAGCTCGCGGGCACGGTGATCGGCCTGGCCGACACCTGGGAGGCCGCGGTCGACGACGTGGAATGGGACCCGGACGAGGTCCTGGTCGTAGGATCGAGCAGTCTCGGGCCCCTCGCCCGGGTCTTCCTGGGCTCGAACGCGACCAAGGTCGTCCGGCACTCCCCCGTGCCCGTCGTGGTCGTCCCGCGCCGCGCCCTGTGAGACGCTGACCGCACCCCCGAAGTGACCGCACCGACCCGAAGGATGTGACCATGCCGCACCCGATCCTCGACCTGTTCCCCGCCGGGACCACCGTCGACCCCGACGGCACGCTGCGGTTCGGCGGCTGCCGCGTCGACGACCTGGCGCGGGAGTTCGGCACTCCGGCGATCGTCGTCGACGAGCCCGCTCTGCGGGCGCGGGCCAGGGAGTACCGCACCGAGCTGACCTCGCGGTGGCCGAACGCGCGCGTCGTGTTCGCGTCCAAGTCGTTCCCGGCGACCGCGGTGCAGCGCGTGATGGTCGAGGAGGGCCTGGGGCTCGACGTCGCGGGCGGCGGCGAGATCCTCAGCGCCCTCCGCGCGGGGGTGGATCCGGCTCTGCTCGTGCTGCACGGCAACGCCAAGTCGACCGAGGAGCTGCAGATCGCGGTGGACGCCGGCCTCGGCCTGGTCGTGGTCGACAACGCGGACGACGTGGACCGCCTCGAGCAGCTCGTGCCGGAGGGGCGCACGCAGGACGTGCTCGTGCGGATCATTCCCGAGGTCGAGTCGTCGACCCACCCGCACGTGCAGACCGGGCAGGTCGGATCCAAGTTCGGCCTCACCATCCCGGTCGCGAAGGAGCTCATCGCGCGGATCGAGGCGAGCCCGAAGCTCTCGATGCGCGGCGTGCACGCTCACGTCGGATCGCAGATCATGGATCCGTCCGAGCTGGCGGCCGCCGTCGCCCCGCTCGCCGAGCTCGGCACCTTCCCGGTGTACGACCTCGGCGGCGGGCTCGGCGCGCGCTACACCTACGACGAGCACCCGGCGAGCGTCGCCGAGTACGTCGAGGCGCTGCTCGCCGCCGCGCGGGAGCACCTCCCCGCGGGGGCGGAGCTCATCATCGAGCCCGGCCGCAGCATGGTGAACGGCTCGGCGATGACGCTCTACACCGTGACGACCGTCAAGCGCGATGCGCGGACCTTCGTCGCGGTGGACGGCGGGATGGGCGACAACCTCGAGGTGGCGCTGTTCGCGCAGCGCTACGAGGCGGCTCTCGCGGCCCGCATGAACGAGGAGCCCGAGGAGGACGTGCTCGTCGTCGGGCGGCACTGCGAGTCCGGCGATGTGCTGATCGACCCGCTGCGGGTTCCCGCGCCGCGGGTCGGCGACCTCCTCGCCGTCCCCGCGACGGGCGCGTACACGCACACCATGGCGAACAACTACAACGGCTACCGGCGCCCGCCCGTGGTCTTCGTGCGCGACGGCGAGGCCCGCGCCGTCATCCGCCGCGAGACCTGGGACGACCTCTTCGACCGCGATCTCTGAGACCGCCGCAGTGCGGTCGCTCGGTTCACCGTGCGCCTCGCTCGGAGATGTGCGCTTGCTTCGGACGCGATGAGCGAAGACGTCCGATCGAAGAGCACATCTCCGAGCGAGATGCACAGCATCACGCCAGGCAGCCCGCGCCGTGGGGGCCTCAGGCCGCGGAGCGGCTCACCGTCACCTGGATGCTCTTCATGAGCGGCTGATCGCTCTGCACACTGAAGTCGGCGTGCCCGATGAGCACGTTGAGCTCGGGCATGTACCCCGCGGCGTTGCCTCGGGGCAGGTCGTACGGCACCGCGCGGAAGGCGCGCGCGATCCGCGTCGAGCCGTCCTTCGACGTCGAGCGGATGTCGACCAGGTCGCCCTCGACGATCCCTCTGGCACGCATGTCGTCGGTGTGCAGGAAGATCAGCTCGCGCAGGTTCTTGACGCCCCGATAGCGATCGTTGTTGGAGTAGATCGTGGTGTTCCACTGGTCGTGGGAGCGCATCGTCTGCAGCACCAGGGTCTCGTCCGACGCCGGGATGACGTCGGGCATCGGCGCCAGCGAGAACTCCGCGAGACCCGACTCGGTCTCGAACACGCGCTCGCGCGCGGGCTGCGGGATGCGGAAGCCGTGCCGGCTCTGGATCCGCTGGTTGAAGCCCTCGAACCCGGGCAGCACCTGGGCCATCACGTCGCGGATGCGGTCGTAGTCGGCGATGTAGTCGTCCCACGGCGTCTGCGTCTGCGGGAGCGTCGCCTTCGCGATGCCGGCGATGATCGCGGGCTCCGAGCGCAGGTAGGCCGATGCCGGCCGCTTGCGGCCGATCGAGAGATGCACCATGCTCATCGCGTCCTCGACGGTGACGCCCTGCGGCCCGGCCTCCTGCTGATCCCGCTCGGTGCGCCCGAGGCACGGCAGGATCACCGCCTTCTCGCCGTGCACGAGGTGGCTGCGGTTGAGCTTGGTGCTCACCTGCACCGTGAGGCGGCAGCGACTGAGCCCTTCGGCGGTGTACGGGGTGTCCGGTGCGGCGAGCACGAAGTTGCCGCCCATGCCGACGAACACCTTCACGGTGCCGTCGTGCATGCCGCGGATCGTCTTCACCGTGTCCAGGCCCTCCCGGCGGGGCGGGTCGATGCGGCAGACCTCGGCCAGCCGGTCGGTCCACGCCGGCGGCCGGTGATCGATGCCGCAGGTGCGGTTGCCCTGCACGTTGCTGTGCCCGCGCACGGGTGACGGTCCGGTGCCCGGCCGCCCGATGTTGCCCCGCAGCAGCAGCAGGTTCACGATCTCGCGCACCGTGTCGACGCCGTGCTCATGCTGGCTGACGCCGAGGCACCAGCTGATGATGGTGCGCTCCGAGCCGAGGTAGATCGCCGCAGCCCTGCGGATCTGCTCCTCGGTGAGGCCGGACTGCCGCACCAGCTCGGCCCAGGGCGTCGCCTCGACGAGCGTCCGGTACTCCTCGACCCCGTTCGTGTATTCGCGGAGGAAGGCGGTGTCCAGCACCGTCGGATCCGTCCGCGCCTCCTCGAACACGACCTTGGCCATACCGCGGATCAGCGCGAGGTCGCCGCCGATGCGCACCTGCAGGTTCATGGTGCTCGTGTCGGTGCTCTTGAACAGCGCCATGTCCACGAACTCGTGCGGCACGATCGTGCGAGTCGCTCCGGCCTCGACCAGCGGGTTCACATGCACGACCTGGGCTCCGCGGCGGACCGCGTCCGACAGCGCCGTCAGCATCCGGGGTGCGTTCGAGGCCGCGTTCACACCGAGGATGAACAGCGCGTCGCACTCCTCCCAGTCGCGCAGGTCGGCTGTGCCCTTGCCCGTGGCCAGGGACGCCTTCAGGGCTCGCCCGGAGGCCTCGTGGCACATGTTGGAGCAGTCCGGGAGGTTGTTCGTCCCGTACTCGCGCACCATCAGCTGGTACAGGAAGGTGGCCTCGTTGCTCAATCGTCCCGAGGTGTAGAAGCTCGCCTCGTCGGGGCTGTCCAGCGCCTGCAGCTCCGCGCCGATGAGGGCGAACGCGTCATCCCACGAGATGGGCACATAGCGGTCGGTGACGGGGTCGTAGCTCATCGGCTCGGTGAGCCGGCCCTGGTCCTCGAGGTCGAAGTCGGTCCACTGCGCGAGCTCGGCGACGGTGTGCTGGGCGAAGAACTGGCGGTCGACGCGCTTGTGCGTCATCTCCCAGGTGACGTGCTTGATGC
Organism: Microbacterium sp. MMO-35; assembly: GCF_037147555.1. NCBI lineage: Bacteria > Bacillati > Actinomycetota > Actinomycetes > Micrococcales > Microbacteriaceae > Microbacterium > Microbacterium sp. MMO-35. The sequence goes on from NZ_JBBCVH010000002.1 coordinate 527,304, forward strand.
CGTTCTCGCAGATGTCGAGCCGCAGATTGCCGAGGTCGTCCGGCCACGCGCAGCCGGGGCAGTCGAAACCCGAACGCCCGTGGTTCATGATGAGCATCGCCTCGGATCCGGCGATCGGCTCGCGCTCGCGCAGCAGCACTTTCCCCACCGACATCGCCGCTCCCCAGCCGGCTGCCGGGTGATGGTAGGGCTTGCGCGACCAGGCCGCCGTCGTGCGCGGCCCGTAGCCGCCCTGGCGGGGCTCCTCGGGCATCAGGCCGAAGGCCGTGCCTCCGCGTGCGTCCACGTCGTCGCTCATCGTCGTGCTCGTCCTTCCTGCACGGGCGCATCGCCCCGCGTCACCGCATCGATCAGCACACGATGCTCGTGCGCGTACACGTTCATGGTTCGGCCCCGGACGAAGCCGAGCAGGGTCAGCCCGGACTCCTCGGCGAGCTCCGCCGCCAGCGACGACGGCGCCGACACCGCGGAGAGGATCGGGATCCCCGCCATCACGGCCTTCTGCACGAGCTCGAAACTGGCGCGTCCGGAGACCTGCAGCACGGTCCCGCGCAGCGGCAGCCGTCCCTCCTGCAGCGCCCAGCCGACCACCTTGTCGACGGCGTTGTGCCGGCCGACGTCCTCTCGGATCACCAGCTGCTCGCCGGTCGCGACGTCGAAGAGGCCGGCCGCATGCAGTCCCCCGGTCTTGGCGAATGCCGCCTGCCCGGCGCGGAGACGATCCGGCAGCTCGGAGATCCACTCCGCGTCGACGGTGACGTCGTCATGCGTCACGTCATGATGCGAGGTCGTCCGCACCGCGTCGATGCTGGCCTTGCCGCAGACCCCGCACGAGCTCGTCGTGTAGAAGCGCCGCGTCTCATCGGCACCGGGGATCCGGACCCCTGGTGCGAGCGTGGCGTCGAGCACGTTGTACGTGTTCTCCGCGCCGCCGGTGCCGGGCCCGCCGCAGTGGATGGCGGACCGGAAGTCGGAGCTGTCTGTGATCACGCCTTCGGAGACGAGGAATCCGATCGCCAGCTCGACGTCGTGCCCCGGCGTGCGCATCGTGACGGCCAGCGGGGTTCCGCCGATGCGGATCTCCAGCGGCTCCTCGACCGAGAGGGTGTCGGCGCGGCGACGAACGCCCTCGCCCAGGGCGATCCGAGTGACCGGCCGCAGAGTCGTGATCCGTCCCACGGCTCGACCCTACCCGTCGATCACCCGCGGACAGGTCGACCCGACCGTCTTTGTCAGCGAGGACAAAGAACGCGTTCGCGCGGCACCGCCGCGAGCCGGATGTCAGCTGCGTCGATCGAACAGCGCGACGATCGCCGCAGTCCGGTCGTCCTCGAGCGCCGCATCCAGACGAGCATGCGCGTCCAGCTGGCTCAGGCCGTGCAACGTGCTCCAGAGGAGCTCCGCGCGCACCGCGCGGTCCCGGGCGTCCGTCCCGCCGACGGCGAGCTCCAGCATCCGGAATCCGCGACGGAGCTCCTCGGGTGTCTCCTCGGCGGCGAAGACGACGCTGCTGCGCGCCGACGCCATGGCCTCGTACACGGCCGGATGTTCACGTGCGAAGTCGAGATAGGCCGAGACCAGGGCCGGAAGGGTGCTCCCCCGGTCGTCCGGGACATCCATCGCCGCCGCCAGCTCGGCGTATCCCTCGACGACGACCCGGCCGACGATGTCCTCGCGTCCACCCGGGAAATGCCGGTACAGGATCGGCTGGCTGACGCCGACCGCGGCGGCGAGGCGGCGCACCGTGACCGCCGGCCATCCCTCGCTCTCGGCGATCTCCCGGGCGCTGCGGATGATCCGCGACTCGCGTTCGCGGACTCTTTCGGCATCTTGCGCTGATCGGGCCATGGGATTACCTTAGCAGTGCTAACAGTTAGCGCCGCTAACACATGCATTCCCGATCGGAGAAGCAATGTCCCTCATCATCGGCATCACCGCCGTCCTCGCCGTGCTCGGACTCGCCGGCATCTTCGGCACCGATCTGAGCGTCGCCGTCGTGCAGCGCGCCGTCTACGCGGAACTGGACGACCGCACCCTGGTGCGGATCATCGGCCGCGGCCACTACTACGGCGACCGCCGGTTCCCCGTGATCGGCATCGGCGGCACCGTCGCCACGGCGGCGACCGCGCTGCTGGCGTTCCTCGGGGGCACCCCGCTCGCCGGACCGCTCGCTGCCGCGGCGCTCATCCTGGTGATCGTGTGGCTGCTGCTGTTCGTCCGGGTCGCGAAGCCCATCAACGCCCGCTTCACCGCGGCAGCAGCGGCCGGCGAGATCCCTGAGGACGCGCGGGCCCTGCAGGCGCGTTGGGAGTCGATCATCCCGTTGCGCGCAGGGCTGCTGGCGGTCGCGATCGCCCTGCTGTGCGCGACGCTGTTCCTGCTCTGAGGCCTCCTGCCCCGAGGCGGGGCTCAGTCCTGGTCGGCGGCCACGCGCAGCGGCGCCGGCTCGGCGATGGGGACGACCGGGCAGTCCTTCCAGAGGCGCTCGAGACCGTAGTACGTGCGCTCCTCCTCGTGGAAGACGTGCACGATGAGGTCGCCGAAGTCGAGCAGCACCCAGCGGGCCTCGCTGCGGCCCTCGCGGCGCACGCGCTTGTATCCCGCCTCGATCATGCGGTCCTCGATCTCGTCGGCGATCGCGGCGACGTTGCGCTCGCTGTTACCGGTGACGAGCAGGAAGATGTCGACGAGCGGAAGGGGCTCCGACACGTTCAGCGCCAGCAGATCCTCCCCGCCCTTGGCACGGGCCGCGTCGGCGGCGATCTGCAGCATCTCTGCGGCGGAGGGTGACTGCATCATGAAGAGAACGCTCCTGTGGCGATGGCGACGATGAGTGCCCCGACCAGTGCGACGGCGAGGGCGCCGGCGGTGATGGTGAGGGCGAGCATGAGCTTGTTGCCCTTCTCGGGCTCCGGCGGTCGGATGACCTCGCCGGCGGGCTTGATGGTGCCGATGGCGGCGCTGGCCGCGATCGGAGTGGGCGACGACGACGGCGCGAGCTCGCCGTCGAGCAGGACCGCATCGATCTCCTTGCCGTCGGCGACGCCGTCGGCGTGGCCGCGCGAGCCGAGCCCCGCAGGCAGCTCGTAGCTGCCGGTGACGAGGATCTCGCCGGTCGAGGCGACCGGGCCGGAGAGCGAGGGCCCCGCAGGAGCCTGCTGGAAGATCAGGGCGTTCGGGGCCGCGTGGTGCGATCCGGTGGAATCCCCGATCAGCGTGTCGAAGGAGTCGATCCCCGGCGCGGTCGGGACCGACTGCTCCGAGAGCACCCGGGCGCCGAAGGCCGGGTTGACGGAGGATCCGGCCGGGGCGGCGGGCGCGGCCGGGGCGGGCTCGGGCGCCGCGTCGGACTCGGCGACGAGCTCCGACCACAGCGCGGACTGTCCGGGCTCCTCGACCGCATCGGACATCGGCGCGGCGGGCCGCAGGGGCGCCACGGCGGGCGCAGCGGCCGGATCCGACGACGGCGCGGCCGGAGCGGCCGCGGGAGTCGTCGGCGCGGCGGCATGCCAGGTGCGCCCGGTCTCCTCCTCGGCGCGCATGACCGCCGAGACCGACACCGGCGCGACGGCCTGCTCGGCGTCGTCGACGCCCTCCTGCTCCTCGTCGGACCCGGACGGTGCCGGTGCGGCGTCGACGGCCGGCTCGTACGACCGACGGCGGCTCGGGTAGGCCGGACGCGGGACGTCGGTGATCATCCCTTCCGCCGCGGGAGCGCTCGGCGCCGCGGGAGCCGGCGCGGCGGGCCGCTCCGGGATCGTCATCGCGGCAGCGGACGGCGCGACCGGGGCGGTCGGTGCCGGGGCGACCGGGGCGGTCGGTGCCGGGGCGACCGACGCTGCAGGGTCGTGCACCGGGACAGAGCCCGTGCGGATCCGCTCCTGCTCGCGGATCTGACGGCGGGTCAGCGGCTCCTCGGCGTCGTCCTCTGCGACGGGGTCGGGGCTCGTCTCGGGCGCTGCGACCGGAGGCACGCTCACGGCATCCTGGAGACGCGCGGCCGCGGCCTCCTCCTCCGTGACGATCGGGGTCGAGCCGGTGAGGCGGGACTCCCGCAGCTGCTTCCGGGTCAGCTGACCGCCACCCGATGACGGGTCAGCACCGTGCGTGCTGCTGTCGGCCGACTGATCAGCGGGGCGCTGATCCCATGTGCTCATGACGTGCTCCGATAAAGATGATGCTTCGCGATGTACTGAACCACCCCATCCGGTACGAGATACCAGACCGGGTCTCCCTCGCGGACGCGGGAACGGCAATCGGTCGAGGAGATCGCAAGGGCGGGGACCTCCAGCTGGCTGACGTCGCCGGGCGGCAGACCGTCCGTGCTCAGCACGTGACCGGGTCGGGATACCGCGACGAAGTGGGCCAGATCCCACAGTTCATCATGATCCCTCCAGCTGAGAATCTGCGCCACGGCGTCCGCACCGGTGATGAAGAAGAACTCGGCGTCGGGACGCTGCGCCTTCAGATCCCGGAGCGTGTCGATCGTGTACGTCGGACCGTGCCGATCGATGTCGACGCGGCTGACCGTGAACGACGGGTTCGAGGCCGTGGCGATCACCGTCATGAGGTAGCGGTGCTCGCTCGGCGTGACGCCGCTCTTCTGCCAGGGCTCCCCCGTGGGCACGAAGACCACCTCGTCGAGCCCGAAGGAGTGCGCGACCTCGCTCGCGGCCACGAGGTGCCCGTGATGGATGGGGTCGAACGTCCCGCCCATCACGCCGATCCGCGGCGCCGGAGTGGTCGTCATCGGCTCAGCTCAGTGACCGTGGCCGGCCCCGTGTCCCTCGTGACCGTGCTCCGCGGCCCAGGCGTCCGCCTTCGCGGCGTGGCGGTTGGCGACGTTGCGGTAGGAGAGCGCGACGAGCCCGAGAAGCGCGAACACGCCGCCGGCGATGAAGAAGAACGGGAGCGTCTCCAGCATCACGTTGCCGCTCTGCTCGGTGTTCTCAGCGGCGGCCTGCACGAGCTGTGCGACGAGGTTCATCGATTCTCCAGAGTGATCAGGGTGGATCTCAGCTCCTCAGTCTAGCCCTCAGCCGCGCGTCTGCCCCGCTCCGCGCGCGAGCCACTTGGTGCTGGTCAGCTCCGCGAGGCCCATCGGGCCCCTCGCGTGCAGCTTCTGCGTCGAGATGCCCACCTCGGCGCCGAAGCCGAACTCGCCGCCGTCGGTGAAACGCGTCGATGCGTTCGCCATCACCACCGCGGAATCGACCTCGGCGAGGAAGCGCTCGATCGCCAGCGCGTCGGTGCTGATGATCGACTCGGTGTGACCCGTGCTGTACCGCCGGATGTGCGCGAGCGCCTCATCGAGGTCGTCCACGACGCGCATCGAGAGGTCGAGGCTCATGTGCTCCAGCCCCCAGTCCTCCTCAGTCGCAGGGACGGCGTCCGGGACGAGACGGCGGATGTCGTCGTCGCCGTGGATGGTGACCCCCTGCGCGATGAGCGCCTCCGCGACCTCGGGCACGAGGCGTTCGGCCGCGCCGCGCAGCACGAGCACCGTCTCCACCGCATTGCAGACGCTCGGGCGCTGCGCCTTGGCGTTCACGACGATGTCCCGCGCCCAGTCCCGCGGCGCCGACTCGTCGAGCACGATGTGCACGACGCCCGCACCGGTCTCGATCACGGGCACCGTCGACTCGGTGACGACGGTCTCGATCAGCCCGGCGCTCCCCCGCGGGACGAGCACGTCGATGAGTCCGCGGCCGTGCATCATCGCGGTGGCGCCGGCCCGTCCGAAGTCGTCGACCGTCTGGATCGCCTCGGCGCTCACCCCGGCCGAGGCCAGCGCGTCGCGCATCACCTGCACGAGCACCGTGTTGCTCTCGCGGGCGGCGCTGCCTCCGCGCAGCACGGCCGCGTTGCCCGACCGCAGGGCCAGGGCGGCGATGTCGACCGTGACGTTCGGCCGCGCCTCGTAGATCGCCCCGACCACCCCGAACGGCACGCGCACCTGCTCCAGAGCGACGCCGTTGGGCATCCGATGCCCGCCGACCACGCGCCCGACCGGATCCGGCAGCGCTGCGACCTCGCGCACGGCGGCGGCCAGCGCCTGGATCCGCTTGTCGTCCAGGCGCAGCCGATCCAGCAGCCCGTCGCCGATCCCCTCCTCGGCGCCTCGCTCGAGATCCCGTGCGTTCGCGGCGATGATGTCGTCCGACGCCGCCGTGAGCGCAGCGGCGATCGCCTCGAGCGCCTTCGCCTTGCCGTCGCTGGTGAGCCGCGCGGTCTCGCGCGAGGCGTCCTTCGCCGCGCGCATGCGCGTTTCCGGGGAGTCGTGACCGGCGGAGACGTCGGCGGGCGCGGTCGTATCGGCGATCATCGTGGACATGCGGTCAGTGTACCCACGCCGCGCGCCACCCGGACGCGGGATGACGGATCAGACCGCGGGTTCGAACCAGGTGCCGATCTCGGATCCGGAGAGCGCCTCGGCGACGAGATCAGCACTGGTCACCAGCACGCCGATCCCGCTGGCCGCGGCGAGGCGTGCCGCCGAGACCTTCGTCGCGGCGCCGCCGGTGCCCACGCCGTTGACGACCGTCGCACCGAACTCCAGACCCGAGAGGTCCGCACCGGCGGCCACCACGTCGAGCGGCTCGGCGGCCGGATCGGACGGCGGCCGCGTGTACAGCGACTCGACGTCGCTGAGCAGCACGAGCGCATCGGCCCCGACGAGCTGCGCGACGAGGGCGCCGAGCCGGTCGTTGTCGCCGAAGCGGATCTCCTGCGTGGCCACGGTGTCGTTCTCGTTGACGATCGGCAGCACCCGCAGTCCGAGCAGCCGCTCCATCGCCCGTCGCGCGTTGCTGCGCGACGTGGGGTGCTCGAGGTCGCCGGTCGTCAGCAGCACCTGTCCTGCCACGATGCCGTGCGGGCGCAGCGCTTCCTGATAGCGGTAGACGAGCACGTTCTGGCCGACCGCGGCCGCCGCCTGCTGCGTCGCGAGGTCGGTGGGGCGGGCCTCCAGCTGCAGGAACGGGATGCCGGTGGCGATGGCGCCCGAGGAGACCAGCACGATCTCCGCACCGCGCGCGTGCGCAGATGCCAGCGCCTCGACCAGCAGGGGGATCCGCCAGGCGGCGTCGCCGCTGATCGACGAGGATCCGACCTTGACGACGATGCGCGCGGCTCCGGGCAGGTCCGCCCGGGTGAGTGCCGTCACCGCGCGTCCTCGCCGGACTCCTCGACGTCCTCCCCCGCGGCGGCGCGGGTCGCGAGGCGCTGCTCCTCGAGCTCGGCGCGTGCTGCGGCCTTCGCGTCCATGCGCTCGTGGTACTGCTCGCGACGCTCGCTCGTGGTGCGGCGCGTGTTCGGGTCGAAGCGGGAGTCGAGGCCGCGCGGCGACGTGATCAGCTCGGCCGCGGAGCTCAGCTGCGGCTCCCAGTCGAACACGATGCTCTCGCCCGGGCCGATGACGACGGTGGATCCGCGCACCGCACCGAGGCGGAACAGCTCGTCCTCGACGCCCAGCTTCTCCAGACGGTCGGCGAGGTAGCCCACGGCCTCCTCGTTCTGGAAGTCGGTCTGCTGCACCCAGCGCACGGGCTTCTCGCCCAGGATCCGGTAGATGTTGCCGTAGCTGCCGCCCTCGACCCGGATCTCGAAGTCGCGCTTCGCGCCCTTCGGGCGGATGACCACGCGCTCCTTGGGCGCTTCGGCGGCCGCGGCGAGCTCGGCGCGGTGGGCGTCGACGGTCTCGCCGAGCGCGAAGGTCAGCGGGCGCAGCCCCTCGTGGGCGACCGTGGAGATCTCGAACACGCGGAAGCCGCGCGCCTCGAGCTCGGGGCGCACGAAGTCGGCGAGCTCGCGCGCCTCGGGAACGTCGATCTTGTTCAGGGCGATCAGCTGGGGACGCTCGAGCAGCGGCACCTGCCCCTCGGGCACCTCGTAGGCGGCGAGCTCGGCGAGGATCACGTCGAGGTCGCTGATCGGATCGCGGCCCGGCTCGAGGGTCGCGCAGTCGAGCACGTGCAGCAGCGCGGAGCAGCGCTCCACGTGCCGGAGGAACTGGAGGCCGAGTCCGCGGCCCTCGCTCGCGCCCTCGATGAGTCCGGGGACGTCGGCGACGGTGTACCGCGAGTCCCCGGCCTGCACGACGCCGAGGTTCGGGTGCAGCGTGGTGAACGGGTAGTCAGCGATCTTGGGACGGGCCGAGGAGATGGCGGCGATCAGGCTCGACTTGCCGGCGGACGGGAAGCCGACCAGCGCGACGTCGGCGACCGTCTTGAGCTCGAGCACGACATCGCCCTCGAAGCCGGGCGTGCCGAGCAGCGCGAAGCCGGGCGCCTTGCGCTTCGGAGTCGCCAGTGCGGCGTTGCCGAGGCCCCCGTGGCCGCCCGCGGCGACGACGTACCGCTCGCCGGGCGTGACCATGTCGGCGAGGATCTGGCCGTCCGTGGTCTTCACGACGGTGCCCACCGGCACCGGGAGCTCGAGGTCCTCGCCGTCGTAGCCGGAGCGGTGGTCGCCCATGCCGAAGCCGCCGTTCTGCGACGTCCGGTGCGGCGAGTGGTGGTACGAGAGCAGGGTGCCGGTCTGCGGGTCGGCGACGAGCACGATGTCGCCGCCGTCACCGCCCTTGCCGCCGTCGGGCCCGCCCAGGGGCTTGAACTTCTCCCGGTGCACGGACACGCAGCCGTTGCCGCCCTTGCCCGCGCGCAGGTGCAGCGTCACCCTGTCGACGAACGTGACCATGCGGGGATCCTCCTGGGTTGGCGGGCGGTGGGCCCTGTTGATCGTGCCGGGAATAGGGAAACGGGGCGAGCCGAAGCCCGCCCCGTTTCCGAACGCTCAGCCGATGGCCGAGCCGTCGAAGCCTTACTCGGCAGCTGCGACGATGTTGATGACCTTGCGGCCGCCCTTCGCGCCGAACTCGACCGCACCGGCGGCGAGGGCGAACAGCGTGTCGTCGCCGCCACGGCCGACGTTCACGCCGGGGTGGAAGTGCGTGCCGCGCTGGCGGACGAGGATCTCGCCGGCGTTGACGGTCTGGCCGCCGAAGCGCTTCACGCCGAGTCGCTGTGCGTTGGAGTCACGACCGTTGCGGGTCGAGCTCGCACCCTTTTTGTGTGCCATTTCTCAGCTCCTCTTCGTGCTTACTTGATGCCGGTGATCTTGACGCGCGTGAGGTCCTGACGGTGCCCCTGGCGCTTCTTGTAGCCGGTCTTGTTCTTGAACTTCTGGATGACGATCTTCGGGCCGCGGAGGTGGCTCACGACCTCTGCCGTGACCTTGACCTTCGCGAGCTTGTCGGCGTCGGTGGTGATCTTGTCACCGTCGACGAGGAGCACCGCGGCGAGCTCGACCTTGTCGCCCTGGGCAGCCTTCAGGCGGTCGAGCTGAACGATCGTGCCGACCTCGACCTTCTCCTGGCGTCCACCGGCGCGCACTACTGCGTAAACCACTTCATACCTGTTTCGTTGGGGAGCGGGACCGCTCCGTAATCTCACGGGAAGACTGTGCGTGCATCGCGCCACAGCAGAGGGATCCGCAGTGGCGGGCGCGAGTTGCATGATCCCGCGGCGGCCGAGTGGGGCGTCCGGCGCGGTGCACCAAGGAGCTACTTTACCGGATGCGCCGTCCCCTCGCAAAGCGAGCGCGGCCGTGTCGGGATCCCGGATCCGATCCGCTCCGATTCGGCCGCGCGGCCGGCACGGCGTCCTAGGATCGCGGAATGGCGATCCTCGTGGACGATCCGATCTGGCCGGCGCACGGCCGGCTCTGGGCGCATCTGGTCAGCGACTCCGACGTCGACGAGCTGCACGCCTTCGCCGCCGCGCACGAGATCCCGCCGCGGGCCTTCGACCTCGACCACTACGACGTGCCGGAGGACGCACTTCCCCGGCTCATCGCCGGCGGTGCGGAGCACGTCGGCGGCAAGGAGCTCACCCGCCGTCTCATCGCCTCGGGGCTGCGCATACCGGCTCGCGACCGCTGATCGGCGCGCCCCTCTGCACTCCCCGAAGGATCGTCGCTCTCCGACGGTCGTCGCGACGATCGGCACATCATGTGACGATCAGCACAGGATCCCGCAGGATCCGTGTGCCGATCGTCACACTGTGTGCCGATCGCGACATGCGTCGTCCGACGACGCGTGCGGGTCTCAGGCCTGCTCGCCCCGCGGCGCCGCCTCGGTCGTGTGCACGACGGCCGTCCCCGCGGAGAGCGCCGCCGTCGTCACCCGACGACGATTGCGCCCCTGACCCGGGGCCTTGGGCTCGGGCAGCGCGTCCAGCACGGAGTCGAGCAGCTGCTCGGCCTCGGTCTTCGGGCCCTTGCCGCGGTCGGATCCGCGCTTCTTGCGCTGCTTCTTGGGCCGCTCGGCGACGGGCGCCTCGGCAGCGGCGTCGACCGGTGCCTCCGCAGAGACCGGGGCCTCTCCCGCGGGCCGGCTGGACGCGGCGATCTGGGCGAGCGCCGACTTGGCGCCCTCGGGGATGCTGTGCGTGCCGCCGTTGGCGGCGGCGGGCGCGGGCGCACCGCTCGCCGCGCCGTTGGACGGCGAACCGCCGTTCCCGCCGCCGCGCTGGCGTCGGTTCGACGTCTGCTGCGGCGCGGCCGCGCGGTGCTTGACGACGGGATCGTGATGCACGATCACGCCACGGCCCGCGCACACCTCGCAGGGCTCGCTGAAGGTCTCGAGCAGGCCGAGACCCAGCTTCTTGCGGGTCATCTGCACGAGCCCGAGCGAGGTGACCTCGGCGACCTGGTGCTTGGTGCGGTCGCGGCTCAGGCACTCCACGAGGCGGCGCAGCACGAGATCGCGGTTGGACTCGAGCACCATGTCGATGAAGTCGACGACGATGATGCCGCCGATGTCGCGCAGGCGCAGCTGGCGGACGATCTCCTCCGCGGCCTCGAGGTTGTTCTTGGTGACGGTCTCCTCGAGGTTCCCGCCCGAGCCCACGAACTTCCCGGTGTTGACGTCGACGACCGTCATGGCCTCGGTGCGGTCGATCACGAGGGATCCGCCCGACGGCAGCCAGACCTTGCGGTCCAGGGCCTTCTCGATCTGCTCGGTCACCCGGTAGGCGTCGAACGGGTCGCGCTCGTCCTCGTACGCCTCGACCCGGTCGAGCAGGTCGGGCGCGACGCTCTCGAGGTAGGAACGGATCGTGCGGCCGGCGTCGGCGCCCTGGATCCGCATCCGGGTGAAGTCCTCGTTGAAGACGTCGCGGACGATCTTGACGAGCAGGTCGGGCTCGGCGTGCAGCAGCGCGGGCGCCTGCTGGGTCTCGACCTGCTTCTGGATGTAGCTCCACTGCGCCGTGAGGCGCTGCACGTCGTTGGTCAGCTGCTCCTCGGTCGCGCCCTCGGCCGCCGTGCGCACGATCACGCCGCTGGACTCCGGGAGCACCTCCTTGAGGATCCGCTTCAGGCGCGCGCGCTCGGTGTCGGGCAGCTTGCGCGAGATGCCGTTCATGGATCCGTTCGGCACGTACACGAGGTAGCGGCCGGGCAGCGAGATCTGGCTGGTCAGGCGGGCGCCCTTGTGACCCACCGGGTCCTTGGTGACCTGCACGAGCACGCGGTCGCCGGCCTTGAGCGCGAGCTCGATGCGCCGGGGCTGGTTGCCGGTCTCGACGCCGTCCCAGTCCACCTCACCGGAGTACAGGACGGCGTTGCGGCCGCGGCCGATGTCGACGAACGCGGCCTCCATGCTGGGGAGCACGTTCTGCACGCGCCCCAGGTACACGTTGCCGATGAGCGACGCGTCCTGGTTGCGGGCGACGTAGTGCTCGACGAGGACGTTGTCCTCGAGCACCGCGATCTGGGTGCGCCCGTTCTTCGAGCGCACGATCATCTCGCGGTCGACCGCCTCGCGACGGGCGAGGAACTCGGCCTCGGTGACCACGGGGCGGCGGCGACCGGCGTCGCGGCCGTCGCGGCGGCGCTGCTTCTTGGCCTCGAGCCGCGTGGATCCCTTGATCGCCTTCGGCTCGGTGATGTACTCGACGACGCGCTGGCGCTGGCGCGGCTGCTCGGCGTCGCCGCCGCGCCCGCGGGTGCGGCGGCCGTCCTCGGCGTCACGGCCGGTGTCGCGCGTGCGCGCCGGAAGCGGGACGAACGCGGGGGCGTGGAAATGCAGCTGCGTCGAGACGCGCGAGACGAAGATCTCCGGCAGCAGTCCCAGGCTCACGGCGGTGGCCGCCACGGGCTCCGCCTCGGGAGCGGACTCGGCTGCGGTCTCCGCGGCCGGCTCGCTCTCCGGGGCCGCCTCGGCCTCAGATTCCGCGGGGACCTCGGCCTCGACGACGGGCTCGGCCGACTCACGCTCGGCAGCGACGGGCTCGGGCTCGACGGCGCGCGCCGGCTGGGCCTCGGCCGCGGGCTCGGGCTCGACGGCGGGCGCCGGCTCGGCCTCGGCCGTGGGCTCGGCCTCGACGGCGGGCTCGATCTCAGCCGCGGGATCGCCGATGCTCTCGTCCTCGGCGGATGCCGCAGCGTCCTCGACGGGCGCATCGGGAGTGTCGACGGGCGCCTCCGGGGCGTCCTGGACCTCGGCGGGTGCCGTGTCCTCGACCGCCGGGGGCTCCGCGGAACCCGGCGCTACCGGCAGCAGCGCATCGATGTCGAGGGTAGGGGCGTTGTCATTGTTCTCGTCGGCCATCTCTGGCGTACTCCCTGCACGACGGGCGAGCCGTCGTGAATTCTCTCGTGCGATGCGCTCGGCACCGCGAACTCAATCGGTCTGCGATCGGCGTGTGCTCTGATCGCTGGGGGCCGGAGCCCCCGAAGTCTGTATCCGTCGTCCGTCGTCATGGCGGTTCGACCCCTCCATTATCGCACCATCGGGGCAGGATGCCCGCCTCGACGCGTTCCGATGCGCGCAGATGGATCCCGCGCAGAAGCGCGACTGCGATAATCGCGGCATGTCTGCACAGCGCAACCTCGCGGGAACCAGGCCCGTCGGCTACGCCATCTGGCTCATCGTGGCGAGCGTCGTCGGGTGGTGGGCGGCCTTCCAGCTCACACTCGACAAGTTCGCCACCCTGGAGAACCCGACCGCGGATCTCAGCTGCAACGTCAGCGTGTTCGTGCAGTGCGGCAAGAACCTGGACTCCTGGCAGGGCTCGGTGTTCGGCTTCCCGAACCCGCTGATCGGCCTCACCGGCTGGATGGCGCCGCTCGTCGTCGGCGTGGCGATCCTCGCCGGTGCGCGCTTCCCGCGCTGGTTCTGGGCGCTCTTCGGCCTCGGGATCACCGGCGCGTTCGTCTTCATCGCCTGGCTGATCTGGCAGAGCTTCTTCGACCTGCACACGCTGTGCCCCTGGTGCGGGCTGACCTACCTCGTCGTCATCCCCACGTTCCTGGCGACCGTGCAACAGCTGTTCGCGAACGGGACGTTCCCCGTGGGCAAGGGCGCCCAGCAGGCGGCGCGCCGCCTCGGCGCGTGGGTGCCGCTCGCGTCGATCCTGGGGTTCGCGATCGTGGTGATGCTCGCCCAGATCGCCGGCGTCGACCTGATCGGCGAGATCGTGCGGATGTTCTGAGGCGGATCCGGGACGCCGGCCTCAGTCCGTCGCCCAGAGCGTCTCGATGCCGATCGCCGCGCCGAGGATGCGCTCCGCCGCGCGGTGGCCGGAGAGCAGGGCGGCGGTGACGGTGGCCGGATCGTCCGTCCAGGTCGCTTCGCCCGCGATGTGGAGCCGGTCGCCGACCGGGGTGGCGAGATCGTCGTGGTCGGACGTCGTCGATCCGAGGGCCATGTAGGCGTAGGCCCCGCGCGAGAAGGGATCGTCCTGCCAGGCCGTGCGGTGCACCTGAGCCGGCGGGACCGCACGATCGCCGTAGAGGCGTCGCAGCTGCGCCATCACCGACTCGACGACCCGGTCGTCGTCCCAGGTCCGTGTGGCATGGGCCGCGCGCCCCGCCGCGAAGGTCAGCAGGGTCGGCTCGCCGTGCAGGGCGGTGAGGTCGTACCAGGAGTGCCACCAGTCCCCCGCGGAGCCCTGCTGCCGGATGGCGTAGACGTCGTCCTCCCAGAACCGCACCGGGAACCGGAGGAACACCTTCTCGAACGCGTTCATGCGGAGCCGGCTCAGGGCGTCCCGGTTGACCGCGGGCAGGGGCGGCGTGAACCTCACGGTCCCGCTGCGGAGCACGCCCACCGGCAGCGTGACGACGGCCTCCTGTGCGAGGAAGTCGCCCCGCTCGGTCGTGACGCGGACGCCGTCCGACCAGTCGATCCCGGTGGCCACCTGGTTCAGACGGACGTCGAGCCCCTCTGCCAGCCGCATCGGGAGCACGTCGTACCCGTCGGGGAACACGACCTCGTCGCCGTCGATCGCGTCGTCGTCGAGGCCGTGCGCTGCGAGCTCGCCGATGACCGCGCCGTACTGCTCCTCTGAGCGATGGGCGAGGTACTCGCGGACCCGCTTCGTGCGCTCCGGATCCCACCCCTGCTTCTCAAGCACCGCCTCGGTGACATCGCGGTAGGACGCGTCCGGCGCCGAGCCCGCGATCTCCTCCGCCAGAAGGTCGTCCACCCGGTGGATGTCTGCGACGAACGCGGCGGCGGCCTCGTCCGGCAAGCGGCGCCCGTCCGGCCCGTAGTACGCGATCGGCCGGCTGTCGGCCTGGTAGCCGCCGACAGTGAACTCGTGCATGCGCATGCCGAAGGCCGTCGCTGCCGCGGCGACGGCGCTGCCGTCGATCCCGTGGATCCAGGATGCGCCGAGATCGGTGGGCGACCCGGTGCGATCCGTGTGCACCCGCCCGCCGACGCGATCGCGTGCCTCGAGGACGATGACCTTCCTGCCGGACCGGACGAGCAGCCGGGCCGCCGTCAGGCCCGCCACTCCGGCCCCGACCACCACGACATCGCAGCGCTCCGTCACGACGACCTCGCTCACATTCCGCCGTCGATGGAGCGCGGGAAGTCGGCGGGCTCCTCGGGCACCATGACCTCGGTCTCGCGGTTCAGGCTCTCCCCGCGGAAGAACCTCTTGGACCGCGGGAAGAGGTACCAGAGGAACATCAGCACCAGTCCGATCCCGAGAGAGCCGATGCCCACGACGAACGTCCCGCCGATGCCCCAGATCACGGTGTTGCCGTAGTCGGGCTGCCACATGTCCATCGCCGACTGCACGAACGCCGCCGCGAGCATGATGCCGCCCAGGAGCGGGAAGAGACCCTTGAAGAAGAAGTCCCGGGCGGAGCGGGTGAGCTCCGCGCGGAAGTACCACACGCACGCGAATCCGGTGATGGCGTAGTAGAAGGCGATGGCGAGGCCGAGCGACAGGATCGAGTCCTGCAGGATGTTGTCGCTGATCAGGGTCATCCCCACGTAGTACGCGATCGCCACCACGCCCATGACGAGGGTCGAGAACGACGGGGTCTTGTACACGGGGTGCACGTCCTTGAACCGGGCCGGCAGCGCGCGGTACACGCCCATCGCGAGCGTGCCCCGCGCGGTCGGCAGGATCGTCGTCTGCGTCGAGGAGATCGCGGAGATGACGACGGCGACGACGAGCACCCATCCGAACGGACCCAGCAGCCCGTCCTTGATCGCGAGGAAGAAGTCGTCGGCGTTGGCCTCGTTCCCCAGGCCCGTCCCCTCGGTCCCGAGGCCCGCGTACATCATCGCCGCGATGGTCACCGACACGTAGGTGACGAGCAGGATGACCGTGGTCAGCAGCGCCGCGCGACCGGGGATCCGCTTCGGATCCTTCGTCTCCTCGTTCAGTGCGAGACAGGTGTCCCAGCCCCAGTAGATGAAGAGCGCGAGCAGGATCGCCTGGGTGAACCCGGACCAGGAGGTGAACGCGAACGGGTTCAGCCACTCCCAGGAGAACGGCGTCGCCCCGGGTGCGGTTCCCGTGGCGAACTGCCATACGGCCGCGACGAGGAAGACGGCGAGGGCCAGGTACTGGATGCCCAGGAGCACGTTCTGGACGCGCTCGCCGATCTCGACGCCGCGCCAGCTCACCCACGTCATCGCGGCGATGAAGAGCACGGCGACGAGGATGACCCGCAGGTCGTTGTTGGTCACGTCCTGGCCGAGCAGGGACCAGAAGTAGACGGACGCGATCTGGGCGAGGTTCGCGAGCACCACCATGCCGGCGACCGCGACGCCCCATCCGCCCATCCACCCGACGACGGGCCCGAACGCCTTGGTCCCCCACGTGAAGGTCGTGCCGCAGTCGGGCACGGCGTTGTTCAGCTCGCGATAGGCGAACGCGATCAGCAGCATCGGCACGAAGGCGAGGACGAACGCGATCGGAGCCTGAGCCCCGACGGCGATCACCACCCACCCCAGTGACGCGACCAGCGAGTACACCGGTGCGGTGGACGCGAGCCCGATGACCGTCGACCCCCACAGCCCCAGCGTCCCCGCTGCCAGTCCCTTGCCCTCGGGGTTGCCCAGATGGATCGGCGTCGTCGACATGCAAGCGACAGTAGGGGCATTGCGCCCGAGCGCACAACTCCACGCAGAAGGCCCCGTGCTCCCTCGGGAGCACGGGGCCTCGTGGCGCGCTTCGGATCAGCCGAACCAGATGCCGAGCTCGCGCGCGGCGGACTCGGGCGAGTCCGAGCCGTGCACGAGGTTCTGCTGCACCTTCAGCCCCCAGTCGCGGCCGAAGTCGCCGCGGATCGTGCCGGGCGCGGCCGTGGTCGGGTCGGTGGTGCCGGCCAGCGAGCGGAAGCCCTCGATGACGCGGTTGCCCGCCAGGCGGATCGCCACGGACGGGCCCGAGAGCATGAACTCGAGCAGCGGCTCGTAGAACGGCTTGCCCTCGTGCTCGGCGTAGTGCGCGGCGAGGAGGTCGCGGTCGGGTTCGACGAGACGGATGTCGACCAGCGCATAGCCCTTGGCCTCGATGCGGGCGAGGATCGCGCCGGTGAGGCCGCGTGCGACTCCGTCGGGCTTGACCAGGACGAGGGTCTCTTCGGTGGGCATGTCAGTCACTCTCTGTCGTTTCCAGCGGGGTCGGTGGAGCTGTGCGCGGCGGGGTCTGCCGGACGGGTCGCGGAGCCTGCCGCGCGAGCGGCGCGATCCGCGCGTCCGCCGACGATCATCGCATAGGCCCACATGCCGCCGAAGACGATCACGACCAGCAGGATCGCGGGCACCAGGATGGCGGACAGCAGGACGATGACCTGCAGGATCCATCCCATCACGATTCCCGCCCTGCTGCCCATGAGACCTGCCGCGACGAGCATGGCGACACCCACGACGGCGCCTCCGACGATGCCCCACCACGGCTCGATGTCGGGCCCCAGCGCCTTCAGGCCGAAGATCGTGAGGCCGGCGAGGCCGACCACGATCGCTTCGAAGGCGAGGATGATCGACCCGAGCTTCTGGGCGAGGCCCCGCGGCGGACGGGCCCGGCGAGGCTTCACCGCGGCGGATCCGGGGGTGGTCTCGTCGGTCACGCGCGCCATCCGCTCTTCCAGTCCTCATCCGCCGCCAGCGAGATCGCCTCGCCCGCGAGCACGACGGATCCGGCGATGATCACCGCGCGGCGCTCGGCGGATGCGGCCCATTCGCGTGCCGCGTCCGCGGCGTCGGCCAGGGTCGGGTGCACCGTGGCCCGGCCGCCGGCGCGCTCCACGAGATCCGCGATCGCGTCGGGATCGCTCGCGCGATCGGAGTCGGGGGCGGTCGCGAACACGTGCTCGACCGACGGCAGCAGCGTCTCGACGATGCCGG
This sequence comes from Microbacterium sp. MMO-35, assembly GCF_037147555.1. Classification (NCBI taxonomy): domain Bacteria; kingdom Bacillati; phylum Actinomycetota; class Actinomycetes; order Micrococcales; family Microbacteriaceae; genus Microbacterium; species Microbacterium sp. MMO-35. The sequence goes on from NZ_JBBCVH010000002.1 coordinate 544,963, forward strand.
CCGCGTCCTTGTCGCCGAGCACACCGAGCACGAGGCCCCACTCGTCGAAGTCGAAGCTGTCCTTCAGGGCAGCGGCGAGGGCGCGCGCGCCGTGCGGGTTGTGGGCCGCGTCCACGACCACGGTCGGAGCGATCCCGAGCAGCTGCAGGCGGCCCGGCGAGGTCGCGCCCTGAAGTCCCTCGGCGAGGACGTCGCCCACGATCGCGTGCTGCGCACCGCCGATGAGCGACTCGACGGCGGCGATCGCGAGCGCGGCATTGAAGCCCTGGTGCTCGCCGTACAGCGGCAGGTACTCCTCGGAGTACTGCCCGGCAAGACCCCGTACGGTGATCTGCTGGCCGCCGACGGCGAGCCGCTGCTCGACGAGGGCGAAGTCCTGGCCTTCGAACGCGATGCTCGCCCCGCGTTCCGCCGCGACCCGGCGCAGCACGGCTTCGGCCTCGGGCGTCTGCCGCGAGGAGACCACGGCGGCGCCGTCCTTGATGATCCCGGCCTTCACCTCCGCGATCTTCGCGATCGTGTCGCCCAGGCGATCGGCGTGGTCGAGGTCGATCGGGGTGAACACCGCGACGTCGCCGTCCGCCGTGTTCGTGGAGTCCCAGGATCCGCCCATCCCGACCTCGAGCACGAGGACGTCGATGGGGGCGTCGGCGCAGGCCACGAAGGCCAGCACGGTGAGCAGCTCGAAGAAGGTGAGCGGCGCATCGCCCGCAGCCTCGAGTTCGGCGTCCACGATCCCGACGAAGGGCTCCACCTCCTCCCAGGCGTCGGCCACGGCGGCGTCGGCGATCGGCTCGCCGTCGACCATGATCCGCTCGGTGAAGCGCTCCAGATGCGGGCTCGTGAACAGGCCGGTGCGCAGCCCGTGCGCCCGCAGCAGGCTCTCGATCATCCGTGCGGTCGAGGTCTTGCCGTTCGTGCCGGTGAGGTGCACGACCCGGTACGTCTTCTGCGGGTCGTCCATGAGCTCGAGGAGGCGGGCCGTGCGCTCCTTGCGGGGCTGGACCCACCGCTCCCCCGCGCGCTCCAGCAGCGCGGAGTACACGGCGTCGGCGCGCTCACGGTCATCGGTCATGATGCATCTCCGATCCGGCTCACGGCGACGGCGAAGGCGCCGCGGTTCGCGTAGGTGCCCTTCTCGATGTCCGCCACGAACTCGGCCGTGGCGAACTCGGCCCCCGCGTCGAGCACGTCCGCCTCGACCGCGAGCGTCTCCTCGGCCACCGCGGCCACGGCGAACGCCGAGCGGACTGCCGCGGCGTCGTCCGCGTCGGCGAAGCGCAGCTGCAGGCGGATGCGGTCGCTCACATCGAAGCCGGCGTTCTTGCGGGTGTCCTGCACGGCGCGGATCACGTCGCGCGCGAGGCCCTCCGCCTCCAGCTCGGGCGTGGTCGCGGTGTCGAGCAGCACGAACCCGCCGGTGGGGACGACGGCGAGCGCCTCCCCTTCCGGGCGTCCCGTGGTCTCCAGGGCGAGCTCGTACTCGTGCGGCTCCAGGGCGATGCCGTCGGCCGTCACCACCCCGTCCTCCTCAGTCCAGAAGCCGTCCTTCGCGGCGCGGATCACGCGCTGCACGTCCTTGCCGAGCCGCGGTCCGGCTGCGCGGGCGTTGACGCTGAGGCGGTGGCTGATGCCGTACTCCGCCGCCGTGCCCTCGCCCTGGGCGACGAGCTCGACCGCCTTGACGTTGAGCTCGTCGCGGAGGATCTCCTCGAAGGGCGCGAGCGTCGCCGCGTTCGGGGCCACGACGGTGAACCGGGCCAGGGGCAGGCGCACCCGCAGCTTCTCCTTCTTGCGCAGCGCGTTGCCGACGCTGGACAGCTCGCGCACGGCGTCCATCGCATCGCGCACGTCGTCGGCGTGCGGGAACAGCTCGGCATCGGGCCAGTCGGTCAGGTGCACGCTGCGCCCGCCGGTGAGGCCCTGCCACACACGCTCGCCGATGAGCGGCACGAGCGGGGCCGCGACGCGGGTCAGCGTCTCGAGCACGGTGTAGAGCGTGTCGAAGGCCTCGGTCGTCGCGGGGTCGGACGGATCGACGCCCACCCAGAACCGGTCGCGGGAGCGCCGAATGTACCAGTTCGTGAGCACCTCGGCGAAGTCGCGCAGGCGCGACGCCGCAGTGGTCGAGTCGAGCCCCTCCAGGTCCTCCTGCACGCCGCGGACGAGGTCGCCCGTGCGCGCCAGGATGTACCGGTCCAGCACGTCGGTCGAGTCCGTGCGCCAGCGCGCCTCGTAGCCGGAGCCGTCGGGCCCGGCGGCGGCGTTCGCGTAGGTGGCGAAGAAGTACCACGAGTTCCACAGCGGCAGGATGAACTCGCGCACGCCGGCCCGGATCCCCTCCTCCGTCACGGACAGGTTGCCGCCGCGCAGCACCGAGCTCGACATGAGGAACCAGCGCATCGCGTCGGATCCGTCGCGGTCGAAGACCTCGGAGACGTCCGGGTAGTTGCGCAGCGACTTCGACATCTTGTAGCCGTCGGATCCGAGCACGATGCCGTGGCAGCTCACGCCGGTGAACGCGGGGCGGTCGAAGAGCGCGGTCGACAGCACGTGCATGAGGTAGAACCAGCCGCGGGTCTGCCCGATGTACTCGACGATGAAGTCGGCCGGCGAGTGCGAGTCGAACCACTCCTGGTTCTCGAAGGGATAGTGCACCTGCGCGAACGGCATGGATCCGGAGTCGAACCACACGTCGAAGACGTCCTCGATGCGGCGCATCGTGCTCTTGCCGGTGGGGTCGTCGGGGTTCGGGCGGGTGAGCTCGTCGATGAACGGGCGGTGCAGATCCACCTCGCCCTCGGCGTTGCGCGGCAGACGGCCGAAGTCGCGCTCCAGCTCGGCGAGGGATCCGTAGGCGTCGACGCGCGGGTGCTCCGGGTCGTCGCTCTTCCAGATCGGGATCGGGGATCCCCAGTACCGGTTGCGGCTGATCGACCAGTCGCGCGCGCCCTCGAGCCACTTGCCGAACTGGCCGTGCTTGACGTTCTCCGGCACCCAGGTGATCTGCTCGTTGTTCGCGAGCATGTCGTCCTTGAAGTCCGTGACGCGCACGAACCAGCTGGAGACCGCCTTGTAGATGAGGGGGTTCCGGCAGCGCCAGCAGTGCGGGTACGAGTGCAGGTAGCTCTGCAGGCGCAGCAGACGGCCGTTCCCGCGCAGCAGGCGCACGAGCGGCGTGTTCGCGTCCATCCAGAGCTCGCCCGCGACGTCCGTCACGTTCGGCAGGAAGCGCCCGCCCTCGTCGAGCGACAGGATCGTGGGGATCCCCGCGGCGCCGGCGACGCGCTGGTCATCCTCACCATAGGCGGGGGCCTGGTGCACGATGCCCGTGCCGTCGCTGGTCGTGACGTAGTCGTCGACGAGGACCTGCCAGGCGTTCTCGGTGCCCCAGGTCTCGGCATCGGCGTAGTAGTCGAAGAGGCGGTCGTACGTCACGCCGCCGAGCTCGGCCCCGGTAACCGTCGCGGAGACCGCGGCGAGCGCGTCCTCCGCGCTGTCGTAGCCGAGGTCCTTCGCGTAGCCGCCGAGCAGGTCCCGCGCGAGCAGGAAGCGGTCGCCCTGGGCGCCCTCGGACGCGCCGTTCGGCCCGACCGGCAGCACGGCGTAGACGATCTCGGGCCCCACGGCGAGCGCGAGGTTGGTCGGCAGGGTCCAGGGGGTCGTGGTCCAGGCCAGCGCCCGGACGCCCTCGAGGCCCAGGGCCGCCGCCTTCTCCCCGGAGAGCGGGAAGCTCACCGTGACCGAGGGATCCTGACGCTCCTTGTAGACGTCGTCGTCCATGCGCAGCTCGTGCGCGCTCAGCGGCGTCTCATCGCGCCAGCAGTACGGGAGCACACGGTACCCCTCGTAGGCGAGGCCCTTGTCGTGCAGGGTCTTGAAGGCCCAGAGCACGCTCTCCATGTAGCTCAGGTCGAGCGTCTTGTAGCCGCGCTCGAAGTCGACCCAGCGCGCCTGGCGGGTGACGTAGTCCTGCCACTCGTGCGTGTAGGCGAGCACGGACTCGCGCGCCTTCGCGTTGAAGACGTCGATCCCCATCTGCTCGATCTCGTCCTTCTCGGTGATCCCGAGCTGCTTCATCGCCTCGAGCTCGGCGGGAAGGCCGTGCGTGTCCCACCCGAACACACGGTCGACCTTCTTGCCGAGCATGGTCTGGAAGCGCGGGAACAGGTCCTTCGCGTAGCCCGTGAGCAGGTGGCCGTAGTGCGGCAGGCCGTTGGCGAACGGCGGGCCGTCGTAGAAGACCCACTCCTCGGCGCCCTCGCGCTGCGCGATCGACGCACGGAAGGTGTCGTCGGCCTCCCAGAACGCGAGCACCTCGCGCTCGATCTCGGGAAAGCGCGGGCTCGGCGTGACGGCGGCCGGACCGAAGGAGGATCTGGTGGGAGAGGTGCGCGGGTAGGTCATCGTGTCTCGCAGTGTCGGTGGCGGGCGGGAGCTGCGCGCCGGGACGATCCTGCGGACCGCGGTACCACCCTGCATTGCCGTCCGGTCCTCCGAGCCTGCCGAAGGGCCGAACCGCCACTCTCACTGCGGCTGTGACGGGCCTGCCCCGCTCGGTTCTACTGACCCCGTCTCCGGCGCTTCGACTGGCTCAGCGACCGCAGGTCGGGACGTTCTTCCGAGAGCTCCCCGGTGATGGCCGGATCGATGCTCGTGCCGACCAGTCTAACGCCGCCGTGGCCGGTGCCGCGCCTGGGCCCCCGTCCCCGGTCCGCGCCGCGGGCGCTTCGCGCGGAGATGTGCGCGTTCCTCGGAGGAATCTGACGGATCCGTCCGAACTTGGCGCCCATCTCCGTGGATGTCGCCCGCACCGAGACAGCCGGCCCGGCCGGCCGGGTAGGGCATCACGCGATGAGTCGCTGTCGGCGACGGATCCTAGGGTCGTGGCATGGCCCGCAGCACCGAACGCCCTCAGCCGCCCCGCGTCTCGCCGCCCGATCTGCCGGACGATCTCGACGATGCCGTCGGTCGCCGTCACGGCGACCACGTGGGCCAGCGGATCCCGCTCTCCGCGGATCTCGCACATGCGCAGTTCGAGCAGTGCTCGCTGTCCGGCGCCGCGGACGGCGTCGACCTGACCGGAGCGACCCTTCTGGACGTCGAGATCGTGGATGCCCGCACGCCGGTCCTCTCGCTCAAGGACGCCACGATCCGCAGGCTGCGCATCTCCGGCGGGCGGATCGGCACACTGGATCTCTCCGGCGCCCACGTGGCGGAGCTGATCCTCGAGCGCGCCAGGGTCGACTACCTGTCCCTCGCCGCCGCCAAGATCCAGGATTCGCTCATCGCGGACTGCACCCTCGCGACGGTCGACCTGCCCGCCGCCACGGCCACCCGGGTGCGGTTCGAGCGCTCCAGCGCGGACGAGGTCGACACCCGCGGACTGCGCGCGGACGGCCTCGACCTGCGCGGACTGGATGCGCTCGCGTTCCTCGACGTGACGGCGCTGCGCGGCGCCACCCTCACGGCGCGGCAGGTCGAGCTCCTCGCGCCCGTCTTCGCCCGAGCCGCGGGCATCGACGTCCAGGACTGACCGCCCCACGCAGCGGCGACGTCCAGAACCGACCGCTCCGCGCAGCACCCCCGGAGAACCGCCCTCTCCGCGCAGCACCCGCGGAGAACCGCCCTCCGCACAGCACCCCGGAGAACCGCCCTCTCCACGCATCACCGCCGGAAAACCACCCCCTCAGCACAGCATCCGCGGAAAACCGCCCCCTCCGCACAGCACCGCCGGAGAACCGTCCCTTCCGTGCAGTCTCCGCGGAGAAATGCAGGAACCTCGGAGATATCGGCCGAATCCCTCCGAAATACGCGTACTTCTCCGCGCGAGACGTCTGTGAGCGCGGGAGGTCCGAGGGCTCGGGGCGTCCGCGCGGGCGGGGCGTCCGCGCGGTCGGGAGGTCCGGGGGCTCGAGATGTCCGGAGGCTCGAGATGTCTGGGGCCCGAGATGTCCGGAGGCTCGAGATGTCCGGGGCTCGAGATGTTCGGGGCCCGGGGCGTCCGCGGGGAGGTCCGGCGCCGGGTGAGCGGCCTGGCACGCCGGGATCACGCGGCACGGTGCAGCCCCTGTGCGACGGCGCGCATGACGAGATCCTGCACGACGGGCCACGCGTGCATCATCTGCGCGTAGCTCACGCGGATCACGTGATAGCCCATGAGGCGCAACTCGGCGTCGTGCCGGATATCCTCGCTGCGCTGCGCGCCGACGTGATGCGCGCCGTCGATCTGCAGGACGAGACGGTCGCCGATGAGCACATCCACGCGATGGCCCGCGATCCAGCTCTGGATCCGGATCGGCAGCCGCAGCCAGGCGAGCCGAGGCCGCAGATAGGTCTCCAGGCCGGCGTCGGCGAACGGCGTCGCCGCTGCGAGGATGCGGCGCGCCGTCGGCTTCCAGGAGTAGCCGGCGAGACCTTCGAGAGTCACGAGTCCCTTGTTCAACGCCGACTCCCAGGTCGCGAGGGCCCGCTCGAACGGCTCGCAGGAGGCCACGGCGGCCAGCACGTTCTCGATCGGATCCTCGAGCAGGTCGGGAGGACGCGGCACGATCGGCGTGAACCAGTGCACGTGCGCGCGTCTCGTCTTCCGGCCCGCAGACTTCGGATCCGCTCCGACATGCTGCCGCGAGTCGGCCTCATGCACCCAGAGGCCGAGCCGCGACGCCTGTGAGATGCAGGTGATCACCACTCCCTCGCGCGCCGCCGCCACCAGCACCGGATCCGCATCGTTCGTCGCCACCCAGCCCCGGCGCACGCGGAGCAGCCGACCGGACCGCAGCGCGCGCTCGAGCGCACGCCGTCCGATGCCCGCCTCCGTCAGTACGGCGACGCGCACGACGCCGCCGCGGTCGGCGACGAGGTCGATCGGATCCAGGATGCGACGGGGGCTCATGCGCCCACTCTTCTCCGGACGAAAGCGATGGAGAGTGCGATCCACGGTTCCGGTGGACAACTCCCCCGCCGATGCTCCTGTGCAGGACGATCGCACGCGGCTCCTCGGGCCTTCGGCGGCCGCGTGGCGTACGTCTGACTCGGAGATGTCCCCCAACTTCGGACGAATCCCCCGGATCCCTCCGAAGATCTCGCACATCTCCGCGGCAGGCGAACGGCCGCATGGTGCCGCGCACGCGCGCAAGCAGAGCACAGCACGCGCGCCCGCACAGCACAGCACGCGCACCGCAAGCACAGCACAGCACGCGCGCGCACCGCACCGCGCGCGCAGCGCCTGCGCTACGGAGCAGACGCCGCGAGCAGATCGCGGGTGAACGGATGCCGGGGCGACTCCAGCACTCCCGCGGCGGGACCCTGTTCGACGATCGCGCCGTCCTGCATCACGATCAGGTCGTCGGCCACCGACGCGATCACGCCGAGATCGTGCGAGACGAGGAGCATCGTCAGCCCGCGCTCGCGCTGCAGGCGATCCAGCAGCGCCAGGATCCGCGCCCGCACGGTCGCGTCCAGCGCTGACACCGGCTCGTCGAGCACGAGCACCTCGGGCTCCGCCGCGAGGGCGCGCGCGATCGCCGCGCGCTGGCGCTGCCCTCCCGAGAGCGCGGCCGGACGCCGTGTCGCGAGCGCGGGATCCAGTCCCACCTCGCGCAGCAGGTCGATCGTGCGCACCGCCCGTTGCGCACGTGGAACGCCGCCGGCGGAGAGCGCCTCCCCCAGCGAACGACCGATCGTCCAGCGCGGATCGAACGCCCCCAGCGGGTTCTGGTGCACCAGCTGGATCCGCGGTCGCGCACCGCCGGCCCACATGACGGTCCCGGCGTCGGCGCGCTCGACGCCGAGCAGGATGCGGGCCAGGGTCGTCTTCCCGGATCCCGACTCCCCCACCACGCCGAGGGTGCGACCGCGGTGCAGCGCGAACGACACCCCGTGCAGCACCGGGCGATCGAAGCTCTTGCCGATCCCGACCACCTCGGCCAGCACCGGCGCATCGCCAGGGGACGGGATCCGCGGTGTTCGCGACGAGGCGAGCACCAGTTCCCGCGTGTACTCCTCGTGCGGCGCTGCGAGCACGTCCGCCGCGGGCCCGTGCTCGACCACGCGCCCGTCGCGCAGCACCACGACGCGGTCGGCGATCCGGCGCACGGCGGCCATGTCGTGGCTGACGAAGACGACCGCGGTGCCGTCGTCCGCGATCCGGCGCAGCAGCGCCAGGACTCTGGCCTGCACGGTCGCATCGAGGGCGGTGGTCGGCTCGTCCGCGATGAGCACCGTGGGATCGGCCGCGAGCGCGCTGGCGATGAGAGCGCGCTGACGCAGTCCGCCGGACAGCTCGTGCGGGCGCTGCCGGGCGCGCCTCTCTGGCTCCGGCATCGCGACGTCGACGAGCAGCTTCCGCACGCGGGCTTCCCGCGCGGCGCGCGGAAGGGAACCGTGGATCTCCAGCGGCTCCGCGACCTCCGCGCCGATGCGGCGCAGCGGATCCAGGGAGACCAGGGCATCCTGCGAGACCAGGGCGATCCGCGCCCCGCGGAGCGCGCGCCAGCCGCGTTCGGACAGTGCCGTGGTGTCGACACCGCCGACCTCGAGCCTCGTCGCCGAGACCGCGGCCCGCTCCGGCAGCAGGCCGAGCAGCGCGCGTACGGTGAGGGACTTCCCCGCCCCCGATTCGCCGACGAGCGCGACGCACTCCCCGGGGGCGACCGCGAAGGAGACGTCGTCGACGAGCGTCCGACCCTCGATGCCGATCCGCAGTCCCTGCACCTGGAGTGCGGGCGGGGCGCCGGACACGGAACCCGCGCCGCTCATGCGCGCCTCCCCTCGGCCCGGGCGCGCAGCGTGCGGCCGAGGAACGTCGCCGACAGCACGGTCAGCGTGATCGCGAGCCCGGGGAACACCGCGATCCACCACGCCTGCCCCAGCACATTGCGCCCGCCCGCGAGCATGAGCCCCCACTCGGGCGAGGGCTCGGCGGGGCCGAGGCCGAGGAAGCTGAGACCGGCGGCGGCAAGGATGCTGGATCCGAGACCGATCGTGGCGAGCACGCTGAGCGCCCCGAGGACGCCGGGGGCGACGTGCCGGCGGAATGCCGTGAACGGCCCGACCCCGAGGATCCGAGCCGCCTCCACGTGCTCGGCCCGGCGCAGCACCTGCGTCTGGGCTCGAGCGAGCCGCACGTACACCGGGATCGCGGCCAGGGTCACCCCGATCGCGACGTTCGCGGCACCGGGGCCGAGGATCGCGACGACGACCAGTGCCAGCAGGAATTCCGGGAACGCCATCAGCACGTCGTTGGTGCGCATGAGCACCGCATCGACCGGGCGCGGCGAGACGCCGGCGAGCGCGCCGACGATCAGGCCGGCCAGGAGCGCCAGGCCGGTCGCGAGGATGCCGATGCCGAGCGAGCGTCCTGCGCCGTGCACGACCCGGGCGTACACGTCGCGCCCGCTCTGGTCGGTGCCGAACGGGTGCCCGGGTCCGGGCGGCAGCAGCGCATCACGGACGTGGGTCTGCAGCGGATCGACGGGGGCCAGCAGTGCGGGCACGACGGCGGCGATCACGACCGTCGTCAGCACGAGCACGGCGAGCGCGAGCAGGGTCCGGCGCAGCAGCATCATCGTCCGGCCTCCGAAGGCGCGGAGACGTCGCCGACGGCGGAAGAGACGCGCAGCCGGGGGTCCAGGACGGGCGCCACCAGCTCCACCACCGTGTTCACGACGACGAACACGAGGGCGCTGAAGAGGATGATCCCGGTGACCACCGGCAGATCCCGCCCCGTGATCGCCGCCAGCGTCACCCGTCCGAGCCCCGGGCGCGCGAAGACCGTCTCCACGAGCACCGCACCGCCCAGCAGCGAGCCCACGAGGTACGCGCTCAGCGTCACTGCCCCGAGGGAGCCGTGCCGGAGGGTGTGCCGCAGCGTGAGCCGCGCGTGGTCGGCACCGCGGGCGCGCACGGTCAGCGCCCAGGGCTGTCGCTCGGCCGCCTCCACGCCGTCGCGCAGCACCTGGCCCAGCAACGCCGCGACGGGCAGCGCCAGGGTGACCGCGGGCAGCACGAGGCTCGCCCCGGTCCGCGAGCCCGCCACGGGGAACCAGCCCAGGCCGAACGCGAACACCGTGAGCAGCAGCAGGCCGATCCAGAACACGGGCGAGGACAGGACGATCAGCTCTCCCGCCGCAAGGAGGCCGCGGGCGAACGGCCGTCGCGCGATCAGCACTCCGGCGAGCGCGAGAAGCACGGCGATCGCGAGGGCGGCGGCCGTGAGCTGCAGCGTCGCGCCGAGCTGCCGTCCGATCACCTCGCTCACCGGCATGCGCAGCTGATAGGACGTTCCGAGGTCCCCGCGCAGCAGATCACCCAGCATCGACAGGTACTGCTGCCAGAGCGGGCGATCGAGCCCGAGCTCCGCCCGGGTCCGGTCCTTGACCGCCTCGCTCACCTGGGCTTGAGGGCCGAGCATGACGCTCACCGGATCGCCGGGCAGCACGCGGAACGCGAGGAACGACAGCGTCGCCGCCCCCCAGAGGACGAGCACGACCGACAGCGCCGCCCCGCCGATCCGGCGCAGGAGCGCGCCGGCACGCGGCGGGACGGCCGCTCTCGGCCGGGCAGGACGATCGGTCACGAGCGGACGATACCGCGAACCGCGCTCACTTCACGCCGGTGCCGAAGAACAGCGGCCGCCCGTAGATGTCGAAGCCGAGGCCCGTCACCGTGTCGCCCACCGCCGTGATGGCCGAGGTCACGTAGAGCGGCACGATCGCGTCGTCCTTCGCGTTCCACTGCTGGATCTGCGCGTAGACCTTCGCGCGCGCCGCGGCGTCGGTCGTCGCGATGCCGTCCTTCAGGAGCTGGTCGAGCTTCGGGTCGCTCACCGAGGAGGCGTTCTGGAAGCCGTCGGTCGCCAGGTGGCTGCGCAGCAGATCCGGATCGACGCCGGAGAAGTCCCAATCCGTGATGTCGAAGGTCTTCGGGCCGTACTTCTCGTTGTACGCGCCCGGCTCGAGCGTCTCGCGGGTGACCTCGAAGCCGACCGACTTGAGGTCGGACTGGATCGCGTTCGCGAGCGCGGCGTGGTCGTCGGACACCGGGGTCCAGGCGATCCAGTTCGCCGTCAGCCGCTGGCCGTTCTTGGTGCGGATGCCGTCGGCGCCGCGCTGGGTCCAGCCCGCCTCGTCGAGCAGGCTATTCGCCAGGTCCTTGTCGAAGGGCCAGCTCTTCTCGAGGCTCTTGTCGTAACCCGGGGTGGTCGGTCCGAGGATGCTCCATGCGCGGGGGAACTGCCCGAAGAAGATCTTGTCCACCGCGGTGTCGACATCGATCGCGCGGGTGAAGGCCTCGCGCACCTTCTGGTCGGCGAACACGCCGTTGCGCTCGTTGAGGAACAGCGAGTACGGAAGCCCGGGCACCTGCACCGACTTCACGGACGCGGAGCCCTTGACCTGGGAGACCAGGTTCGGGGGCAGCTGCGAGGCGAGGTCGATCTCGCCCGACGACACGGAGCCGCTGCGGACCGAGGCCTCGGGAAGGATCTGCACGCGCAGGGTCTTGAAGGACGGCGCCTTCTCGCCCTCGGGTGCCCACGCGTACTTCGTGTTGCGGGTGTAGACGATCTCCTGATCCGGCGTGTAGGAGGTGAGCTCGAACGGCCCGGTGCCGACCGTGATGCCCTTGCCGCCCGCGGCGAGGTCCGCGGAGTGCTCGGCGAGCACCTTCGGCGCGTAGAAGCCGAGCTGCGCGGTGCTCGCCGCCTGCAGGAACGGCGCGTAGGGCTGCGAGAACGTCACCTTCACGGTGGTGGGGTCGACCACCTCGGTGCCCTGATACAGGTCGCCACCGAGCATGCTCGCGGCCTGGGCGGATTTGGTCGCGGGATCGGCGATCCGATCGAAGTTCGCCTTCACGGCGGCCGCGTCGAACTTCTCGCCGTCGGTGAAGGTGACATCGTCGCGCAGGTGGAACGTGTAGGCGGTTCCGTCCGCGGAGACCTCCCACTTCTTCGCGAGCCACGGCACGAAGGTGCCGTCCGCCTTCTGGAAGACGAGCGAGTCGAGCACGGCACGCTGCACCATGGCGGTCACGTCGAGCTGGCTGGTCTGCGGATCCATCTTCCCGCTCGAGAGCAGGCTGCCGTCGACGCCCCAGACGATCTCGCCGTTCGCGTCGGAACCGGAGCCGGACGACCCCGAGCAGGCGGTGAGGGCGAGGGCGGCGACCGCGGCGAGAGCGGCGAGCGGCAGAAGTCGGCGCCGGAGCGGAGCAGGCATGGGTGTTCCTCGGGAGTGCTGTGGGCGGGGATCGGGAGACTCCAGGCTAGCGGTTTGTGGACGGGGTGGATCTATCGCGCGCCTCAGGATCCGGTGGATTGTGGTCTTCTTCTTTGTTTGTGTTGTTTTCTGTCGCTTTGTGTGGGAAAGTGGCTCAACGCCTCGATCGAGGCGGTCGGAAGACGGCGAGGGAGCCCGATGTACGCAGCGGAGCGGCAGCAGCGCATCCACGAGCGCGCGCAGCAGGACGGGCGCGTCGACGTCGCCGGCCTCGCCGAGTTCCTGGACGTCACGACGGAGACCGTCCGGAGGGATCTCGCCGTGCTGGAGCAGCAGGGTCTCATCCGCCGCGTCCACGGCGGCGCGCTCCCGGCACAGCCGTCCCTCCCCGAGCTCACCCTCGCCGCCCGCATCGGCCAGCATTCGGAGGAGAAGCTGCGCATCGCGACGCGCGCACTGCAGGAGCTGCCCGATGGCGGCACGATCCTCCTCGACTCCGGATCCACCACCCTCGCCATCGCCGAGCTCATCCCAGCCGACACGCAGCTGACGGTCGTGACCAACAACACCCTCATCGCCGGCGCCCTCGCCGGTCAGCGCAACATCACGCTCCTGCTGATCGGCGGCCGGGTGCGCACCGTGACCGGCGCGGCAGTCGGCCCCTGGGCGATCGGCGCGCTCTCCGAGCTCGCCGTGGACGTCGCCTTCCTGGGCACCAACGGCTTCGACGCCGACCACGGGCTCTCGACGCCGGATCAGGACGAGGCGGCCGTGAAGCGCGCGATGCTCGAGGCCGCGCGCACCCGCATCCTCGTCGCCGACTCCAGCAAGCTCGGCGCCGTCCACCTCCAGCGCTTCGCGCGCGTCGACGAGCTCCATGCGATCCTCACCGACACCGGGGCGGACTCCGACGCCGTCGAGGCGCTGCGCGCCGCAGGACCGAAGGTCGTGCTCGCGTGATCGTCACCCTCACCCCCAATCCGAGCATCGACCGCGCGATCACGATCGACGCGCTCACCCGCGGCGAGGTGCTCCGGGCGACGTCCAGCCGGGTCGACCCCGGCGGCAAGGGACTCAACGTCTCCCGCGCCGTCGCCGCGATGGGCGGCGCGACCCGCGCGGTGCTCCCCTCGGGCGGGCTCGAGGGCGGACTGCTCGAAGCGCTCTGCCGCGCGGCTTCCGTGCCCGTCGTCGCCGTGCCGATCCACGGCAGCGTGCGCATGAACATCAGCGTGCTCGAACCGGACGGCACCACCACCAAACTCAACGAGCCCGGACCGCTGCTGGATCCGGCCGAGGTCGACGCGCTCATCGAGAACGCGCTCGCGGACGTTCCCTCCGGCGGCTGGCTGTCCGGCGGCGGCAGCCTCCCCCTCGGGGCTCCGGAGGACTTCTACGGCCGCCTGGTCCGCGGCGCGCATGAGCGGGGCATCCGCGTCGCGATCGACACCTCCGGGTCTCCGCTCGCCGCCGCCGTCGACGCGCAGCCGACGCTCATCAAGCCGAATCGGGATGAGCTCGGAGAGCTGGTCGGCCGCGATCTGCTCACGCTCGGCGCCGTGCTCGACGCGGCGCAGGCGCTGCAGCGCGGCGGCGTCGACCTGGTCGCCGTGAGCCTCGGCCGGGACGGCGCCCTGCTCGTCGCCGAGACCGGAACGTGGCACGCGACCGCCGCCGCGGCCGAGGTCGTGTCCACGGTCGCCGCCGGCGACTGCATGCTCGCGGGATTCCTGTTCGCGCTCGGCGCGGGCCGGGCTCCCCAGGACGCCCTCGCCGAGGGCGTCCGCTGGGGCACCGCCGCCGTGGCCCTGCCCGGCAGCCAGGTTCCGGCCCCCGCCGATGTCCGCGACGTCCGCGTCACGGTGTCCTCCTCCCCCGACCGCGAGCTCCCCCTCGCGGACTGACCTCCTCCACGGAAGGAATCCCTCATGGCACTGATCAACGAAGAACAGGTCGTGCTCGATCTCACCGGCGCCGACCGGCACGAGGCGACCGCCGCCCTCGCGTCGCGGCTCGTCGCCACGGGCCGCTGCACGGACCTCGACCGGTTCCTGGCCGACGTCCGCGAGCGCGAGTCGAAGATGGCCACCGGGCTCCCCGGCGGCATCGGCATCCCGCACGCCCGCAGCGCCGCGATCACGGAGCCCTCGCTCGTCTTCGGCCGCACCCGGGACGGGATCGACTGGGGCGCCAAGGACGGCCCTGCGCGCCTCGTGTTCCTCATCGCCGCGCCCGAGGCCGGCGGCGACGCCCACATGCAGATGCTGCCGAAGCTCGCCAGGGCGCTGATGCGCTCGGAGTTCCGGGAGGCGCTGCTGTCGGCGACGACCCCCGCCGAGGTGGTCGCGATCGTCGGCGAGCATGTGCAGCTCGACGAGGCGCCCGCGACCCCGCCTGCCTCGGCCACGACCCCCGCGCCCGCCGACGCCCCCGTACCGGCGCCCGCCGCAGAGCCGGGTCCGTCCCCGATCGCCTCCGGCCGCTCGCTCACCCTCGTCGGCGTGACCTCGTGCCCGACCGGCATCGCGCACACCTACATGGCCGCCGAAGCCCTGGAACGGGCTGCCAAGGCCGCGGGGCACACGATCACCGTGGAGACCCAGGGCTCGGCAGGATCCACACCGCTCACCGCCGCCCAGATCGCCGCAGCCGACGCCGTCGTGTTCGCGCACGACCTGGCGGTGAAGGACGCCGGACGCTTCGCGGGCAAGCCCACCGTCGACGTCCCCGTCAAGAAGGCGATCTCCGACGGCCCCGAGCTCATCGAGCGTGCTGCGGCCCTCGCCGAGGAGTGGGCGGCCGACCCGAGCAAGGCCGCTGCGGCGGCCGCCGCCGGTCCCGCGGCCGGAGGCCTCACCACGAAGGTGGAGGCCGACGCCAGGATCGGAACGAAGATCCGGCAGTGGCTGATGACCGGCGTGTCGTACATGATCCCGTTCGTCGCGGCCGGAGGCATCCTCATCGCGCTCTCGTTCGTGATCGCGCAGATCGCGGTCGGCGAGTCCGGGGCGCTCGAGGTCGTGAAGTTCAACCTCACGGCGGCCGACGCGACGAACATCGCCCAGCACTTCGACCCTCTGAGCCTGATGTCCTGGGGCGGGCTGCTTTTCGTGATGGGAGCCGCGTCGTTCGGCTTCCTGGTCCCGATCCTCTCGGGGTTCATCGCCTTCGCGATCGCGGACCGCCCCGGACTCGTCCCCGGCATCGTCGGCGGCGCGATCGCGGCCACCATGAACGCCGGATTCCTCGGCGGCCTCGTCACCGGTTTCCTCGCCGGATTCATCGCGCGCTGGATCTCGCGCTGGCCCGTGCACAAGGGCGTCCGCGGTGTCATGCCGGTCGTCGTGATCCCGCTGCTCTCGACGCTGATCACCGCCGGGCTGTTCATCACGATCCTCGGCCGTCCGATCGTCTGGCTCATGACCCAGCTCAACGGATGGCTGAACGGGATGACCGGCGCAGGGGCGCTCGTGCTCGGCATCGTGCTCGGCGCGATGATGGGCTTCGACCTCGGCGGTCCGGTCAACAAGACCGCGTACGCGTTCGCGACCACCGGTCTCGCCGCCGCCGGAGCGGCCACCGATGCCCCACAGCTGAAGATCATGGCCGCGGTCATGGCGGCCGGCATGGTGGCGCCGCTGGCGATGGCCCTCGCCACCGTCGTGCGTCCGAAGCTCTTCACCGAGCCGGAGCGCGAGAACGGCAAGGCGGCCTGGCTGCTCGGGCTGTCGTTCATCTCCGAGGGTGCGATCCCGTTCGCGGCCGCGGACCCCATCCGGGTGATCGTGTCGTCGGTCATCGGATCGGCGGTCACGGGCGGCCTGTGCATGGTGTTCGGCGTCACCCTCCGCGCGCCGCACGGTGGGATCTGGGTCCTCCCCCTGATCGGCGCTCCCCTGCTCTTCCTGCTCGCGCTGGTCATCGGCGTCGTCGTGATGGCGCTCATCATCACCCTGCTGAAGACCCTGTCGCTGAAGAGGCGCGTCGAGCAGTCCGAAGCCGCTCCCGCCCAACCCGTCGCCGTCTGAACACCCACCCCTTCGAAGGAGAACATCATGGCCACCCGTACCGTCACCATCGCCTCGTCCGTCGGCCTCCACGCCCGTCCCGCCTCGCTCTTCGTCGAAGCGGCGGCGGACTCGGGGCTCGACGTCGAGATCGGCCGCCCCGGGGAGGACGCCGTCGACGCAACCAGCATCCTGGGCGTCATCGCCCTGGGCGCCAAGCACGGCGAAGAGGTCGTCCTGACCGCCGAGGGCGCCGACGCGGACGCCGTGCTCGACCGTCTCGTGGCGCTGCTGTCCACCGACCTGGATGCGCAGTGAGATGACCACGCAGCACGCCGGCGAGGTCCGGCAGGGAATCGGCGTCAGCCCGGGAACGGCGTACGGTCCGGTGGTGCAGGTCGCACCGCCGGTCCAGCCGCCGCAGGACGAGCCGGCCCCCGCCGATGCCGAGCAGGCCGCGGCGGACGTCGCCCGGGCCTTCGCCGACGTCGCCGCCGCACTGGACGCCAAGGCGGAGCACGTCGTGGACACCGCGCAGGCGATCCTGAAGGCCACGGCGATGATGGCGCGCGACAAGTCGCTGCTCAAGGCGGCCCAGGCGGGCGTGCGGGCCGGCGTCGGCCCTGCGACCGCGGTCTCGGCCGCGGTCGAGGAGTTCGTCGTCAAGTTCGAGGCCCTCGGCGGCTACTTCGCCGAACGGGTCGCGGACCTCCGCGACGTGGGATCCCGGGCCGTCGCCGCGGTGCTCGGCGTGCCGGCCCCCGGCGTCCCGGATTTCACCGTGCCGAGCATCGTCGTCGCCGAGGACCTGGCGCCGGCGGAGACCGCCACCCTCGATCGCGCGCTCGTCGCGGGGATCGTCACGCGGGCGGGCGGACGGACGAGCCACACCGCGATCCTGGCCGCGCAGATGGGCATCCCGGCCGTCGTGCAGCTGCCCGGAGCGACGCAGCTCCCCCCGGGCACCTTCATCGCCGTGGACGGCGACACCGGTGAGGTCGTCGTCGCCCCGGATCCGGCCCTCGTCGCCGAGCAGCAGACCCGCCGCGAACGGCGGGCTACGGCTCTGGCCGGATCCTCCGGGCCCGGCCGGACCAAGGACGGTCTCGAGATCGCCCTGCTCGCCAACATCGGCGGTGTCGAGGACGCGGTCCTCGCCGGCGCGCAGGATCTCGAGGGCGTGGGGCTGTTCCGCACCGAGTTCGTCTTCCTCTCCGCCGAGACCGCGCCCACCGTCGCCGAGCAGACCGAGGTGTACCGGCGCGTGTTCGAGCCGTTCGGCGAGCGCCGCGTCGTCGTGCGCACGCTCGACGCGGGCGCGGACAAGCCGCTGAGGTTCGCCGACCTCGGCCCCGAGGAGAACCCGGCGCTGGGAAGGCGGGGCCTGCGCCTGTCGGCGGAGCGACCGGAACTGCTCGACGCCCAGTTGGAGGCGCTCGCCGCCGCCGCGAAGCAGACCGGCGCCGACGTGCGCGTGATGGCGCCGATGGTCGCGACCGTCGAGGAGGCCGCCTGGTTCGCGCGGCGCGTCTACGAGAACGGCCTGCCCCAGGCCGGCGTGATGATCGAGGTCCCCGCGGCGGCCCTGCGCGCGTCGCACGTGCTGGGCGCCGTCGACTTCGGCAGCCTCGGCACGAACGACCTCGCGCAGTACACCATGGCGGCCGACCGGATGCAGGGCGAGCTCGCCGATCTCCTCGACCCCTGGCAGCCCGCGGTGCTCGACATGATCGCGGCGGCGGCCGACGGCGCCCGGACCGCGGGCAAGCCGCTCGGCGTGTGCGGCGAGTCGGCGGGCGACCCGCTCCTCGCGCTCGTGCTCGTGGGGCTGGGCGTCAGCAGCCTGTCGATGGCTCCGGGCAAGGTGCCCGCGGTGCGCGTGGCGCTCGCGCACCACACGCAGCTCGACTGCCAGCGGCTCGCGGACGCGGCGCGAGCGGCCGCGACGGCGGTCGAGGCGCGCGAGGCGGTCCGTACGGGCGCGGCTCCGGAGCTGCTCGCCATCCTCTGAGGGGCGGGCGGGGCCGCGGCAGGATCGAGGGCGGCGGAGCGACCGGTAGACTGTCGGCACACCCCACACTCAGGCACGCTCACACGGTGCCGCACACATCGCACGAGGAGACACCCATGTCGACGAACCCGATTCCGGACAAGCCCGCGCTGGAAGGCCTCGAAGCGAAGTGGGGTGAGCGGTGGAGCACGTCCGGCACGTTCCTGTTCGACCGGATCCGCGCCGCCCAGACCGGTCGCGAGGGCGTCTACTCGATCGACACTCCCCCGCCGACCGCGAGCGGCAGCCTGCACATCGGGCATGTGTTCAGCTACACGCACACCGACATCAAGGCGCGCTTCGAGCGCATGCGCGGCAAGAACGTGTTCTACCCGATGGGGTGGGACGACAACGGCCTGCCCACCGAACGCCGCGTGCAGAACTACTACGGCGTGCGCTGCGATCCGTCGCTCCCCTATGACGCCGACTTCACGCCGCCGTTCGAGGGCGGCGACAACAAGTCGTCCCGCGCCGCGGACCAGCTCCCGATCAGCCGTCGCAACTTCATCGAGCTCTGCGAGAAGCTCACCGTCGAGGACGAGAAGCAGTTCGAGGCGCTGTTCCGCCAGCTCGGCCTCAGCGTCGACTGGACGCAGACCTATCGCACGATCTCGGACGACTCGATCCGGCAGAGCCAGCTGGCCTTCCTGCGCAACATCGAGCGCGGCGAGGCCTACCAGTCCCTCGCGCCGACCCTGTGGGACGTGGACTTCCGCTCCGCGATCGCCCAGGCCGAGCTCGAGGATCGCGATCAGCAGGCCTCGTACCACACCATCGACTTCCCGTTCGCGGACGGATCCAGCCACATCACGATCGAGACGACCCGCCCCGAGCTGCTGCCCGCGTGCGTCGCGATCGTGACCCACCCGGAGGGCCCGCACAAGCACCTCATCGGGACGAAGGTCCGGACCCCCTTCTTCGACGCGGACATCGAGATCCACGGCCACCACCTCGCCCAGCCCGACAAGGGCACGGGAGCGGCGATGGTCTGCACCTTCGGCGACGTGACCGACATCGTGTGGTGGCGCGAGCTGCGCACCACGGACGGCCGCGACCTGCCGAACATGACCACGATCGGCCTCGACGGGCGCTTCCTGCCCGACGCCCCGGGCTCGGTGCGCGACGCCGACGCCGCCGCCTGGTACGGGGAGAACATGGCGGGCAAGACCGTCTTCTCCGCCCGCAAGGCGCTCGTGGAGAAGCTGCAGGAGACCGGCGCGATGACGGCGGTCGGCAAGCCGTTCAACCACGCGGTGAAGTTCTTCGAGAAGGGCGACCGCCCGCTCGAGATCGTGTCGACCCGCCAGTGGTACATCCGCAACGGCGCCCGCGACACCGAGCTCCGCGACCAGCTGCTCGCGCACGGCGCAGAGCTGAACTGGCACCCGGAGTTCATGCGGGTGCGCTACGAGAACTGGGTGGGCGGCCTCACCGGCGACTGGCTCGTCTCCCGGCAGCGCTTCTTCGGCGTGCCGATCCCGCTCTGGTACGCGCTCGACGAGAACGGCGAGCGCGACTACGACCGCGTGCTCCAGCCCGATCTCGCCGCACTCCCGATCGACCCGACCACCGACGTGCCGGACGGCTACACCGCCGAGCAGCGCGGCGTCCCGGGCGGCTTCGACGCCGAGGCCGACATCCTCGACACCTGGGCGACCTCTTCGCTCACCCCGCAGCTCGCGGGCGGCTGGGAACGGGACGCCGAGCTCTGGGAGCTCGTGGCGCCGATGGATCTGCGCCCGCAGGGGCAGGACATCATCCGCACCTGGCTGTTCTCGACGATGCTGCGCTCGACGCTCGAGGACGGCCGCTCCCCCTGGCGCAACGCCGCGATCAGCGGCTTCATCGTCGACCCCGACCGCAAGAAGATGTCCAAGTCCAAGGGCAACGTGGTCACTCCGGCCGACATCCTCGATGCGCACGGATCCGACGCGGTCCGCTACTGGTCGGCCTCCAGCCGCCTCGGCGCGGACGCCGCGTTCGACCCGCAGAACCCGACGCAGGTGAAGATCGGCCGCCGCCTCGCGATCAAGATCCTCAACGCGGCGAAGTTCGTGCTGTCCTTCCCCGTTCCGGAGGGCGCGGAGATCACGCACGCGCTGGACGCGTCCATGCTCGCCACCCTGGACGGTGTGGTGCGCGACGCGACCACGGCGTTCGAGAACTACGATCAGGCCCGCGCGCTGGAGATCACCGAGGCGTTCTTCTGGACGTTCTGCGACGACTACCTCGAGCTGGTCAAGGAGCGCGCCTACGACCGCACGAACGTGGGTCAGGCCTCGGCGGCCCTCGCCCTGCGCCTCGCGCTGTCGACGCTGCTGCGCCTGCTCGCTCCCATCGTCTCGTTCGCGACCGAGGAGGCCTGGAGCTGGTTCGAGGACGGCTCGGTGCACACCGCGGCCTGGCCGGAGCCGCGGGGCGACGCCGGCGATCCCGCCGTGCTCGCGACGGCGAGCAAGGCACTGATCGGCATCCGCCGTGCGAAGACGGAGGCGAAGGCCTCGCAGAAGACCCCGGTGTCGTCCGCGACCATTGCCGCTCCGGCCGCGGAGATCGCGGCGCTCGAGGCGGCCGCCGACGATCTGCGCGCGGTGGGGCGCATCGCGGAGCTCGGTTTCGTGGAGGCCGAGGAGCTCCTCGTCACCGCGATCGAGCTGGACTCCGCTGACTCCGTGGCGCAGACCGAGGGGGCGTGATGCAGCTCGGGACGCGCTGGGCCGCCGGATCCGAGCCGCCGGCTTCGGTACCCGCGGCCCTGCGTCCGGCGATCGCCGACGCCGAGGCCCGGAGCGTGGCCGGCGGAACGCTGAGCCTGCAGACCGGAGCGCTGAACCTGCTCCGCGGCACGTGGACGCTCACCTGGCTGGAGGGCCGGCCGATCGCCGAGCTCGACACCGGCTGGGAGGTCTCGCGCACCGCGTCCGGCGAGGTCGTGGTCCGTCCGTTCGACGACTGATTCTCGAACGGACGCCGGCGCGAGGCGGCCGGCGGCGCTCTCAGCGCGAGCGGGATCCGAGCATCTGCAGCGCGTGCTCGAGGACGAACGGATCCACCGCCTTGCGCGCCTGCTGCTCGCGGAGCAGGTCCAGAGCGAGCGCACGACGCTCGGCGCGGCGCTCCATGCGCTCGCGCACACGCGCGGTGATCGCATCGGCGATGCGAAGCCCCGCGCGCTCGACGAAGGTCGGGGCGGCGATGTGCAGCGTTGCGGCGGTCATGACAGCTCCTCGGTCTCGGTGGTGCGGTGCTGCGCCGCAGCCCGGGGGCGGGCGTCGGGCAGGTCGAACAGGTCGGCGCGGATGGTGACGCGGCGCACGTCGGGTCCGGACTGGTCGCGGTAGAGCTGCACGGCCTCGTCGATGACCGCATCGATGCGCTCCCCGAGCTCCTGCAGTTGCGCCGCGGTCATGTCGAGCATCGTCGTCACGTGATGCGCGGCGTCGCGCCACTCCTGCGGCACCTGCGACTGCGGCCGGTGCAGATGGTCCATGAGTCGCTGATGACGGTTGCGGAAGAACTCGTCCTCCACGATCTGCGCCGCCGCGCGCCCGGACGGCGTCATCTCATCGGTGGGTCCGGAGAACGACATGCGTCCACGGGGGCGCTCCCACCAGCGCTCGCGCGCGGTGCCGAGGTCGGCGACCTCGTGGATGAGGTCGCGGGCGGCGAGCGCCCGCAGGTGATAGCTGGTGACGCCCGAGCTCTCCCCGATCAGCGTCGCGAGCGAGCTCGCCGTCTGCGGGCCGCGTTCCGCGAGCAGATCCAGGATCCGCACGCGCAGCGGGTGCGCCAGCGCCTTCAGGGCGCCCGCGTCGAGCGTGCGCTCCTCGGACGTCTCGTCCGTTCGGGATGCTTCGTTCTCCGTCATGCTTGCAAAGATACCTTTGCAAGACACTCTTTGCAAGCACTTCTTTGCAAAGTGTTCTCTGCGGATCCTCGACCCGCGAGCGGACACCTTCTCGTCGACGCCCCCGCTGCGCGTCGACGCCCCCTCGCAGGAGCGGCGCCCAGAGGGGGCACCGGTGCTGCGAGGGGGCGTCGAGGGATCTGTCAGGCGGCGGCGCGCGCGGCCACGAACGCCGCGACGCAGCGCTCGACCTGCTCCGGGGTGTGCGCGGCGGAGAGCTGCACCCGGATGCGCGCGAGGCCGCGCGGCACCACCGGGAAGCTGAACGCGGTCACGTACACGCCCTGCTTCTGCATCTCGGCGGCGATCCGCGCGGTCAGCGCGGCATCGCCGAACATCACGGGCACGATGGGGTGCTCCCCCGGAAGCAGCTCGAAGCCCTCCTCCGTCATGCGGCGGCGGAACAGCGCGGCGTTGGACTGCAGCTGCGTGCGCAGGGATCCGGATCCCTCCACGAGGTCGAGCGCGCGCAGGGTGCCCGCGACGATCGACGGGGCGAGCGTGTTGGAGAACAGGTACGGCCGGGCCCGCTGGCGCAACAGGGCGACGATGTCGCGATGCCCCGCGACGTAGCCGCCGCTCGCGCCGCCGAGAGCCTTGCCGAAGGTGCCCGTGTAGATGTCCACGCGGCCTTCGACTCCGCACAGCTCGGGCGTGCCGCGCCCGTGCTCGCCGATGAAGCCGACGGCGTGAGAGTCGTCCACGAAGACCAGGGCGTCGTAGCGCTCCGCGAGGTCGCAGATGTCTGCGAGGGGGGCGATGTAGCCGTCCATCGAGAACACGCCGTCCGTGACGATCACCCGGAAGCGGGCATCGGCCGCGGCCTTCAGCTGCTCCTCGAGGTCCGCCATGTCGCGGTTCCGGTAGCGCAGGCGACGGGCCTTGGACAGGCGGATCCCGTCGATGATCGACGCGTGGTTGAGCTCGTCCGAGATGATCGCGTCCTCGGCCGAGAACAGGGTCTCGAAGACGCCGCCGTTCGCGTCGAAGCACGAGGAGAACAGGATCGCGTCGTCCGTGCCCAGGAACGCCGACAGCCGCCGCTCGAGCTCGAGGTGCTGCTCCTGCGTTCCGCAGATGAACCGCACGCTCGCGAGGCCGTAGCCCCACTCGTCGAGCGCGCCCTTCGCCGCGTCCACGAGGCGCTCGTCGTCGGCGAGGCCCAGGTAGTTGTTGGCGCAGAAGTTCAGCACCTCGGCGCCGTCGGCGACGATCTCGGCGCGCTGCGGTCCGCGGATCCCGCGCTCGTGCTTGGTGAGGCCCGCCTCGTCGATCCCGGCGAGCTCGCTCGCGAGGTGCTGCTGGAATGCTCCGTACATGGTCGTCTCCTACAGTTCGGTCCAGTCGAGGATGATCTTGCCCGTACCCGCGGAGGCCGCGGCCGCGAAGCCCTTCTCCCAGTCGCGCGCCGGGAGGACCTCGGCGATGATGCGGGTGATGGACTCGCGCAGCACGGGACTGGTCTGCAGCATCGCGCCCATCGCGTTCCAGGTCTCGAACATCTCGCGTCCGTAGATCCCCTTCACCGTGAGCATGTGCGTGACGATCTTGCCCCAGTCCACGCCGAACGGGCCGGCCGGCAGGCCGAGCATCGCGATCCGTCCGCCGTGGTTCATGTTGTCGATCATCGCGGGCAGCGCGCTCGGCGCCCCGCTCATCTCGAAGCCGATGTCGAATCCCTCGCGCATGCCCAGTGCACGCTGCGCGTCGGCGATGTCCTCGCGGGACACGTCGACGACCGCATCGGCGCCCATCCGACTCGCCAGTGCGAGCCGCGGCGCGCTCACGTCCGTCGCGGCGATGAAGCGCGCGCCCACATGGCGGGCGATCGCGATGGCCATGAGACCGATCGGGCCGCAGCCGGTGACGAGCACGTCCTCGCCGACCAGGGGGAAGGCGAGCGCGGTGTGCACGGCGTTGCCGAGCGGGTCGAAGATCGCGCCCAGTTCGGGCGTCACGTCGGCGTGGTGGACCCAGACGTTCGTCGCCGGCAGCGTGAGGTACTCGGCATAGGCCCCGTCGCGCTGCACGCCGAGGCCGATCGTGCGGATGCACATCTGGCGGCGGCCGGCACGGCAGTTGCGGCACATCCCGCAGACGATGTGCCCCTCTCCGGAGACCCGATCGCCGACCGAGATGTCGTGCACGAGCGGGCCGACCTCGACGACCTCGCCGTAGAACTCGTGGCCCGGGATCAGCGGCGCCTTCACCGCGGAGGCGGCCCAGTCGTCCCAGCGCTGGATGTGCAGATCCGTGCCGCAGATGCCGGTGCGCAGCACGCGGATGACCACCTCGTCGGGTCCGGCCACGGGGTCCGGCCGGTCGACGAGCTCGAGGCCCGCGTGCGGGCCGTCCTTGTAGAGAGCCTTCATGCTTCGATCCCACCGCGAACGACGATGTAGATCAATCCCCACTGTCTGGAGTAATCCTTAAGCATCGCTACATGCTTGACTGGACATATGCAACTCCAGCAGCTTCAGATCCTGCGTGAGCTCGGTGCGCTCGGCAGCGTGACCGCCGTGGCCGACGCCCTGCGGGTGACGCCGTCCGCCGTCTCGCAGCAGCTCGCCGCCCTGCAGCGCGGGGTGCGTGCGCCGCTGACCCGCAAGCAGGGCCGCACGCTCGTGCTCACTCCCGCGGGCGAGGCCCTCGCCGAGGCCGGCGCGGCCGCGCTCGACGCGATGGCGGCCGCGCGGTCGGCCGTCGACGAGTTCGAGGCGGCAGAGAACGGCATCGTCACGATCAGCGGCTTCCTCAGCGCCGCTCAGGCGCTGTTCGGTCCGCTCATCCGGGAGGTGGGATCCGGTCCCGGCGTCCCCGCCATCCGGTTCACGGATGAGGACGTCGCGCAGAGCGACTTCCCCGCCCTGACCGCCCGTTATGATCTCGTGCTCGCACACCGCATGGAGCACAGTGCCCCCTGGCCCAAGACCGGGATCCGGGTGCTCACCCTCGCCACCGAGCCCCTCGACGTCGCTCTCGCACCGGAGCACCCGCTCGCGCAGCGGGCGTCCCTGCGGCCGGCCGACGTCGTGGGAGAGCGCTGGGTCACGAGCCGCGCCGGCTACTCCCCCGATGACGTCCTGCGCACGATCTCCGCCGTCACCAATCGTCCCGCCGAGATCGTGCACCGCATCAACGACTACGGAGTGGCCGCGTCGGTGATCGCGACGGGCGATGCGATCGGCGTGCTCCCGCGCTACACCGCTCCCGGTACGGGCGCCGTCGTGCGGCGACCGCTGCAGTACGTCAGCACGAACAGGATGATCGACGTCCTGGCTCGTCCGGAGAACCTCCGGCGACGATCCGTGCGCCTCGTCGCCGACGCGCTCAGCCGGGTGATGGCACAGCTCGCCCGATGAGACGCCGTCGCGGCGCCATCGGCGGGATCCGTATCGCCGTCACGCCGCCGCCGTCTCCTAGGCTCGGAGCATGACGGTCGAGACGAATCCCCTCCTCAGCCCATCGACGCTCCCGTATGCCCTGCCCGACTTCGGCCGCATCCGTGCGGAGCACTACCTGCCCGCGTTCCGGCAGGGCTTCGACGAGCAGCTGGCCGAGATCCGCCGGATCACGATGGTGCGCTCGATGCCGACGTTCGAGAACACCCTGGAGGCGCTGGAGCGCAGCGGCGAACTGCTCGACCGGGTGGCGCATGCCTTCTACACCGTGAGCTCTGCCGACGCGACCGCGGAGATCCAGGCGATCGACGAGGAGCTCGCGCCCCTGATGGCGGCCCATCAGGACGCCGTCCTCCTGGACGCCGCCCTGTACTGGCGCGTCACGCAGCTGCACGAGCAGCTCGACGCGCTGCCCCTGGAACCCGAGCAGCGTCGCCTCGTCGAGCGCCGTCATCGCGAGATGACCCTCGCGGGCGCCGCGCTCGACGAGGACGCGAAGCGCCGCCTCACCGAGGTGAATCAGCTGATCTCCTCCCTCAGCGCCACCTTCGAGAAGAACCTGCTCGCCGACACCAACGAGCTGGCCGTGATCTTCGACGACCCGGCGGAGCTCGACGGACTGAGCTCGGGCGAGCTCTCGGCGGCGGCGCGCGCCGCCGCCGATCGCGGCCTCGACGGCAAGCACCTGCTCGCGCTCCCCCTCTTCACCGGGCATCCCGCGCTCGCCGTGCTGACGAACCGCGAGAGCCGACGTCGGCTCATGGAGGCGTCGCGATCGCGCGGATCCCGTGGCGGCGCCTACGACAACCGTGCGATCCTGGCCGAGATCGTGTCGCTCCGCGCCGAGCGCGCTGCGCTCCTCGGCTACCCGAACCATGCCGCCGCGGTGACCGCCGACGAGACCGCCGGCACCCCCGAAGCCGTGGAGCGGATGCTCCACGACCTCGCGGTCCCCGCCACACGCAATGCCGTCGCCGAGCGCGTCGCCTTGCAGCAGCTCATCGACGAGACCGAGAGCGCGCCGTTCCCCCTCGAGGCGCACGACTGGGCGTTCTACACGGAGAAGCTGCGCGCCGCACGCTACGACATCGACACGGCGGTGCTGCGCGCCTGGTTCGACGCCGAGCGTGTGCTGCAGGAGGGCGTGTTCGCCGCCGCCGGGCGCCTGTACGGTCTCTCCTTCTCGGAGCGCCCCGACCTTCCTGTCTACCACCCCGGCGCCCGCACGTTCGAGGTCTTCGAGGAGGACGGGTCCCCGCTGGGTCTGTACGTGCTCGACCTCTACACGCGCGACAGCAAGCGCGGCGGAGCCTGGATGAACGAGATCGTCAGCCAGTCGGCGCTGCGCGGCACGCTGCCCGTCGTCGCGAACAACCTCAACGTCGCGCAGCCGGCGGACGGCGAGCCCACCCTGCTCACCTTCGACGAGGTGAACACGCTGTTCCACGAGTTCGGACACGCGCTGCACGGCCTGTTCTCGGACGTGACCTATCCCCACTTCTCCGGAACCGAGGTCTTCCGCGACTTCGTGGAGTTCCCCAGTCAGGTGAACGAGATGTGGATGCTCTGGCCCGACGTGCTCCCCGGCTACGCCCGCCACCACGAGACCGGCGAGCCTCTCCCGAGCGAGCTGATCGCGCGCCTGCAGGCGACCGAGACGTTCAACCAGGGCTTCGAGACGAGCGAGTACCTCGCAGCCGCGTGGCTGGACCAGGCGCTGCATCGCGTGCCCGCGGGCGGGACGATCGACGACGTCGCCGCGTTCGAGGCCACTGCGCTCGCCGATATCGGCCTGGCCGACCCGGCCGTGCCCACGCGCTACTCCTCCCCCTACTTCGCGCATGTCTTCTCCGGTGGCTACAGCGCGGGCTACTACTCCTACATCTGGAGCGAGGTGCTCGACGCCGACACGGTCGAGTGGTTCCGCGAGAACGGCGGGCTCACGCGCGCCAACGGTGAGCGTTTCCGGCGGCGACTGCTCGGCGTCGGCGGATCGAAGGATCCGCTCGAGGCGTATCGGGACTTCCGCGGCAGGGACGCCGACATCGCGCCGCTGCTCACGCGGCGCGGGCTGGACGGCTGATCGGTCGGATCGAACCGCCCTCGCCCTTGCGCGCGGGCCGCACGCACCGCGAAGCTGGGCGGAGCACGCCGTTCGCCTCTGCACCCGCACGAAGGAGATCCATGTCCGTGTTTCCCGCCGAGCCGTTCGACGGCATCGAGCAGATCACCGTCGAGCCCACCCCGATCGCGGTGGTGCGGCACGTCGGGCTGCGGCTGAGCGACCTCGCCCGCGTGTTCGATCCCGCCTACACCGCGCTGGCCCGGGCCTTCGCCGAGGGGGCGCTGGTTCCGGCGGGTCCGGCGGGTCCGGCGCTCGCCGTCTACCACGGAGACGCGATGGCCGAGTTCGACCTGGAGATCGGCTTCCCCGTGGAGGCTGCACCGTCCGCCCCGCTGACGGTGGACGGCATCGAGATCTCGGCATCGGCGCTCCCCGGCGGATCCGCCCTGGCCACCACCCACATCGGCGGATTCGAAGGCCTCGGCGCCGCGTGGGCGGGCCTTTACGGCGAGGCCGCGTCACGCGGACTCGAGCGCTCCGGCGACTGGATCGAGATCTACGTGTCGGATCCCCGTACGACGGCGGAGACGGACCTGCGCACCGACCTCGTGCTGGGCATCGAGGCTCCCGCTTCCCCCGACGTCTGAGCCCGTCGGCTCGGCCCGCTGCGGGAAGGGTCCGCGTGCGAGAAGCGAGGGATTACGCGCTCTTGCGCTTGCGCGCGAGCACCAGCGTGGGCGCGGCGCCCTCCTCCACGGCGGCGCGGGTGACGACGACCTTCTGAACGTCTTCCGCCGAGGGGATCTCGAACATGATCGGCCCGAGCACGTCCTCCAGGATGGCGCGGAGTCCGCGTGCGCCGGTCTTGCGCAGCACGGCGAGGTCGGCGATCGACTTGAGCGCATCGTCGTCGAACTCCAGCTCCACGCCGTCGAGCTGGAACATGCGCTGGTACTGCTTGACCAGGGCGTTGCGCGGCCCGGTGAGGATGTCGATGAGGGCGGCCTGATCGAGCGGCGAGACCGAGGCGACCACCGGCAGCCGGCCGATGAACTCGGGGATCAGACCGAACTTGTGCAGATCCTCCGGCAGCACCTCGCTGAACAGATCCAGATCCTTGCCCTTGTCGTGCAGCGGGGCGCCGAATCCGACGCCGTGCTTGCCGACGCGGGAGGAGACGATGTCCTCGAGGCCTGCGAACGCGCCTGCGACGATGAACAGCACGTTCGTGGTGTCGATCTGCAGGAACTCCTGGTGCGGGTGCTTGCGACCGCCCTGAGGGGGCACCGACGCGACCGTGCCCTCGAGGATCTTCAGCAGCGCCTGCTGCACGCCCTCGCCGGACACGTCGCGGGTGATCGACGGGTTCTCCGCCTTGCGCGCGATCTTGTCGATCTCGTCGATGTAGATGATCCCCTGCTCGGCGCGCTTGACGTCGTAATCGGCGGCCTGGATCAGCTTGAGCAGGATGTTCTCGACGTCTTCGCCGACGTAGCCCGCCTCGGTGAGCGCGGTCGCATCGGCGACGGCGAACGGGACGTTCAGCCGCTTCGCGAGCGTCTGCGCCAGATAGGTCTTGCCGCACCCGGTCGGGCCGATCATCAGGATGTTGCTCTTGGCGATCTCGATGTCTTCGGCCTTCTGCTCGGCCGGCTGCAGGGTGCCGCGGGCGCGCACCCGCTTGTAGTGGTTGTAGACCGCGACGGCGAGGGCCTTCTTCGCCGGCTCCTGACCGACGACGTACTCCTCGAGGAAGGAGAAGATCTCTCGGGGCTTGGGCAGATCGAACTCGGCGACCTCGCCGTTCGCGGACTCCGCCATGCGCTCTTCGATGATCTCGTTGCAGAGCTCCACGCACTCGTCGCAGATGTACACGCCGGGCCCGGCGATGAGCTGCTGCACCTGCTTCTGACTCTTGCCGCAGAACGAGCACTTGAACAGGTCGGCGCTCTCACCGATGCGTGCCATGTGCGTCCTCCTTCGAGACGTGGTCCGCGGTCGCCTCGTGCGGACACGAGGGCGATCACGGCGTGGGATCACCGTGCGGCGATGCCGCTGTTCGAGCCTAACCGCTGCATCCGACATCCAGCCGCATCGCCACGGATCCCCCGCCGCACGTCGCTCCGCGCACGGCGAACACGCCCGGATCCGGCCTTTCATGACGAGGGGCCCGCCCCGCGCAGCGCGGGACGGGCCCCTCGGCCGTTCGACAGGCTCAGAGCCCGAGCGCTCAGACCATGCTCTTCGGGTGCCAGACCGTCTTCACCTCGGTGAACGCGGCGATCCGCTGCGGGGAGGCGACGACCTCGCCCGGAGGAAGCACGCGCTTGAGCGTGTCGGCGGCGGCGATCTGCAGGTCGACCCAGTCGATCCCGCCGGCGCCGGCCAGGTCCAGGGCGTTCACGTCGGCGTGCGAGGCCAGCCAGGGCGCGAGCTCCGCCGGGGATCCGGTGAGCACGTTCACCACGCCGCCGGGGACGTCGCTCGTGGCGAGCACCTCGGCGAGACTGATCGCCGAGAGCGGGAACCGCTCGCTGCCCACGACGACCACCGCGTTGCCCGCGACGAGCGCCGGCGCGACGACCGAGACGAGGCCCCGCAGCGCGTCCTCCTGCGGGGCGATGATCGCGACCACACCGGTCGGCTCGGGAGCGGAGATGTTGAAGTAGGCACCGGCCACCGGGTTCAGGTTGCCCGCGACCTGTGCGTACTTGTCGCACCAGCCGGCGTACCAGACCCACAGGTCGATCGCCTCGTCGACCTGCGCGCCGGCGGCGGCCGCGGACACGCCCTGCTGCGCCATGATCTCGTCGACGAACTGGGCGCGGCGTCCCTCGAGCACCTCGGCGACGCGGTACAGCACCTGACCGCGGTTGTACGCGGTCGCCTTCGCCCAGCCGGACTGCGCGGTGCGCGCGGCCTTGACCGCATCGCGGGCGTCCTTGCGCGACGCCTGCGCCGCGTTCGCGAGGAAGACCCCCTTCGGGGTGGTCACCTCGTAGGTGCGTCCCGACTCGCTGCGCGGGAACGCGCCGCCGATCGCGAGCTTGTAGGTCTTGGGGACGGTCAGACGCGCGCTCATGCCGCGGCTCCCTTCTTCGGCGCCTTGGCTTCGCTCTTCGCGTCGCTCCCCTCGTTCAGGGATCGCCGGGGAGCCGTGCCGGCCGGACGCAGGTACGCCGCGAGGCCCTGCTTGCCTCCCTCACGCCCGTAGCCGGACTCCTTGTAGCCGCCGAAGGGGCTGGAGGGGTCGAAACGGTTGAAAGTGTTGGCCCAGACGACGCCTGCGCGAAGGCGGTCGGCGACGGCGAGGATCCGGGAGCCCTTGTCGCTCCAGATTCCGGCGGAGAGACCGTACGGGGTGTTGTTGGCCTTCGCGATCGCCTCGGCGGGGGTACGGAAGGTCAGCACCGACAGGACCGGGCCGAACACCTCCTCGCGGGCGATCCGATGCGAGGCCTCGACACCGGTGAAGATCGTCGGCGCGAACCAGAACCCCTTCTCCGGGATGACGCAGTCGGCGGTCCAGCGCTCCGCGCCCTCGTCCTCGCCGACCTGGCTGAGCTCGCGGATGCGTGCCAGCTGCTCCGCGGAGTTGATCGCACCGATGTCGGTGTTCTTGTCGAGCGGATCGCCGAGGCGCAGCGTCGACAGGCGCGACTTCAGCCGGTCGATCACCTCGTCGTGGATGGACTCCTGCACGAGCAGGCGGCTGCCGGCGCAACACACGTGTCCCTGGTTGAAGAAGATGCCGTTGACGATCCCCTCGATGGCCTGATCGATCGGAGCGTCGTCGAAGACGATGTTCGCCGCCTTGCCGCCGAGCTCGAGCGTCAGCGCCTTGCCCGATCCGGCGATCGAGCGCGCGATCTCTCGCCCCACGCCCGTGGATCCGGTGAAGGCGACCTTGTCGACGTCGGGATGCCGCACGACCGCGGCCCCGGTCGCACCGGCGCCCGTGACGATGTTCACGACACCCGCCGGCAGGTCGGCCTGCTGCAGGATCTCGGCGAAGATCAGCGCGGTGAGCGGCGTGGTCTCCGCGGGCTTCAGCACCACGGTGTTGCCCGCCGCCAGCGCCGGGGCGACCTTCCACGCCAGCATCAGCAGCGGGAAGTTCCAGGGGATGACCTGGCCCGCCACGCCGTGCGCCTTCGGGTCGGGGCCCGCACCCGCGTAGTCGAGCTTGTCCGCCCAGCCCGCGTAGTAGAAGAACCACGAGGCCACGAGCGGCACATCGACGTCGCGGGACTCCTTGATCGGCTTGCCGTTGTCGAGACTCTCGGCCACGGCGAGCTCGCGGGCGCGCTCCTGCACGAGGCGGGCGATGCGGAACAGGTACTTGCCGCGATCCCGGCCGCTCATCTTCGACCACACCTTGGTGTAGGCGCGGCGCGCGGCGGCGACGGCGCGATCGACGTCCTCGTCCGAGGCGTGCGCGATCGTGGCGATGCGCGACTCGTCCGCCGGCGAGATGGTGGCGAACGGGGCGCCGTGTCCCTCGACGAACTCGCCGTCGATGAACAGCCCGTACTCGTCCTTCAGGTTGAGGATGCTCCGCGACTCGGGCGCGGGTGCGTATTCCAGGAATCCCATGAACAGTCCTTCGTCAGTCGATCGTGACGTAGTCGGGGCCGGAGTAGTGGCCGGTGGTCAGCTTCTGCCGCTGCAGCAGCACGTCGTTGAGCAGGCTGGAGGCGCCGAAGCGGAACAGGTGCGGCTGCAGCCAGTCCTCCCCCACGGTCTCGGCGACGTGCACGAGGTACTTCACCGCATCCTTCGAGGAGCGGATCCCGCCCGCGGGCTTCACGCCGATCTTCTCGCCGGTGAGCCGGTGCCAGTCGCGCACGGCTTCGAGCATGAGCAGCGTGACCGGCAGCGTGGCCGCCGGGGCGACCTTGCCGGTGGAGGTCTTGATGAAGTCGCCACCGGCGAGCATGCCCAGCCAGGACGCGCGCTTGATGTTGTCGTAGGTGTTCAGCTCGCCGGTCTCCAGGATGATCTTCAGCGAGGCGGAGGATCCGTCGGCTCGGCGGCACGCGTCCTTGACCGCGACGATCTGGTCGAAGACCTGTCCGTAGCGGCCGGCGAGGAAGGCGCCCCGGTCGATGACCATGTCGATCTCGTCGGCGCCGGCGTCGACCGCATCCCGGGTGTCGGCGAGCTTGATCGCCAGCGCCGCCCGACCGCTCGGGAACGCCGTGGCGACCGCGGCGACCGAGATGCCGCCCTCGTCGGGGTCGCCGTGCCGGGCGCCGAGAGCCTCGACGGCGTAGGGCACCATGTCGCCGTACACGCACACGGCCGCGACCGACGGGCACGAGGGATCCGACGCGTCGGGGAGCTTGGCCTTGGAGACCAGCGAACGCACCTTGCCGGGCGTGTCCGCGCCCTCGAGCGTGGTGAGGTCGATCAGGCGGATGATCGTGTCCAGCGCCCAGGCCTTCGACGTCGTCTTGATGGATCGCGTGCCGAGCGCGGCGGAGCGCTGCTCGAGGCCCACCGCGTCCAC
This sequence comes from Microbacterium sp. MMO-35, assembly GCF_037147555.1. NCBI lineage: Bacteria > Bacillati > Actinomycetota > Actinomycetes > Micrococcales > Microbacteriaceae > Microbacterium > Microbacterium sp. MMO-35. The sequence continues at coordinate 578,126 of NZ_JBBCVH010000002.1, forward strand.
ACCGGGCAGTCCGTGCAGGAAGCGGCGCAGCGTGAGGTCGTCGGGTTCGCCCCCGAGCACCTCGAGCGCGGTGCGCCGCGCGAGTTCGGTCGTGGTCGCAGTTCCGGTCACTTTTCCAGCTCCAGCAGAGTCAGGGCGGTCTCCTCGTCGGTGACCACCATCGTGCACAGGTTCGCCGTCACGACGGTGCGGGCGATGTCGTGCTTCGCCTCTCCCGCCGTGACGAAGACGGCGGTGCGCGCTTCGCGCAGCCGTTCGAGGCTGAGCCCGACCGTTCGGGCGTCGAGCTCGGGGTCGACGATGTTGCCGTCCGCGTCGATGTAGCGGCCGAGCACGTCGCCGACCGCGCCCCGACGGGCGAGCTCGTCGATGTCGCGCGCAGTCAGGTAGCCGTTCTCGACATGCGCGGATCCGGCGTCGCACACGCCCGCCGTGAACAGGTAGGCATCGGCCAGAGCGGCCTGCTCGAGCACGCCCGCCACGGTGCGGTCGCGCTCGATCGCCTGCTTGGTCTCCAGCCGCTCCAGGATCGCAGGGCTCGGCAGCAGCGCCACATGGCCGGACGCGCGCTGCGCGATCGTGGCGGCGAGGGACGCGGCGCCACCGGGGCGCCGGTTCACGCTCACGCCGCCGTTCATCTGCACGACGGTCACGCCGCGCGCCCACCCCTCCGCCATGCGGTCGGCGATCGCGGTGAGCGTGCGTCCCCAGCTGACGGCGAGCGTCTTCGGCACGGGGCGGAGAGCGGCGAGATGGTCGGCGGCGCCCTGCGCGACCCGTCCGAGGGTCTCGGTGTCGCTCGGTCCGTTCGGCACCACGACGGCGTCGGCGAGGCCGAAGCGCTCGCGCAGCTCGCGCTCGATGCCGAGCTTCCGCGCGCGCGGATGCACGATCTCGATCCGCACGATCCCGTCGGTCCTGGCCTGCTGGAGGAGGCGCCCGACCTTCCACCGCGAGATGCCGAGCAGCCCGCCGATCTCGTCCTGCGTCTTGTCCTCGTCGTAATAGAGCTCCGCGACGCGGACGGCGAGCAGTTCGTCGTCGTCGATGGCGGAGCGAGGCATGCTCCGAGAGTACCCTTCACCACGCGCACGCGCACGGATCTGCTCATATGCGCATTGGAGTTCGCTCACCCGCGCAACGGGAGCGGGTACGCGCGAGGGCGGCCCGGAATCGGATCCGGACCGCCCTCGACGAGTGCGTCAGCGCGTCAGCTCAGCGACTGGCGCTTGCGGCTCGTCAGCACCTGGTCGACGATGCCGTACTCCCGCGACTCCTCGGCCGAGAGGATCTTGTCCCGGTCGATGTCGCGGTGCACCTGCTCGACAGGCTTGCCGGTGTGCCTGGCCATGGTCTCCTCGAGCCAGGTGCGCATGCGGAGGATCTCCGCCGCCTGGATCTCGATGTCGGAGGCCTGGCCGTGACCGGCCTCGCCCATCGCCGGCTGGTGCATCAGCACGCGGGCGTTGGGCAGCGCCAGCCGCTTGCCGGGGGCGCCGGCCGCGAGCAGCACGGACGCCGCAGAGGCCGCCTGGCCGAGGACGACCGTCTGGATCTGCGGCGCGACGTACTGCATCGTGTCGTAGATCGCCGTCATCGCGGTGAAGGATCCACCGGGCGAGTTGATGTACATCGTGATGTCGCGCTCGGAGTCCTGGCTCTCCAGGACCAGCAGCTGCGCCATCACGTCGTCGGCGGATGCGTCGTCGACCTGCACGCCGAGGAAGATCACACGATCCTCGAACAGCTTGTTGTACGGGTCCTGGCGCTTGAAGCCGTAGGCGGTGCGCTCCTCGAACTGAGGAAGGACGTAGCGGCTCGAGGGCAGGGTGCCGGCGGAGCGGAACGTGGGTGTGTACATGGGTGTCCTCTCCAGCCTTACTTGTCCGCGCCCGTGCCGCCGCCGCCGTGCACGTCACTGGCGTGCTCGCGCATGTGGTCGACGAAGCCGTATTCGAGCGCCTCCTGCGCCGAGAACCAGCGGTCCCGGTCGCCGTCCTCGTTGATCTGCTCGACCGACTTGCCGGTCTGCGATGCGGTGATCTCGGCGAGACGCCGCTTCATGTCGAGGATGAGCTGCGCCTGGGTCTGGATGTCGCTCGAGGTGCCGCCGAAGCCGCCGTGCGGCTGGTGCAGCAGCACGCGCGCGTTCGGCGTGATGTAGCGCTTGCCCTTGGTGCCGCTGGTCAGCAGCAGCTGGCCCATCGAGGCCGCCATCCCGATGCCGACGGTGACGATGTCGTTCGGCACGAACTGCATCGTGTCGTAGATCGCCATGCCGGCCGTGATGGATCCGCCGGGTGAGTTGATGTAGAGGTAGATGTCCTTCTCGGGGTCCTCGGCGGCGAGAAGGAGGATCTTGGCGCAGATCTCGTTGGCGTTCTCGTCCCGCACCTCGGATCCCAGCCAGATGATGCGATCCTTGAGCAGCCTGTCGAAGACGCTCGTCGCGACCAGGGGTTCAGCCATTTCCGCTCCTGTTTCCGTGTTCGGTGTTTCGAATCTACCGGCGACAACGCACGCGCCCGGCCGTGTTCGCCGTCGGCATATCAGGCGTCGTCGCCCGCGATCTCGTGGGCGTAGGCGGTCATCGAGCGGTGGTAGCGGGGCATGTGCGGCACGAGGGCGAGGACGGCCACGCTCAGCCCGCGTTCCGGCTGGCCGGCACTGGCGAGGGCGAGGGCGTGCAGGGCGGCGATCGCCTCACGGTAGACCGATTCGGGATGCGCCGCACGCTCGGCCTCGATCAGCTCGAGCGCACCGTCCACGTCGCCGAGATTGCGCAGCGAGCTCGCCAGCTGGATCGTCGCCTGAGCGCGCCGATCGTCGTCCAGGCCGATCTCCAGAGCCCGGCGGTAGAGCGGCACGGCCTCGTCGGGCCGTCCCGCGGAATCGCGCGCACCCGCGCGCTCGAACGCGGCCTCGGCATCGTCCGGCCCGCGCTCCGCCGCGATCGCGTCGATCCGTGCGATCACCTCTTCGTCGACGAGCCCGCCGGCCGCGGCGTCCCAGACCGCGTCGATGCGCTCCTGCCAGTCGTCCATGTCCTACCTCGTCCCGTGCGGATGCGAGGAGGGCGGGTGCATGATGCACCCGCCCTCCTCCGGATCGTGGATCCGATGCTTACTCGGCGTCGGCGGCCTTGTCGGCGGCCTTCTTGGCCGGAGCCTTGCGGGCGGCCGGCTTCTTGGCCGCGGGCTTCTCCTCGGCCGGAGCCTCGGCGGGCTCCTCGTCCTTCGCGGCAGCCTTCTTGGCCGGCGCCTTCTTCGCGGGAGCCTTCTTCGCCGGGGCCTTCTTGGCAGGAGCCTCGGCGGCCTCCTCCGCCTCGTCCTCCGTGGCGACGAAGCCCGTCAGGTCGACGGCCTTGCCCTCGGAGTCCACGACGGTGACCTTGCCCAGCGCGACGGCCAGGGCCTTGTTGCGGGCGACCTCGCCGACGAGAACGGGGAGCTGGCCCGACGACTGCAGCGCCTCGACGAACTCCTGCGGAGCCATGCCGTACTGCGCGGCGGACTGGATCAGGTACTGGCTGAGCTCGTCCTGCGAGACCTGGACGTTCGCGTTCTCGGCGATCGTGTCGAGCAGCACCTGGGTCTTGAACTGCTTGGTGCTGGCCTCGGTGACCTCGGCGCGGTGCTCGTCGTCCTCGAGACGGCCTTCGCCCTCGAGGTGGTTGTGCACCTCGTCCTCGATGAGCTGCGGCGGGACGGGGATGTCGATCTGCTCGAGCAGCGTCTCGACGAGCTTGTCGCGGGCCGCGGAGGCCTGCGTGAACACGCCCTGCTGCGAGACGGACTCGCGCAGGCTGTCGCGCAGCTCGCCGATGGTGTCGAACTCGCTCGCGATCTGCGCGAAGTCGTCGTCCGCCTCGGGCAGCTCGCGCTCCTTGACGGCCTTGACGGTCACGGAGACCTCGGCCTCCTCGCCGGCGTGGTCGCCGCCGACCAGCTTCGAGCGGAACGTGGTGTCCTCGCCCGCGGTGAGCGAGTCGATCGCGTCGTCGATGCCCTCGAGCAGCTCGCCCGAGCCCACCTCGTAGGAGACGCCCTCGGCGCGGTCGATCTCGGCGCCGTCGATCGCGGCGACCAGGTCGAGCTCGACGAAGTCGCCGGCCTTGGCGGGACGGTCGACGGGGACGAGCGTCCCGAAGCGCGCGCGCAGGCGGTCGAGCTCGGCGTCCAGTGCGGCGTCATCCGCCTCGACGGCGTCGACCGTCAGCGTGATGCCGTCGAGCGACGGGACCTCGATCTCGGGACGCACGTCGACCTCGACCTCGACCTTGAGGTCGCCGGAGAAGTCCTTCTCGTTCGGCCACTCCACGACCTCGGCCGACGGGCGGCCGACGATGCGGAGGTTGTGCTCGAGCGACGCCTCGCGGAAGAAGGTGTCGAGCCCCTCGTTGACGGCGTGCTCGATGACGGCGCCGCGGCCGACGCGCTGGTCGATGATCGGCGCGGGCACCTTGCCCTTGCGGAAGCCGGGGATCTGCACGTCCTGCGCGATGTGCTCGTAGGCGTGCGCGATGCTGGGCTTGAGGTCCTCGGGGGTGACCGTGATGTGCAGCTTGACCCGGGTCGGGGCCAGCTTCTCGACGGTGCTGTTCGCCATGCTGGTGTGTTCTCCTTGTGAATGTCCCGCGCGGAGATCCACGCGAGTGCGACGTGTATGAACGTCGGGGCGACAGGATTTGAACCTGCGACCTCCCGCTCCCAAAGCGGGCGCTCTACCAAGCTGAGCTACGCCCCGGGTAGGACCCGCGCGCGCGGGAACGGCCTTCACGAGTCTAACGGAACGGAGCACGTCCGTCTGTCAGGTATGCTCGTGGAGTCCCGGTGTTCCACCGGGCCCGCCCCGGCGCCTCGTGCTCCGGGTCCGGGGGTGTAGCTCAATGGTAGAGTCTCAGTCTTCCAAACTGATTGCGCGGGTTCGATTCCCGTCACCCCCTCCCCTTCCTCCCCGCTCCGCGGCGTAGAGTTCGCTGCGTTGAGAGGGGATCCATGGACATCACGCCGGAGCACGTCGCCGCTCTCGCGCCGAACGAGGTGTTCGTCTTCGGCTCCAACGCCGAAGGCAGGCACGGCGGCGGAGCCGCTCTCGTCGCCTACCGCGAGTTCGGCGCGATCTGGGGCGAGGGCCACGGGCACCACGGCAGCACCTACGCCATCGACACGATGAGCGGGCTCGATGTCCTCGCCGCCGAGGCCGAGACCTTCATCGGGTACGCCGTCGCCCACCCCGGACTGCGGTTCCTTCTCACGCCGGTCGGCTGCGGGATCGCCGGATACCGGCCGGAGCAGGTGGCGCCCCTGTTCGCCGGCGTCCCGCCCCACGTGACGGTCCCGAGGAGCTTCGTCCCGTTCATCTGATCACCCACCTCGCGGACGAGAAGAGCCCCTGCGATGCAGGAGCTCTTCTCGTCGGAGGCGTCAGGCGATCACGCCTGGCCGCGACGTTCGCGCAGCTGAGTGAGCGCGTCGCCGAGCAGCTGTTCGGCCTCTTCGTCGGTGCGACGCTCCTTCACGTACGCGAGGTGCGTCTTGTAGGGCTCCGCCTTCGCGATCTCCGGCGGGTTCTCCTTGTCGCGCCCGGCCGGCAGACCGGAGTGCGGGTGATCGATGATGTCCGGGATCTCCTCTTCGGGCAGGCCCGCCGCGAAGTACCGCACGGTCTCGTTGCCGAGCCCGTCCCAGTACGAGATCGCGATGCGATCGGCGTGGTAGCCGTGGTCCTGCTCCCCCATGGGGCCGGATCCGACCCGCGTGCCGCGGATCGCGTTGCCGCCGGTCGCCATCAGATGGCCTCGAACTTCGTGATGAGGCCGAGACCCACGACCGCGACGAACCAGACCAGCGCCAGCACGACGGTGAACCGGTTGAGGTTCCGCTCGGCGAGACCGCTGGACCCGACGGCAGAGGACATACCGCCGCCGAACATGTCGGAGAGGCCTCCGCCGCGCCCCTTGTGGAGCAGGATCAGAAGGGTCAGCAGGACGCTGGTGATGCCCAGCAGCACCTGCAGGATGAACTGGAGAATATCCACGGATCGGCCTTTCGCTCGGGCCCGCACGGGCGTGCGGGATCCCGGGTAACGGTCAATTATACGTCGGGACGTCCCCGCCCCTCGGGGCGGGGACGCGTGTCACACTCCGACGTGCTTCTGATAGCGCACGATCGCGGCGAACTCGTCGACGACCAGGCTCGCGCCGCCCACCAGCGCGCCGTCGACATCGGGCTCGCGCATGAAGCCGGCGATGTTCGCGGACTTCACCGATCCGCCGTACAGGATCCTGGTGCGCGCGGCCGCCTCGTCGCCGAGGACCTTCGCGATCACCCCGCGCAGCACGGCGCACACGTCCTGCGCCTGCTGCGGGGTCGCGGCCTGGCCCGAGCCGATGGCCCAGACCGGCTCGTACGCGACGACGATGTCCGCCTTCGCGTCCAGCCCCTGCAGCGCCGCCTCGAGCTGACCGGCGGGAACCGCGCTCGCGCCGAACTTCTCCAGATCCTCCGCGGTCTCGCCGACGCAGATCACGGGCACCAGGCCGTGCTTGAGCGCCGCCCGGGTCTTCGCCGCCACGACCTCATCGCTCTCCGCGTGGTACTCGCGCCGCTCGGAGTGGCCGATGATGACGTAGCTCGCGTCGAGCTTGGCGAGGAACGCGCCCGAGATCTCACCGGTGTACGCCCCGGAGTCGTGCTCGGACAGATCCTGGGCGCCGAACGCGAACGGGATCTTGTCCGCGTCGATCAGCGTCTGGACGCTGCGCAGATCGGTGAAGGGCGGGAAGACCGCCACCTCGACCGTGCCGTCCTCGTGCTTGGCGTCCTTGAGCGTCCAGTGCAGCTTCTGCACGAACGCGACCGCCTGCAGGTGGTCGAGGTTCATCTTCCAGTTGCCCGCGATCAGCGGGGTTCTGCTGTTCACACCCATCCGAGGACCTCCAGTCCGGGAAGCTTCTTGCCCTCGAGGAACTCGAGGCTCGCGCCCCCGCCCGTCGAGATGTGACCGAACTGGTCGTCCGCGAAGCCGAGCTGGCGTACGGCCGCGGCGGAATCGCCGCCGCCGACGACGCTCAACCCGTCGGTCTCCGTCAGCGCCTGCGCGACGGCCTTGGTGCCTGCCGCGAATGCCGGGAACTCGAACACGCCCATCGGGCCGTTCCAGAACACCGTCTTGGATCCGCGGATCGCCTCCGCGAAGCGCGCCGCGGTGTCCGGCCCGATGTCGAGTCCGATGCCCGAGGCGCCGAAGGACGTCGCCTCGATCTCGTCGGCCGCCGCGATCTCATGAGCCGCGTCCGCGGAGAACGAGGCCGCGACCACCACGTCGGTCGGGAGCACGAGCTCCACGCCGCGCTCGGCCGCCTCGGCGATGTAGCCGCGGACGGTGTCGAGCTGGTCCTTCTCCAGCAGGCTGGAGGCGACGGCGTGCCCCTGAGCCGCGAGGAACGTGAACAGCATCCCGCCGCCGACGAGGAGGCGATCCACCCGCGGGAGCAGGTGAGAGATCACGCCGAGCTTGTCGGAGACCTTCGATCCGCCGAGCACCACGGTGTAGGGGCGCTCGGGGTTCTCGGTGAGGCGGTCCAGCACCGTCAGCTCGGCCTCGATGAGCAGGCCGGCCGCGGACGGCAGGATCTGCGCGAGGTCGTAGACACTGGCCTGCTTGCGGTGCACGACACCGAAGCCGTCCGAGACGAGCGCGTCGCCGAGGGCGGCCAGCTGCTCAGCGAAGGCGCGGCGCTCGGCGTCGTCCTTCGAGGTCTCCCCCGGGTTGAACCGCAGGTTCTCCAGCACGACGACACCACCGGCCGGCAGCGCGGCGACGGCGTCCTGCGCCGCAGCTCCGACGGTGTCGGCCGCGAACGCGACGGGGCGGCCGAGCAGCTCACCCAGACGCACCGCGACGGGCGCCAGGCTGTACTGCGGGTCCGGAGCGCCGTCCGGGCGACCGAGGTGGGAGACCACGATCACGCGGGCCCCCTGGTCGATGAGGGCCTTGAGGGTCGGCACCGACGCTCGAACACGGCCATCGTCCGTGATGACCCCGTCCCGCAGGGGGACATTGAGGTCACAACGGACGATGACGCGTGCTCCGTCGAGCGACCCGACCGATTCCTTCAGGGATTCGAGGGTGCGCAGAGTCATGGATATGAGCTTAGAGCCGCTCGGCGACGTACTCGGTGAGGTCGACGAGACGGTTCGAGTAGCCCCACTCGTTGTCGTACCAGCTGGAGACCTTGACCAGGTTGCCGGAGACGTTCGTGAGGGTCGAGTCGAAGATCGACGAGAACGGGTTGCCCTGGATGTCGCTGGAGACGATCTGGTCCTCGTTGTACTGCAGGTAGCCGTTGAGACGCCCCTCGGCGGCGGCCTTCGCGTATGCGGCGTTGACCTCGTCGGCCGTCAGGTCCTCACGCTCGGTGATGAGGGTCAGGTCGACGATGGAGCCGGTGGGAACGGGCACGCGGTACGAGGAACCGCTGAGCTTGCCGTTCAGCTCCGGCAGCACGAGGCCGATCGCCTTGGCGGCGCCGGTCGAGGCCGGGACGATGTTGATCGCGGCAGCGCGGGCGCGGCGCAGGTCGCTGTGCGGGCCGTCCTGCAGGTTCTGGTCCGCGGTGTAGGCGTGCGCGGTCATCATGAAGCCGCGGACGATGCCGAACTCGTCGTTGAACACCTTGGCCAGCGGCGCGAGGCAGTTGGTCGTGCAGGAGGCGTTGGAGATGATGTGGTCGGTCTCCGGGTTGTACGTCTCCTCGTTGACGCCCATGACGATGGTCGCGTCGTCCCCGGTCGCGGGAGCGGAGATCAGCACCTTCTTGGCGCCGGCCTCGATGTGCTTCTTCGCGAGCTCGGCCTTGGTGAAGAACCCGGTGGACTCGATGACGATGTCGACGCCCAGCTCGCCCCACGGCAGGTTCGCGGGGTCGCGCTCCGCGAACGCCTTGATGTGGTGGCCGTCGACGGTGATGCTCTCGTCGTCGTAGCTCACGTCCGCCTTGAGCACGCCGCCGACGGAGTCGTACTTCAGCAGGTGCGCGAGGGTCTTGTTGTCGGTGAGGTCGTTGACCGCGACGATCTCGAGGTCGGCACCCTGCTCGAGGGCTGCGCGGAAGTAGTTGCGTCCGATTCGGCCGAAGCCGTTGATACCGATCTTGACAGACACGAAAGTCTCCTGGTTCTTACTCAAGGAAAAGCGTGATTCTTGCAGATTGCGCGGACAACGGCGTCCTGATGGGTTTTTCGCCCATCAGGACGCCCATCTTTTACGACAGTACCAGCAGTCCGTTGGTCTTCTCACGCGCGGCCGCGAAGCGCTGGGCGACGTTCTCCCAGTTCGCGATGTTCCAGGCCGCCTTGACGTAATCCGCCTTCACGTTCAGGTAGTCCAGGTAGAACGCGTGCTCCCACATGTCCAGCTGGAACAGCGGCACCGTGCCCTGCGCGGTGTTGCCCTGCTGGTCGAACAGCTGCTGGATGATGAGGCGGGCGCCGATCGGGTCCCAGCTGAGGACGGACCAGCCGGAGCCCTGGATGCCCATGGCCGCGGCGGTGAAGTGCGCCTGGAACTTCTCGAAAGAGCCGAAGAACTCGTCGATCGCCGCCTTCAGCTCGCCCTCGGGCTCGCCCCCGCCATTCGGCGACAGGTTGGTCCAGAAGATCGAGTGGTTGACGTGACCGCCGAGGTTGAACGCGAGGTCCTTCTCGAGCTTGTTCACGTTCGCGAGGTTGCCGCTCTCGCGGGCCTCGGCGAGGGACTCGAGCGCCGCGTTCGCTCCGGCGACGTAGGCGGCGTGGTGCTTGTCATGGTGCAGCTCCATGATCTTGCCGCTGATGTGCGGCTCGAGTGCCGCGAAGTCGTAGGGAAGGTCGGGCAGCGTGTAGATCGCCATGTCGATGTCATCCAATCCGCGCCGCGCTCGCGGCGCTTGCCGGTCCCCCGAAGCGCGGTGGTGCGCACGGGGCGGACGTCTCTCATCCTACTGACGGCAACGCGCGGACAGCCCGGAACCTTCCGGATGTGACACGACGAGGGCCCGCGTCCCGGCGTGTTTCCACAGACCGGAACGCAGGCCCCCGATGAGGTGTCTCAGACGTCGAGACCGACGGGAACGGCCGATTCGGTTCCGGGGATCCCCTCGGTCTGCGCCCGCTTGTCGGCCATCGCGAGCAGACGCCGGATGCGGCCCGCGACGGCGTCCTTGGTGAGCGGCGGGTCGGCGTGGTGGCCGAGCTCGTCGAGGCTCGCATCCCGGTGCGCGAGGCGCAGTGCGCCGGCCGTGCGCAGGTGCTCGGGGACGTCATCGCCGAGGATCTCGAGCGCGCGCTCGACCCGGGCGCAGGCGGCGACGGCGGCCTGCGCGGAACGGCGCAGGTTCGCGTCGTCGAAGTTGACGAGACGGTTGACGCCGGCGCGCACCTCGCGGCGCTGGCGCATCTCCTCCCACGCGGCGGCGGTCTTGGCGGCTCCCATCAGGGCGAGCACGGCACGGATGCCCTCGGGCTCGCGGATGACCACCCGCGGCATCCCGCGCACCTCGCGCGCCTTCGCGGCGATGCCGATGCGATGCGCGGCGCCGACGAGCGCCATCGCCGCCTCGGATGAGGGGCACGCGACCTCGAGGACGGCGGAGCGCCCCGGCTCGCTGAGGGATCCGGCGGCGAGGAAGGCGCCGCGCCAGAGGCCGGCGAGCTCTTCCCGGGATCCGGTGGTGAGGCGATTGGGCAGGCCGCGCACGGGACGGCGGCGCTGGTCGAGCAGGCCCGTCTGGCGGGCGAGAGTCTCACCGGCGGCGATCACGCGCACGGCGTACTTGGCACCGTCGTGGCTGGAGGCGCCCTGGATCGGGGCGATCTCCGGCCGCACCCCGAAGAGCTCGGCGAGGTCGCGCGCCACCCGTCGAGCCAGCAGCTCCGCGTCCACCTCCGCCTCGACCGCGATGCGGTTGGCGATCTGGTGCAGCCCCCCGGCGAACCTCAGCACCGCTGTCACCTCCGCGACGCGCACCGACGGCGGTGCGTTCCGGATGCTGACGAGCTCGGCCTTGACGTCGGTGGTGAGTGCCACGGGTCTCCTTCTCACGGGCGGCGCCGGATCTCGGCGCAAGGGATCAGCTTACCCGGCCGAAGCGCTCCGCACCCGCCGGGGGCGCCTCACTCGCGCCCGAGGTCTCGGTGCCGGACCGTCACGGCGACGCCGGGGAACTGACCCAGGCGCGCCGCGAGCTCCTCCACCATCGCCACCGAGCGGTGCTTGCCGCCCGTGCAGCCGATCGCGACCGTGGAGTGGCTCTTGTTCTCGCGCTGGTAGCCCTCCAGGATCGGACGGAGCGCGGCGGTGTACGCGTCCAGGAACTCCTGGGCGCCCTCCCGGCTCAGTACGTAGTCCCGCACCTCGGCATCGAGCCCTGTCGACCCGCGCAGGTCGTCGATCCAGAACGGGTTCGGCAGGAACCGCATGTCCGCGACCAGATCGGCGTCCGAGGGCAGCCCGTACTTGAAGCCGAAGCTCATGACGGTGACCTTGTGCCGCGCCGCGCCTTCCTCGGCGAACACCTCGTTGACCTTGGTGGCGAGCTGGTGCACGTTGAAGCTCGACGTGTCGATGACGATGTCGGCGGCCTCGCGCAGCGGTGCCACCCTGGTGCGCTCCGTGCGGATGCCGTCGAGCAGAGTGCCGCCGCCCTGCAGCGGGTGCGGGCGCCGGACCGACTCGAAGCGGCGCACGAGGACATCGTCCGAGGCGTCGAGGAACACGACCTGCACGGATCCGTGCTCACGCAGGGCCCGGGCGACACCGGGGAAGCCGTCGAACAGATCGCGACCGCGCACGTCGACCACGGCGGCGACCTTGGGAAGCGCGGCCCCGCCGAGATTGGCGAGATCGAGGAGCGGGCGGAGCATCTGCGGAGGCAGGTTGTCGACGACGTACCAGCCGAGATCCTCGAGCGCGTTCGCGACGGTCGAGCGGCCCGCGCCCGACATTCCGGTGACGATCAGGAACTCCCCCTGGTCGGCGCTCATCTGCTCTCCTCCTCGCTCTGCTCCAGCCTAGCCAGAAGCCGGGGTCGACGACGCACCGGAAGTGGATCCGACGCCGTCTCCCGCCGTCACCGGCACGGGTTCTCCGGCGGAGCCCGCGAGATGCGCGCGGATGGCGTCGGCGAGAGCGGGCCCGATGCCCTGCACCTCCTGGATCTCCGCCGTCGTCGCGCGTCGCAGCGCCGCCACGGAGCCGAAGTGCCGCAGCAGGGCCTTGATCCGCGCCGCTCCGAGACCGGGGACCTCACCGAGGATCGAGGCGATGTCGCGCCTGCGCCGCTTGCGCTGGTGCATGATCGCGAACCGGTGGGCCTCGTCGCGCAGGCGCTGCACGAGGTAGAGCGCTTCGCTGGTCCGCGGCAGGATCACGGGGTAGTCCTCGCCGGGGAGCCAGAGCTCCTCGAGCCGCTTGGCGATGCCGCAGAGGGCGATGTCGGCTCGTCCGGCATCCCGGAGGGCACGCGCGGCCGCTTCGACCTGGGGCTTGCCTCCGTCGACGATGAGCAGCTGGGGCGGATACGCGAACCGTGGCCGACGTCGCTCGGAGACCACCAGCTCCTCGCCGTCTTCGCCGATCAGGGGAGCCTCCTCGGCCTCCTCGGGAGCGTCGATGTGCGCGAGCCTGCGGCGCAGCACCTGGTACATCGAGTCGGTGTCGTCGGTGGTCTCCGCGATGTTGAACGAGCGGTACTGGTCCTTGCGCGGCAGGCCGTCCTCGAACACGACCATGGAGGCCACGACGTTCGTGCCGCCCAGGTGCGAGATGTCGTAGCACTCGATGCGCAGCGGTGCCTCGTCGAGCCCCAGCGCCTCCTGCAGATCGGTGAGCGCCTGGGTGCGCGTCGTGTAGTCGCTCGATCGGCGCGTCTTGTGGCGGATCAGGGCCTGCTGGGCGTTGAGGGTCGCATTCCGCATCAGCTCGGCACGCTGTCCGCGCTGGGCGACAGCGATCTCGACCTTCTTCCCGCGGCGCTCCCGCAGCCACTCCTCCAGCTCTGCCGAGTCGTCGGGCAGCGCCGGCACGAGCACCCTTCGCGGGACCTGCTCGCCGTTCGCCTCCCCGTAGACCCGCTGCAGGATCTGGTCGACCAGATCGGCGCCTGCGATGTCGATCTCCTTGTCGAGCGTCGAGGCGCGCACACCGCGGACGCGTCCGCCGCGGATCACGAAGTGCTGGATCGCAGCCGACAGCTCGTCCTCGGCGATGCCGAACAGATCCGCATCCTCGTCCTGGGGCAGCACGAGGGCGCTGCGCCCCAGCACCGCGTCGATCGACGCGAGCCGATCCCGGTACTTCGCCGCGCTCTCGTAGTCCATCGCCGCCGACGCCTCCTGCATCCGCCGCGTGAGGTCCCGCGTGAAGCGCTCGTCGCCGCCCTCCATGAACGCGATGAAGTCGTCGACCATCGCACGGTGCTCCGCGATCGTCACGGTCATCGAGCAGGGGCCGCCGCACTTGCCGATCTGACCGGGGAAGCACGGCCGGCCGGTCGCCATCGCCTTGCGATAGCTGGCGTCGCTGCAGGTGCGGATCGGGAAGACCTTGATCATCTGGTCGATCGTGTCGTGGACGGTCCACACCTTCGGATAGGGGCCGAAGTACTTCGCGCCCGGGATCCGCCGATTGCGCGTCACGATGACGCGCGGAGCCTCGTCGGCGAGCGTGATCGCCATGAACGGATAGGACTTGTCGTCCTTGTAGCGCACGTTGAAGGGCGGATCGAACTCCTTGATCCACATGTACTCGAGCTGCAGCGAGTCCACATCGGTGGGCACGACCGTCCACTCCACGGACGCCGCCGTGGTGACCATCCGCCGCGTGCGCTCGTGCAGAGTGCGCAGCGGAGCGAAGTAGTTGGACAGCCGCTGACGGAGGTTCTTCGCCTTCCCGACGTAGAGCACCCTCCCCTGCGCGTCGCGGAACCGGTACACGCCGGGATCGGTCGGGATCTCTCCGGGCCTCGGCTTGTACGGAAGCTCTGCGGCCATCAGCCCGCCTTGCGCTCGAGCGCCCGCCGCGCACCGGGCCGCCCGGCGGCGACGGAGGCGTCGAGGATCTCCGCGAGGAACGCGCCGGTGTGGCTGTCGGCGTTGCGCGCGACCTGCTCCGGCGTGCCCGTCGCGATGACCTGGCCTCCGCCGGACCCGCCCTCGGGACCGAGATCGATCACCCAGTCCGCCGACTTGATGACGTCGAGGTTGTGCTCGATCACGATGACCGTGTTGCCCTTGTCCACGAGTCCGTTCAGCACCTCGAGCAGCTTGCGCACGTCTTCGAAGTGCAGACCGGTCGTCGGCTCGTCGAGCACGTAGATCGAGCGGCCGTTGCTGCGGCGCTGGAGCTCGGTGGCGAGCTTGACGCGCTGCGCCTCGCCGCCGGACAGCGTGGTCGCCGACTGGCCGAGCCGCACGTAGCCCAGACCCACGTCGACGAGGGTCTTCATGTAGCGGTGGATCGCCTGGATCGGCTCGAAGAACTCCGCAGCCTCCTCGATCGGCATCTCCAGCACCTCGGCGATGTTCTTGCCCTTGTAGTGCACCGCCAGCGTGTCGCGGTTGTACCGCTTGCCGTGGCACACCTCGCAGTCCACGTAGACGTCGGGCAGGAAGTTCATCTCGATCTTGATCGTGCCGTCACCGGAGCACGCCTCGCAGCGGCCGCCCTTGACGTTGAAGCTGAACCGCCCCGGCTGATAGCCGCGGACCTTGGCCTCCGGCGTCTCGCTGAACAGCGTGCGGATCCGGTCGAACACGCCCGTGTAGGTCGCGGGGTTGGACCGCGGGGTGCGGCCGATCGGGGCCTGGTCGACGTGCACGACCTTGTCGAGGTTGTCCAGCCCCGTGACCCTGGTGTGCTTGCCCGGCACGGTGCGCGCACCGTTCAGCCGCGAGGCGAGCACCCGGTAGAGGATGTCGTTCACGAGCGACGACTTGCCCGATCCGCTCACGCCCGTGACGGCCGTCAGCACGCCGAGCGGGAAGTCCGCCGTCACGTTGCGGAGGTTGTTCTCCTTCGCACCGACCACGCTGAGCATGCGCTTGCGGTCGATGCGGCGCCGCTTCTTCGGCGTGAGGATCTCGCGGCGCCCCGCCAGGTAGTCGCCCGTCATCGAGGACTTCTCGCGCAGCAGAGCCTCATAGGGACCGGAGTGCACGACGAGTCCGCCGTTCACGCCCGCGCCGGGGCCGATGTCGACCACCCAGTCCGCGGCCTCGATCGTCTCCTCATCGTGCTCGACGACGATCAGCGTGTTCCCCAGATCGCGCAGTGTGAGGAGGGTCTCGATGAGACGACGGTTGTCGCGCTGGTGCAGGCCGATCGACGGCTCGTCGAGCACGTACAGCACGCCCGTGAGTCCCGATCCGATCTGGGTCGCGAGACGGATGCGCTGGGCCTCGCCGCCGGAGAGCGATCCGGCGGAGCGGCTGAGATTCAGGTAGGACAGGCCGACCTGCAGCAGGAAGTCGAGACGGAGGCGGATCTCGCGCAGCACCTGCGCGGCGATCTTGGCCTCGCGCGGGCTGAGCTCGAGACGCTGCATGAAGTCCTGCGCCTCGGCGAGGCTCTTGTGGGACACCTCGGCGATCGAGTGCCCGTGCACCTGCACGGCGAGCACCTCGGGCTTGAGCCGGTCGCCGTCGCACACCGGGCAGGGCACCTCGCGCAGGTACTCGCCCCAGCGGCTGCGCTGGGTGTCGCTCTCGGCCTGCTGGTACTGGCGCTCGATGTACGGCACCACACCCTCGAAGCCGGACGAGTACCGCATCTCGCGGCCGTACCGGTTCTTCCACTTGACGGTGACCTTGTAGTTCTCGCCGTGCAGCACCGCCTCCTTCACATCGGAGTGCAGGTCCTGCCAGGGCGTGTCGAGCGAGAAGTCGAGATCTACGGCAAGCCCCTCGAGCAGGCGCTCGTAGTACTGGAACAGTCCCTTGCCCTGCGTCGTCCAGGGGATGATCGCGCCCTCGCGGATCGACAGCGACTCGTCGCCGAGCATGAGGTCGGGGTCGACCGACATCCGGGTGCCGAGTCCGGAGCAGGCGGGGCAGGCGCCGAACGGCGCGTTGAACGAGAAGGTGCGCGGCTCGATCTCGGTGAGGGTGATCGCGTGCCCGTTGGGACAGGCCAGCTTCTCGGAGAACGACTGCCAGGCGTCGTCGCCCTCCTCGTCCACGAAGTTGACCTGGATGACGCCCCCGGCCAGTCCGAGCGCGGTCTCCACAGAGTCCGTGACCCGGCCCAGGAGGTCGGGAGCGGCGACGAGCCGGTCGACCACCACGCCGATGTCGTGCTTGTAGCTCTTCTTGAGCACGGGCGGCTCGGCGAGCTGGATGAGCTCGCCGTCGACGATCGCCCGCGCGTAGCCCTTGGCTCCGAGCTCGCGGAACAGGTCGACGAACTCGCCCTTCTTCTGGCTCACGACGGGCGCGACGATCTGATACCGGGTGCGCTCGGGCAGCTCCATGAGCTGATCCGCGATCTGCTGCACGGTCTGACGCTGGATGCGCTCGCCGCACTGCGGGCAGTGCGGCACGCCGATGCGCGCCCAGAGCAGGCGCATGTAGTCGTAGATCTCGGTGATCGTGCCCACCGTCGAGCGCGGGTTGCGGTTGGTCGACTTCTGATCGATCGACACCGCAGGGCTGAGTCCCTCGATGAAGTCGACGTCGGGCCGGTCGACCTGGCCGAGGAACTGCCGGGCGTAGGCGCTGAGCGACTCGACGTATCGGCGCTGCCCCTCGGCGAAGATCGTGTCGAAGGCGAGGCTCGACTTCCCGGACCCGGAGAGGCCGGTGAAGACCACGAGGGAATCGCGCGGGATCTCGAGGTCGACGTTGCGGAGGTTGTGGACACGAGCGCCACGGACGCTGAGTCTTCCAGGGCTGGTTACGGGTACGATCGGCACCCGTCAAGTCTAGGAGCGGCCACCGACATTGGCTCCGGGAGCCCCGGGTACCGGCGGCTCGTCGAGGCCTGCGGGGGTGCCGGACGAGGTCAGCCCCTCCCCCACGACAGATGCAGGGCGAGGGCGCTGGCCGCCGTCAGCACGGCCGCTCCGAGCGGTGCGAGCCAGGCGAAGCCCGGGCCGTGCAGGGGCGGGACGGCGAGGACCACGAGCAGTGCGGCCGACTGCGCGATCGCCTGGATCACCAGCAGGCGACGGATGCCCGGAATCAGCACGACGAGCCGGATCCGCGAGCGCCAGGGCACGGCCCAGGCCCAGGCGGACAGCACGTGCGCGAGATGGATGAGCAGCACGGCGATCGCGGTCCGCCCCGGCGACGGCTCGACCAGGATCACCCCCAGGGCCAGGCACGCGATCCCGGCCCAGGACGCCAGGGACCGCGGGAGCAGCACCGCCACCGCCACGGCGATGGTCGCGATCGCGCGCCACATCGGATAGGGGTTCAGCAGCAGCACGCCGCCCAGGACGACCGCGGCGGCCCCGAGGCGCAGCACCGCGCCGGGCACGGCTCCCGGCACCCGCATCTCGTGCCGTCGCATCATCGCCGCGCCCCTCGTCCGTGCGTCCGACGCGCGCGGCGCGCCGCGACCCGCAGTTCGGTCACGGCATCGTCGGCCGCCCAGGAGACGACCTCGACCCCGGCGCCGCGCAGATCCTGCAGCACTCCCGCCCGCTCGAGCAGGAGGGTCCGCATCGCGAGGTTCTGAGCGGGGGTCAAGCGGTCCGTCTGCGGCTGCGGCAGCACGTCGACCGCGACCACCGACTGGCCTCCGGCGCTCCACCGCAGCGCGAGATCCGCCGCCGCCCCGTCGAAGAACGTGGACAGCACGAACACGATGGATCCCGGCGGCACCGGCGGCGTGCGCCGAAAGCGCGTGCCGTCGCCGTCCGGCCCGGTGCCGGCGATCACGCCGCGCAGCCGCTCGAGATGGCGCGCGCCGGAACCGCTGCGCAGCGAGCGTCCGCCCGGCGTCAGAGCATGGAACGCCACGCGGTCGCCGTCGCCGATGGCCGAAGTCGCGACGGACAGCGCCACCTCCCGCCCGAGATCCATCGAGGTCGGTCCGCTGCGCGCGGTGGCGCCGCTCCCCCAGGTCGCCACGACGGCGCCCAGGTCGTCGGCCGCGTCCAGGGCGATCACGACCGCGCTGTCGCTGAGCGCGTTGGTCCTCCGCACCAGGAGGTCGCCTGGACGCCTCGCCATGCGTGCCGTGGCGCGCCAGTCCACGCGGCGCAGCTCATCGCCCGGCGCGAACGGATGGATGTCGCGGAAGTCCCCGCCGGTGCCGCCGCGACGCCCCTCGTGCCCGCCGTGCAGGCCGAGCAGACGCGGCGAGAGCGGGAGCTCCGCCGTCGGACGCACGCGAGGAGCGGCGTTCCAGATCGCGTCCGCCCGAAGGGCCGCCGCGCTCGCCCAGCAGGCGTCCGCGTGCAGGGTGCGAGCCGTCACCGCGAGTGCCTCCGCCGGACCCGAGTGCAGGAGCCTGGTGCGGGTCGTCGCCGCCGTGCCCGCCGTCGTCTCGACCGCCCCGGTGCGCTCGCCGCCCTGATCGATCACGAGCTGGAACCACTCCGCCGCACCGGACACGTCGACCCGCCCCGCCACGGTGCCGGGGTCGGCCTCGACATCCACGCTCAGCGCCACTCCCACCGATCCGGCCCTCGGCGGCCGCAGCAGGGCCCACACGCCGGCGAGGGCGAGCGGCAGGCCGGTCGCGATCACATCCGGCCGGCCCAGCACGAGCCCGGCACCGGCGAGGAGCACGCCCCCGGCGAGCGCGCAGGCGAGCACCGGCGTCCTGTACCAGCGCAGCGGAGCGCTCTGCACGCGGCGGTCCTCGGTCATGCGCGGATCGCGCTCTCCCCCGCGACCGTGGGCGGGACCGGGGTCGCGCCGACGACGGCGGCGACGACCGCCGCCGGATCCACTCCCTGCGCCCAGGCCTGGGGCGTGAGAGTGAGCCGGTGCGCGAGCACCGGGACAGCGATGCGCTTCAGATCGTCGGGGCGCACGTAGCCGCGCCCCTCGACGGCGGCGACGGCCCGCGCGAGCAGGATCAGCGCCTGGGATCCGCGCGGCGAGGCCCCGACGGCGACGTTCGGAGCCGTGCGGGTGCCGCGGGTGAGCGCGACGGCGTAGCGGATGAGATCCGGCTCGACGTGGATCCGCTCGACCTCGGCCTGGATCCGGATCAGCTCGGCCGCATCGATGACCGCCGCCACTTCGGCGAGCTCGCGCTGCCGTCGGACCCGTTGAGCGACGATGCCGGCCTCGTCGTCCTGGTCCGGATACCCCACCGCGAGACGCACCATGAACCGGTCGAGCTGGGCCTCGGGCAGCGCATATGTGCCCTCGTACTCGATCGGGTTCGAGGTCGCGATCACGTGGAAGGGCTCCGGCAGCGGATAGCGCCGCCCCTCGACGGTCACCTGGCGCTCTGCCATCGCCTCGAGCATCGCCGACTGCGTCTTGGGAGTGGTCCGGTTGATCTCGTCCGCGAGCAGCAGTCCGGTGAAGATCGGCCCCGGACGGAACCGGAACTCGCCGGTGTCCGGGGCGTAGACGAAGGAGCCGGTGACGTCCCCTGGGAGCATGTCCGGGGTGCACTGCAGCCGGCGGAACTCCAGCCCGAGCGCGGAGGCGAGGCTGCGGGCGGCGAGCGTCTTCCCGAGGCCTGGGACGTCTTCGAACAGCACGTGCCCGCCGGCGAGGATCGTAGCGAGGGCGAGCGTGAGCGGCTCGTCCATGCCGACCACCGCGGTGCGCACGCCCTCGAGGACGCGTGCGGCCGTCTGCGTGATCGAGGCGACGTCGCCGTTCGTCTGCTCCGGGATCATGGTCTCTCCAGGGTCGAGGGGACGGGGTCGTGCTCCAGCGCCTGCAGGAGCCGTTCGAGTTCTGCGCGCCGCAGGACCGGCCCGGTGAGCGCCGCGTGCACCCCCGGGCCGAGGACGGCGTCGACGGCGCTCGCCTCCGCCGTGTCGAGCTGCACGCCGTGCGCACGGAGGCGCCGGTCGGCGAGCGCGGTGATCCGCTGTCGCAGCGAGGGCCCCACCGCGCCGGTGCGGGAGTCGATCGACCAGGCGAGGCGGGACACGTCCGAACCCCGGCGAGGGATGTCCGGAGGTGCGGGCGGCCACGGGCCGGACTCGTCGAGGAAGTTCTGCCGGGCGATGAGGAGCGCCGCGGCGAAGACGAGGATCCAGGCGACCGCGAACTCGAGCGGGACGCCGAGGAACGCGAGCAGCAGGGCGACGGGGATGCCGAGCGCGATCCAGACGACGACGATCAGGACCCGGCCTCTCATCGCCACCCCTCCTCGATCGCGGCGAGGCAGCGTCGCGCCGCTCCCCGTGCGTCCTCGTCCGCCGACCAGCCGCCGAAGCGCACGGATTCGTAGAGTCCGAGCAACGTGCGCAGCTCGGCGTCGAGACCGGGCCTGCCACTCAGGATCCTCACGGTGAACTCTCCGGGCGTCTCCGAGTCCGCCCTTCGGCGGCCCGAGCGCGCGGACGCCTCCTCCAGGCTCACCCAGGCCGCGATGATCGCATCGCCAGGATCGCGGTGGGCCTCGATCGCCCCCTGCGCGTCCGCCGCCGCATCGCGGATCTTCTCCGCATCGACCGCCTCCTCCGCGGCCGCCGTGCTCCGGCCGAGGCCGACGTCGCCGCCGGCTCGACGGTTCAGCGGGCGTGCCGACCAGAGCGCCCGGATCGCAC
Organism: Microbacterium sp. MMO-35; assembly: GCF_037147555.1. Classification (NCBI taxonomy): domain Bacteria; kingdom Bacillati; phylum Actinomycetota; class Actinomycetes; order Micrococcales; family Microbacteriaceae; genus Microbacterium; species Microbacterium sp. MMO-35. Next base: position 598,857 of record NZ_JBBCVH010000002.1, read on the forward strand.
GCCAGAGCAACCAGCCGAGGGTCGCCAGCCCGGCCAGCGCGACGAGGACCGCGATCACCGAGGCGATGGTCGCCCACACCGGGTTCCCGGGCAGCTCCTGCGGGATCGGTGCCCCCGACGCCTGCGTAGTCGCGGTGTGCGCGGGCTGCGGGATCGGCCCGCCGAGTCCGATCTCGCCGAACCTCGGCACGCCCTGCAGCGATGCGACGGCCATGAGCAGCACCGCCACCAGCACCACGATCGCCAGCGCTCCCGGTAGCGGGAGCGTGCGATGACGCGGGTCGGCGCGGACCATGCCCTCACCCTATGCGGTGCCGCACCGGCGTCTGCGGTGTCGCCGTCCCGCGGCGCGTCAGAGCTCCACGGCCCCCGCGAACCGGGTGAGCGCATCGCGGACGGCTTCGACCTCGGCCACCGTCATGCCCAGTCGCGCCATCACCTGCTGCGGCACGTCCAGCGCCTTCCGGCGCAGTCCCGCCCCCTTCTCCGTGAGGGCGATATCGAGCCGACGCTCGTCCGAGGTGCTGCGACGCCGTTCGATCAGGCCGTCCGCCTCCAGCCGTTTCACCAGGGGCGAGGCGGTGGCGGGGTCCATGGCCAGCGCCGTGGCGAGATCGCCGAGCGACCGGGGAGACTGCTCCCACAGCGCCAGCATGGCGAGGTACTGCGGGTGGGTGAGCCCGAGCGGCTCGAGGATCGGCCGGTAGATCGCGACGACGTTGCGCGCCGCCGTCACCAGCGCGAAGCAGAGCTGACTGTCCAGCCGGAGCAGATCGTCGGTCGTCGTCTCGGTCACGACCCGATGGTACCAAATGCCCTAATCATTAGTACACTAAGGGTTATGGTGAACTCTCCGACCGAGCATCCGCCGCTCCGCCAGCGCATCCGCGAGGCGGGCGGCTTGTACGCCTGGATCAACACGAACCTCATCCGGTTCGCCGGCCCCGCCTCCGTGGGCCCGTACGAGGCGACCCCGCCGCCCTCTGCCGCGGAGCGCGCGCAACGCGGCTGCCCGCTGTGCGGCGCGCCGATGACGGAGCACGAGATCGACCGCAGCGGACCGAAGCCGCTGATGCACTGCCCCTGACGAGCACGCAGCCCGTCAGCGGCGCCGCATCACCCGTTGCGCCCGTTGTCGTCCGCGTCCTCCCGGGAGATGTCGATCCACTCCATGAGCGCCGCATCGTCCGCGACGACCTCGGCGGCGACGTCGAGCCAGTTGTCGCTCATCGTGCGCGCCCCCATCACCGCCCGGGACACGCCATGCTCGGTGAGCAGCACAGCCGCCCGTTCCGACGCCACGCGCACCAGCAGGGTCCCGCCCGCACGTGCGCCGACCAGGATCCGTCCGCCGCTCAGGAACGCGCGGCTGCCGAACATCGCCCGCTCCTCGATCTCGCCGTCGCCGCCGAGGAGCGCGCGGATCCGGTCCGCCAGCTCCATCACCGCCGCATCCGCCATCCGCCGACCTCCGCCTCTTCGCGCCGCGGCTCAGGCGTGCCCGGCCCGCTCCATCGCCCGCAGCTCCTTCTTCAGGTCCTGCACCTCGTCGCGCAGTCGGGCCGCGAGCTCGAACTTGAGCTCCCCTGCCGCGGCGAGCATCTGCGACGACAGGTCCGCGATCGTCTCCTCGAGCTGCACCGCCCCTTCCGCAGCGATGCCCTCGCGGCGCAGGTTCGGCGTGGGCGACTTGCCCCGCCCCGACTTCGTGCGCTTGGACAGCAGCTCCGCGGTGTCGGCGCCTTCGCGCGCCAGCACGTCGGTGATGTCCGCGATGCGCTTGCGCAGCGGCTGCGGGTCGATGCCGTTCGCCGTGTTGTAGGCGATCTGCTTCTCACGGCGCCGCTCGGTCTCCTCGATCGCCTTCGCCATCGAATCGGTGACCGTGTCGGCGTACATGTGCACCTGCCCCGAGACGTTGCGCGCCGCGCGCCCGATGGTCTGGATGAGCGACGTGCCGCTGCGCAGGAACCCTTCCTTGTCGGCGTCGAGGATCGCGACCAGCGAGACCTCGGGAAGGTCGAGTCCCTCCCGGAGCAGGTTGATGCCGACGAGCACGTCGTAGACACCGGCCCGCAATTCGGTGAGCAGCTCGACGCGGCGCAGAGTGTCGACGTCGGAGTGCAGGTAGCGCACCCTGACACCGTGCTCGCCGAGGAAGTCGGTCAGCTCCTCCGCCATCTTCTTGGTGAGCGTGGTGACGAGGACGCGCTCGTCGCGGGCGACGCGGATCCGGATCTCCTCGAGCAGATCGTCGATCTGCCCCTTCGACGGCTTCACGACGATCTCCGGATCGACGAGTCCCGTCGGCCGGATGATCTGCTCGACCACGCCGTCGGCGATGCCCATCTCGTACTTGCCGGGGGTCGCGGACAGGTAGACGGTCTGCCCGATGCGCTTCGTGAACTCGTCCCACCGCAGCGGGCGGTTGTCCAGCGCGCTCGGCAGCCGGAACCCGTGATCGACGAGGGTGCGCTTGCGCGAGGCGTCGCCCTCGTACATCGCGCCGATCTGCGGCACGGTGACGTGGGACTCGTCGATGACGAGCAGGAAGTCATCGGGGAAGAAGTCGAGGAGAGTGTGCGGGGGTTCTCCGGCCTCTCGGCCGTCCATGTGCCGCGAGTAGTTCTCGATGCCCGAGCAGAACCCGAGCTGCTGCAGCATCTCGAGATCGAACGTCGTGCGCATGCGCAGGCGCTGCGCCTCCAGAAGCTTGCCCTGGCGCTCGAGCTCGGTGAGGCGCTCGGTCAGCTCGTCCTCGATCTGCCCGATGGCGCGCTGCACCACGTCGGTTCCCGCCACGTAATGCGAGGCCGGGAAGATCGGCACCGAATCGAGCCGCGCGATCACCTCTCCCGTCAGGGGATGCAGCGAGTACAGCGCCTCGATCTCGTCCCCGAAGAGCTCGATGCGGATCGCATGCTCTTCGTAGACCGGGATGATCTCGATCGTGTCGCCGCGCACACGGAAGTTGCCCCGGGAGAAGTCGACGTCGTTGCGGTTGTACTGCATGGCGATGAACTGCCGGATGAGCGCATCGCGGTCGTAGCGCTCCCCGACCTGCAGAGCGACCATCGCGCGCAGGTACTCCTCCGGCGCGCCGAGGCCGTAGATGCAGGAGACGGTCGAGACGACGACGACGTCTCGCCTGCTGAGCAGGGAGTTCGTCGTGGAGTGCCGCAGGCGCTCGACCTCCGCGTTGACCGACGAGTCCTTCTCGATGAAGGTGTCCGTCTGCGGCACGTAGGCCTCGGGCTGGTAGTAGTCGTAGTACGAGACGAAGTACTCGACGGCGTTGTTCGGCATGAGGTCGCGGAACTCGTTCGCGAGCTGGGCCGCGAGGGTCTTGTTGTGCGCGAGCACGAGCGTGGGGCGCTGCACCTGCTCGATGAGCCACGCCGTGGTCGCCGACTTGCCCGTACCGGTGGCGCCGAGCAGGACGACGTCGGTCTCGCCCGCGTTGATGCGTGCCGCGAGCTCGGCGATCGCCTGCGGCTGATCACCGGCGGGCGCGTACTCCGAGACGACTTCGAACGGCCGGACCGAACGTGTGGGTTGCATGCTTCCAGGGTAGGCGGCCCCTCCGACATCGGGGCCGGGATCCGCGTCCAGCGGAATCCCGCTGAGGAGAGGCGCGCCCGGATTCCCGGAGCGGACGCGGAGACGACCAGGGGCCTCCCGCACCGGGCGGGAGGCCCCTGGTCGAAGCGAAGGCTCAGACGGGCCAGGACCCCGCCGTCGGACCGCTCAGCGAGCCGGTGCCGCCGTTCGGGTCCACGATGAGGTTCGGGATCACGCCTCCGTCCGGGTAGTCCCCGCCGCGCGCGATCGAGGCGACACCGGAGAAGGTGATGGATCCGTCCTCGGGGCGCACGGAAGGATCGAGCACCCACGAGAACGAGGTCCCGGTCGGCTCCGTCGAGTCGGCGCTCGTCACGTACGACAGCACGAGCTTGGTCGAGCTGATCGTCGTGAAGGTCCAGCCCTGGCTCTGCTGCTTGTTCCAGTCGACCCCGTAGGGCGTCTTCAGGAAGTCGAACGCCGGGTTCGTCCCGTGGTATTCGATGGTGATCTCGAAGACGGTCCCCGCCGCGACCACCTTGGGCGCGCTCGGGTCGGCCGGCGAGATGCGCACGCCGTTCGAGCGGATCTGACCGGTGGAGGCGCCCTGCCCGATCACCTCTCCCGCGGTGAGGAAGAAGCGCAGCTCAGCCTGCGGGCTGGCACTGGCTGCCGCCATCGGCGCGGCGAACGCGGCGGCGACGACGGGCACGGACCAGGCGGCGCCCTTGATCATGGTGCGGCGGGAGAAGCCGCTCTTGACGTCGGTCATGGTGCACTCCAGAGATCGGTCGAGCCGAAGGGCTCGGGAACCGAGATCGCGCACCTCGCGAGTTCGATGCGCGACGGAGACGCGGCGCAGCGGATGGCCGGATTCCCGGGCTCTCGCCGGCGTCCCCACAGCGCTTCCCCGCACTGCCCGAACCTTCAGGATATACCGGTCGACAACATAGTGCAAAGCAGGTGAACAAACCGACGGCGCAGAATCGCCCCGTGATGCGCCGATTCAGCCGTCCGCCCTGGCCCACACATACGGCGTCGTGGTGGTGACCTTGCGCATCCCGGCGCGTTCCAGGATCGGACGGGAGAACTCCGTCGAATCGGAGTGCAGGAGACGCAGGCCGCGAGCGAGGGCCGCCTGAGCCCGCTTCGCGGTCAGCGCCCGATAGACACCGCGTCCGCGCCACTCCCCGACCGTCGCTCCGCCCCAGATCCCCGCGAAGTCGGTGCCCGGCACCGGCTCCAGCCTTCCGGCGCTGATCACCTGCCCCTCTGCCTCCGCGATCCAGAGCACGACGTCGTCGCCCGCCGCGATGCGTGCGATCATGTGCGCAGCCCGCGCGTCGCCGTCGCCATGCCCGAAGACCTCCGCCTGCATCCGCTCCATCGCCCGGATGCCGTCCGCGTCGCGGACCTCCCGGAGCACGATGCCGTCGGGAATCGGCACGTCGACGGAGAGCGCGACCGCCTCGCCGAGCATCACCGACTCCGCCTCCTCCGGCACGAAGCCGGCATCCCGCAGGGCGGCGTCGAGCCCGGGGGCGATGTCATGACCGCGGGTCTTCCACTCGGCGGTCACGACCTCCGGCGATCCGGCGAAGTGCGCGCGCACCTCGCCGACGAGAGACCGGATCCGCCGCTCCCCGAGACCGGCGAGATCGCGATAGCTCGCGAACCCGGTTCCTCCGGGGAACACCCCGACGACGACCGGACCGATCGTGCGCACGTCGGCCGCGCCGCGCAGCTCAGCCGCTCCGCGCAACTGCTCGTCGTAGGCGGACAGGAGACCGGTCATCGGGGCGCGGCCCCGGTCAGCGTCCGCCACAGCGCATCCGTCTGCCGGATCGTGTCGGCGAGGTCGCCCGAGGTGTCGATCAGCACATCGGCGATCTCGCGCCGTCGCTCGTCCGGCACCTGCGAGGCGATGCGCTTGGCCGCCTCGGCGCGGTCCAGCCCCCGCTGCCGCACGAGCCGGTCCTCGCGCAGCGCGGCGGGCGCATCGGCGACGACGATGAGGTCCCAGGGGTCGTCCGCGCGCGCCTCGACGAGCAGCGGCACGTCGTACACGACGACCGCCTCCGGATCCGCCTCCTTCGCGGCCGCGAAGCGACGCTGGGACTCCGCCTTCACCGCGGGGTGCACGATGGCGTTCAGCCGGCCGAGCGCCTCCGCGTCGCCGAACACCCGGGCGCCGAGGGCGGCACGGTCCAGCTGACCGTCGGGGGCGATCATCTCGTCGCCGAACTCCGCTGCGATGCGCGCGAACACCGGGGATCCCGGCGTCTGCACCTCGCGCACGATCCGATCCGCGTCGACGATGACCGCGCCGTGCTCCGCGAGCCGGGCCGCGATCGTGGACTTGCCCGACGCGATGCCGCCGGTGAGTGCGATGAGGGGCATGAGGCCAGTCTGGCACGCGGGCGATCGCCGCCGGCGCGGCGACGGCTGCGGCTCAGCGGGCGGAGGGATCGGCACCGCGCAGCGCGGTCCCCGCCGCGGCTGCGGCGAGACCGCACATCGCGATCACGATCGCCGCGAACCAGCTCCACCCCCAGGCTCCGAACGCGATGCCGAGCGCCCACCCGAACAGGCTCGAGCCGGCGTAGTACGCGAAGTAGTACAACGACGACGCCTGAGCGCGGCTCTCGGGCTCGGCGGCGGCCGAGGTCCACCCCGACGCCACGGCATGCGCCCCGAAGAATCCCGCGGTGAAGAGCAGGAGACCGGCGATCACGACGACCGTGCTCGCGGTCAGCATGAGCAGCGCACCGCCCGCCATCACCGCGATCGAGCCCAGCAGTACCGGATACCTCCCGCCGCGCGACGCGAGCACACCCGCCCAGGGCGAGGCGATCGTTCCCGCGAGGTAGGCGACGAACAGCAGGGTCACGAGCCATGCGGGAAGCGCGAACGGGGGCGCCGCGAGGTGGAAGCCCAGATAGTTGTAGACCGCCACGAAGGCGCCCATGAGCAGAAACCCCTGAGCGTACAGCGCGAGCTGGCGAGGCGAGGCCAGCAGCCGCCGCAGGCGCGTGGCGACGCCCGCCCGCCGTCCAGCCCGGGCACGGACGGGCACGAAGCCCTGCGAGCGCGGCGCGAGCCAGAGGAACAGCGCTGTCGCCACCGCGCAGAGGCCCGTCGCCGTCCACACGCCGGCCCGCCACCCCGCCCCCTCGGCCACTAGCCCGGACACGATCCGCCCGGCGAGCCCGCCGACGGTCGTCCCCGCGATGTAGCTTCCCGCCGCGGCTGCCGCATACCGCGGCCCCACCTCCTCGGCGAGATACGCCAGGGCGACGGCGGGGACCGCGCCGAGGGCGACGCCCTCGGCGCATCGGAGCGCGAGGAGCGGGACGATGCTCCCGCCGAAGGGGGCGGCGAGACCGAGCGCCGTCGCCGCGATCACGCCGATCGCCATCGCGGGCACCCGCCCGATGCGATCGGCGACCACCGACCAGCCGATCACGGAGGCGGCGAGCCCCAGCGTCGCCGCGGAGACGCTCAGCGCGGCCGTCGCCGGGGAGACCCCCAGATCGGCGGCCAGCTGCGGCAGCACCGCCTGCGGCGCGTACAGCTGCGCGAAGGTCGCGATCCCGGCGAAGAAGAGGCCGAGGATGAGTCTCCGGTACTGCGGGGAACCGGGGGCATGGCCGGGGAAGCTCACGGGATCCGGATCCGCGCTCCTGCGCCGGCGCGCGGGTGCGATGCGAGAGGATCCATGTCCTTCATCCTCACACGCCCCCGCGTCCGAGCCGACCGCACCCGGCGGGCCGCACTCGGACGCGGAACGGGCCGCCACCCGCCCGAAGGCGAGGTGACGGCCCGTTCCGTGGATCGGCTGCTTACGCGTTGCCGCCAGAGAGCTTCTCGCGGAGAGCCGCGAGAGCCTCGTCGTCGGCCAGCGTGCCGGCACCGGCGGAGTCGCTCGAGAACGACTGCGCGCCCCCGAAGTCGTCGCCCGCGGCGGCCTCGGCCTCGGCGGCCTTGAGCACCTGGGCCTTGTGCGCCTCCCAGCGAGCCTGGGCAGCCGCGTACTCCTGCTCCCAAGCCTCGCGCTGAGCGTCGAAGCCTTCCTTCCAGGCGCCGGTCTCGGCGTCGAAGCCCTCCGGGTACTTGTACTCGCCGTTCTCGTCGTACTCGGCGAGCATGCCGTACAGGGCCGGGTCGAACTCGGTGCCGTAGGGGTCGACCGACTCGTTGGCCTGCTTCAGCGACAGCGAGATGCGGCGACGCTCGAGGTCGATGTCGATGACCTTGACGAAGACCTCTTCGCCCACCGAGACGACCTGCTCGGCCAGCTCGACGTGCTTGCTGGACAGCTCCGAGATGTGCACGAGGCCCTCGATGCCGTCCGCGACGCGCACGAACGCACCGAACGGAACGAGCTTGGTGACCTTGCCCGGGGTGACCTGGCCGATGGCGTGGGTGCGGGCGAAGACCTGCCACGGGTCCTCCTGCGTCGCCTTCAGCGACAGGGAGACGCGCTCGCGGTCGAGGTCGACCTCGAGGATCTCGACGGTGACCTCCTGGCCCACCTCGACGACCTCGGAGGCGTGCTCGATGTGCTTCCAGGACAGCTCGGAGACGTGCACGAGGCCGTCCACGCCGCCGAGGTCGACGAACGCACCGAAGTTCACGATCGACGACACGACGCCCTTGCGGACCTGGCCCTTGTGCAGGTTGTTGAGGAACGTGGTGCGCGACTCGGACTGCGTCTGCTCGAGCAGGGCGCGGCGCGACAGGACCACGTTGTTGCGGTTCTTGTCGAGCTCGAGGATCTTGGCCTCGAGCTCCTGGCCGAGGTACGGCGTGAGGTCGCGGACGCGGCGCAGTTCGATGAGCGACGCCGGCAGGAAGCCGCGGAGGCCGATGTCGACGATGAGTCCACCCTTGACGACCTCGATGACCTGACCGGTGACGACGCCGTCGTTCTCCTTGATCTTCTCCACGTCGCCCCAGGCGCGCTCGTACTGGGCGCGCTTCTTGGACAGGATCAGACGGCCTTCCTTGTCCTCCTTCTGGAGGACGAGGGCCTCGACCTGGTCGCCGACGGAGACGACCTCGTTGGGGTCGACGTCGTGCTTGATGCTCAGCTCGCGCGAGGGGATGACGCCCTCGGTCTTGTAGCCGACGTCCAGCAGCACCTCGTCGCGGTCGATCTTGACGATCGTGCCCTCGATGATGTCGCCGTCGTTGAAGAACTTCAGGGTCTTCTCGACCGCAGCCAGGAAGTCCTCGGCAGATCCGATGTCGTTGATCGCGACCTGCTTGGTGGCCGGAGCGGCCGTTGCGGTAGTCATGTAGTGGGTTGTCCTTGTTGATGGATACTCGGGCCGCGATGCACGCCCTCGAGGGGGCACAGGATCGCATCGCAGCGGAATGGATGTGTGTTGTTCGTCACGCACGCGCGAGGAAGCCCCCGCGGGTGACACTTCATGCTATCAGGTCGCCCGGGCTCGGCAAACCGCATTCGCAGCCGGCGCACGGACGCGGGACCGCCTCCCCGCACCCGGGGAACAACGCCGCTGACCGGCGCCGTGTTCCCGCACGCCCGCTCCCCCGCAGGACCGGCCGAGCACTGGCAGACTGTGGGGATGACCGACGCCGCGCCGAAGCTGCTCCTCCTCGACACCGCCAGCCTGTACTTCCGCGCGTTCTACGGCGTGCCGGACACGGTCAAGGCGCCGGACGGCACCTCGGTCAACGCGGCCCGCGGCCTCCTCGACATGATCGCCAAGCTCGTGTCGTCCTATCGGCCCACGCACCTCGTCGCCTGCTGGGACGACGACTGGCGTCCGCAGTGGCGGGTCGACCTCATCCCGAGCTACAAGGCGCACCGCGTGGTCGAGGTCGTGCCCGGCGGCGCGGACGTCGAAGAGGTGCCCGACCCGCTCGAAGCGCAGATCCCGATCATCCGCGAAGCGCTCGCGGCGCTGCGGATCCCGGTCGTCGGAGTGGCGGAGCACGAGGCCGACGACGTGATCGGGACCCTCGCGACCGTCGCGGACATGCCCGTCGACATCATCACGGGCGACCGGGACCTGTTCCAGCTCGTGGACGACGCCCGCGGAGTCAGGGTGGTCTACACCGCCCGCGGCATGAGCAACCTCGAGGACCTCACCGAGGAGGCGGTGGTGCGCAAGTACGGAGTGCTCCCGAGCCAGTACGCCGACTTCGCGACGATGCGCGGCGACGCGTCCGACGGGCTCCCCGGCGTGGCCGGGGTCGGCGAGAAGACGGCCGCGAACCTGCTCGCCGTGCACGGCGACCTTTCGTCGATCCGTGCCGCGGCCGAGGCTGCGGAGGGCATGTCGGCCGGCGTCGCGAAGAAGATCCTCGCCGCCTCCGACTACCTCGACGTCGCCCCGACCGTGGTGCGCGTCGCGACCGCGCTTCCCATCGCCGTCCCCGACGAGCCCCTGCGACCGCTCGACCCCGCGGAGACCGCGGCCGCGGTCGGCGTCGCGGAGCGCTGGAACCTGGGCACGTCGATGGCCCGCGCGCTGGAGGCGCTCAGCCGCACGGCCTGACCCGGCCCCTCAGCCGGCCCAGCGCAGCAGGCGCTCGAGCCCCCACGTCGTCACGATCCGCTCCGCGGGCACCCCGGCGCGCTCGGCGCGTTCGGCGCCGTGGTCCAGCAGCGACAGCTGGCCGGGGGCGTGCGCGTCGGAGTCGATCGAGAACAGGCACCCGATCTCGAGCGCGAGCGCGAGCAGCGCGTCGGGCGGGTCGTGCCGCTCGGGACGGGAGTTGATCTCCACGGCGACGCCGTGCTCGGCGCACGCCTCGAAGACGGCACGGCCGTCGAATCGCGAGGGCGGCCGCGTGCCCCGATCCCCCTGCACGAGCTGGCCGGTGACGTGTCCGAGCACGCTGACGCGCGGGTTCGAGACCGCGGCGACCATGCGCCGGGTCATCGGCGCGGGTTCCATGGCCAGCTTGGAGTGCACCGAGGCGACCACGATGTCGAGCTCGCCGAGCAGCCGATCCTCCTGGTCCAGGCGCCCGTCGTCGAGGATGTCTACCTCGATGCCGGTGAGCATCGTGAGCCCGTCCCCGCTCAGCGCCCGCACCTGCGGCAGCTGGGTCCGCAGGCGCTCCGCGGTCAGGCCGCGCGCCACGCGCAGCCGCGGCGAGTGATCGGTGATCGCGAGGTACTCGTGCCCCAGCGCGCGCGCCGCGTCGGCCATCGCCGCGATCGGCGTCGTCCCGTCCGACCACTCGGTGTGCGCGTGCAGGTCGCCGCGCAGGCGCGTGCGCAGCTCCGAGACGATCTCCGGCTCGACCTCGCCGCGCAGCTCGACGAGATACGACGGCGTCTCGCCCGCGAGCGCCTGGCGGATCACCTCGAACGTGGAGGATCCGATCCCCTTCGCCTGCTGGATCCGGCCCGGATCCCGTCGCGCGTCCTCCGGAAGGCCCGCGTAGGTCTCGGCCGCGGCGCGGAACGCCTTGGCGCGGTACCGCGACGCCCGCTCCCGCTCGAGCAGCCGGGCGATCTCGAGCAGCGCCTCCTGGGGATCCATGCCTGCCTCCTGCCCGCTCAGTCCGCCGCGAGCTCCCGCGACGCCGCGACCCAGGCGTCCAGCTTCGCGACAGCGCGGCCGTCGTCGACGGCCGCCTCCGCCCGGCCGTACGCGTCGCGCAGCCGCTGCACGATCGGCACCTGCGCCTGGGCCGCGTCGTGCGACAGCTCGTAGGCGACGATCCCGGCCGCGGCGTTCAACAGCACGATGTCGCGCACCGCCCCCTTCTCCCCCTCGAGCGTGCGCCGCAGCACTGCGGCGTTGTGCTCCGGGGATCCCCCGATGAGGTCCGCGAGGTCGGCGAGCGGGATGCCCAGGTCCCGGGGATCCAGGTCGTGCTCGTGGATGTCGCCGCGGGTGACCTCCCAGATCCTGCTGTGACCGGTGGTCGTCAGCTCGTCCAGTCCGTCGTCGCCGCGGAACACGAGCGCCGTGGCGCCGCGCGTGCGGAACACGCCCGTGATGAGGGGCACGCGGTCCAGCTGGGCCACGCCGACGGCGTTCGCCTCGGCGCGTGCGGGGTTGCAGAGCGGGCCGAGCATGTTGAAGACCGTCGGCACCCCGAGCTCGGCGCGGACGGCGCCGGCGTTCTTGAAGCCGGGGTGGAACGCCCCCGCCCAGGCGAACGTGATGCCGGTGCGGTCCAGGATCTCGGCGACGGCCCGCGGGTCGAGGGTGAGCTGCAGACCCAGCGCGCCGAGGACGTCGGACGAACCCGACGACGAGCTCGCTGCGCGGTTGCCGTGCTTGACGACCGGCACCCCGGTGGCACCGATGATGATCGCGGCCGTCGTCGACACGTTCACGGTGCCGACGCGGTCGCCGCCCGTGCCGACGATGTCGAGGACGTCCGAGGAGACCGGGAGCGGCACGGCCGCCTCGAGGATCGCGTCGCGGAAGCCGACGACCTCGTCGATCGTCTCCCCCTTCGCGCGCAGGCCGACGAGGAACCCCGCGAGCTGCGCCTCGGTCGCCTGGCCGCGCATCACCTGGCGCATGGCCCAGGTGGACTCGTAGACGCTGAGATCGCGTCCGGCGAGGAGGGTGGAGAGGACATCGGGCCAGGTCAGAGCTTCCGCCATGCCAGCGATCCTATCGATGTGATGCAGTCGTGATCGCCGTCGCGGATCCGCGCCCTCCCGCGCAACGCCGCGGCTCTCAGGGGATTCGCGGCGGGTTCCGAGGTCGCACCGAGCCTGCGACGGGCTGAACCGCCGCGGCCGGTGCGACAATCGGCCTCCCGGATCGGCCATAATGGACAGGTGACGACCTCAGCGACGTATGCCCCGGCGGCGAGAACGATCAAGCGCCCCAACCCGGTGGCTGTGGGAACCATTGTCTGGCTCGGCAGTGAAGTGATGTTCTTCGCGGGACTCTTCGCGATCTACTTCACTCTGCGCAGCACCTCTCCGGAGCTCTGGGCCTCGCGCACCGAGCACCTGAATGTGCCGTTCGCCGCGATCAACACCCTGGTCCTGGTGGCGTCCTCGTTCACCTGCCAGATGGGCGTGTTCGCCGCGGAGCGCATGCAGCCGTACACGGCGGTGAACGACAAGGGCCGCAAGCGCTGGGGCATGGTCCCCTGGTTCTGGGTGACCTTCATCATGGGCGCGTTCTTCGTGTCCGGCCAGGTGTGGGAGTACTCGCAGCTCGTCGCCGAGGGCATGCCGATCTCGGCCGACTCGTACGCGTCCGCGTTCTACATCACCACCGGCTTCCACGCCCTGCACGTCACGGGCGGTCTGGTCGCGTTCCTGCTGACCCTCGGCCGCGCCTTCGCCGTCAAGAACTTCACGCACAAGGAGGCGACGACCGCGATCGTGGTGTCCTACTACTGGCACTTCGTCGACGTCGTCTGGATCGTGCTGTTCTTCGTCATCTATTTCCTCAAGTAAGAAGCGGAGCGGATCCCCGACATGGCACGTGAGAAGAAGCGCCGTTCCGGCCGTCGCAGCCCCCTGGCAGCAGCGGCGCTGATCGGTGCAGGCCTGATGATCACCGGCGGCGTCTACGCCGGTGCGAGCGCGGCGTTCGCCGCCACCGAGCCGGCGTCCGTCACCGCCGCGGTGTCGACCGAGGACGGCCAGAAGCTGTTCCAGGCGAACTGCGCGACCTGCCACGGCATGAACCTGCAGGGCACCGCGACCGGCCCGAGCCTCTACGGCGTCGGCGAGCTGGCCGTCGAGTTCCAGATGTCCACGGGCCGCATGCCGCTGCAGATGCAGGGACCGCAGGCCCCGCAGAAGCACCCGCAGTTCACCGAGGAGCAGATCAAGAACGTCGCGGCCTGGGTCCAGTCGGTCGCTCCCGGCCCGACCTACCCGGACGAGAAGATCATCGACGGCAAGGGCGACGTCGCCCACGGCGCCGAGCTGTTCCGGATCAACTGCGCGATGTGCCACAACGTCGCCGGCGCCGGTGGAGCCCTCACGGAGGGCAAGTACGCCCCCGGCCTCATGAAGACCAGCGCGCTGCACATGTACGCGGCGATGGTCACCGGCCCGCAGAACATGCCGGTCTTCGGCGACATGAACCTGACGCCCGAGGACAAGCGCGACATCATCTCCGCGCTGCTCTTCCAGCAGAAGGCGACCCAGGTCGGCGGCATGGATCTCGGATCCCTCGGCCCCGTCTCGGAGGGCCTGTTCATCTGGATCTTCGGAATCGGCGCACTCGTCGCCATCACCGTGTGGATCACGGCGAAGTCCAACTGACGCCGGCATATCGAAGAACGTACGAGGAGAACCATGGCACACGACGACCCGCACGCTCTTGACCGGACCTATCAGGCACCGGCCGGGCTGAGCGTCGACGTCAGCGATCCCGCGCAGAACCCGGGACTGCCCCCGCACCGCGAGCGCATCACCGACCAGGATCCGAAGGCGATGAAGACCGCCGTCCGGACGGTCTACACGCTCTTCTACCTCTCCCTCGCGGGCAGCATCTGGGCGGTCGCCGCCTACATGCTGTTCCCGATCGAGAGCGGCTCGCTCATCGACGTGCGCTACAACAACCTGTTCATCGGCCTCGGCATCGCCCTCGCCCTGCTGGCCCTCGGCATCGGCGCGATCCATTGGTCGAAGGCGATCATGGCCGACAAGGAGCACGTCGAGTACCGCCACCCGACGCGCGGTCGCGACTCGACCCGCGAGGCGGCCATCCAGGCGTTCGCCGACGCGAACGAGGAGTCCGGCTTCGGGCGTCGCGTCATGATCCGCAACTCCCTCATCGCCGCCGTCGTGGCGTCCGTCGTTCCCGGCCTGGCCCTGTTCCGCGGTCTCGCGCCCCAGGACACCCCGGAGAACCCGATCGCGGGCCAGCCGGTCAAGCTCCTGCAGCACACGATGTGGGAGAAGGGCATGCGCCTGGCGCACGACCCCGACGGCACCCCGATCCGCGCCGCGGACATCACGATCGGCTCGGCCGTGCACGTGATCCCCGAGCCGCTCGGGAAGATCGGCCACGAGGACGGCTACCTCGAGGAGAAGGCCAAGGCGATCGTGCTGCTCATGCGCCTGCTCCCCGAGCAGCTCATCGAGTCCGAGGAGCGCAAGAGCTGGTCGTACAACGGCATCGTCGCGTACTCCAAGGTCTGCACCCACGTCGGCTGCCCGGTCGCGCTCTACGAGCAGCAGACCCACCACCTGCTCTGCCCGTGCCACCAGTCGCAGTTCGACGTCACGGAGCACGCCAAGGTCATCTTCGGCCCGGCCGCGCGTCCGCTGCCGCAGCTGCCGATCACGGTCGATGACGAGGGCTACCTCGTCGCGCAGAGCGATTTCCACGAACCCGTCGGTCCGAGCTTCTGGGAGCGCCATTGAGCACCGCAACTGTTACCGAGCCGAAGTCCTCGGAGAAGCCCTCGGAGGAGCCTCTGGGCGGCCGATTCGTCGGCGGCCTCTCGAACTACATCGATGAGCGGACGAGCCTCTCCGGCTTCGTCAAGGAGCTCGGCCGCAAGATCTTCCCGGATCACTGGTCGTTCATGCTCGGCGAGATCGCGCTGTGGAGCTTCGTCGTCGTGCTGCTCTCCGGCACGTTCCTGACGTTCTTCTTCCAGGCCTCGATGGTGCCCACGCACTACTCCGGCGCCTACCCCCCGATGCGGGGCGTGGAGATGTCGGCCGCGCTCGACTCCACCCTGCGCATCTCGTTCGACATCCGCGGCGGCCTGCTGGTCCGTCAGATCCACCACTGGGCGGCGCTGACGTTCGTGGCCGGCATCGGCGTGCACATGCTCCGCGTCTTCTTCACCGGTGCGTTCCGCAAGCCGCGCGAGCTGAACTGGGTGATCGGCTTCGTGCTGTTCGTCCTCGCGATGGCCGAGGGCTTCACCGGCTACTCGCTCCCCGACGACCTGCTCTCGGGCAACGGCCTGCGCATCATCGACGGCATGATCAAGGGTCTCCCCCTGATCGGCACCTGGACCTCGTTCATGCTCTTCGGCGGCGAGTTCCCGGGCGATCAGATCGTCGGACGCCTGTACACGCTCCACATCCTGATCCTGCCGCTGCTGGTCATCGGCCTGGTCGTGCTGCACCTGATGCTCATGGTCATCAACAAGCACACCCAGTTCGCGGGCCCCGGTCGCTCCGAGGACAACGTCGTCGGCTACCCGATGATGCCGATCTACATGTCCAAGATGGGCGGCTTCCTGTTCATCACGTTCGGTGTGATCGTGCTGATCGCCTCGCTCTTCCAGATCAACCCGATCTGGAACTACGGCCCCTACGACCCCTCTCCGGTCTCGGCGGGTACGCAGCCCGACTGGTACATCGGCTTCGCCGACGGGGCGCTCCGCCTGGCGCCGTCGAACCTCGACGTGGTGTTCCTCGACCACACCTGGTCGTTCGGGATCATCATCCCCGTGCTCGTGCTCGGCCTGTTCATCGTGCTCGTCGCCGTCTACCCCTTCATCGAGGCGTGGCTCACCGGCGACAAGCGCGAGCACCACATCGCACAGCGTCCCCGTACCGCGGCGACCCGCACCGCGATCGGCGTCGCCGGCGTGGTCTTCTACGCCACCCTGTGGGCGGCGGCATCCTCCGACCTGATCGCGACGCACTTCTCGCTGACGATGGAGGGCGTGATCCACACGCTCCAGGCCCTGCTGTTCATCGGCCCGGTGCTCAGCTACTTCGTCACGAAGCGGATCTGCATCGCCCTGCAGAAGAAGGATCGTGAGATCGTCCTGCACGGCTACGAGTCCGGACGCATCGTCCGCCTCCCGGGTGGCGAGTTCATCGAGGTGCACAAGCCGGTCGACGTGTACGACCGCTGGAAGCTCATCGACACCGAGGTGTACGAGCCGCTCGTCGTCCGCCCCAACGCGAAGGGCCGCATCCCCTGGACGCAGAACCTGCGCTCGTCGATGTCGCGCTGGTTCTTCGAGGACCGCCTCTCCCCGCTCACGCAGGCCGAGGTCGCTGCCGCGGACGCCCACCAGCGCCACGCGCTGCACGACGTCAACGAGGGCGCGCACGATGAGATCGTGGCCTCCCACGCCCGCGCGGGTGTGAGCGAGGACCAGATCGCGCCGGTCGACACCACGCACGTCAGCGAGACGCCGAACACGCCGAGCTCCGCGCTCGCGCCGGAGTCGCTGCCCAAGAAGGAGCAGGGCGAGTAACCCTCCCCCGCACGACGAAGGCCCCGTCATCTGACGGGGCCTTCGTCGTTGCCATCGCGCCCCCCCGCGGTAGCCTGGCGTCATGACTTCTGCCGCCGAACACTTCGCCGCCAAGCTCGCCTTCGAGACCGATGCGAGCGACCTGCACGCCGCCCGCACGTCCGGTGAGCGCATCGCCGTGGTGGACGTGCGCAGCGACGAGGCGTGGGCTCAGGGGCGTGTCGTCGACGCGATCCATATGCACTACAGCGAGATCGCCGCCCGGGCGCCTCAGGAGATCCCTCAGGGCACCCCCGTGGTGGTCTACTGCTGGAGCCCCGGGTGCAACGCCGGCGACAAGGGCGCGCTGGAGTTCGCCAAGCTCGGCTACGACGTGAAGCTCATGATCGGCGGCTTCGAGTACTGGGTGCGCGAGGGATACCCCGTCGAGAATGCGGACGGGATCCATCGTCGACCGGTGGACCCGCTCACCGGGATCCCGCGCATCCGCACAACGGCCTGAGCGCCCGCGCTCCCCCGCGCCTCGGAGAGAGGTCATGAGGAGCGCCGTCGCAGCGGCGTGCAGCGGCTCAGGACGCCGGCTCTGAGGAATCCACGGGTGCTGTCTGCGCCATCACCGCGAGGGTGCGCCCGTCGGGGTCGGCGAAGAACGCCATCCATTCCTCGACACCCGAGTCATGACGATGGATCAGGTGCGGAGCGTCGAGGAAGACCACACCTTTCGCCGTCAGGGCCTCGTGGGCGGCGTGGATGTCCTCGACGCGGAAGTACAGCACCGACTCGCCGCTCTCGCCCGCACCGTCGTCCGCCGCGCTCAGGAACAGCCGCGTGCCGTTCAGGTCGAAGAATGCGAGGTCGCCGTAGGTGTACAGGTGCGGCAGGCCGAGGACGTCGCGGTACCAGCTGACGGCGACATCGATGTCACGGACGCGGCGCGACACCTGTCCGAGCGACGCCAGATCGCCTCCGTCCATCGGTGGCCTCCCTCGATGCCTCACGGCGTCCGATCATGCCGTCCATCGGGATGATAGCCCTCTCCCACCGTGACCGTCACGCGATCCACAGGCACAAGACGACGAGGCCCCCGGAGCCAGGAGCTCCAGGGGCCTCGTGCGGAAGGACTCAGCGGGCGAAGTGGCCGCGGTAGTACTCGTAGACCCAGCCGACGATCGCGACGACGAAGATCGCCAGCGCCACCGGGAAGAGGAACACCCCGACGGCCAGGGCGATCATGCCCACCGCAGCTGCGCCGGCGAGCACGATCGGCCACCAGGACCACGGGCTGAACTCGCCGAGCTCCGGGTCGCCGTCATCGATGTCGCTGGTGAGGATGTCCTCGGGAAGCGTTCCGCCCTGCGCCTTGTGCGTGCGGTCCAGGTAGAAGGCGACCATCGCGCCCATGAAGGCCGCGAAGAACAGGGCGACGGTGCCGACCCACTCGATCGCCCGGACGGGCGGCTCGCCCGCGTGGGCGACGAGGTTCCAGACCGTGTAGGTCACGCCCATCAGGGCGAAGAACGCGGTGAGGATCCACCAGAGGACGATGTTGTCGCGCATGGGTCAGTGGCCCTTTCCGTCGGCGGCAGCAGCGACCGGGTGCTCGGCCGCCTCCGGGTGGTTCAGGTCGAACGCGGGACGCTCGCTGCGGATGCGCGGGATCGAGGTGAAGTTGTGCCGCGGCGGCGGGCACGACGTCGCCCACTCGAGCGAAGCGCCATAGCCCCAGGGGTCGTTGACCGTGACCTTCGGAGCCTTGCGCGACGTGAGCCAGACGTTCAGGAAGAACGGCAGCATCGAGGCGCCCAGGATGATGGCGCCGATCGTCGAGACCTGGTTCTCCCACGTCCAGTTGTCGTAGGCCGAGTAGTCGGCGTAACGACGCGGCATGCCGTCGACGCCCAGCCAGTGCTGGATGAGGAAGGTCATGTGGAAGCCGATGAAGAGCATCCAGAAGTGAACGTAGCCGAGGCGCTCGTTGAGCATGCGGCCCGTCCACTTCGGCCACCAGAAGTAGAACCCGGCGAACATCGCGAACACCACCGTGCCGAACACCACGTAGTGGAAGTGCGCCACCACGAAGTAGGAGTCCGAGAGGAAGAAGTCCAGCGGCGGGGAGGCCAGGATCACACCGGTCAGACCACCGAAGACGAACGAGACCAGGAAGCCGAGCGAGAACACCATCGGCGTCTCGAAGGTCACGGATCCTCGCCACAGCGTGCCGATCCAGTTGAAGATCTTGACGCCGGTCGGGACCGCGATGAGCATCGTCATGAGCGCGAAGAACGGCAGCAGCACACCGCCGGTGACGTACATGTGGTGCGCCCACACCGCCACGGAGAGGGCCGCGATCGCGATCGTCGCGTAGACGAGGGTCTTGTATCCGAAGATCGGCTTCCGGCTGAACACCGGGAAGATCTCCGAGACGATGCCGAAGAACGGCAGCGCGATGATGTACACCTCGGGGTGGCCGAAGAACCAGAACAGGTGCTGCCAGAGCAGGACGCCGCCGTTGGCCGGGTCGTAGATGTGGGCGCCGAGGACGCGGTCCGCCGCGGCGGCCAGCATCGCGGCGGCCAGCACCGGGAACGCCATCAGGATCAGCAGGCTGGTGATCAGCGTGTTCCACGAGAAGATCGGCATGCGCCACATCGTCATGCCGGGGGCACGCATCGTGATGATCGTGGTGATGAAGTTCACCGCACCCAGGATGGTACCGAAACCGGACATGCCGAGGCCGAGCATCCAGAGGTTGCCGCCCGCACCGGGCGTGAACGAGGCGCTCGCGAGGGGCTGGTAGGCGAACCAGCCGAACGAGGCCGCACCCTGCGGGGTGAGGAAGCCGGCGACCGCGATGGTCGAGCCGAAGAGGAACAGCCAGAAGGCGAAGGCGTTCAGACGCGGGAACGCGACATCCGGCGCACCGATCTGCAGCGGCAGGATCGCGTTCGCGAAACCGGCGAACAGCGGCGTCGCGAACATCAGCAGCATGATCGTGCCGTGCATCGTGAACAGCTGGTTGTACTGCTCCTTCGTCGGGATGATCTGCATGCCCGGCGAGAACAGCTCGGCGCGGATGATCAGGGCCATCACGCCGCCGAGGAGGAAGAACAGCACCGAGGCGATCAGATACATGTACCCGATCGTCTTGTGGTCCGTGGAGGTGATCCACTTGACGACGATGTTGCCCTTCTGCTCGACGCGGGTCGAGCTGAGCAGCGCCGCCTGGCGCGGCGGGATCGTCGTCGGACGCGCGCCGACCTCGGACGTGTCGGGAAGAGTGCTCGTCATTCTGCTTACTTCGCTTCCGAGTCGGTCGTGGGCTTCCCGGTGCCGGGGAAGTTGGTGAGGCGGTCGTAGGCGTCGGTGATGTCGCCCGTGTTGCCCTCGTTCTTCAGCTTGGTCAGGTAGGCCTGGTAATCGGCGTCGCTGACGACCTTCACGTTGAAGAGCATCATCGAGTGGTACTCGCCGCAGAGCTCCGCGCACTTGCCCTGATAGGTGCCCTCGCGCGTCGGCGTGAAGGACCAGGAGTTGTCCTTGCCGATGTACATGTCCTTCTTGTACAGGAAGTCGATGATCCAGAAGGAGTGGATCACGTCACGCGACTGCAGCGTGATGTGGACCTTCTTGTTCACCGGCAGGTACAGCGTCGGGAGGGCGGCCTGGTCGATGTTCCCGGCCTTGTCCGGCTGGGCCTGGACACCCATGGTCCAGACCGCGTCGGAGTTGTCCTTCTCCTTGCCGTCGTACTGGAAGTCCCAGGCCCACTGCTTGCCGATCGCGGTGATCGACACGTCGGGCGCGGGCTGGCCCGGTGCGCCGTACTGGGTCTCGATGATCGTCTGGTCGCGAGCCGTGAAGGCGAACATGCCGAAGATCAGGATCAGCGGGACGATCGTGTAGAAGATCTCGATCGGCATGTTGTAGCGCAGCTGCACCGGCAGGCCGGTCTGGCCCTTGCGCCGGCGGTACGCGATGGCCGCCCAGCCCATGAGGCCCCAGGTGATGAGACCCACGACGAGCAGGACGATCCACGAGTTGACCCAGAGCGCGGCGACGCGATCGGTCTGATTGGTGGCGGGTGTGCCGTCGGCGACGAAGCCCGGAAGGAATCCGTGGAGCTCTGTGGGAGAGCATCCCGCGAGGGCCACGGCTGCCGCTACTCCCAGGGGGAGTGCGGCCCAACGAAGGCGGCGTTTCGAGGGCACGATGCACCTTTCAGATCACGGACGTGGGCTACCTCAGTCTAGGGCAACCTCACACCCGATTCACGCCATCCACGCAGGTAGGGCGTGGATGGCGCAGGGTGGGGAGAGGGGATTCCGCGGGTCAGTGGAAGCTGTCGCCGCAGGCGCAGGAGCCCTGCGCGTTGGGGTTGTCGATCGTGAACCCCTGCTCCGAGATGGTGTCCTTGAAGTCGATCGACGCACCGTCCAGATACGGCACGCTCATGTTGTCGACGATGACCTCGACGCCGTCGAAGTCGACGGTCTCGTCGCCCTCGAGATAGCGCTCGTCGAAGTAGAGCTGGTAGATCAGGCCGGAGCAGCCGCCGGGCTGCACGGCGACGCGCAGGCGAAGGTCGTCGCGCCCCTCCTGCTCCAGCAGGCTCTTCACCTTCGCCGCGGCGGCGTCGGTGAGCTTCACGCCGTGCGCGGTGGTGGTCTCGGGGGTGAGGGTGATGTCGCTCATGTCGCTCCTTGGATCGGCCGTGCACCGGCACGGTTCCCGTCCTCCGAGTCTACCGCCGCAGGGACGGGCGGCATCGAGCCGGCCGTCACGACCGGGTCTCGATGCCGCCCTGGCGCGTCAGAGCGTGATCTCGTTCATCCGGGTGAGCAGCAGCGCCTCGGTCGCCACCGCGTGCCGGAACGTGTCCAGGTGCAGAGACTCGTTGGGGCTGTGCGCCCGCGCGTGCGGGTCCTCGACGCCGGTCACGAGGATCTCGGCGCCGGGGAAGCGCTCGACCAGATCGGCGATGAAGGGGATGGATCCCCCGATGCCGAGGTCGACCGGGTCCTTGCCGTATCCGTCGGCCATCGCCCCGCGCACCAGGCCGACCGCCCAGCCGCTCGTGTCGACGAGGAACGGGTTGCCCAGGTCGAGGTCCGAGAAGGCGAGCTCGGCGCCGAACGGCGCGTGCGCCCGCAGGTGCGCCTCGAGCGCGGCGTAGGCGTCGTCGGCGCTCTGCCCCGGTGCGATCCGGCAGCTCAGCACGACCGTCGCCTCAGGGGCGAGCGTGTTCGACGCCGCGGCCACCGAGGTCGCATCGACGCCGATGACCGTGACGGACGGCTTGTTCCAGATGCGGCTGAGGATCGTGCCGTCGCCGATCGGCGTGACGCCGGGGAGGAGCCCGGTCTCGTCGCGGAGCGTCGCCTCGCTGTACTCCGGCGTCTCCGCCTCGCGCACGGCGAGTCCCTCGACGGCCACGGATCCGTTCTCGTCCCAGAGCGTGTTCAGCAGTCGGATCGTCGCGAGTATCGCGTCGGGCACCGCTCCCCCGAACATGCCCGAGTGCGAGGCGTGGTCGAGCGTGCGCACCGTGAGGGTGAAGCGCACCGCGCCGCGCAGCGAGACGGTCAGACCCGGCGTGGACGAATCCCAGTTGCCGGAGTCGGCGACGACGATCGCGTCTGCGCGGAGGGCGTCCTCGTTGTCGGTGAGGAACTGGGCGAAGGAGCGGGAGCCGTACTCCTCCTCCCCCTCGATGAACATCGCGATGCCCAGATCGAGGTCGTCTCCGAGCGCCTCCGCCACGGCGCGGATCGACGCGATGTGCGCCATGATCCCGGCCTTGTCGTCGGCGGCGCCACGACCGTACAGGCGGCCGTCGCGGACGGTCGGCTCGAACGGCGGGGTCTCCCAGAGCTCGTCGGCCCCCGGCGGCTGCACGTCATGGTGGGCGTACAGCAGGATCGTCGGCTTGCCGTTGCGGGCGGCGCGGCGGGCGAGGATCGCGGGCTGGCCGACCTCGTCCGTCCCCGGGATCGCGGCCCGCAGCACCCGCACGCTGTCGAACACGCCGGTGCCCTCCGCCAGCTCGGCGACGGCGGCGGCGCTGCGGACGAGCTGGGTCTGATCGAACGCCGGCCACGCGATTCCCGGAATGCGCACCAGGGCGCCGAGATCGCTCAGCGCGGCCGGGATCCCGGTGGCGACGGCGGCGGCGACGGCGGCTTCGACGTCACCGGAAGCGGTGACCGAGGAGGAGGGAGAAGTCATGCAGGTAATCTTAGAGAACACCCGTTTCCTCCTCTCTCGACTTCCAGGAGCCTTCGTGCCCAGCACTCCCACCCCCGCACCCGACGACGCCTCCGACGAGGCGACGAGCGGCAAGGGACGCCGCACGCCGACCCGCGCGGAGCAGGAGGCCGCCCGGCGCCGCCCGCTGGTGCCCGACACCAAGGAGGCGAAGGCCCAGGCCCGCGCCGACCTGCGCCAGCGCCAGGAGCGTCAGCGCATCGGCATGGCGAACGGCGAGGAGAAGTACCTCCCGGTGCGCGACCGCGGCCCGCAGCGCCGCTGGGTGCGCGACTACGTCGACGCGGGATGGCACGTCAGCGAGTGGATCATGGCCCTCATGGTCGTGGTGATCGTCGTGTCGCTCATCCCGAACACCCTCGTGGCCTACTGGGCCTTCATCGGCCTCTGGGGCTTCATCGCGATCGCGATCATCGACATGGTCTTCCTCGGCATCCGCGTGAACCGCCGGATCGCCGAGAAGTTCGGCAAGGACAAGCGCGAGCGCGGTCTCGCGTGGTACGCGGCCATGCGGTCGCTGCAGATGCGCTTCATGCGGCTGCCGAAGCCCCAGGTGAAGCGCGGTCAGTACCCGGACTGACCCGGATCCCCCGACAGACGAGAAGGTCCCGGTGCGCTGCGAGCGCCCGGGACCTTCTGCGTCGTACGCGGATCAGCGCGCGTGCAGCCCCGCGCGGATCTGCCGCGCCCAGAACGGCCCGCGGTAGAGGAACGCCGTGTATCCCTGGACCAGGGTCGCACCGGCGTCGAGACGCTCGCGCACCTCCGCACCGGTCTCGACGCCTCCCACGGAGATGACGCAGAAATCGGCGGGGACGGCGGCCCGCACGATCCGGAGGACCGCGAGCGAGCGCTCCTTGAGCGGGGCGCCGGACAGGCCCCCCTCGCCTGCCGCGGCGACCTTGGCGGGATCCGTGATCAGCCCCTCGCGCGAGATCGTCGTGTTCGTCGCGATCAGGCCGTCCAGCCCCTCCGCGACGGCGAGCTCCGCGATCGCGGCGACCTCGTCGTCCGGAAGATCGGGCGCGATCTTCACCAGCAGCGGTGTGGCGCCAGCGGCCGCCTTCACGGCTCGCAGCAGCGGAGCGAGCGTCTCCACGGCCTGCAGGCCGCGCAGTCCCGGCGTGTTCGGGGACGAGACGTTGATCGCGAGATAGTCGGCGAGGGGCGCGAGACGCACCGCCGACGCGACGTAGTCGGCGGTCGCGTCCTCGACCGCGACGACACGGCTCTTGCCGATGTTGACGCCGATCACGGCCGCGGGACGGCGGCGGCGGAGCTTCCACAGCCGCTTCTCCGCGGCCTCCGCACCGGCGTTGTTGAAGCCCATGCGGTTCACCACGGCGCGATCCGGGATGAGCCGGAACAGCCGCGGCTTGGGGTTGCCCGGTTGCGGGATCGCGGTGATGGTGCCCACCTCGACGTGCCCGAATCCGAGCGCGGACAGGCCGCGCACCCCGACCGCGTTCTTGTCGAAGCCCGCGGCGATGCCGAACGGCGAGGGGAAGACGAGCCCGAGGGCGCGCACCTCGTCCCGCGGCTCGGGACGCGTCAGTGCACGGGCGATCCAGGAGAACGGGGGCGCGCCGAGCACCCGCACCACGGCCATGCCGGCGTGGTGGGCGAACTCGGGATCGAAACGCGCGAGGACGAGACGGAAGAGCAGCGCATACATCCCTGCCAGGCTACCGGTCGGCGGATGCGGATCCGACCGACGTCGAGGCCGGGCTCAGAGCGCGGTCTGCGCCGCCGCCGCATGATGGTCGGCGCGGAGCTCGGCGATCGAGGCCTCGAAGTCCTCGAGGGAGTCGAACGCCTGATAGACGCTCGCGAAGCGCAGGTAGGCGACCTCGTCCAGATCCCGCAGGGGCCCCAGGATCGCCAGCCCGATCTCGTTGGTGTCCAGCTGCGAGACGCCCGTCTGACGCACCGCCTCCTCGACGCGCTGCGCGAGGATCGCGAGATCCGCCTCGGTCACCGGGCGCCCCTGACAGGCCTTGCGGACACCGGAGATCACCTTCTCGCGGCTGAAGGGCTCCATCACGCCGCTTCTCTTGATCACGTTGAGGCTCGCGGTCTCGGTCGTCGAGAACCGCCCCCCGCACTCGGGGCACTGGCGGCGGCGCCGGATCGACAATCCGTCGTCGCTCGTGCGGGAGTCGATGACGCGGGAGTCCGGATGACGGCAGAACGGGCAGTGCATTTGTGAAAGCCTACGCCCCGGAGTCCTGCTCGGCGGCGAATCGGGCCTCGACCGCTTCGCCGTGCGCCGGCAGCAGCTCTGCCGCCGCAAGGGCGGCGACGCCCGCGCGCGCCTCGGTGAGCGCGGCGTGGTCGTAGGAGACGACCTGCTGGGGGCGCAGGAAGGTGTAGGCGCCGAGCCCCGACGCGTAGCGCGCCTGACCCCCGGTCGGGAGCACGTGGTTGCTGCCCGCCATGTAGTCCCCGAGGCTGACCGGCGTCTGGTCGCCGACGAAGACCGCCCCGGCGCTCGTGAACGACGGGGCCGCGGCCTCCGCATCCGCCAGGTGCAGTTCGAGGTGCTCCGGCGCATAGGCGTTGCTGAACGCGACCGCCGCGGCCCGGTCGTCGACGAGGACGATCGCCGACTGCGGTCCGTTCAGCGCCGCCTGCACGCGCTCGCTGTGCCGGGTGCGCGCCGCCTGGGTCGCGACCTCGGCGGCGACGCGCTCGGCGAGCTCTGCCGCATCGGTCACGAACACCGCCGAGGCCTGCTCGTCGTGCTCCGCCTGGCTGATGAGATCGGCCGCGATCAGGCGGGGGTCGGCGTCGCCGTCGGCGACGATGAGGATCTCGGTGGCACCGGCCTCGGAATCGGTGCCGACCACCCCGGCGACGGCGCGCTTGGCGGAGGCGACGAAGTTGTTGCCCGGCCCGGAGATCACGTCGACGGGGTCGAGTCCGACCTCCGGCACGCCGTAGGCGAAGGCGCCGACGGCACCGGCGCCGCCGATCGCGTAGACCTCCTCGACGCCCAGCAGCGCCGCCGCGGCGAGGATGGTCGGGTGGATGCGCCCGTCCTCGCCCTGCTGCGGCGGCGAGGCGAGCGCGATGCTGCGGACGCCCGCGACCTGCGCCGGGACGACGTTCATCACGACGCTCGAGGCGAGCGGCGCCTTGCCGCCCGGGATGTAGACGCCGACCCGGCCCACGGGCTGCCAGCGCTGCACGATGCGGGCGCCGGGACCGATCCGGGTCTCGCGGTCCTCCGGCACCTGGGCGGCGGAGCCGCGGCGCACCCGGTCGATCGCCGCCTCCAGCGCCGTGCGCACATCGGGGGCGACCGACGCGAGGGCCTCGTCGAGGTGCTCGCGGGGAACCCGGATCGCGTGCCCGCTGACCCGGTCGAAGCGATCGGCCTGCTCGCGCAGCGCCTCCTCGCCGCGCACGCGCACGTCCTCCACGATCGCGGTCGCGGTGGCCAGCGCCTCGGCGCGCGCGGCGGTGGCACGCGGTACGGCCGCGAGCATCTCGGCGGTGGAGAGGGTGCGTCCCCTCAGGTCGATCGTCTGCATGCGTCCTCAGCCTCGGGTCATGTTGTCGGTGTCGTGCAGGTAGCCCACGCGGCCGTCGTCGTGCCGCACGACGAAGGCGCCGCCGCGGTCCTCGAGAACAAGGATCCACGCATCGGGCCCGATCGTGAAAATCTCGTCACCCCGCGCGTCATGAACCGGCCGGGTCTCCGGCGCCAGCGCCCAGAAGGGCTGGGCCGGCTCGGATCCCCGCCGCTCCTCCGCCACCACGTCGACCGCGTGCGTGGCGACCTCGTCCTCGGGCGAAGGCACCAGCAGGTCGCCGAGCACTTCGGTCATGGTGTCGGAGAGGTCGTGCGAGACCGGCGACCGGTCACCGGCGTCCGCAGGGTCGTCCTCCGACGGCGCGGAAGGGCTCGGCTCCGCCTCGGACGACTCCGTCGGAGCGGACGCCTGCGTCGTCTCGGACGCCTCCGCATCGCGCCGGGAATCCGCCCCCGTGGTCCGGTCGTCCTCGCGGAGCTCCTGCCGCGTCGTCCCCGGGTCGGCGCCGACGGGTGCCGGCTCCTCCGCCTCGGGGATCGCCTCCGTCAGGGCCTCGGCCGCAGCCGCGCCCGCCGTGAGGGCGTCCCCCGCGTCCTCGCCTGCGGCTGATTCGGCAACGCCGCTCTCGGCGGTGCGCACGGTCGACTCGTCCGCGCGGACCTCCGCGTCTTCCGCCCCCGCCTCGGAGGCGACGAACGACTCGCGGTGATGGTCGGGCACGTAGCCGGCTCCGCCGAGGATCGCCGCGCCCGTGGCGCCGGCGGAGAGGTGCGCGCCCGCGTCGACCTCGTTCTCGTGCAGCAGCCCGGGATCGACGTCGTCCTCGTTCTGAGGATCGGACACGCTCCCCCGCGCACGCACCGGCCGCGGTCGGGTGAACACCGGGCGCACCGGGTTCGCATTGCGGTGCGCCAGGGTGTCGGTGCGCCCCTCGAAGTCCTCGCGCAGCCCCGGGATGAGGACCGCGAACACCGAGACCACCACGAGGCCCAGCAGGGAGGCGACCTCCAGCCAGAGCGGCCAGGTGGCGAGCGCGCTGCGGCGCATCGCGGCGACCAGGTCGAGCTGCTGCCACAGCAGCACGGCCCAGCTGACCAGGGCGACGCTGAACGCCACCGAGGCGAACTGATCGATGCCGAGAGAGCCGACGCGGCGGATCCCCTCCGGCGACAGGCGCCGCAGCACCACGAGGAAGACGGCCGCCGTGGGCACTCCGATCGTGAGCAGCCAGGCGCCGTTCATCGTCCACACGGTCGCCGAGCTGTCGAGCACGCTGCCCGCTGCGGGGACGAACGAGAGCACGAAGGCGATCAACCACAGACCTGCCATGATCAGCTCACGCAGGGTGAACCCCACATAGCCGTGCTGAGGCGCCGCCGCAGGGAAGGAGTCCTCCGGGACGGCCTCGTCGGGGCGGGCCTCCGGGGTCGATGTCGGGCTCTCTTCGCCCTGCGACATCGCAGCGAAAGGGACGTCGCCGGTCATCAGTGCTTCCTTTCGTCGTGCGGCCGTCTGGGGGGCGGCCGTCGGACGGGACCCGATACTACCGGGCAGGTTTGGAGACCTCCTGAGCGGGCTCCGGCGACGGATGCCCCCGTGGGACGACCCGGCGGGGAACGGTCAGCCCAGGCATTGCGGGCCGAGCAGCGACTTCAGATCGCCGAACAGATCCGCGGTGACGGTGACCGGCATGGGCACCTCGAAGACCTTCGCGCGTCCGCCGCGGTGCATCTTCAGCATCACCTCGGTCTCCCCCGCGTGGCGTCGCAGCACCTCGGCGAGATCCTCGATGACGCGCTCGGTGGCGCGCTGCTCCGGCACGATCAGCGACAGCGGCCCTGCCGCATCGAAGGCGCCGACGTCGGGCGTGAACGCCGACTGCGCATGCAGGTTCATGCCGTCGTCGCGACGCGAGATCCGTCCGCGCACGGCGAGGATCGCATCCTGCTGCAGCGTGCTCTGGAACTCGAGGTAGGTCTTGCCCATGAACATGATCGTGATCTCGCCGTGGAAGTCCTCGATCGTGATCATGCCGTAGGGGTTCCCGCTCGCCTTCGCGACGCGATGCTGCACGCTCGTCACGAGTCCCGCCACCGTCACCTGATCGCCGTCCTGCAGGTCCTCCGACTCGAGCAGCGCGTTGATCGCGATCGACGCGTGCTTGGCGAGCGGCACCTCGAGCCCTGCCAGCGGATGGTCGGACACGTACAGGCCCAGCATGTCGCGCTCGAACGCGAGCTTGTCCTTCTTGGTCCACTCGGGCCGGTTCGGCACCTTGGGCGGGGCGACCTCCTCGACCTCGTCGTAGAGGCTGTCGAAGTCGAAGCCGATGGCGCCCTGGGCCTCGTTGCGCTTCTGGTCGACCGAGGCCTCGACGGCGTCCTCGTGGATCTCGACGAGCGCACGGCGGGTGTCGCCCATGGAGTCGAAGGCGCCGGCCTTGATCAGCGACTCGACCGTGCGCTTGTTGGCGACGTGCAGCGGGACCTTCTTGAGGAAGTCGTGGAACGAGGTGAAGTTCTCCTCTTGGCGCGACTTCACGATGCCGTCGACGACATTGGATCCGACGTTGCGGACGGCTCCGAGCCCGAAGCGGATGTCCTCGCCGACGGCCGCGAAGAAGTTGATCGACTCGCGCACATCCGGCGGAAGCACCTTGATGCCCATGCGGCGGCACTCGTTGAGGTACAGTGCCATCTTGTCCTTGGAGTCGCCGACGCTGGTCAGCAGCGCCGCCATGTACTCGGCGGGGTAATGCGCCTTCAGGTACGCGGTCCAGTAGGAGATCACGCCGTAGGCCGCCGAGTGGGCTTTGTTGAACGCGTAGTCGGAGAACGGCAGCAGGATCTCCCAGAGCGCGTTCACCGCACCGTCGGAGTAGCCGTTGGCGTGCATGCCCGCCTGGAAGCCCTCGAACTGCTTGTCCAGCT
The DNA here is from genome assembly GCF_037147555.1 of Microbacterium sp. MMO-35. NCBI lineage: Bacteria > Bacillati > Actinomycetota > Actinomycetes > Micrococcales > Microbacteriaceae > Microbacterium > Microbacterium sp. MMO-35. Next base: position 628,306 of record NZ_JBBCVH010000002.1, read on the forward strand.
CGGACTTCTTCTTCTTGCCCATCGCACGGCGGAGGATGTCGGCCTGACCGAGCGAGAACCCGGCCACGCGCTGGGCGATCGCCATCACCTGCTCCTGGTAGATGATGAGGCCGTAGCTCTCCTCCAGGATGTCCTTGAGCGATTCCGCGAACTCCGGGTGGATCGGCGTGATCTCCTGGAGCCCGTTCTTGCGGAGCGCGTAGTTCGTGTGCGAGTTCGCGCCCATCGGGCCCGGCCGGTACAGCGCGATGAGCGCCGAGATGTCGCCGAAGTTGTCCGGCTTCATGAGCCGCATGAGCGCACGCATCGGCCCGCCGTCGAGCTGGAACACGCCGAGCGAGTCGCCGCGGGTGAGCAGGTCGTACGACGGACGGTCGTCGAGCGCCAGATCCTCCAGGACGAGCTCCTCGCCCCGGTTCATCCGGATGTTGGCGAGGGCGTCCGAGATGATCGTGAGGTTGCGCAGCCCCAGGAAGTCCATCTTGATGAGACCGAGCGACTCGCAGGACGGATAGTCGAACTGCGTGACGATCTGGCCGTCCTGCTCGCGCTTCATGATCGGGATGATGTCGATCAGCGGATGCGAGGACATGATGACGCCGGCCGCGTGCACGCCCCACTGGCGCTTCAGGTTCTCCAGACCCAGCGCCGTGTCGAACACGGTCTTCGCCTCGGGATCCGACTCGATCACGACGCGGAACTCGCTGGCCTCCTTGTACCGCGGGTGCTCTGGATCGAACATGCCGTCCAGCGGCATGTCCTTGCCCATCACCGCGGGCGGCATCGCCTTGGTGAGCTTCTCTCCCATGCTGAAGGGGAAGCCGAGCACGCGTCCGGCGTCCTTCAGCGCCTGCTTGGCCTTGATCGTGCCGTATGTGACGATCTGCGCGACACGCTCGTCGCCGTACTTCTCCGTGACGTACTGGATCACCTCGCCACGACGGCGGTCGTCGAAGTCGACGTCGAAGTCGGGCATCGAGACGCGGTCGGGGTTGAGGAAGCGCTCGAAGATGAGGCCGTGCTCGAGCGGATCCAGATCCGTGATCTTCATGGCGTAGGCCGCCATGGATCCGGCGCCGGAACCGCGGCCGGGGCCGACCCGCACGCCGTTGTCCTTGGCCCAGTTGATGAAGTCGGCGACGACGAGGAAGTAGCCGGGGAACCCCATGGACGAGATGACCTCGACCTCGTAGTTCGCCTGCTTGCGCACCGCATCGGAGATCCCGCCCGGGTAGCGGAGCTGCAGGCCCTTCTCGACCTCCTTGATGAACCAGCTCTCCTCCGTCTCGCCCGGCGGGACGGGGAAGCGCGGCATGAAGTTGGCACTCGTGTTGAAGGAGACGTCACAGCGCTCGGCGATGAGCAGCGTGTTGTCGCACGCTTCGGGGTGCTCTCGGAACACCTGGCGCATCTCCGCAGCCGATTTCACGTAGTAGCCGTCGCCGTCGAACTTGAACCGGTTCGGGTCGTCGAGGGTCGAGCCGGACTGCACGCAGAGCAGCGCCGCGTGGCTGGTCGCGTCGTGCTGGTGCGTGTAGTGCAAATCGTTCGTGCCGACGAGCGGGATCCCGAGGTCCTTCGCGATCTTCAGCAGGTCGCCGGTGACGCGCCGCTCGATCTCCAGACCGTGATCCATGATCTCGGCGAAGTAGTTCTCCTTGCCGAAGATGTCCTGGAACTCCGCCGCCGCCGCGCGGGCGGCGTCGTACTGCCCCAGGCGCAGCCGGGTCTGGATCTCTCCGGAGGGGCATCCGGTGGTGGCGATCAGGCCCTTGGAGTACTTCTGCAGGATCTCGCGGTCCATGCGGGGCTTGAAGTAGTAGCCCTCCAGGCTCGAGGTCGAGGAGAGCCGGAACAGGTTGTGCATGCCCTCGGTCGTCTCGGACAGCAGCGTCATGTGCGTGTAGGCGCCGGATCCGGACACGTCGTCGCGGCGCTGCTCGGGGGATCCCCACTGCACGCGCGACTTGTCGCTGCGGTGCGTTCCGGGTGTGACGTAGGCCTCGATGCCGATGATCGGCTTGACGCCCGCGGCGGTCGCCGCCTTGTAGAACTCGAAGGCCGCGAACGTGTTGCCGTGGTCGGTCACAGCCACCGCCGGCATGCCCTGTGCGACCGCCTCCTGCACCAGCGGCTGGATGCGCGCGGCCCCGTCCAGCATCGAGTACTCGCTGTGCACGTGCAGGTGGACGAAGGAGTCTGAGGCCATGCATCGAGTCTACGTTTCAGGGTGGGACACGGAGGCCTCGCGATCCGCCGCCGATACCCTGGGACCATGACCACCCCCGACTTCGTCGTCGCCCTCCGCGAGCACATCGGCCACGCTCCGCTGAACCTGGTGGGCGTGACGGCGATCGTGTTCCGCGAGGAGAAGGTGCTGCTCGGCAGACGCGCCGACAACGGCGTGTGGCAGGCGATCTCCGGCATCGTCGAGCCCCGCGAGGAACCCGCCGACACCGCGGTGCGCGAGTGCCTCGAGGAGGCCGGCGTGACCGTCAAGGTCGAGCGGCTCGCGCTCGTGCAGCAGCTCCCCCGCGTGACATACGCCAACGGGGACGAGGTGGACTACCTCGACCTCGTGTTCCGCTGCTCGTGGGTCTCCGGCGAGCCTCACCCCGCGGACGGAGAGCTCACCGAGGTCGGCTTCTACGACCTGGCCGCCATGGGCGACGTCGACGACGCCCATGTGCGCAAGATCGCCCTCGCCGTAGCCGAGGACGATCCCGCGCACTTCCGGGGCGGACGCCCGCCGCGGGCGCCTCAGCCCGGGAGCCCGTCCACGAGATCGACGACGTAGCTCCGCTGCTCATCGGCGACGCCTGCGGGGACGACACTGGTTCCCGGATCGGTGCTGTCCGAGATCCCCGTCACCCGACCGGTCGAGACGTCGACCGTGATCGTCTGATGGCGTTGGACATCTCCGGACTCGTCCGGCGCCTCCCCGTACGTCGAGTCGAACGCGATCGTGCGCACCGCGCCGTGGCTGTCGATGATCGACGATCCGGGGAGCTGCGCCAGCGCCTGCAGCATGGCCGCGCGCACGTCGCCGCCTCCTGCGTTGGAGGCGAGCAGGGTCATCAGCTTCCAGCCGGCCATCGCTCGGAGGTGGTAGTCGGAGCTGCCGTTCTGCGTGGCGAGGAGCTGTCCGAGGATCCCGTCAGCGTCACCGGGCAGGGATGTCAGGTAGTCGCCGTAGCGGGTTCCGTCCCCCTCGGGCAGGGAGCCCCCGCCCTCGCGGAAACCACCGGCTTCCCCCGCGGATGCCCAACGGTCGAGGAACGCCCGCATGAGCGCGTCGGCAGCCTCATCCGGACCATAGGCGGCCGCCACCGTCGGGGCGGCGGCAGGGGCGAAGTACCAGTCAGCGGTCGGATCCGCGGGGACGTAGAAGACCCCGCTGCTCCGGACCACCCAGGCGCGTGTCGCCATCGACGCGGACAGCCCCTGATTCGGCGACGCGATGGTGGTGCCGTCGCTGAGGAACACGACGTCCGCGGTCCACGCGATGCGCAGATACTGATCGGACCGAGGGGCGAGCCCTCCGTGGATCGCCGACGCTGCGGCTGCCCGGAGCACCGACGAGGCCGTCTCCGGCACCGCCGGGGCCGTCGGATCCGGCGCCGGCACCGGGCGCGCGGTCTGAGTCGGGAGTGAGGTCGGATGCGCCACCGCCGTCGGCTCCGGCCCGGGCGCCGTCAGGTTCCCGATGAGGATCGCCGTGGCGGCGGCCGCCGCCACGGCGCCGACGCCTCCCGCGACGAAGTACCACGGCGACCTCGTCGACGGGACGCGCTTCGGCGCCTGCGCGCCGCTGATCTCCGCCATCAGGCGAAGCCGGGCGGTCGCGAGATTCGCCTCTGCGCCCTCGATCTCGGGTCTGATCTCTGCGACCTTCTCACACACGTCCAACGCTCTCTCCCTTCTGCTGCTTCTTCTCGAAAGCCTCGATGCGGCGGTCCGGATCCAGACGTCGGCGCACGCGATGGAGCCGCGATCTCACCGTTCCCACCGGCACGCCGAGAGCTTCTGCCACCTCGTCATAACTGAGTCCGTGCCAGGCGTAGAGCAGGAGCGTCTCCCTGTCCTTCGGCCCGAGCGCCGCGATCCGCATCCTCAGCGCGGCCACCTCGCGTTCCGCATCGACGCGCGCAAGCGCCTCGTCCACGCCCCCGGCCGACGAGATCTCCTCACTGCCCATCGACGCGACGAAGGATCGCCAATGCCTCGCCTCCACCGCCCGATGCCTGCGGATGAGCCTCGCCGCGATGCCGAGCAGCCAGGGCGCGCTCGACTCCGCGGCGAGGTCGAAGTCGGCGCGACGACGGAACGCCGTGAGGAACGTCTCGCTCAGGATGTCCTCGGCTGCGGCGCGACCGACCCGGTAGGTGGCGAAGGCGTTCACGCTCCGGGCGTGCCGATCGAAGAGCTCGGCGAACGCGGCCGGCTGGTCGAGAGACCTCTGGATGATCTCGCTGTCTGTGCTCACGCTGTGTATTGTCCAAGCGCGTCCGCCCGGTTCACGGTATTTTCGGCAGCGCTCAGCGCAGGTCCAATCGCATCAGCACCCGGGGGAAACCGTTGATCACGGATCCGGTGTCCGAGGCCTTCGTGAAGCCGGCGGACTCGAACAGTCCGCGCGTGCCGACGTAGGCCATCGTCAGGTCCACCTTCGCGCCGCGGTTGTCCACGGGGTACGCCTCGATCGCCGGAGCCCCGCGCTCACGTGCGAAGGCGACGGCGCCGTCGACGAGCGTGTGCGTGATGCCCTGCTTGCGGAATCCCGGGCGCACGCGGAGACACCACAGCGACCAGACGTCGAGGTCGTCGACATGCGGGATCAGCCGATTGCGGGCGAAGGACGTGTCGCCGCGAGGATGGACCGCCGCCCAGCCGACGGGCTCGCCGTCGAGATACGCGATCACGCCGGGAGGCGGATCCTCCGCGCAGAGCCCGCGCACGCGCTCCGCCCTGGCCTCGCCGCGCAGCGCCTGACTCTCCTTGCTCGGGATCCGGTAACTCAGGCAGTAGCAGGACTGCGCCGTGGGGTTCTTGGGCCCCACGAGCGTCGCGACGTCGTCGAAGACGCTCGCCGGCCGCACCTCGATGCTCATGCGTCCAGTCTGCCCCCGGGCGCCGACATCACGGCTCGACGATGCGCTGATCCGTGTTCGTGTAGCTGATCGAGTCGGCGATCGTGCCGACGAGCCCCATCGTGACGCGCAGCAGGCCCGGCTTGACGTCGTCCAGGGGCGGGGGCGTGTCCGTCCCCAGCGTCAATGCACGACCGTCCTGCGTGGTGGCGGTGACCGAGCCGAGGTACACGCTCACATGCCCGGTGAGCGTCATGGTGTCGGCGTTGGTCACGAGACCCGCCTTGTCCGGCGGGCGGACGGTGAGCGAGAACCCCGAGATCGTGATCGAGTCGGCCGAGATCTTCAGGGCGCGGATGGTGCCGCCGTCGACGGTCGGCACGTCGACGATCGAGATCCCGCTCAATCCGGTGAAGGACAGCCCCTGCGACCCCATCGAGGCGGGGGTCTTCGTGAAGACGGGCGCGCTCTCGTCCCTCGTCGCGGCGACCGGGGCCGGCGCGGGCGTCGGCGCGGGATCTCCTGGAGCGGGCGGCGCCGTGGTGGCCGGCGTCGACGGCGTGCCGGGCAGCGCGGGCAGTCCCGGCGTCGAGGGTCCGGGCGTGCCCGACGTCGGCGGGGGCGTCGTCGGGGTCGGAGTCGGTGCGGGGCACCAGATCAACGGGATGCACAGCCCGGTCGGCTGCGACGCCGGGGCGAAGGCCGCTCCGAGGGTCAGCGGCGCCACGAGCGCGAGCGCGGCCAGAAGGCCGGCGCCGGGCCGCCGCTGCGACTTCACGCTGCCGCCTCCTCGACTCCGCCGACAGGCGATGCGGGGCGCGGTCCCATCCAGGCCACGACGAGCACGGCTCCGGTGCCGGCGAGCAGCATCCCCACGATGAATCCGCCGAGGTTCACCCCGATCAGCGAATAGATCGCCACGACCAGGGCGATGATCCCGTAGAACACATGGTGCGCGGGCATGGCGACGGCGAGGATTCCGAGCAGCAGCAGCGCGATCGGGATGACCGTCGCCTGCAGCCCCTCGATCCCGAGCTGCACATGCAGATGCCCGATGTCGAGCTGTCCCGAGAAGAACATCTCCACGCCGCCGAGGGCGACCAGCAGGCCGCCGACGAACGGACGCTGACGGCGCCAGTGCCGGAATCCGCGGGCGGACCCCGGGACGGAGGCGCTCTCTGCGCCGGTCTCCGGGACCGACATGGCGGAGGGATCGGACTCGTCACGCACGGGCGACAGCGGATCCGTCCCGCCGGGCCGATGCTGGCGTCGCGCGGTTCCCCGCTCCCCCGTCTCCTCGGTCATCGCGGTGTCGTCCCTCAGAAGCATCCCTGCGAACCGTCCGTCAGCTCCAGCGTCATGCCCGTCAGGGTGAACACGGAGGCCTGGGTGCTCCAGGCCGTCTGCTGCAGGTTCTTGATCGACACCGTGTCGGCGTCCTGGGCGAAGTCGCCCGCGCTGCCCTTCGCATCGGTGTTGACCGTCGAGGCGTCCACACCGATGCGGATCGCGCCGAACGAAGCATCGCCCTTGAGGCCCGTCATGCCGATCTGCAGGTCGCTCGCGGACGCGGGGTTGCCGTTGCCGCCCGCTTTGATGAGCACGCCCACCTTGCCGAGCGGCGTGTCGGTGATGACGGACTGGCAGAGATCTGCGAGGGTCGCGCTCTTGATGTTCGCGATCGCGACGGTGTGCTCCTTGCCCTCGGTGTCCTTGGCGACCCCGGCGTACTGCGAGAACCCGGTCCCTTCGAGCTGGGACGCGCTGATCTGGAACTGGCTCCCCGACACCGCGAACGACACCGGGACGGCTCCCTGGGCGACACCGCCCATGAGGGCCGCGGCCACCACTCCGGCGGGAATCGCGACCAGGGCGATGCGGCCTGCGTGGGACGAGCCGAGCTTGCGGACACGGTCGGACTTCGGGAACTTCATCGATCCTCCTCCAGGGCGCCGGCTGCGATGGCGGCGCTCCCTGGTCGAGTATATTGCCCGTTGACTCAGAGTCAATACCATGCGGGATCCTGGACCCCCGCCCCGCTAGGCTCGGGGCATGCCCGACGTGCGACGCGCCAGACTGACCCCCGAGGAGCGACGGGCGCAGCTCGTGGCCACCGGGGTCAACTTCCTTGCGGAGCATTCCCTCGACGAGCTCACCATGGACGTCCTGGCCCAGCGCGCCGGGGTGTCGCGCCCCCTGCTGTTCCATTACTTCGACACCCGGCAGGGCATGCACCTCGCCGTGGTGACCATGGCGAGGGACAGCCTCCTGCTCGCCTCCGAGCCGCGCGACGATCTGGAGCCGCGGGCCCGCATCCGCGACACGCTGCTGCGCATCACGGAGTTCGTGCGCCAGCATCAGAGCACTTTCCACTCGCTCGTGCGCGGCATCGCGAGCGGCGACCCCGCGGTGCGCCGGGTCGTGGACGAGTCCCGCGATCTCAACGCTCAGCGGCTCATCGACGCCTTCGGCGAGCTCGGCGTCGCCGACACGCCCGCCCTGCGCGTCGCGCTGCGCTCCTGGGTCTCCTTCACCGAGGAGAGCCTGATCAGTCTGGTCATCGAACGCGACGAGGATCCGGAGCGCGTCGTGCGCTTCCTCGAGACGACTCTGGACGGCGTCATCGCCGCGACCGGCGAGCTGCGCCTCTGAGCGCCGCCCTCCCGCGGGGGGCTGCCGCTCAGGCTTCGCCGCGGAGCACGTCCAGCGCATGCTGGAAGTCGGCGGGGTAGGGCGACTCCGTCTGCACCCATTCCCCGGTCACCGGATGCGCGAACCCCAGCTTGTGGGCGTGCAGCCACTGCCGGGTGAGCCCGAGCCGCGCGGACAGCGTGGGGTCGGCGCCGTACAGCGGGTCTCCGACGCACGGGTGCCGATGCGCGGCCATGTGCACGCGGATCTGGTGGGTACGGCCCGTCTCCAGGTGGATCTCCAGCAGGGAGGCTCCGCGGAAGGCTTCGAGCGTCTCGTAGTGGGTGACGGACGGCTTTCCGTCCGGCGTCACCGCGAACTTCCACGAGTGGTTCGGATGGCGCCCGATGGGCGCGTCGATCGTGCCGGCGAGCGGATCCGGATGCCCCTGGACGACGGCGTGGTAGATCTTCTCCACTGTGCGCTCCTTGAAGGCGCGCTTGAGGGCGGAGTACGCGGCCTCCGTCTTCGCGACCACCATGAGGCCGCTGGTTCCCACGTCGAGCCGGTGCACCACGCCCTGCCGTTCCGGGGCCCCGCTCGTCGCGATGCGGAATCCCGCCGCCGCGAGGGCGCCGACGACGGTGGGCCCCTCCCATCCGAGCGAGGGGTGGGCCGCGACGCCGGTGGGCTTGTCGACCACGACGATGTCGTCGTCGTCGTACACGATGCCGAGCTCCGGCACGGCGATCGGTTCGATGCGGGGCTCCTGCTTGGGCGCCCACTCGACGTCGAGCCATCCGCCGGCACGCAGCTTGTCGGACTTGCCGAGCGTGACGCCGTCGAGCGACACTCCCCCGGCCTCGGCGATCTCTGCGGCGAACGTGCGCGAGAAGCCGAGCATCTTGGCCAGCGCCGCGTCGACGCGCACGCCGTCCAGGCCGTCCGGCACGGGCAGCGCACGGGACTGCACCGTCAGCTCCCTGTCCCGGTCGGATGCCGGTGGTCCGCGTCGGCGTCGGCCGGATCCGACCCCTCTGCGGATCCGGAGTCGTCGCCCGCGGGCGCGGCCTCCTTGTGGTCGCGCTCGCGCGAACCGTCCAGTCGCAGACCGGCGATGATCAGCAGGGCGATCGAGATCATCCCGGTGACGATGAAGATGTCCGCGACGTTGAAGATCGCCGGAAGCATCCACGGCATCGAGATCATGTCGACGACGTGGCCGACGCCGAACCCCGGCGCGCGGAACAGGCGGTCCGACAGGTTGCCGAGGACTCCCCCGAGCAGCGCGCCGAGCACGACCGCCCACAGGCGCGAGCGCACGGAGACGGACTTCCAGACGATCACGCACGCGACGACGGCGAGGGCGATCGTGAAGATCCAGGTGTATCCCGCACCGATCGAGAACGCCGCTCCGGAGTTGCGGATGGAGAACAGCTGCAGGAACTCCCCGATGACCGGGACGACCTTCTGCTCGGGGAGGTACGTGATGGTGAGGTACTTCACAAACTGGTCGGCGGCCAGCACGAGCACTGCGAGGATCGCAATGATCGTGCCGGCCGCCGAACCAGGAAGCGGTTGACGCCGGGTCAACGGGGCTCCTTACTGCTTACTGCGCGGAGGCGTCCCCCGTGGGGCCGCCCTTCTCGTCGAGGTCGCGGAGCTGACCCTCGATGTAGCTGCGCAGCTGCGTGCGGTACGAGCGCTCGAAGTCGTGCAGCTCGGTGATCTTGCCCTCGAGCACCGTGCGCTCGCGCTCGAGACGGGCGGTCTCCTCGCGCTGCTTCTGCTCGGCGTCGGCGAGGATCTTCGAGGCCTGGGCCTTGGCGTCGGCGATGAGCTGGTCGCGCTGCGACTTGCCCTCCGCGACGTGCTCGTCGTGCAGACGCTGTGCGAGCTCGATGATGCCTGCGGTCGCGGCGGCCGGAGCCCCGCCCTCGGCTGCCGGTGCGGGGGCGGCGACGGGCGCCGGCGCGGCCGGGGCCTCGGCGACCGGAGCGGCGGCCTTCTCCCCCGACTCGTAGGCGGCCAGCTTGGCCTTCAGCTCGGCGTTCTCTTCGAGCGCCTTGCGCCACTCGAGCACGACCTCGTCGAGGAAGTCGTCGACCTCGTCCGGGTCGAAGCCGTCCTTGAAACGGACGTGCTGGAACTGCTTGGTGACGACGTCATCCGGGGTCAGTGCCATTGGTGGCTCCTCTTTCGATGAGTTCTCGGTGGCCGGTGGACACACGGTGCCGACCTCGCGGTCAGCACCTTCAGAAAAGCATAGCCGTCCGATCCCGGCGCCGCGAAGACGGCGCGGAACGGACGGTGACACGCGGGGACGATCAGATAAAGGATCGGGCGATCGACATCAGGATCAGCACGACGATCATCGTCAGTGTGAGGCCCATGTCCAATGCGACGGGTCCGATCCTCAACGGAGGAATGAGACGTCGGAACATCCTGATCGGCGGATCCGTGATCGTGTAGACGATCTCGGCGGCGATCAGCCCCGCGCCGCGCGGGCGCCACGATCGGTTGAAGATCGGGATCCATTCCAGGATCACGCGGGCGAACAGCGTCAGCAGATAGAGCAGAAGCAGGATGTTGAGGATCGCTGCGATCATCGAGACCGCGGACGCGACCGTCACGTGTCAGGAGTGCGCGAGCGCGGGTTCGTCGCCCCCGGCGATCCCGCCCTGCCCCGACACCGCGATGCTCTCCGGCGACAGCAGGAAGACCTTGCTGGTCACGCGCTCGATGCGGCCGTAGAGGCCGAGGGAGAGGCCGCTCGCGAAGTCGATCAGCCGACGCGCGTCGGCGTCGCTCATCTGAGACAGGTTGATGATCACGGGGATGCCGTCCCGGAAGCTCTCGGCGATGACCTGCGCGTCGCGGTACTGCTTGGGGTGCACCGTGAGGATCTCGTTCACCGCTCCCGCCGAAGGCTGACGGACCGCGGTGGGACGCCGCAGCGGCGTCACCGGAGCGGCCTTGACCTCTTCGCGCTCGCGACGGATCTCCTCGCGCCGGGTCGGCTCGTGCTCCTGACGCGTGGCGTGCGCGGCGGGGACCTCGTCGTAGGTCTCCTCCTCATCGGCGAGGCCGAGGTACACCATGGTCTTCTTCAGCGGGTTCCCCATCGTGTCCTCCGAACGTGTAGGGGTGGTTCTGCTTCGAGGCTAACCCTGGGCGGGTCGCGGTCCCGTGATTGCGGAGCCGATGCGAAGGTGTGTCGCGCCTGCGGCGATCGCCTCGGCGAAGTCGCCGGTCATCCCGGCCGAGATCCAGTCCGCCTCCGGCGCGATCGCGCGCAGACGGGCGGCGTACTCGTGCACGCGCGCGAAGGCGGCGGCCGGCTCCTCATCGAGAGGGGCGACCGCCATGACTCCGCGCAGTCTCAGCGTGGGCAGGGCGAGCACGTGCTCGGCGAGCCCCTCGAGGTCCGCGGGAGCGACGCCCCCGCGACCCGGATCGTCGGTGAGGTTGATCTGCAGCAGCACGTCCAGCGGCGGCGCGTCCGCCCCGGCACGGTCGAGGGCGTCGGCGATGCGCGGCCGGTCGACCGAGTGCACGGCCTGAGCCGCACGCCGGATCAGGCCCGCCTTGTTCGTCTGCGCCTGACCGATGAAGTGCCAGCGCAGCTCCCCCAGATCGGCGAGCTCCTGGGACTTCGAGGAGAGCTCCTGCTGACGGTTCTCGCCGACCTCGCGGACTCCGAGGCTGTGGAGTTCCCGCACGAGGGAGGCGGGATGGAACTTCGTGACCACGATGCGGGTGATCCCCGCGGGGTCGCGTCCCGCGCGCCGCGCGGCGTCCGCGATCGCTGCATCGATCGCGGACAGCCGCTCGGCGACCGAGGTCACTTGAGGAACTCGGGGATGTCGAGGTCGCTCTCGTCGAAGCCCGGCTCGATGCTGGTGTGCACCGGCGGGATCGACGGCACCGTGACGGGGGCGGTCTCCCGCGGCGCCGCCTCGTCGGAGGAGGCCTCGGCGTCCTCTTCGGCGGCGGGCTTCTCGGCGACGGCCGGAGCCGACGTGCGCGAGAAGATCTGCGGGTCCAGGCGCAGCGTGGGCTCCCCGCTGTCGAAGCCCGCAGCGATCACCGTGACGCGCACCTCGTCGCCGAGCGTGTCGTCGATCACCGTTCCGAAGATGATGTTCGCCTCGGGGTGCGCGGCCTCCTTGACGAGGTCGGCCGCGTCGTGGATCTCGAAGATGCCGAGGTTCGATCCACCCTGGATCGAGAGGAGCACGCCGTGCGCACCCTCGATCGAGGCCTCGAGCAGCGGCGACTCGACGGCAAGCTCGGCCGCCTTGATCGCGCGATCCGCGCCACGCGCGGATCCGATGCCCATGAGCGCGGATCCTGCGCCCTGCATGACGGACTTGACGTCGTTGAAGTCGAGGTTGATCAGACCGGGCGTGGTGATCAGGTCGGTGATGCCCTGCACACCGGCGAGGAGCACCTGGTCCGCCGTGGCGAACGCCTCGATCATGGAGATGCCGCGGTCGCTGATCTCGAGCAGACGGTCGTTGGGCACCACGATGAGGGTGTCGACCTCTTCCTTCAGCTTCGCCACGCCGGCGTCGGCCTGGCTCTGCCTGCGACGGCCCTCGAACGAGAACGGCCGGGTGACGACGCCGATGGTCAGGGCGCCGATCGACTTGGCGATCCGCGCCACGATCGGCGCTCCGCCGGTGCCGGTCCCACCGCCCTCGCCCGCGGTCACGAAGACCATGTCTGCGCCCGTCAGCGCCTGCTCGATCTCCTCCGCGTGATCCTCGGCGGCACGCCGGCCGACCTCGGGGTCCGCACCCGCGCCGAGACCGCGGGTGAGGTCGCGACCGACGTCGAGCTTAACGTCGGCGTCGCTCATGAGCAGCGCCTGCGCATCGGTGTTGATGGCGATGAACTCGACGCCGCGCAGGCCGAGCTCGATCATGCGGTTGACAGCATTGACGCCACCACCGCCGACACCGACGACCTTGATCACGGCGAGGTAGTTCTGGTTCTGGCTCATCCCGTCCTCCGATGTATTTCGAGCCTCGAGCCGAGGGCAACCTTAAACCTCAAGCAGAAGGTTAAAGTATTTCCCGGTATTGCTTTCTCTGGATCGAAGGTAAGCGGCGCATGCCGCGCAGAAGCCAAGCGACACGCGCCTGAGCGCGATCGCCTCGGATATTCGTGCTCAGCCGGCGATGCCGACGCCCGGCGAGGAGACGTCGAAGCTCGTCGCGCCCGGATTGGCGCCCATCAGCCTTTGCAGCACGAGTGCCTTCTGCGCCGACTGGTCCGCACTCCCCCAGGTCACCGTGGTGCCGCTCGTCAGCGTGAGCACGATGTCATCCGGCGTGGACGCCGTCACGCTGCCGACCTGCGCGCGCAGCTCGGCGGGGAGGGTGCGCAGAGCCGTGCCCGCCGCGGCGAAGGCCGCGGTGCCGGTCCCTCCGGCGACCTCGATCAGGGCGTACCCGGGAGGCTGGGCCTCGGCGGTGGAGAGGACGACACCGGCGGCATCGACGACCGTGAAGCGCCCGTCGCTCTGCTGGATGACCCCGACAGGCGTGCGCTCGACGAGACGCACCACGAGGTCGTGCGGCGGATGGGCCTCGAGCCGGTAGGTCTCGATCAAGGGGAAGCGCACGAGCGCGGCCTTGACGGCGCTGGCATCCACGAGCGCGAGCGGGCGCCCGAGCTGATCGGCGAGCGCCTTCTGCACCTCGGCGGGCTTGATCGCGCTCGCCCCCTCGACCGTGATGGTCTGCACCGCGAACAGCGGACTGTACGCGGCGCCGACGCTGCCGCCGACGACGAGGACGGTGAGGGCGGCGCCGACGATCCAGGCGATCCTGCGGCGACGGGACCGCTGCGTGAAGCGGCGGATCTCGCTGCGCAGGGCCCGGCGGCGCGCCCTCGTCGCCTGCCACAGGTCGCGCGCCGTGAGGGCGGAGCCGGCCGGTGCCCTGTCGTCGTCCTCGACGATCGCGGAGGAGTCCAGGGGCCGTCGGCTCTCGAACGCGATCGGCGCTCCGCTCCCCTCCGGGCCGGAAACCGCGGGATCCGTCCCGGCAGGGCCGGAGCCCGCAGCGTCCGCCTCGGAAGCGGGGTTCCGCCGGCGTCCGAGGCGCCCCGTCTCCCCCTCGCCAGCGGTCGAGCCATCGTGCTCGACCGCTGGCGCGGAGACGGGGATCGCGGACGGCCGACGCACGATCAGCCCTCGGCGGTGGTGCGCAGCGCGTCCAGCACCTGCGGGATGATCTGGTAGACGTTGCCGCAGCCGAGGGTGATCACGTAGTCGCCGTCGCGTGCCACCGTCGCCGTGTAGTCCGCGGCCTGCTGCCAGTCCGCGACGTAATGCACGTGGCTCGGATCCGCGAATGCGCCGCTGACCAGCTCGCCCGTCACACCGGGCACCGGGTCTTCGCGGGCGCCGTAGACGTCGAGCATCACGGTGTGGTCGGCGTAGGTCTCCAGCACCTCGGCGAACTCGCGGTACATGTGCTGGGTCCGCGAGTAGGTGTGCGGCTGCTGGATCGCGATGATGCGTCCGCCGCCGACGATCGTGCGCATCGCCTCGAGCGCCGCGCGCACCTCGGTCGGGTGGTGCGAGTAGTCGTCGTAGACGCTCACGCCCCGCTCGACGCCGTGCAGCTCGAGACGCCGCACGGTACCGGCGAAGCCCTGCACCGCGCGGGTCGCGTCCGCCAGGGGATGACCGAGCGCGGTCAGGACGGCCACCGCGCCCGCGGCGTTGATCGCATTGTGCACGCCGGGCACCGACAGCTGCATGCGCGCGGACTCGCCGTGCATCGTCAGCGTCGCGCCGACCGCGCCGTCGGTGACGACGTCGGTGATCCGCAGGTCCGCGTCGTCCGCGAAGCCGAAGGAGATCACGTTCGGATGGGTGATGCCGGCGCGTACGCGCAGCGCGCCCGGGTCATCGCTGGAGATCACGACGGCTTCGCTCGCCCCGTTCGCGAACGTGACGAACGCGTCGTGGAAGGCCTCGTCGGATCCGTAGTGATCCAGATGATCGGGGTCCACGTTCGTGATCAGCGCGACGGAGGTGTCGTAGAGCAGGAACGTGCCGTCCGATTCGTCGGCCTCGATCACGAAGAGGTCATCGGCCCCGGAGGAGCTCGACGTGCCGAGCTGCTCGATCACGCCTCCGTTGACGAAGTTGGGGTCGGCGCCGAGCTCGCGCAGGGCGGTGACGATCATGCCCGTCGAGCTCGTCTTGCCGTGGGCTCCCGCCACCGACACGAGGCGACGACCGCCGATCAGCCAGTGCAGGGCCTGGGACCGGTGGATCACGTGCAGTCCGCGCTCCTTGGCGAGCACGAACTCGGGGTTCTCCGGCCAGATCGCGCCGGTGTGCACGACGGTGTCGGCGTCGCCCAGGTGCGCGGCGTCGTGTCCGATGTGCACCTCGGCGCCGAGCGCGGCGAGCGCCCGCAGGTTGTCGCTGTCGGCGCGATCGCTTCCGGAGACGCGGATGCCCGCGTCGAGGAACATGCGCGCGAGCCCCGACATGCCGGAGCCGCCGATGCCGATGAAGTGCGCGGCGGAGATGTCGTCGGGGATCGGCAGGGAGAGGTCGGGTCTGATCATTGCTCTTTCGTCCTTAAGGGCTGAATCATCCTAAGTCGGGGCGCACCCGCCGAGGGCCTGGCTCGCCGGTCGGGCGTTCCGCCCCGGCGCGCGTGCCGGCGCTCAGCGCGCGAGCGCGCGGTCGGCGAGGGCGATGAGGTCCTCGGTCCCGGTGCGGGATCCGACCTGCTCCGCCGCGCGCTGCATCGCGGCCCGCCGGGATGCGTCGCGGAGCAGGGGCACCACCTCGTCGCGCACCTGTTCGGGGGTGAGTCGCGCATCGTCGATGAGGAGCGCGGCCCCGGCATCGATGGCGGCAGCGGCGTTGAGGCGCTGCTCGCCGTTGCCCACCGCATAGGGCACGTAGATCGCGGGGATGCCGAGCGCGCTGATCTCGCTGACGGTGGCCGAGCCCGAGCGCGAGAGCACCAGATCCGCCAGCGCGAAGGCGAGGTCCATCCGGTCCAGGTAGCGGCGCACCGCATACCCGGCGGCCCCGGGGTCGGGCATCTCGGAGCGGTCGCCCGTCGCATGCAGGATCTGCCATCCTGCGTCGAGGATGCTCCGCCAGGATCCGGCGATCGCCTCGTTCAAGCGCTGCGCGCCGAGAGAGCCCCCGAACACGAGCAGCACGGGGCGGTCCGGATCCAGGCCGAACTCGGCCGCCGCGTCCGCACGCAGAGCCGCGCGGTCGAGATCGACGATCTCGCGGCGCAGCGGCATGCCGACGACCTCGCCGCCGCGCAACGGGGTGCCGGGGAACGCGACGCCCACGGCCGCCGCCGATCGGGCTCCCAGCACGTTCGCCATTCCGGGGCGCGCGTTGGCCTCGTGGACGACGAAGGGAACGCCCTCGCGGCGGGCGGCGACGTACGCCGGCGCTGCCGCGTAGCCCCCGAAGCCGATGACCTCGTCCACGCCGTGCTCGCGGATGTAGGCGCGCACCTGCTTCACGGCACGGGAGAACCGTGCGGGGAAGGCGAGGGCGGCCCCGTTCGGGCGCCGGGGGAACGGCACCTTGTCGACAGTGAGGAGCTCGTAGCCGCGCTGCGGGACGAGCCTCGACTCGAGCCCCTCCCGGGTGCCGAGGACGAGCACGCCCGTCTCGGGATCGCGGGCGCGCAGGCCGTCGGCGACGGCGAGCAGGGGGTTGACGTGGCCTGCGGTTCCCCCGCCGGCCAGAAGGTACGTGGTCACTTCAGGAGCGTACCGGAACCGCCGGGGAGGGGGCCGGGAGCGTGCGCGCGAACGACAGCAGCACCCCGCAGGCGAGCAGCACCGACAGCAGCGAGGTGCCGCCCTGCGACATGAACGGCAACGGTACGCCGAGCACGGGGACGACCCGGAGGACCACGCCGATGTTGATGAGCGCCTGGGCGAGGATCCATACGACGATGCCGCCGGAGGTGACGCGCACGAACAGATCGTCCGTGCGGCGGATCATCCGGAACACGGCGACCGCGAACAGTGCGAAGAGCGCGAGCACCAGGGCGCAGCCGATCAGGCCGAGCTCCTCTCCCACGATCGCGAAGATGTAGTCGTTGGACGCCGCGGGCAGCCACCCGTACTTCTGCCGCGAGTTGCCCAGGCCGAGCCCGAAGATGCCGCCGTTGGCCATTCCCCAGATCGCGTGCACCTGCTGATAGCAGCTGTCGAGGTAGCAGCTCGTGTCGTTCGAGTGGTCGAGCGCCCCGAGGATCAGGGCGCGCCGGCGCTCGTCGGCGAACGCGAAGCCGAGCACGGCGACGAGCGAGATGAGCAGCGGCAGGACGAAGATCCGAAGCCGCACGCCGGAGAAGAACAGCGCCCCCAGGATGATGAGGAAGAGGATCATCGAGGTCCCGAGGTCCTTGCCCCCGAGCACCGCGGCGATCGCCAGGAAGCCGACCGGGATCAAGGGGATGAAGACATGCTTCCAGCGCCCGAGCAGGTCCTGCTTCCGCCACAGGATGAACCCCGCCCACACTGCCAGGGCGAGCTTGATGAACTCGGAGGGCTGCACCACCTGACCCGCGATCCGCAGCCAGTTCGTGTTCCCGTCGTTCTCGTATCCGAGGGGCGTGTAGACGAGCATCTGCAGGCCGACCGCGCCGATGAGGACGAACCAGGCCGTGCGCTTCCAGAACTTGACGGGGAACCGGCTCATCAGGAACATGGCCGGGATGCCGATGGCGGCGACGAGCGCCTGGGTCATGACGATCGCGAACGGATCCTGTCCGTTCTCGACCGCGTTCGCGCTGGATGCGGAGAGGATCATCACGAGGCCGAACACCGTCAGCAGGAGCGACGTCGAGGCGATCAGCGTGAACTCGGTCGACACCGGGCGGAACACGCGGCCCAGTCTGACCCGGGCGGCGAGTCCGTCGACGCGGGGCTCAGGCGTCGGCGTCGGGCGTGCTCCCACCTGCGTCACCGGCGCTCCCCTGGTCGATCCACTGCCGCACCGCCTCGGCGAAGCGATGGCCCCGATCCGCGTAGCTGGCGAACTGGTCGAAGGACGCCGCCGCCGGAGCGAGGAGCACGGTGTCTCCGTCCTGGGCGATGCCCGCCGCCAGTTCGACGACGCGGGTCATGACCTCTTCAGTGTCACCGGGGACGACCTCCACCACCTGCACCTCGGGCGCGTGTCGTGCGAACGCCTCGAGAAGGTGCCCGCGATCGACGCCGATCACGACGGCCGCACGGGCGGTCGCGCCCGCCCCGGCGACGAGCTCGGACAGATCCACGCCCTTCAGGTCTCCGCCGACGATCCAGATCGCGCCGGGATACGCCTGCAGCGACGACTGCGCGGCGTGCGGGTTGGTCGCCTTGGAGTCGTCCACCCAGGTGATGCCGCCGGCGCGGGCGACGACCTCGATGCGGTGCGCGTCCAGGCGGAAGCCGTCGAGCGCGGCCGCGATGGCGGCGGGCTCCACACCGAGCGAGCGGGACAGGGCCGACGCCGCGAGGATGTTCTGCACGATGTGGGGCGCGTCGAGGCCGCGGGCGGCGAGATCCGCCACCGTCGTGATCTCGAGGGCCGTGTTGCGACGATCGTCGAGGAACGCCCGGTCGGCGAGGATGCCCTCGACGATGCCGACATCGCTCGGACCGGGGATCCCGAGCCCGAATCCGATCGCCCTCGCGCCCTCGATCACGTCCGCGTCCTCGACCATGCGCTGCGTCGCCTCGTCGGCCTTGTTGTACACGCACGCCACGCGCGTGTTGCGATAGACGAGGGCCTTGGCGTCGCGGTAGGCCTGCGCACTGCCGTGCCAGATCAGGTGGTCGTCGGCGAGATTGAGGCACGTGGTCGCCCACGGCACGGGCTGCCCCGCAGCCGTGGAGAGGCCGAGGTACCAGAGCTGATGGCTGGACAGCTCCACCACGAGGACGTCGAAGCCGCCGGGATCGCGCACCGCGTCGAGCACCGGGACGCCGATGTTGCCGCACGGCGCCGCGCGCAGCCCGCCGGCGACCAGCATGGTCGCGGTGAGCTGCGTCGTGGTCGTCTTGCCGTTCGTGCCGGTGATCAGCACCCACTCCGCGGGGCTGCCGTCCTCACGGACGACCTTGTCCCGTACCCGCCACGCCAGCTCGATGTCACCCCAGAGAGCGATCCGCTGCGCGCGGATCCACGCGATCACCGGGTGGGCCGGGGCGAACCCGGGCGACGCGATGACCACCTCCGGGGCGAACTCCACGAGCCGATCCGGCACGGATCCGAGATCGCCGATCCACAGCTGCGCGCCGATCAGCGGCACCAGCCGCTCGTACTCCTCGGTGGCGCTCTCGGACAGCACCAGCACCTCGGCGCCGAGCTCGGCGAGGGTGTCGGCGACCGAGAACCCGGTGACGGACAGGCCGAGCACGGCGACCCGCAGCCCCCGCCAGTCCGCGTGCCAGCTGGTCAGGGCATCCAGATCGCGGCTCATGAGCTGGTCTGCCGCAGCCACTCGACGTAGAACAGCCCGAACGCCGAGACCGAGAGCAGCCCCGCGATGATCCACATCCGCACCACGATCGTCGCCTCGGGCCAGCCGCGCATCTCGAGATGATGGTGGAACGGGCTCTGCAGGAACAGGCGCTTGCCGCGGGTGAGCTTGAAGTACGCGAGCTGCACGATCACCGAGCCGGAGGCGATGATGAACACGCCCGCGAGAAGGACCAGCAGCAGCTCGGTGCGGGTGAGGATCGCGAGGGCGGTGATCACGCCGCCGATCGACATGGATCCCACATCCCCCATGAAGACCTTCGCCTTGGGGGCGTTCCACCAGAGGAAGCCGATCAGCGCGCCGACGAACGACGCCGAGATCACCGCGAGGTCGAAGGGGTGCGCCACGTCGTAGCAGCCCTTGAGCGACGACGGGGAGAGCGACTCCACCGCGCAGGACTGCTTGAACTGCCAGAACGAGATGAGGCTGTAGGCGCCGATCACGAAGACGGCGCAGCCCGCGGCGAGGCCGTCGAGCCCGTCCGTGAGGTTGACGCTGTTGGAGGTCGCGATGCCGATCACCGAGATCCACAGCAGGTACAGCAGCCAGCCGACGATGGGCCCGAGGGCGAACAGCCACAGCACCGGGATGTCGCGGAAGAGGGAGATGAAGCCGCTCGCCGGCGTCGTGCCGGCGGGGCTGCGCACCAGGAGCGCCACCACGCCGAAGGGGACCATGACCAGCACCTGGCCGATGATCTTGCGCCAGCCCGACAGGCCCGCGCTCTGCTGCTGGCGCAGTTTCATATGGTCGTCGATGAAGCCGACCGCTCCGAAGCCGACCATCAGCCAGATCACCAGCAGGCCGGAAGCCGTCGGGTAGCTGCCGCCGGTGAAGGTGCCGATGCCGTATCCGACGATGGTGCCCAGGATGAAGATGACACCGCCCATCGTGGGGGTGCCGCGCTTGGCCTGGTGGCTAGGGTTCGCGATCGACTCGGGCGTGCGGATGACCTGTCCCCAGCCCCATTTCCGGAACAGCCGGAGGAAGACCGGCGTGAGCAGGAGGGTGAACGCGAGGGAGATCGCGGCGGCGGTCAGCAGAGATCTCACGAGAACGATTCTCCCAGACGATCGCCGAGGAATCGGAGCCCGGCGGAGTTGGACGACTTCACGAGCACCCGGTCGCCGGGACGCAGTTCGCCCTGGAGGTATTCGAAGGCGGCGTCGGCGTCGGACAGGTGCACGGCCTCGCCGTCCCACGACCCTTCGCCCACGGCGGCGAGGAAGAGGCGACGGGCATCGGCGCCCACGACGACGATCCTCTGGATGTTGAGGCGCACGGCGAGCAGGCCGATGCGGTCGTGCTCATCCCCCGCCGTCTCGCCGAGCTCGCTCATGGCGCCCAGCACGGCCACGGTCCGCTCGCCGGGGCCGGTGATCTGAGCCAGCGTGCGCAGCGCCGCGGCCATCGAGTCGGGACTGGCGTTATAGGCGTCGTTGATGATGCGCACCTCGTCGCCGCCCATCGGCTGCATCCGCCACCGCTCGGCGATCCGGACCGTCTCCAGGCGCGCGATCGCGTCGGCCGGGTCCACGCCGAGGGCGCGCGTCGCGGCGACCGCGGCGAGGGCGTTGTTCACGTGGTGCGCGCCGAGCACCTGCAGGCGCAGCGGCAGCGCGCGCTCCTCCGCGGGCGCTTCCCCGGCGATCACGATCGTGCACGACGTGCCAGAGGCCGTCACGTCGATGTCGCGGGCACGGACCTCGGCCGCGGGCGTCTGCCCGAATCCGACGATCCGCAGGTCTCGCGCCTCGGCTCGCGGGGTCATGCCGACGACGCGCGCATCGTCCAGGTTCAGCACTGCCGTGCCCCCGATCCGCGCGGCGTCGAGCAGCTCGGCCTTGGCGTGGGCGGTCTCCTCGATGCCGCCGAAGCCGCCGGCGTGCGCGAGACCGACCATGAGCTCGATGACCACATCGGGGTTCACCAGACCCGCCAGGCGCGCGATCTCCCCCGGCGCGCTCGCGCCGAACTCGCACACCAGGAAGCGGGTCGTGTCGGAGATCCGCAGCATGGTGAGCGGGGCGCCCACCTCGTTGTTGTAGGAGGCGATCGGCGCGATCGTCTCCCCCTCGTCCTGCAGGATCCGCGCGAGGAAGTTCTTGGTGGTCGTCTTGCCGTTGGATCCGGTGACCCCGACGATGCGCAGATCGCCGGCCGCGCGGACGCGTGCCACCACGGCGCGGGCGAGCTCGGCGATCGCATCGATGACGTCGGCCACCACGATCTGCGAGATCACGTCGTCGACGGGATGCTCGACGAGCGCCAGGACCGCGCCGTTCTCGAGCGCCGCGCCGACGAACCGGTGCCCGTCGGTGTGTTCTCCGGGCTTGGCGACGAAGATTCCGCCGGCCGACATCTGCCGCGAGTCGGTGTCGACGACACCGGAGACGATCGATGCGGGATCGTGACCCGCAGCAGGACGAAGTTCTCCGCCGACGATCTCGGCGATCTCCGCGAGGGACAGAGCGATCATGGGAAAAGGATCCTCCGGGCGGTACCGCCGGGTCGGATGACGGCGGTCATCACTGGTACTTGGGCAGCAGCGGTTCCATAGGGGTGGTGGACGGCTGCACGCGATAGGTCTTCAGCACCTGCGTCATTGCCTTCTGGAAGGCGGGCGCGGTGGCCGCAGACGACGTTACCCTAGTGGGCTCGTCCAGGGTGACCACGACGACGTACTCGGGATGGTCGGCCGGGGCGTACCCGACCATGCTCGTGAAGTAGATCCCCTCCTTGTACGCACCCGTGGTGGGATCCGGCTTCTGCGCCGTTCCGGTCTTCGCCGCGATGCGGTAGCCGGGCACCTTGATCTGGTCGGACACGCTGCCCTGCACGGCCACGTTCTCGATCATCCGGCTGAGCTCGGCGTCCTTGGTCGCGTCGAACACGCGCTGCGGCTTCGCCGCAGGCGCATCGGTGACCTTGCCGTCGGCGCTCGTGCACGACTCCACCAGGGACAGCGGGATCTTCACGCCGCCGTTCGCGATGGCCTGATAGGCGCTGGCCACCTGCGGCGCGGTCACGGTGTAGTACTGGCCGAACGTGGTCGTGTAGTGCGACTGGTAGTCCCAGTCCTTCACCGGGTGGATGATTCCGGACGCCTCGCCGGGGAAGTCGATCGCGGTCTTGCTCCCGACGCCGAACTTGACCAGCTCGTCGTAGCGCTGCTGGTCGCTCACCATGTCGCCGAACTTGGAGAGCGCGACGTTCGAGGAGTCGATGAGGGCACCCGCGAGCGTGTAGTCGTAGGCGGGGTGGTCGAACGCGTCGTTGATGACGGCTCCGTTCGGGAACTCCTCGTGGCTGGACGCACCGGTCACCACCGTCGACGCGTTCGCGTTCGCGTACTCCATCACCGACGCCGCCGTGATGGCCTTGAACGTGGAGCCCGGCTCGAAGCTCGTGCTGAAGATGCGCGATCCGCGGTCCTGCGGATCGGCGGCTCCCGGGTCGTTGGGGTCGACGGTGGGGTACTCGGCCGCGGCCCGGATCTTGCCGGTGCCGACCTCGACGACGGTGACCGTGCCCGCCTTCGCGCCCTGCGCCTTGACCTCCTCGGAGATCATCTGCTGCAGGTACCACTGCAGCTCCGTGTTGATGGTCAGCGTCACGGTGCCGCCGTCGACGGCGGGCTGCTCGCTCTGGCTCCCCGGGATCACGACGCCGTCCTTGCCGACGAGGTAGCTCTCCTTGCCCTTGGTCGCGCTCAGGCAGGAGTTCTGCATCTCCTCGAGCCCTTCCTTGTCGCCGTTGCCGGCGATGAAGCCGATGAGGTTGCCGGCGACGGCGCCGTTCGGGTAGACCCGGACCGACCGCGGCAGCGGCCACAGATAGGCGAGGCCGAGCGCACGGATCTTCAGGAACTGATCGGTGCTCAGACCCGTCTTGATCATCGCGTAGTGCGAGCCGGGATCCTCCGCCAGCGCGTCCGAGGCGATCTTGCGCACCTCGTCACCGGTCAGCCCCGTGATCGCGGCGATCTCGTTCGAGGCCTTCGCCCACGGGAGCTTCGGCTTGTTGTTCTTGTCGTCCTCGAGGCCCTTCATCACCGCGGGATCCATCTGCAGGTCGTAGACCAGCTGGCTCTCGGCGAGCACGGTTCCGCTGGAGTCCACGATCTTGCCCCGCGCGCCGTCGATGTCCTTCGCGTACCCGAGGCTCAGCTTCTCGGACTGCTTGACGTTGGCCGAGGCGCTGACGACCTGCACGTCGACGAGGCGCACCACGAAGCCGCCCATGACGACGAGGATCGCCGCGGTCGCCAGGACGGTCCGCCGGCGCGAGGTCCGGCTGGCTCGGGGTGTCATCGGATCTCCATCCGGGGCTCGCGGTCGGTCATCTTCTCGGCTGTCGTGTCGGAGGCCCGCGTCAGCGGATGGTCGGCGTCGGCAATCCCTCGGCCGTCGGCGGGACGACCGTCTCCGGCGCCTGCTCCTGTGTCTTCGGTTCTACGCCCGCGGCACCGGTGTGGGCCGCGGCCGGCGGCGGCGTGTCGCGGACCAGCGCGTTCGGCACGCCGTCGGCGCCGGTCGGGTTGACCGTCGACGTCGTCGGCGCGGCGCCCTGCGCTCCGATCACGCTGCCGTCGCTGAGGCGCAGGTAGCTCGCGCTGCCGCCGACGACCAGGCCCAGCTTCGAGGCGGCGGTCGCGAGCGCCTGCGGGGAGCTGATGCCGTCCAGATCCTGGGCCGCCGCCTGCGCCTGCCAGGTCAGCTGCCTGTTCTGCTGGCTGAGCTTCGCGACGACGAAGGAGTCCTGCGTGGTCGCGATCGTCAGGGCGATCTGGGCTCCGCCGATGAGGGCGGCGCCCGCCAGCGCGACGACGGCGTAGGCCATCCGCGGACGGCGACGCCGCGCGGACCGCTCGACGGCGTGCAGGTGGCGCTCGGGCGCGGCCTCGACCGTGCGGGGCCGCTGCAGGGCGTTCTGTGCCAGGCTCATCGCGCGGCGCTCCTCTGATCTTCTCTCACGCGTTCGGCGGCACGCAGGCGCACCGGGATGGCCCGCGGGTTGGCGGCGCGCTCCGCCTCGTCCGCGAGCTCCGCCCCCTTGGTCAGCGTCCGGAATCGCGGCGCGTGCTCCGGCAGCTCGACGGGCAGTCCCGCCGGTGCGGTGGATGCGGATGCCGCCGCGAAGGCCTGCTTGACGAGCCGATCCTCCAGCGACTGGTACGACATCACGACGATGCGTCCGCCGACCGTGAGCGCCCCCATCGCGGCGGGGATCGCGTCCGCGAGCACGTTGAGCTCGCGGTTGACCTCGATCCGCAGCGCCTGGAACACCCGCTTGGCGGGATGCCCGGCACGGGCCACGGCGGCGGGAGTCGCCTCCTGCAGCACCTCCACGAGACGGCCGGAGCGCTCCAGCGGCTCCTCCGCCCTGGCCTGCACGATCGCGCGGGCGTAGCGCCCGGCGAGCTTCTCCTCGCCGTAGCGCTCGAAGATGCGGCGCAGCTGGCCCTCGCTGTAGGTGGCGAGCACCTCCGCGGCGGTGACGCCGCTGGACTGGTCCATGCGCATGTCGAGCGGCGCGTCCTTGGCGTACGCGAAGCCGCGCTCGGCCTCATCCAGCTGCAGCGAGGAGACGCCCAGGTCGAACAGGATCCCGGACGCTCCCCTGGCGTGCTCGCCGATCGCGTCGTAGACGGTGTGCACGAGCGTCACGCGGTCGCCGAAGCGGGCGAGCCGCTCCCCCGCGATCCGCAGCGCATCGGTGTCGCGGTCGAGGCCGACCAGGCGGATGTTCGGGAGTCGCTCGAGGAACGCCTCGGAGTGCCCGCCCATGCCGAGCGTGGCGTCGACGAGGATCGCGCCGTCGTGCTGCAGCGCAGGGGCCAGCAGCTCGACGCAGCGCTCGAGCATCACGGGGGTGTGTATGCGACGGATGTCCATGATTTCCTTCGGCCTTACGGTCCCTGACCCTGATCCCCATCCGCTCGACCCGGCACCGGGGAAGGTGCGCCGGGGTGGGAGCGGCTGGGAGTCACAGTCAGGGGCCGTCTCAGAACAGGCCGGGGATCACCTCCTCCTCGAGCTCGGCGAAGGCGTCTTCGTGTCCTTCGGCGTACGCGTTCCACGCCGCCGCGTCCCAGATCTCGGCGTGAGCGCCGACGCCGGTGACGATGAGTTCCTTGCCCAGTCCCGCGTAGGCGCGGAGGTGGGCGGGAATCGTGATCCGGTTCTGGCTGTCGGGCATCTCGGCGCTCGCTCCGGAGAGGAACATGCGCAGGAACGCCCGCGCCTCCTTGTTCGCCAGCGGGGCCTGGCGGATGCGCTCGTGCACGCTCTCGAACTCGGCGGTGCTGAACACGTACAGGCAGCGGTCCTGTCCGCGGGTGACGACGATGCCGCCGGCGAGATCCTCGCGGAACTTGGCGGGGAGGATGACGCGGCCCTTGTCGTCGAGCTTGGGGGAATGCGTGCCGAGCAACATGCGCCTCTCCCCCTTTCGCCGCCGTTTCCTCCACTTTACTCCACTTCCCTCCAAATCGATACCTTCTCGTGTCCCCAGGGCGACCCGAGCGGGCATGACGAAGGCCCCCGTTCCGCGGAATCACGCGGAACGGGGGCCGGTGGAGGAAGGTGGAGGGGCTGAGGGAGGAAAAGGGAGGATCCCGGCGGCGCGGGCCCGCGGAACAGACCGAGGGCCCGGTCGCCGAAGCGTCCCGGGCCCTCAGAAGGTCGGAGTGCGGAGGTCAGTGCTCCTCGTGGCGCCGATCCCAGCGATCGTTCATCCGGTCCATGAAGGACGGGGATGACTCCTTCGAGGTCGAGCCGGCAGCGGCATCGCGGTCGCCCGAGCGTCGGACGGGAGTGAGGGCGAGCATCAGTCCGCCGAGCATCGCCGCGAACGCGACGACCCCGATGATGATCCCGCCGATGTTGCCCACCACGACGCCCACGATCAGGCCGCCGACGCCGGCCAGCAGCAACAGGGCTCCGTAGATCAGATTGCGATAGCTGAGCGCGCGGTCTCCGGCGTGCGCGGAAACGACGTCGGCGTCGTTCTGCATGAGATGGCGTTCCATCTCATCGAGCAGGCGCTGCTCCTGTTCGGAGAGTGGCATTTCGTCCCCCTCGGGTGGTCTTCCGCTCAGTCTACGCGTGTGTGGATGCACCAGGGTAGGGATTCCGCTGGGAGTTGGTCATCACCTCGCCGCACGGGCGGCCCACCCGGCGCGCACGCCGCTCGGTAGGCTGATTCCGTGGCTTCCTCCTCCGTGATCGACCAGGTCTCCACCCGTCTCGACGCCTGGCTCGTCCGGATGCGCGAGGAGACCGCATCCTACGGGCCGGACGCCTCGGCGTTCGTCTCCGCGGCGGAGGCCACGCTGCGCGGCGGCAAGCGCCTGCGCGCCCGGTTCTGTCACGCCGGATGGGCCTCGGTCGCCGGCCTCCAGGGGATCGACCAGGAGCCGGCCGCGCTCTGGGACGCCTGCGCCGCGCTCGAGGTCTTCCAGTCCGCGGCGCTCGTGCACGACGACCTGATCGACAACTCCGACACCCGCCGGGGCCGCCCCTCGGCCCACCGCGCCTTCGAGGCCTCGCACGGCGGGCAGGGCTGGAGCGGCAGTGCCGGCGAATTCGGCCGTGCGGCCGCCGTCCTCCTCGGCGACCTGCTCGTGGCCTGGAGCGATGATCTGCTCGAAGCCGGCATCGCGGCCAGCGCGCACGCCGCGGCCGTCCGCGCCGAGTACGCCCGGATGCGACGGGACGTGACCATCGGGCAGTTCCTCGACATCGCCGAGGAGTCCGCCTGGAGCGTCAACGACGACGACGACCATGCCGAACGCGCGCTGCGAGTCGTCTCGCTCAAGGCCGCCCGGTACAGCGTCGAGCAGCCCCTCCTCATCGGTGCGGCGATCGCGGGCGCCGACGAGGCTCAGCAGGAGGCGCTGCGCGCCTTCGGGCACCCGCTCGGCATGGCGTTCCAGCTCAGGGACGATGTGCTCGGCGTCTTCGGCGACGAGCGGCTCACGGGCAAGCCCGCCGGCGACGACCTGCGCGAGGGCAAGCGCACCCTGCTCATCGCCTGGACGCGCCAGGCGCTGGCGCCGCAGGGACGCCGCGTCGTCGACGAGCTTCTGGGCGACCCGCAACTGACCGCCGACCAGATCGCGAGCCTGCAGGCGATCATCTCGGAATCCGGGGCGCTGCACCGGATGGAGCAGCTCATCTCCGAGTACGCGTCCGCCGGCGAGGAAGCGCTCCGGGGCGCCCCCCTCGACGCCGGCGCGCTCGAGCTGCTGAGGGGACTCGCCCGCGACGCGACCCAGCGCACGGCCTGACCGGCCGCGGAGCCCGCCCCGGGACCGTCGAGGACGGCTCAGGCGAGGGTCCGGGCGACCCGGCGCACCTCGCTCTTGTGCCCATCCCGCAGTGCGGCGATCGGCGACCGGCCGATGGATTCCTCGTCGGCGAGGAGCCAGTCGATGACCTCGTCATCGCTGAAACCGGCGTCCTTCAGGGCGATGATCGTGCCGCGCAGGGAACCGAGCGGCTGACCGTCCTTGAGGAAGAGCGCGGGGACGGCCAGCGCCCCGTTGCGCCGCGACCCGACGAGGTGCTGCTCGTCGAAGAGGCGATGCACGCGACCGAGCGACTCGCCCAGGAGCTCGACGAGGTCGGGAAGGGTCAGCCATTCGACCTCGGAGGTCGGGATCTCTGATTCAGACACCCTGCAATGTTCTCATCCCGACGGCCCGGCACGGTCGTCGGCGGGCTCCTCGCCGGACGATCACTCCTTTCACATCTGTCACTTGTGTTGACTTGCGATGACTTCCGTGCCAGCGTCGAGGGGCCGATGCGCACCGCTGCGCCTCTGCGGGAACGTCAGAATCGGGGGATCCATGACGACCACAACGACCCAGCGACGCGCTCTCGGCGTCGCCGCTCCGACGGTGCTGCTGACGGCCGTGGCGAGTGCGCTCGTGTCCGCACCCGCACAGGCGCAGACGTTCTCCGCACTGCCGCCGCTGACCGCTCTGCCGACCGGAGCGGCGCTGGCCGCGCTCGCGTCGCGCAGCGTGCCCGCCGAGGTCGTCCCGGCCACCGAGTACACGGTGCAGGACGGCGACACCCTCTGGGACATCGCCCGGGCGCACGGCACCACGGTCGCCGCCCTCTACCAGGCCAACGGCCTGGGGGCCGACTCGATCATCCATCCGGGGCAGACCCTCTCCCTCGTCGAGACCGCGCCCGCTCCGGCCCCGGCTCCGGCAGCTCCCGTCGCCGATGCGCCGGCCTCGGAGTGCACGGTCGCCGCCGGCGACACTCTGTGGTCGATCGCGGAACGGCACGGGATCGCCCTGGCCGACCTCTTCGCGGCGAACGGCCTGTCCCCCGACTCGATCATTTATCCCGGGCAGACGCTGCGGCTGTCCGCACCGGCTCCCGCGTCCGCCCCGACTCCCGCCTCCGCGCCCGCCGCGCCCGATGCCCCGACGCCCGCCGCGCTCGACACCTACTCCGCTCCCCCGGTCGTGCTCGACGACGAGCAGACGGCGAACGCGCTGCTCATCATCCGGACCGGACGCGAGCTCGGCGTGCCCGCACGCGGCATCGCGATCGCCCTCGCGACGGCCATGGTCGAGTCCGGCCTCACGAACGCCCCCGGTGGCGACCGCGACTCGATCGGGCTGTTCCAGCAGCGTCCGAGCACGGGGTGGGGCACGCCGGAGCAGATCGCCGACCCGTCGTACGCCGCCCGCACCTTCTTCACCGGCGCCGCGCACACGAACGGCCTCCTCGACATCCCGGGGTGGGAGGATCTGGGCTTCGGCGCCGCCGCGCAGGAGGTGCAGGTCTCGGCGTTCCCCGGACGCTACGACCTGTGGCAGCCGCAGGCCGAGGCCTGGCTCGCGGCTCTCGGCTGATCCTCAGGACCGCACGTCCAGGGCCTGCGCACCCCGTGATCGGTCGTCGACCGCCCCGGGAATCCGGGGTCCGCGCCTGCTCGGGGCACCACCGGCGACCGGACGGATTCCGGATCCGCATGATGGAAACGAGCCCGCACGCGAGCCGCTCCCGGGGCTCTCAGCGAGTTCTCCCTAGAATCTTGTCGTGACGACCAGCCAACAAGCCGACCCCCTCATCGGGCGGCTCGTCGACGGTCGCTACCGCGTCCGCGCGCGGATCGCGCGCGGCGGCATGGCCACCGTCTACGTCGCGACCGACCTGCGCCTGGAGCGCCGGATCGCGCTCAAGGTCATGCACGGCCACCTCAGCGACGACTCGGTGTTCCAGAGCCGGTTCATCCAGGAGGCCAGGGCGGCCGCACGACTGGCCGATCCGCACGTCGTCAACGTGTTCGACCAGGGCCAGGACGGCGAGCTCGCCTACCTCGTCATGGAGTACCTGCCCGGGATCACCCTGCGCGAGCTGATGCGGGAGCAGCGCCGCCTCACCGTCGCGCAGACGGTCACGATCATGGACGCCGTACTGTCGGGTCTCGCCGCCGCGCATCGCGCCGGCATCGTGCACCGCGACGTCAAGCCGGAGAACGTGCTCCTCGCCGAGGACGGGCGGATCAAGATCGGCGACTTCGGCCTCGCCCGCGCGACCACGGCGAACACCGCCTCGGGCGCGCAGCTCATGGGGACGATCGCCTACCTCGCGCCCGAGCTCGTCACCCGCGGCACGGCGGACGCCCGCAGCGACATCTACGCCCTCGGCATCATGCTGTACGAGATGCTCACCGGAGAGCAGCCCTACAAGGGCGAGCAGCCGATGCAGATCGCCTTCCAGCACGCGACCGACTCCGTGCCGCGCCCGAGCGTCCGCAATCCCGGCGTCCCCGAGCAGCTCGACGAGCTCGTGCTCTGGGCCACCGAGAAGACCCCCGACGAGCGTCCCGCCGACGCGCAGGAGATGCTCGACCGGCTGCGCGTCATCGAACGCGAGCTCGGCGTCACCCCCACGCCGACCGCGACGACGGCGAAGACCACGGCCCTGCCGCTGCGCGACACCGCGGATCAGACCCTCGTACTGCCCGGGCCCGCGTCCGCGACGGCGGCCGCGCCCGTCGCGGAGACCCCGCTGGACAATGCGACGCTGCTGCGCCGTCGCACCGCGCATCGACGATCGCGCGGGGCACTGCTGCTCGTGCTCGTGCTGCTGCTCGCCGTGGCGGCAGGCGGCACCGGCTGGTGGTTCGGATCCGGTCCCGGGTCCAAGCTGTCCGTCCCCGACGTCGCGGGCAAGACCTGGGAGGTCGCGGCCGCCGCGATCACGAAGGACGGGATGACGCCCGTCCAGGGCAACGAGAACTCGATCACGGTCCCCGCGGGTCAGGCGATCCGGACCGATCCCGGCGCGGGCGCCCGCGTCGACCGGAAGGCCAGGATCACCGTGATGATCTCGGCCGGCCCCGCGAAGCACGACCTCCCCCGGCTCGACGCGATGACCGAGGACCAGGCGAAGAAGGCGCTGGCGCCCTTCCACCTGGAGATGCAGGACTCCGTGGCCCTGTTCTCGGGCGCCGACAGCGGGATCGTGATCAACGCCGAGGTCACCCCGCGCTCCGGGGCCGCCGGATACGAGTGCGGCGAGGGGTGCAGCGTCTTCGAGGGAGACCAGATCCGTCTCCTGGTGTCGCTGGGTGCGGTGCCGGACGTCTCGGGCATGACGGTCGGCGACGCGACGAGCAAGCTCACCGCCGTGCGCCTCAAGGTGAACCCCGACTCCAATTACTCGTACAGCGACTCCGTGCCCAAGGATCGCGTGATCGGCTACGGCGACCGCGAGGGCGGCGGGAACTGGCGTCCCGACGACACCATCACGCTGAACGTCTCCAAGGGACCGGAGCCGATCACGGTGCCGAACGTGGTCGGCGCGAACCTCGCGGATGCGATGAAGACGCTGAGCGACGCCGGGCTCAACCCGCAGACGAGCGTTCCCGAGATCGCGTGGAGCCTGTTCCAGGTCACGTCCACGGATCCGAAGGCCGGCGACAGCGTGGACAAGAACTCCACGATCCGCGTCAAGGTCAGCGGCTGACCCGGAGCGCTCCCGCCCCGTTCCCGGGGCGTCGAGCGCGCGCTGCCGAAGGCAGAGCGACGCGAAACGCGGCACTCTCGCAAGAGCACCGCGTTTCGTCTCGGTCGCGCTCCCCGCGTCCTCGCTCGACGACCCGGGGGGATCCGCGCGTCAGCGCTTCTCGAGCTCCTCGGCGACGAGGAAGGCGAGTTCGAGCGACTGCATGTGGTTCAGTCGCGGGTCGCACAGCGACTCGTACCGGGTCGCGAGCGCCGCCTCGTCGATCTGCTCGGATCCGCCCAGGCACTCGGTGACGTCGTCGCCGGTGAGCTCCACGTGGATGCCGCCCGGGAAGGTGCCGACGGCGCGGTGCGCCTCGAAGAAGCCGCGCACCTCCTCGACGACGTCGTCGAACCGGCGGGTCTTGTACCCGGTGGGCGTCGTGATGCCGTTGCCGTGCATGGGGTCGGTGACCCACAGCGGCTGCGCCCCGGAGTCCTTCACGGCCTGCAGCAGCGGCGGCAGCGCGTCGCGGATCTTCCCGGCGCCCATGCGGGTGATGAAGGTGAGGCGCCCCGGCTCGCGGTTCGGGTCGAGCTTGTCGATGAGCGCGAGCGCCGTCTCGGGGCTCGTGGTCGGACCGAGCTTCACACCGATCGGGTTGCGGATCTTCGCGAAGTAGTCGACGTGCGCGCCGTCGAGCTCGCGGGTGCGCTCGCCGATCCAGAGGAAGTGCGCGGACGTGTTGTACGGCGTGAGCGTCCGCGAGTCGATGCGGGTCATCGGACGCTCGTAGTCCATCAGCAGGCCCTCGTGCCCGGTGAAGAACTCCACGCGCTTGAGCTCGTCGAAGTCCGCACCGGCGGCCTCCATGAACTTGATGGCGCGGTCGATCTCGGCGGCCATGCGCTCGTAGCGCTGGTTGGCCGGGTTCTGCGCGAAGCCCTTGTTCCAGGAGTGCACCTCGCGGAGATCCGCGAATCCGCCCTGGGTGAAGGCGCGGATGAGGTTCAGCGTCGACGCGGCGGTGTGGTACCCCTGCAGCAGACGACCGGGGTTCGCCTCGCGGGATCCCTCGGTGAAGTCGTAGCCGTTGACGATGTCGCCGCGGTAGGCCGGCAGCGTCACGTCGCCGCGGGTCTCCGTGTCGCTCGAGCGCGGCTTGGCGAACTGCCCGGCCATGCGCCCCATCTTCACCACGGGCATGGACGCGCCGTACGTGAGCACGACCGCCATCTGCAGCACCGTCTTGATCCGGTTGCGGATCTGGTCGGCCGTGGCTCCGGCGAAGGTCTCGGCGCAGTCGCCTCCCTGGAGCAGGAAGGCGTTCCCGCTCGCAGCGCGCGCGAGGCGCTCGCGGAGGTTGTCCACCTCACCGGCGAAGACGAGGGGAGGCAGCGCGGCGATCTGCGAGGAGACCTCGGCGACGCGCTCGGCGTCGGGCCACTGCGGCTGCTGCTTGATCGGGAGGGCGCGCCACGAGTCGAGATCGAGAGGCTGAGGCATCCCCCCATCCTAGGGTGCCGGAAAGGGTGCGGATCGCTCTATGAAGCCTGCGCGGCCAGGCGCTCCTTGACCGTGGAGGCGTAGACGTCCTCGTAGTGCTGCTCCCCCAGACGCTGCAGCGCGACCATGATCTCGTCGGTCACGGAGCGCAGGATGTAGCGGTCGTTCTCCATGCCCGCATAACGGGAGAAGTCGAGCGGCTCGCCGATCACCATCCCGACCCGCATGATGCGCGGGATGCGCTGCCCGGTGGGCATCGCGATGTCGGTGTCGACCATCACGACGGGGATGACGGG
The DNA here is from genome assembly GCF_037147555.1 of Microbacterium sp. MMO-35. Classification (NCBI taxonomy): domain Bacteria; kingdom Bacillati; phylum Actinomycetota; class Actinomycetes; order Micrococcales; family Microbacteriaceae; genus Microbacterium; species Microbacterium sp. MMO-35. The sequence goes on from NZ_JBBCVH010000002.1 coordinate 661,362, forward strand.
GACCTTCGCCTCCAGGGCCATCCGCGCGATGCCGGTGCGGCCCCGGTACAGCTTGCCGTCGGGGCTGCGCGTGCCCTCGGGGTAGATGCCGAGCAGGTCGCCCCGCCCGAGCACGCCGAGACCGGTGTTCAGGGAGGCCTCGGAGGCCTTGCCGCCCGAGCGGTCGATGGGCAGCTGCCCGGTGCCCTTCATGAACATCCGCGTGGCCCAGCCCTTGATGCCCCGGCCGGTGAAGTAGTCGCTCTTGGCGAGAAAGGACATCTTCCGGTCCAGCATGAGCGGCAGGAAGATCGAGTCCGAGAAGGACAGATGGTTGCTCGCCATGATCGCGGCGCCCGTGACGGGCACGTGCTGACGGCCCACGATCCACGGGCGGAAGATCGCCTTCACCAGCGGGCCGATGGCGATGTACTTCATGAACCAGTAGATCATCGCCCGCAGTCTATCCCGCCGCCGCGACGAGGACGAGAGGCGGTTCGGATCCTGCGACGCAGTTTCACCGATCATGCGACTCAATCTCATCCTGGTCGCCCTCTCCCCAGGCGTCCCATGGCATAGACTCCTGGGAAGCATGTACCCGTCCGGCCCCGAAGGAGTTGCCGTGGTCCAGTTCGAAGTCCCCGCGATCGTCAAAGCCGCCCCCGAGGACAACATCACCGACCTCCTCGAGCAGCGGGTGCAGAAGACCCCCCATCTCGCGCTGTTCTCGGTGCCAGACGGCGCCGGGTGGCGCGACATCAGCGCCGCGGACTTCCGTGCCGCGGTGATCGCGCTCGCGAAGGGCTTCGCCGCCGCGGGCATCCAGCCCGGCGAGAAGGTCGGCTTCCTGGCCCGCACGACCTACGAGTGGACCCTGGTCGACTTCGCGCTGTTCTATGCGGGCGCGGTCATGGTTCCGATCTACGAGACCAGCTCCCCCGCGCAGATCCAGTGGATCCTGGAGGACTCGGGAGCGATCGCGCTCATGGTCGAGTCCCCGGAGCACTTCACGCGCTTCGACGAGGTGCGCGGCGACCTCCCGCTCGTCCGCGACGTCTGGCAGATGCACCTCGGCGCGATCGCCCAGCTCACCGCCCAGGGGGCGGAGGTGGCCGACGAGGAGATCGAGCGCCGGCGCACGATCGCGAACGCGGCGGACATCGCCACCCTCATCTACACCTCCGGGTCCACGGGCCGCCCCAAGGGCTGCGTGCTCACGCACAGCAACTTCGTGGAGCTCTCCCGCAACGCCGCGAAGTCGCTCGACGACGTCGTCTCCATCCAGGGCGCGTCCACCGTGCTGTTCATCACCACGGCGCACGTCTTCGCGCGGTTCATCTCGATCCTCGACATCCACGCGGGCGTGCGCACCGGCCACCAGCCCGACACGAAGCAGCTGCTCCCCGCGCTCGGATCCTTCAAGCCGACCTTCCTCCTCGCCGTGCCCCGCGTGTTCGAGAAGGTCTACAACTCCGCCGAGCAGAAGGCCGAGGCCGGCGGCAAGGGCAAGATCTTCCGCGCCGCCGCCGCGACCGCGATCGAGCACTCGCGCCTGGTCGAGGAAGGGGCGAGGATCCCGCTCGGCATGAGGATCAAGTTCGCCCTGTTCGACCGGCTCGTCTACGCGAAGCTGCGCGAGGCGATGGGCGGGAACGTGCAGTACGCGATCTCCGGATCCGCGCCGCTGGGCGCCCGGCTCGGCCACTTCTTCCACAGCCTCGGGATCACGATCCTGGAGGGCTACGGCCTCACCGAGACCACCGCTCCGGCCACCGTGAACACGGCGCACAAGTCGAAGATCGGCACCGTCGGCCCTGCCCTCCCCGGAGTGGGCATCCGCCTGGCCGAGGACGGCGAGATCGAGGTGCGCGGCATCAACGTGTTCAAGGAGTACTGGAACAACCCGGAGGCGACCGAGGCCGCGTTCGACGAGGGCTGGTTCCGCACCGGCGACCTCGGCTCCTTCGACGACGAGGGGTTCCTCACGATCACCGGCCGCAAGAAGGAGATCATCGTCACCGCCGGCGGCAAGAACGTCTCCCCCGCGGCGCTCGAGGACCCGATCCGGGCGAACCCGATCGTCGGCCAGGTGGTCGTCGTCGGCGACCAGAAGCCCTTCATCGCGGCGCTCGTGACGCTCGACCCGGAGATGCTGCCAACCTGGCTGGCGAACAACGGCCTTCCCGCCGACATGTCCCTCGCCGACGCGGCGAAGAACGACGCCGTGCGCGGCGAGGTGCAGCGGGCGATCGACGTCGCCAACACCCGGGTCTCGCGCGCCGAATCGATCCGCAAGTTCACCATCCTGCCGTCGGAGTGGACCGAGGCGAGCGGGCACCTCACGCCCAAGCTCTCGATCAAGCGCAACGTGATCATGAAGGACTTCGCGCCGCAGGTCGCCGAGATCTACAACGAGACCACCGCCACCACCACGGTGCCGCTCGGCTGATCGCGCGAGCAGGAGGAAGGGCCCCGGGGATTCCCCCGGGGCCCTTCCTCCTGCCCGAATCCGCGGCTGCGTCAGAACAGGTCGTTGAGCCTGCTCCACGACAGCCGCTGCGCCGTCTCGGTCGCGACGCCCGCGTTCACGACCTCCTGCGCCATGCGGAGAGTCGCCGCATGAACGGCCTCCGCGACCGCGGATCCCACGCTGATCCGCGCGGCGCCCGCCTCGGCGAGCTCTGCGACCGGGAGCGTGGTCGCGTCGAGAGCCACGTTCACGGGTACCTCCACCGCACCGACCAGCGCTCGCAGCGCCGTCGTGGACACCGCGCCGAGCACGAGGATCCCGTCGGCGCCCGCCTCGGCGTACGCGCGAGCGCGAAGCACGGTCTCGCTCATCCACCGCTCGGCGTCGCCGAGCAGGGAATGCGTGTCGATCCGCGCGTTGATGAAGGGGTTGCACCCCGACGCGTCCGCTGCGGCGCGTGCCGCGGCGAGTCGCTCCGCCTGCTCGCCCGGCGCACGGAGGGAGTCCTCGAGGTTGACGCCCACGACGCCCAGGGCGACGGCCTCCGCGACGGTCTCGGCGACGGCCGCCGGCCCGGCTCCGAAGCCGTCCTCCAGATCCGCCGTCACCGGAAGCCTGCCGTCCACCGCGACGACGATCCGCTGCAGGGCACGCAGCGCGGCGTCACGGTCGAGGCGGTGCCCGTCGGCGCCGCCGTTCGCCCAGGCGATCCCGGCGCTCGTCGTCGCGATCGCACGCACGCCGGCCTGCTCGGTGATCCTGGCCGACACGGGATCCCAGGCGTTGACGAGGACGAGCGGATCCCCCGGGACGTGGAGCGAGCGGAACCCGTCCGCCCGGGCGCGCTGCGCCGCCGGAACCGTCATGCCGATCCCTCCCGCATCAGAACCAGGAGCTCTCGCGCACCTCGCGCATCGCGACCTTCCGGGTCTCGGGATCCAGCCGGGAGAGATAGACCTTGCCGTCCAGGTGGTCGGTCTCGTGCTGGAGCGCCTGAGCGAGCAGGCCCTCCCCCTCCAGCACCACGGGCTCGCCGTCGAGGTCGATCCCCTCGACCCGCGCCCAGGGGTGGCGCAGCGCGTCGTGCCACAGGCCGGGCACCGACAGGCAGCCCTCGCCGGTGGGCACGGGCTCCCCGCGCACCTCGACCAGCACCGGGTTCAGCACATAGCCGATGTCTCCGTCGATGTTGTAGCTGAAGGCGCGCAGCGCCACGCCGATCTGCGGCGCCGCGACGCCGGCTCGGCCGGGCAGCTCGACGCTGTCGACGAGGTCGGCGACGAGGGCGCGCACGCCGTCGTCGATGGTCTCGATCTCCGCGCACACCGTGCGCAGCACCGGGTCTCCGAAGAGGCGGATCTCGCGGACCGTCATCAGGCGGCCTGCGCTCTCAGGCCCTCGACCACGACGGCGGCCAGCTCGCGCGCCGCCTGCCGGGTCTCGGGCTGGAGTGCGGCGAAGGAGATGGCGCTGCCCGCGGCGATCCGCGCGTCGTACGGCACGCGCAGCACGTGCGCCACGCGCGTGCGGAAATGCGCCTCGAGCTCGCTCAGCCGGACCATCGGGGACCCCGGGCTGGACTGGTTGAGGACGACGACCGCCTCCCGCACCTTGTCCGCGTACCCGTTCGTCTCGAGCCAGGTGAGCGTCTCGGAGGCGAGGCGCGCCTCGTCGACGCTGAGACCGGTGACGATCACGATCGTGTCGGCGCGGTCCAGCGTGGCGGCCATGACGGAGTGCACGATGCCGGTGCCGGTGTCGGTCAGCACGAGCGAGTAGTAGTGCGCGGCCACGGACGCGACCTGGTCGTAGTCCTCGTCGTTGAACGCCTCCGAGACGCGCGGGTCCGTGTCCGATGCCAGCACGTCCAGGCGGGTCGCGTCACGGGACACCACCGCCGAGATGTCGTGGTAGCCGGTGACCTGATCGTGGATGCGCACCAGGTCCCGCACGGTCTTGCTGTTCGTGCGCGCGATGCGGTCGGCGAGCGTCCCGCGGTCGGGGTTCGCGTCGACGGCGATGACACGGTCCTCGCGCGCGTCGGCGAGGGCCATGCCGAGCAGCGCGGTCACCGTGGTCTTGCCGACCCCGCCCTTGCGGCTCAGCACCGGCACGAAGCGCGCCGTGCCGGGAAGGGGCGCGGCGATGCGCGCGCTCAGCGCCTTCCGCTGCTGGGCGCGCTTGCCGTCGCCGAGGTTGATGCGACGACCGGAGATCGTGTACAGCAGATGGCTCCACAGGCCCTCGGGCTCGGGCCCCGCGAGCCGCGAGGTGTCGAGCAGCCGGTCCGCCGTCAGCAGATCGGCGCTCTCGCGCTCGCGGTCGCCCAGCTGGTCGAGACGGCGCGAGGCGAGCTCCGTCTCCGGCGCGGGGACGGCGTCTCCGTTCACGGTCTGCTCCTCCGCTCGGGGGACGGATGCGGGAGGTGCCGCCGGCGTCGGACGCGGCTCGACCGGGCGGAGCGTCATCGGCGACGGCGCGGGCCAGGGGGCGCGGACCGGGGCCGGCGCAGGTTCCCTCACGGGGCTCTCGGCTGCCGCGGCCTCGGGCTCCACGCGCGCGGGCTCCTCGCGCGCGGGCTCCTCGGTAGCGTCCGTCTCCGACTCGTCCTGCGGCTCGACGGCTGCCGTGCCGGCCTCGTCCTGGGACGGGGCCTGCGCGCCGTACCCCGGGCGCTCCGGCTGTTCGCCGTCGGGCGAGCGCGGCGCGCTCGGGTGCGACTCCTGCGCCGTGCTCGAGTCCTCCGGCACGGGCGCATCGGTCGCGACGGCGTCGTACGGCGCCTCCGCGGCGTCCGGGTCCACATGACCCTCGGCTTCGGCTTCGGCTTCGGCTTCGGCCGCGGCGGGCTCGTCAGCGGCTTCGGCAGGCTCGGCTTCGGCTTCGGCGAGCTCGTCGTCGACCTCGGAGTCCGTCATCTGCTCGGCGGCGTCGGCCTGCTCGTCGGCGTCGGCCTGCTCGGCGGCGTCCGTCGGCTCGTCGTCGACCTCATCCGTCTCGTCCCCCTCGACGAGCTCGGCGACGACCACGGTCTCCTCGGCGACGGGCGCCGGGATCTCGATCACGATGTCCGGGACGCCGGTGCCCTGATGGATCCGCCCGATGCCGTCGTCCTCGCGGACGAAGGCTGCGGGATCGGCCTCGAGGACGAGATCGGTGAAGGCTTCGCCCTCGGTGACGTCGTCATCGACGAGGTCCTCGTCGTCGGCCGAGGGCAGCGTCACCGGGACCTGCGCCGTCGCCCCGCCGAGCAATCCGATGCCGGCGGTGCTGATGGCGCCCGTGCTGTCGAGCACGCCGAGCGTCTCCTCGGCGTCTTCGCCCTGCGTGTTCCTGCGTTCTGTGCTCATGCTGGTCTGTCTCTCCCCCGCGGCGCGCCCCGGTGGGGAGCGCATCGCCCGCACAAGATTAGTGCACGGCGACGGGGGCGCACACGACGGCGGGTTCCGGAGGGCGGCATCGCGCTGCCGCCCTCCGGACTCCTCACGCCGGCTGCGACGGCCGGATGACGACGATCAGGTCCCCTGCCTCGACCTGCTGCGTGGCGCCGATCGCGAGCCTCTCGATGACGCCGTCGACGGGTGCGGTGATCGCCGCCTCCATCTTCATCGCCTCGATCGAGGCCACCGGCTCCCCGGCGCGAACGGCGTCGCCGACCTCGGCCTTGACCGTGACGACGCCCGAGAACGGTGCGGCAACCTGGCCCGGCTTCGAGGTGTCGGCCTTCTCGACCTCGCGCGCGTCGACCGCGACGGAGCGGTCCCGAACGAACACGGGCCGCAGCTGTCCGTTCAGCGTCGTCATGACGGTGCGGATGCCCTTCTCGTCCGCCTCGCCGATCGCCTCGAGGCCGACGTAGAGCTGCACACCCGGGTCGATCTCCGCCACGTGCTCCTCGCCCGGCACCAGTCCGTAGAGGTAGTCCGGGGTCCCGAGGGCGGACAGATCCCCGAACGCCGCGCGGGTGCGCTCGAACTCCGCCGCCGGTCCCGGGAACAGCACGCGGTTGAGGGTCTGCCGACGCTCGCGGCTCTCGCCGTCGAGGGCCTGCTGCTCCTCCGCGGTGATCGGGACGACATCGATCGACACCGTCCGGCCGGCGAGCGCCTTGGTGCGGAACGGCTCCGGCCATCCGCCGGGGAGATCGCCCAGCTCACCGGCCATGAAGCCGATCACGGAATCGGGGATGTCGTAGTTCTGCGGGTTCTCCTCGAAGTCCGCGGGGTCCGCCCCCGCCGCGACGAGCGCCAGGGCCAGGTCGCCGACGACCTTCGACGACGGGGTGACCTTGGGGATCCGGCCCAGGATCCGGTCTGCGGCGGCGTACATGTCCTCGATCCGCTCGAAGTCGTCGGCCATGCCGAGCGCGATCGCCTGCTGGCGCAGGTTGGACAGCTGCCCGCCCGGGATCTCGTGGTGGTAGACCCGTCCGGTCGGGGCTGTCAGCCCGGACTCGAAGGGACGGTAGAGCTGGCGCACGCCCTCCCAGTAGGGCTCGAGGTCGCCGACGGCCTGCAGGTCCAGCCCGGTGTCCCGCTCGGTGTGGGCGAGGGCCGCCACGAGCGCGGACAGCGACGGCTGGCTCGTGGTGCCCGACATCGGCGCCGCGGCCGCGTCGACCGCGTCGGCGCCGGCCGCGCTGGCGGCCAGCAGCGTCGCGAGCTGACCGCCCGCGGTGTCGTGCGTGTGCACCTGGACCGGAAGGTCGAAGCGCTCCCGCAGGGCGGCGACGAGCCGTGCTGCCGCGGCGGGCCGCAGCAGCCCCGCCATGTCCTTGATCGCGAGGATGTGCGCACCCGATTCGACGATCTGCTCCGCGAGGCGCAGGTAGTAGTCCAGGGTGTACAGGTCCTCCGCCGGATCCAGCAGGTCGCCCGTGTAGCAGAGCGCGACCTCGGCGACGGCGGTGCCGGTCTCCAGCACCGCGTCGATCGCCGGGCGCATCTGCGACACGTCGTTGAGGGCGTCGAAGATGCGGAAGATGTCCACGCCGGTCGCCGCGGCCTCGCGCACGAACGCGTTCGTCACCCCGACGGGACGCGGCGTGTACCCGACGGTGTTGCGTCCGCGCAGCAGCATCTGCAGCGGGATGTTGGGCATCGCGGCCCGCAGCGCCTCCAGGCGCTCCCACGGATCCTCGGCGAGGAAGCGCAGGGCGACGTCGTAGGTCGCACCGCCCCAGGCCTCCATCGAGAGGAGCTGCGGGGTCATGCGCGCCACATGCGGCGCGACGCGCACCAGGTCGCGGGTGCGCACCCGCGTGGCGAGCAGGGACTGGTGCGCATCGCGGAAGGTCGTCTCGGTCACGGCGAGGGCGGTCTGCTCGCGCAGCGCACGGGCGAAGCCCGCCGGGCCGAGCTGGAGCAGCCGATCCCGGGCGCCCGCCGGCGGCGCCGCGCTCAGGTCGATCGCGGGGAGCTTGCTGCCCGGCGACGGCGACAGCGGCTTGTCCCCGTAGGGCCGGTTCACCGTGACATCGGCGAGCCAGTTCAGCAGGCGGGTTGCGCGGTCCCTCGAGGGGTTGCTGGTGACCAGCCCCGGCCGCTCCTCGATGAACAGCGTGGACAGGTCGCCGACGACGAACGCCGGCTCGTCGAGCACCGCACGAAGGAAGGGGATGTTGGTGGAGACCCCGCGGATCCGGAACTCCGCGAGCGCGCGCTTGGCCCGCGCCACCGCGGCGGGGAAGTCGCGGCCTCGGCAGGTGAGCTTGGCGAGCATCGAGTCGAAGTGCGGGCTGATCTGGGATCCTGCGGCCGTGGTGCCGCCGTCGAGACGGATGCCGGCCCCGCCCGGCGAGCGGTACGTCGTGATGCGACCGGTGTCGGGACGGAAGCCCTGGGCCGGGTCCTCGGTCGTGATGCGGCACTGCAGCGCCGCACCCCGCAGCTGGATGTCGTCCTGCTCCAGCCCGAGGTCCGCGAGCGTCTCGCCCGCGGCGATCCTGATCTGCGACTGCACGAGGTCGACGTCGGTGACCTCCTCGGTGACCGTGTGCTCGACCTGGATGCGCGGGTTCATCTCGATGAACACGACCTCGCCCGCGCGCTCCCCCGCGGTCTCCAGCAGGAACTCGACCGTGCCGGCGTTCTCGTAGCCGATCGACCGGGCGAAGGCGACCGCGTATCCGTGCAGGGCGTTGCGGGTCTCGTCGTCGAGGTTCGGCGCCGGCGCGATCTCGACCACCTTCTGATGCCGCCGCTGCACGGAGCAGTCCCGCTCGAACAGATGCACCGTGTTCCCGGCGCCGTCGGCGAGGATCTGCACCTCGATGTGGCGGGGTCGCTGCACCGCCTGCTCGAGGAAGACCCGGGGGTCGCCGAACGCGCTCCCCGCCTCGCGCATGGCCTCGGCCAGCGCCGGGGCCAGATCGCCGAGCGACTCGACCCGGCGCATGCCGCGTCCGCCGCCGCCCGCGACCGCCTTGACGAAGATCGGGAAGCCGATGGCCTCGGCCTGCGCGACGAGTGCGTCGACGTCGTCGGAGGCATCGGTCGACCGCAGCACCGGCACGCCCGCCGCGACCGCATGCTGCTTCGCGGTCACCTTGTTGCCGGCCATCTCCAGCACGTGCGCCGGAGGCCCGATGAAGGCGATGCCGTTCTCCGCCGCGCGGGCGGCCAGCTGCGGGTTCTCCGAGAGGAAGCCGTACCCCGGGTAGATCGCGTCCGCACCGCTGGACAGGGCCACCCGGATGATCTCGTCCACATCGAGATAGGCGCGCACCGGGTGCCCGACCTCGCCGATCTGGTAGGACTCGTCCGCCTTCTGACGGTGGAGGGATCCACGGTCCTCCCAGGGGAAGACGGCGACCGTCTTCGCTCCCACCTCGAATGCGGCTCGGAACGCGCGGATGGCGATCTCACCACGATTGGCCACAAGGATCTTCTGGAACATGGCACCTCGAACACTGTTCTGCGCGACGACGCGCATCGGGGGGCTGAGTGTGTCCTCAGCCTAGAGGAAGGTAACGTGGTCTCCGTGCACGTACTCAGCGTCAGTTCCCTCAAGGGCGGTGTCGGAAAGACGACCGTGACCCTCGGCCTCGCTTCGGCGGCGTTCGCCCGCGGCGTCCGGACCCTCGTGGTCGACCTCGACCCGCAGTCCGACGTCTCGACGGGCATGGACATCCAGGTCGCCGGGCGGCTCAACATCGCCGACGTCCTCGCCAACCCCAAGGAGAAGGTGGTCCGTCAGGCCATCACGTCCTCCGGCTGGGCGAAGGTGCATCCGGGGACCATCGACGTGCTCATCGGCAGCCCGTCCGCGATCAACTTCGACGGGCCGCACCCGAGCGTGCGCGACGTCTGGAAGCTCGAGGAGGCGCTCGCCGCCGTCGAGGCCGACTACGACCTCGTCCTCATCGACTGCGCGCCGTCGCTGAATGCGCTCACCCGCACCGCGTGGGCCGCGAGCGACCGCGTCATGGTCGTCACCGAGCCGGGGCTGTTCTCCGTCGCCGCCGCCGACCGCGCCCTGCGCGCGATCGAGGAGATCCGCCGCGGCCTCTCCCCCCGGCTGCAGCCGCTCGGCATCGTGGTCAACCGCGTGCGCCCCCAGTCGATCGAGCACCAGTTCCGCATCAAGGAGCTGCGCGACATGTTCGGCCCGCTGGTGCTGAGCCCCCAGCTCCCCGAGCGCACCTCCCTGCAGCAGGCGCAGGGCGCCGCGAAGCCGCTGCACATCTGGCCCGGCGACTCCGCGCAGGAGCTCGCGGCCGACTTCGACACCCTGCTGGACCGGGTCATCCGCACCGGACGCATCGCACTGCCGGAGGACACCCGCGCCTGAGCGCCGGGCGCCCCTGAGACGACGAGAGCCGGTTCCCCCTCGGGGACCGGCTCTTCTCGTCGCGGGAGCGGCTCAGGCGGAGCGGCGGGCGCGGCGTGCGGCGAGATCGTCCATCGGGTCGGGCACCAGCGCGTCGAACTCGACGAGCGTCGCCTCGACCTCATGGAACACCTTGCCCACGGCGATGCCGAAGACGCCCTGACCGCGGCTGAGGAGGTCGATCACCTCGTCGTTCGAGGTGCAGAGGTACACCGAGGCGCCGTCGCTCATGAGCGTCGTCCCAGCCAGGTCCCGGATGCCCGCGGCGCGGAGCTGGTCCACCGCGGTGCGGATCTGCTGCAGTGAGATCCCGGTGTTCAGCAGCTCCTTGACGAGCTTGAGGACGAGGATGTCCCGGAAGCCGTACAGGCGCTGGGATCCGGAACCGCTCGCCCCGCGGACGGTGGGGACGACGAGCTCGGTGCGCGCCCAGTAATCCAGCTGACGATAGGTGATGCCGGCCGCGCGGGCGGCGACCGCTCCGCGGTACCCCACCTCGTCGTCCATCGCCGGGAGGCCGTCGGTGAAGAGGAGGTCGTCCCCGAACGACGGTGCGTCGCCCCGTTCGTCGGCGCTCATGGCTTCCTCCTCATCCTGAAGGCACACAATCCTTCAACCACAACCTGAAAGTCGATGACTCCACGCTAGAACAGCAGGTCTCCGGCGACAACGACATCCGGGCGGAGCGAGGGGTGTGTCGCAACCAGTTCGTTACGACAGCAGCCGGCCGATGCCGTCCTTGACGAGGAGTGCGCGCACCTCGTCCAGCCGGGATGCCAGCTCGGGAGCCATCTCGCTGGCCCTGGCACGCGACGGGGTGTCGGTGCGCCGCAGCAGCGCGGACAGCGCCGACTGCACCAGGGCGACGTCGCGCTCGGCGCTCTGCCGCAGCGGCCGCAGGTGGCGCGGTCCGATCCCGTGCCCGTCCAGGGCGACCAGGGCGCGCAGGAGCGACACCGCGGACTCGGGGTACGCCTCGGCGGCCGGCAGCATGCCGCTGGACACCGCGTCGCCGAGCAGGGCGTGCGTCGCGCCGGCCGCGCTGACGAGCTCGTCACGGCGGTAGCGGCGCGGCCCCTGCACGATCGACGCCGGCAGGACCGGGGCGCCGCCCGACGCCTCGAGCGCGTCGAGATGCTCGCGGATCACCTTGAGCGGCAGGTACTGATCGCGCTGCAGGGTGAGGGCGACGCGGATCCGCTCGAGGTCGGCGGCGGAGAACTTGCGGTACCCGGACGCGGTGCGCACCGGGTTCACGATCCCCTTCTCCTCGAGGAAGCGGAGCTTCGAGGCGCGCACGTCGGGGAACTCGGGCGTCAGGCGCGCGAGGACCTGGCCGATGCTCAGCAGCCCGGTCGGGGCGGTGCGCTCGGCGGCCGACGCCGCCATCAGGAGTTCGCCTGCGCGAGATCCACAGGCGAGGCGAAGAAGTTCAGCCGGAACTTGCCGACGCGCACCTCGTAGCCGTTGCCCAGCGGGCTGCGGTCGACGCGCTCGCCGTTGACGTAGGTGCCGTTCAGCGACCGCTGATCGATGATCTCGAACGCGGTGCCGGTGCGGATGACCTCGGCGTGACGGCGCGAGACCGTGACATCGTCGAAGAAGATGTCCGCCTCCGGGTGCCGGCCGACCGTGGTGACCGCCGTGTCCAGCAGGTACCGGGCTCCGGCGAGAGCGCCGGAGCGGACCAGCAGCAGCGCGGAACCGGAAGGGAGCGCGGCGATCGCCGCCTGCTCGACCTCCGTCAGCTCGGCGCCGAACGGGACGAACGACAGGTCGGAGTCGTGTCCGAACGTCTGCGTGGTGTCGTGCGCGGGTTCTCCGCCGCGGCGGACGGCGCCTTCGGGAACGTCGTTCTCAGTCACTGTGCACCCCTCCTCTGGCGTTCCAGCCTATCGGAAGCCCGCCGCCATCGGGAGCAGGATCCGGCCCGCAACCTCCGCCCGGAGCGGTGTCGCCGAACGGTAGGCTGAGGGCATGCCACACTACGACGTCGTCATCCTCGGCGCTGGCCCCGGCGGCTACGTCGCCGCCGTCCGCAGCGCCCAGCTCGGCCTTTCCACCGCGATCATCGAGGAGAAGTACTGGGGCGGCATCTGCCTCAACGTGGGGTGCATCCCCTCGAAGTCACTCCTCAAGAACGCGGAGATCGCGCACACCTTCACCCACAAGGCCGAGTTCTTCGGCATCTCGGGTGACGTGCACTTCGACTTCGGAGCGGCGTTCGATCGCAGCCGCAAGGTCGCGGAGACCCACGTCAAGGGCATCCACTTCCTCATGAAGAAGAACAAGGTCACCGAGTACGACGGACGCGGCACCTTCACGGGCCCGAAGGCGATCTCGGTCGCCAAGTCGGACGGCACGACCGAGGAGGTGACGTTCGACAACGTCATCATCGCGACGGGATCCACCGTCCGCCTGCTGCCCGGCGTCCAGCTCAGCGACAACGTCGTCACCTTCGAGGAGCAGATCCTCACCCGCGACCTTCCCGAGTCGATCGTCATCGTCGGCGCCGGCGCCATCGGCATGGAGTTCGGCTACGTGATGGCGAACTACGGCGTCAAGGTCACCATCATCGAGTTCCTCGACCGCGCCCTGCCCAACGAGGACGTCGAGGTCTCCAAGGAGATCCAGAAGCAGTACAAGAAGCTCGGCATCGACATCCTCACCTCGACCGCGGTGAAGACCGTCACCGACAACGGCTCGTCCGTGCACGTCACCTACGAGACCCGCGACGGCCAGCCCGGCGAGATCACCGCCGGCAAGGTGCTGATGTCGGTCGGCTTCGCCCCGAACGTCGACGGCTACGGCCTGGACAAGACCGGCGTGAAGCTCACCGAGCGCGGCGCGATCGACATCGACGACCACATGCGCACGAACGTCGAGGGCATCTACGCGATCGGCGACGTGACCACCAAGCTGCAGCTCGCCCACGTGGCCGAGGCGCAGGCCGTGGTCGCTGCGGAGACCATCGGCAAGGCCGAGACCATGACGCTGGGCGATTACCGGATGATGCCGCGCGCGACGTTCTGCCAGCCGCAGGTCTCCAGCTTCGGTCTCACCGAGGAGCAGGCGCGCGCCGAGGGCCGCGAGATCAAGGTCGCGAAGTTCCCGTTCAGCGCGAACGGCAAGGCGAACGGCCTGGGCGAGCCCGTGGGCTTCGTCAAGCTGATCGCGGACGCGGAGCACCTCGAGCTCATCGGCGGTCACCTGATCGGCCCCGACGTCTCGGAGCTGCTGCCCGAGCTGACCCTGGCCCAGAAGTGGGACCTCACCGCCCTCGAGGCCGCGCGCAACGTGCACACCCACCCGACGCTGTCGGAGGCGCTGCAGGAGGCGTTCCACGGCCTCGCGGGCCACATGATCAACCTCTGATCGGATCCGATCGGCCGAGGGCCGGTCACGCCGCGTGCGTGGCCGGCCCTCGGTGCGTCCGGGGCGCTCACAGGCCGCGCATCGTCACCAGTCCGGCCGCCCACGGGCGCAGCGGCGCGGATCCCAGCGAGCGGATGAGGAGCTCCCGCGCGAGGAGCGGAAGCCCGTGCCGCGCCGGCGCGCCCATCGCCATGTAGAAGGCGCTGCGGCGCTGTGCGCCCCGGGCGGCGCGCAGGGTACGGCGCCCGTAGTCGCCGAGGTCCGCCCGGCCGTCTGCCAGGGCGGCGCGCAGTGCGGCGTCCAGCCTCCCGGCGTCGGCCCAGCCGAGGTTCATGCCCTGTCCGCCGATCGGGCTGATCTCATGCGCGGCGTCGCCCAGCAGCGCGATCCGTCCGCGCGCAGGAGCACGCGCGACGTGCTGCCTCGCCGTGAACGCGACCGGCACGACATCGGATCCGATCGCCGGATCCGCCCCGGTGCGCACGCGGATCGCCGCCCGGAAGCCGGCCGCGGTGCCGATGTCCTCGTCCTCTGCGGCGCGCACCACCCAGCGCCGCACCCCGCCCGGCAGCGGGAACGACTCCACGAGCCCGCCGGGTCCGCAATGGAGCAGAGCCGTGGCGCCGACATCCGGGTCCGCCACATCGGCCATCGCGTACCGCGCGCTGCCGGCCCGCCGCCGCCAGCCCAGGCCGAGCCCGGTGCGCAGTCCGCTGTGCACGCCGTCCGCGATCACCGCGAAGGCGGCGGTGAGCTCCCTCCGCCTCCCCTCGGCGTCGAGACGGACGCGAACGAAACCGCCCTCGTCGCGCACCCCGCTCACCGAGCAGCCGGCCCGGAGCGCCCCCGGCGACAGCCGATCCAGCCGCTGGCTCAGCAGGGCGTGGGTGCGGCGCTGCGGCAGCACGAGCACCGGGCGATCGGCCGGGAAGGCGAGCGATGCCAGCACCCGCCCGCGGCTGAGCACCTCGCCGCCGGCGAGGGCGAGAGCCTCCGCCCGCACCGCGGCACCGGCCCCGGCGCGGTCGAGCATCGCGAGTCCCGGCGGATGGATCCCGATCGCCCGGCTGCGGACGTCGTCGCCGTCGCGCTGCTCGCAGAGCGCGACGTCCACGCCGCCCTGGGCGAGGAGGCAGCCGAGCAGCAGCCCCACGGGACCGGCTCCCACGATGACGACACCGTGATCGAGCCTCGGCTCAGCCGGCGGCATCGGCAGGCTCCCAGCGCAGCTGCAGCCGGGAGGGGAAGCCGCGGCGGACCACCCATCCCGGAGGCGCCGCGGCGGCCAGCTCGGCGGCCGTGTAGGAACGGCGGATGCTGGTCAGCCCGTCGGCGCGGATGAAGGATCCGGCCAGCAGATTGCCCGAGAAGGGCCAGGTGCCCGCCGCGAACGCCGCGCTCGCGAGACGACTCCGGGCGATGTCGTGGTGCGCGACGAGCCCGTCCTCCGGCACGAGGCGGCGGGTGTCCTCGAGCATCCCCGCGAGACCCGCCGCGTCCAGATGGTGCAGCACGTGGTTCGACAGCACGATGTCGAATCTCTCGCCGGCGCGGACCAGATCCGACGACGAGGCGCATCGGTAGACCGCGCCGGCGCCCCCGTCGTGCGCGGACGCCCAGGCCACGGCGCGGGGATCGACGTCGAGGGCGGTGATCTCCGCATCCAGGCGGTCGCGCCGCAGACGCACGGCGAGCGCCCGGCACAGATCGCCGCCCCCGGCGCCCACGTCGAGGATGCGCACCGGAGCGCCGCCCAGGGCGCGCCGGCGGCGAGCGCGCGGACGCACGTCCGCGCGGTAGACCGAGCCGGGCCGCGACACCACCGCGTTCACCGCGCCGAAGCGCCGGTAGGTGCGCTCCAGCATCCCGGGATCCGCGGACGGGTCGTCCATGAGCTCGCGCACGCCTACGGCGCGCGTCGAGAGGTCAGCGCCCATCCGCTTCCGCGCCGACCACGGTCATCAGCGCGCTCTCCGCCGTCAGGCCGGGGCCGAACGCCATCGCGGACACCCTGTCGCCGTCGCGCGCGTCCTCCTGTTCGAGGATCCGGCGCAGGACGAACAGCACGGTCGCGCTCGACATGTTCCCCTGCGTCCGCAGCGTCTCCCGGGCGGGGTGCAGCTGCGCATCGCTCAGGCCGAGCCGATCCTGCACCCGGTCGAGGATGCTGCGCCCGCCGGGATGGATCGCCCAGTGCCGCACGTGCTCGCCGATCGCGCCGCCGTCGAACGGCGCGCGCAGCTCCCCCGCGTACAGCGGGCGCAGCGCCTCGACGATGGTCGCCCCGATGATCTGGGGAACGCCGGTGGAGAGGATCATCTCGAAGCCGCGGTCGCCGATCGTCCACGCCATGTCCTTCTCCCCTTCGGGGGCGATGGCCGTGTGGAAGCGGTCGAGCCTCAGGCCCGGTGCCGCGGACGGACGCGCGGTGACGATGCCCGCGGCCGCTCCGTCGGCGAACAGCGAGGAGGCGACGATCACATCCGGATCCTCCGAGGAGCGCAGATGCAGCGTGCACAGCTCGACGCTCACCACCAGCACCACCGCGTCGGGATCGGCCGCGCAGAACTGGCTCGCCGCCCGCAGCGCCGGCATCGACGCGTAGCAGCCCATGAAGCCGAGGTGGAAGCGCTGCACCGAATCCGCGAGCCCGAGCGCGCGGACGATCTCGTACTCCGGCCCCGGGGCGTGGAACCCGGTGCACGAGACCGTGATCACATGCGTGATATCGGCCGGCGAGATCTCCGGATCCGCCTCGAGTGCGGCGCGGGCGGCCGCGACGAACAGCCGACGCGCCTCCCGCACGTAGACGTCGTTGCGCACCCCGGTGCCCGGAGACAGCAGCGTTCCCGTGGACCGGTCGAAGAAGACGGGGTCCGCCCCCGTGTCGGCCAGGGTGAGCTCGTCGAGCACCGTGCGCCGGGTGTCGATGCCCGAGCCGTCGAAGGAGGCGGTCACGAGGCGCCGCGCGAGGCGGGACAGCTCCGGTTGCGCGGCGAACACGTCGCGCACCTCGTTCTGATGCAGGACCGTCTCCGGGACGACCGTCTGCAGGGACCTCAGCACCGCGGGGCTGCTCATGCTGTCACTCAAGCACGCCGGCAGCGTCCTCGGAACCCCCGGGCGGATCCTCGTCGGGCACGGTAGGGTTCGCCGTGCGGCTCAGAACCCGAGCGCGCGGCCGAGCTTCGAGCCGGACGGGGAGACGCGTCCCCCGGCAGCGGCGACGGCCCGCTCCACCGCCAGGAAGAAGGCGCTCCGGCCCGCCTCATCGGCGGGAGCCGCGGGCCCCAGCTCCATCTCCCATTCGCGCCACTCGCGCGGCGCGGGGGCGGGCAGGCCGGCCGGAAGGCGCAGGTCCGTGCCGCGGACGCGGTCGTCCACGAACTCCGCGACCACGCCGTCGGGGCCGGTGAGGAGGTAGGCGGTGCGCGCGTTCTCGATGCGGGCGAGCGGGATCAGCGGTGCCGTGGTCCACTGGGCGACGAACTCCGCGACCTGCGGCGGCAGCTCGTCCGATTCCCCGAGCGGCCAGCCGAGCTCGATGCGGCCGTCGCCGGTGCGGGGGCCCTTGACGTGCCAGCCTTCGTCCGGCCCCCCGGTGCGGCGCCGCAGCGCGACGCCGGCGCGCGCGAGGTCTCCCGAGGCGGTGTCGAAATAGCGTGCGTCCAGCGCACGGGGCTCGCCCTCGGTGACCGCGTCGACCCCGGGGATCGCGTCCCACGACGGCAGCGGGGTGCTGCCGTCCACGTCGTACTTGCGCTCGACCTCGACCGTGCGGGACGGCTCAGACATCCGCGGGGTTGAGGTCGTCCTGGGATCCCTGGTACCAGTACTCGAACTCGGTGGGCCCGTCGTGCTCCCCGGTGTGCGTCGGCTCGCCCCGCTTGTTGTAGACGAGGAGCGTCTCGCTGTAGGGGACCGCGATCTCGTCGTCCGCGGATCCGAGGGGGATGATCTGCCCGTCGAGCGGGCCGCCGTGAAGCCGTGCGAGTGCCATGTGCTCACCCTAATCCCCCGGCGCCGTCGAGGAGGGCGATCACGCCGCGGAGATGCCCAGCACGGCGCCGACGATCATCCACGGCCCGAACGCGATGCGGGTCGTCCTCGTGGCACGGCGGAGGAGGACGAGGCCGAGCGCGTGCCCAGCACCGAGGACGAACGCCGCGGCGGCGCCGACGACGAGCGCCGTCCACCCGTGCCAGCCGAGCACCAGGCCGACGAGCCCGGCGAGCTTCACGTCCCCGCCGCCCAGGCCGCCCCGGCTGAGGGCGCGCAGCAGCGCGTAGAAGCCGCCGAGCAGCAGCAGGCCCCACAGCGCGCCGAGCAGCCGCCCGCCCATCCGCGCGAGCAGGGCCCCGGCGAGCGCGAGCAGGAGCGCCCCGGCGAGCGCGGGCAGCACGATCCGGTCGGGGAGCCGGTGCGTGCCGACGTCGATCGCGGTCAGCCAGGCGCCGATCCCGAGCAGGCCGATGTGCGCCAGGACGATGACGGCGCCTGCGGGTTCCATGCAGGAAGACTCGCAGATCCGCCGGGGCTGCGTTCCGGGCCTGTGGAGAACCGCGCGGCGCCGGTGCGGTGCGCAGCGGAACCGCCTGATCGCCGTCAGGCGGAGCGGAGCAGGATCCGCCCGTCCTCGACCTTCGCCTCCCAGCACGGCTGGGGCACGCTCGCCGGTCCGCGCCGCACCTCCCCGTCGTCGATGCGGAACCGGCTGCCGTGCCACGGGCAGGTGATGCATCCGTCCGCGCCGAGCTCGCCCTCGTCCAGAGGGCCGCCGGCGTGCGTGCAGACGGCCGAGATCGCGTGCAGCCGGGAGTCGAGGCGCACGAGCAGCACCGGGACGTCGCCGACCATCACCCGTGTCCGCGCCCCTTCGGCCAGGTCGGCGTCGGCGCCCACGTCGGTCCAGCGCCGCACCGCCGGCTGGAACGCCGTGTGGTTGACGCCGGTGCCGCGCACGAACGACAGGTGACCGCCGAGATAGGACGATCCCAGGGTGAGCCCGAGCCCCAGCAGGCTGAGCGCCTTCCCGGCTCCGTGGTGCCCGCGACGGCGCAGGAGCCACGACGTGATCTGCAGGACGGAGGCGGTCGCGTTCGCGGCGGCGTGCACGAGTCCGACCCGTTTGGCGGCCCCGATCGTGGTCGACCAGTCCGAGGCGCCCGCGGCCGCCGTCGGCGCGGACGCGAGGATGCCGAGTCCGACGAGGCGCCGCGCCGCAGCGGGATCCGCGCCCGTGAGGTCGAGCACGGTGGCCGCGCCCCAGGCGCCGATCGGCAGGTCGGTGAGCATCGGATGCGCCTGATGACCGAGCCAGGCACCCGAGAGCGCGTTCTTCACGGCCGGGGAACGGGTGGCCTCGTCCACCCAGCCGCTGAGCTTCTCCGCCGCCGGATCGAGTTCCTTGGTCTTCCCGATCGTCCGGATCAGGGACTGCATCGCTGCTTTCACCCGCATGGGATCTCTCCTCCGCATCGCGTCGCCGGAGCCTCCTGTCTACCCGCGCATCCGACAGGGGTCAAAGGGTTGACAGACGGGCGCGCGAGTGCAGGTGGTAGCCTCGCGCTCGATGGATCCGCTCTCCCCCGCCGCCCTGCACGCGGATGTGCACCGACTGCTGTCCGCGATGTACGAGGACTATCTGCGCGGCGACCCTGCGGCCATCGACGCCCGCCTCGCCGAGGACGTGACGATCTTCGACTCCGCCGCGGACGCCCTGGTGACCGGTCTGGACGAGCTCGCCGCGCTGCGCCGGAGCCGGGCATCGAGCCCGTCGGCGCCGCCCTCGCCGGCCTGGACGGAGACGGCTCTCACGATCGCCGACCTGGGAGTGCGCGAGATCGGCGACGTCGTCGTCGCGACCTGGTGGCTGCGGGTGGACGGAACGGATGCGCAGGGGGTCGCGGTCTCCCCCGAGCTCTCCCGCAACACGGCGGTCCTGCGCCGCGGAGAGGACGCGGCACTGCGCATCGCGCATCTGCACGAGGACGTCCGCCAGGAGGCCGGCCCGACCGCCTGAGCGGGCGGAGAACGAGGATCCGGCTCTCCGAGCGTGCGCCCTCGCCGATGCCCTCGGCGTCGCGCGCGCGCGATCCGAGCCGCCCGGTCCGAGCCGCCGTCGCCTGCCGACGCTCCCACCCGATTCGACCATGTCGGATGTACGGATTATCGTCATCTCTGTTGTTGCAGTATTCGAAGAGATATTCGAGAATGGAGTGCATGGGGATGGCTCTCGGTTCCATGATCGCCCCCGCCGCCGACACCGACGACCGGGTCACGGATGTGCTGCGCCTCCGCCGCGAGATCACGCGGATGCAGCGTCGGCGGAGCGATCTGCCCCTGATCCCGGTGCTGCCCGCCCTCGAGTCGATCCTCCCCGAGGGCGGCCTGCAGGTCGGGACCACGTATTCCCTCTCCTCCTCCCCCGGCCTCATCGGCGCGCTGCTCGCCGGCGCCTCCCGGACGGGGGCATGGTGCGCCGCCGTCGGCATGCCCACCCTGGGCGTGGAGGCGCTGGCCGGCCACGGGGTGGATCTGGATCGGCTCCTCCTGGTCCCGGCCCCCGGCCCGCGCTGGCTCTCGGTCGTCTCCGCGCTGAGCGAGGTGATCCCGCTGATCGCGATCCGCCCCGCCACCTCCGCCCGGGAGGCCGAGCTGAGCCGGCTGAGCGCCCGGCTGCGCGACCGCGGCTGCACGCTCCTGGTCGTGCCCGGCCCCGGGAGTCAGGCCTGGCCGCAGAGCGAGGGATCGATCCGCGTGCACGACCCGCGCTGGCAGGGCCTCGGCGACGGCTGGGGCGCCCTGGAGGAGTGCGAGGTGACGGTCACCGCGCGCACCCGGCGCTCGCCCGTGCCGCAGAGCGTGCGGGTGCGTCTGCCCGACGTCCATGGCCGGATCCACGAATCGGTCGAAGCCGCCGCCCCCGCCCTGCCGCGGCTCTTCCCGCTCCCGTCCGCCGCGGCCGAGGCACGCCCGGTCACCGCGATCGACGCGCGCCCGTCCGCCGAGTCGCCCGCGCTCCTGGCGGTGGCCGGATGAGCGCCCCGAGGCAGGAGCCGGTCCGGGTGATCGTGCTGTGGTTCCCCGATTGGCCGCTCCGCGCCGCGGGGGCCGAGGCCGCGGAGCCGGCGGCGATCCTGCACGCGAACCGGGTCATCGTCTGCAGCGCGGCGGCGCGCGCCCAGGGGGTGCGGATCGGGCAGCGCCGCCGCGAGGCGCAGGGGCTGCTGCCGAACCTGCGCATCCTGCCCGCGGACCCGGCCCGGGACGAACGCGCGTTCCTCCCCGTGCTGCGTCTGATCGAGGCTCAGGCGCCCGGCGCGCAGCTGCTCCGCCCCGGGCTCGCCCTGCTCCGCGCCCGCGGGGTCGCCCGCTTCCACGGCGGCGAGGAGGAGGCAGCCCGCGCCCTGCACGCCCTGCTCTCCGCCGAGGGGCACCCGGAGGTGCGGATCGGGATCGCGGACGGCCCGTTCACCGCCGAGCTGGCGGCGCGCGGTGCGGATCCGACGCTCGTGGTGGGTGCGGGGGCGTCCGCCGCCTTCCTCGCCCCGCTGCCCGTGCAGGCTCTGCAGGATCCGGAGGTGACGGGGCTGCTGCTCCGTCTCGGCGTGCGCACCCTCGGCGAGCTCGCGACCCTGGGCGCGGCGCGCCTGCGAGAGCGCTTCGGCGAGCACGGGGCACGCCTGCACGCCCTGGCGGCGGGGGCGGACTCCCGTCCGGTGGTGCCGCGCCCACCGGATCCGGAGCTCGCGGCGGAGGTCGAGTTCGAGGCTCCGCTGGCCCAGTCCGATCAGATCGCCTTCGCCGTGCGGCAGAGCGCCGATGCGGTGATCCTCGCCCTCGCGAAGGCCTCGCTGGTGTGCACCGAGGTGCGGATCGATCTCACCGACGACGACGAGCAGGTGACCTCGCGCACCTGGCTGCATCCCACCTGCTTCGAGGCCGCAGACCTCGTCGACCGGGTCCGCTGGCAGCTGGAGTCCCTGGCCGCGGCCTCCGCCGGCGACGACGACGAGGCGCACCGCTTCCGCGGCATCGTCCGGGCACGCATCGCCCCCGTCGCCGTGGACGACGCCGCCCATCATCAGCCGGGCCTGTTCGGATCCGGCACCGACGAGCGGCTGCACCACGCCGTCTCCCGGGTGCAGACCCTGCTCGGGCATGAGGGCGTGGTCACCGCCGTCGTCGCGGGCGGGCGGCTCCTCACCGACCGGCAGCAGCTCACCCCCTGGGGCGAGCGGGCGGTGCCGGCGCGCGCGGCCGATCAGCCCTGGCCGGGGCGGCTGCCGGACCCGCTCCCGGCCGAGGTGTTCGCACCGGCCCGGCCGATCGCGGTCACGGACGCCGACGGCGCCCCGATCTCCGTCGATGCACGGGGGCTGCTCAGCGCGGCCCCCGCGGCGGTGGACGCGTGCGCGGTGCGGTCCTGGGCGGGACCGTGGCCGGTCCGGGACCGGCGCGGGGATCCGGCCGGGGCGCTCCGCGGCGAGCGCCTGCAGCTCGTCGACGAGCAGGGCAGGGCCTGGCTCGTGCTGCACGTCGAGGGCGAGGACCGCTGGCTCGCCGAGGGGAGGTATCACTGATGGGCTTCCACAATCCGAGCATGTCCTGGTCGGAGCTCGAGCGCACCCTCAGCGGCGAGAGGCCGCTGCACCAGGAGCTGCCGATCGACGCCCCCTCCCGCATGCACAAGAAGCGCCCTCCGATCTCGCTCGCCGAGGTCGAACGCCCCCGGGACGCGGTGCCCTACGCCGAGCTGCACATGCACTCCTCGTACTCCTTCCTCGACGGCGCCTCCTCCCCCGAGGAGCTGCTCATGGAGGCGCAGCGGCTGGGCCTGAAGGCGCTGGCCCTCACGGACCACGACGGCTTCTACGGCGCCGCGCACTTCGGCGAGGTCGCCGAGGAGGCCGCCGGGCTGCAGACGGTGTACGGCGCCGAGCTGTCCCTCGCCGGCCCCGACCCGCGCGGGAACGCGAGCACCGCCCCCACTCCGGAGCGCCGCGGCGCCGCGGATCCGCTCGGCGAGCATCTGCTGGTCCTCGCCCGCGGGGAGGAGGGCTATCACCGGCTCTCCTCCGCGATCACGCACGCGCAGCTGCGCGGCGGTGAGAAGGGGCGGCCGCTCTATGAGATCGAGTCCCTCGCGAACACGGCGGAGGGCCACTGGACGATCCTCACCGGCTGCCGCAAGGGGGCCGTCCGCTCCGCCCTGGAGCGGGAGGGGCCGGAGGGGGCGAAGCGGGCGCTGCGCACGCTCGTCGACCTGTTCGGGACCGACGGCGTGGCGGTCGAGCTGATCGACCACGGCGACCCGCTCGACACCCGCCGCAACGACGTGCTCGCCCGCCTCGCCGCCGAGCACGGGCTGCCGGTGGTGTGCACGAACAACGTGCACTACGCCCGCCCCGAGCACGCCCGCCTCGCCGAGGCGATCGCCGCGGTGCGCGCCACCCGCAGCATGCGGGAGCTGGAGGGATGGCTGCCCTCCCACGGTGCGGCGCATCTGCGCTCCGGCGCGGAGATGACCGCCCGCTTCGCCCGGTATCCGGGGGCGGTCGCGCACGGCCTGGAGATCGCCGAGGCCTGCGCCTTCCCGCTGCGCAGCGCCAAGCCCGCGCTGCCGACGATGCGGGTGGCCCCCGGCGAGACGCCGATGAGCCATCTGCGCGACCTGGTCTGGGCGGCCGCTCCGGAGAAGTACCCGACGCTCGACGAAGGCGGCCGGGCCCGGATCGAGCGGGAGCTCGCGGTGATCGAGGAGAAGGACTTCCCCGGCTACTTCCTCATCGTGCACGGCATCGTGAAGGAGGCGAGGGACCGCGGGATCCTCTGCCAGGGCCGGGGATCCGCCGCCGCGAGCGTGGTCTGCTACCTGCTCGGCATCACCGCGGTGGATCCGATCAGATACCGCCTTCCCTTCGAGCGGTTCCTCGCCACGACCCGCACCGAGGAGCCGGACATCGACGTCGACTTCGACTCCGGGCGCAGGGAGGAGATCATCCAGTGGGTCTACGACGAGTACGGCCGGGAGAACGCGGCGCAGGTCGCGAACGTCATCCAGTACCGGCCGAAGAACGCGGTGCGCGACATGGCCAGGGCGCTCGGGCACTCCCCCGGCCAGCAGGACGCCTGGTCGCGTCAGGTGGAGCGCTGGGGGCTGGATCTGAGCCCCGTCCCCGACCACGACATCCCGCTGCCCGTCATCGATCTCGCCGACAGGCTGATGAGCGCACCGCGCCATCTGGGCATCCACTCCGGCGGCATGGTGCTCACCCAGCGCCCGGTCGGCGAGGTGGTGCCGGTCGAGCACGCCCGGATGGACAAGCGCACCGTCATCCAGTGGGACAAGGACGCCGCGCGCTGGATGGGGCTGGTGAAGTTCGACCTGCTCGGGCTCGGGATGCTCTCCGCCCTGCGGCACTGCTTCGACCTGGTCCGCGAGGCCACCGGTGAGGAGTGGACGCTGGACTCCCTGCCGAAGGAGGAGCCCGCGGTCTACGACATGCTCTGCCGCGCCGACACGATCGGGGTGTTCCAGGTCGAGTCCCGCGCGCAGATGGGGCTGCTCCCCCGACTGCAGCCGCGGGAGTTCTACGAGCTCGCCGTCCAGATCGCGCTCATCCGCCCGGGCCCGATCCAGGGCGGTGCGGTGCACCCCTTCGTCCGCCGAAAGCTCGGCCAGGAGACCGTGACCTATGCGCATCCGGATCTGGAGCCGATCCTGCGCCGCACCCTGGGGATCCCCGTCTTCCAGGAGCAGCTCATCCAGATGGCCACCACCCTCGGCGACTGCACCGCGGACGAGGCGGATCTGCTGCGCCGCGCGATGGGATCCAAGCGGGGGCTGGAGAAGATCGACCGGGTCAAGCAGAGCCTGTACACGGGCATGCGCCGGCACGGGCTGGACGAGGAGACCGCGGACCGCATCTACGCGCAGATCCAGGCGTTCTCCGACTTCGGCTTCGCGGAGTCGCACTCGCTCTCGTTCGCTCTGCTCGTGTACGCCAGCTCCTGGCTCAAGCTGCACTACCCCGCCGCCTTCCTCGCCGGGCTCCTGCGCTCCCAGCCGATGGGGTTCTACTCCGCCTCGACGCTCACCGGCGACGCCCGGCGGCACGGCGTCGAGGTGCGCCGTCCGGACATCGCGCGGTCCGGGGCGACGGAGACCCTGGAGCCCGTGGACCCGGAGAGGACGGGGCTCACCGGGCGGGAGTCGTGCGCGCATCAGCTCCCGGACCGTCCGGACGGCGTGGATCCGGATCCCTTCGATCCGAAGGCCCCCGACGAGACCGCGGCGCACCGCAGGGACGGCCGCTTCGCCGTACGGCTGGGACTCGCCGGCGTCACGGGGATCGGCGAGAAGACGGCCGAGCGGATCGTCACCGAACGCGATGCACGGGGCCCCTACCGGGATCTGAACGACCTCGTGCGCCGCACCGACCTCACCGCGTCCCAGGTGGAGTCCCTCGCCACCGCCGGCGTCTTCGACTCGCTCGGGCTGCAGCGCCGGGAGGCGATCTGGCTGGCGGGCTCCGCGGCGGAGGACCGCGCGCGCTATCTGCCCGACACGGTGGTCGCGGTGCAGCCCCCGCTGTTCGGCGACCAGACCAGCTACGAGCTCCTCACCGCCGACCTCTGGGCGACGGGGGTGTCCACCGACGACCATCCGCTCGCGCACTTCCGGCCCGGTCTCGATGCGCGCGGAGTGCTGACCTCCGTCGCGCTGCGCACGCACGAGAGCGGCCGACGGGTCGAGGCGGCGGGTCTCGTGACCCATCGGCAGCGCCCGTCCACGGCGGGCGGGGTGACCTTCCTCAACCTCGAGGACGAGCACGGCCTGGTGAACGTCATCTGCACGCAGGGCGTCTGGCTGCGCTACCGCCGGATCGCCCGGGAGTCGCCCGCGCTGATCGTGCGCGGCATGCTGGAGCGCTCTCCCGAGGGCGTCACCAACCTGCTCGCGGATGCGTTCGAGACGCTGCAGGTGGGCGTGCCCCATCATTCGCGGGACTTCCAGTGACCCCAGGGCCGGGCGTCGGCGCGCCCTCGGCGGTATGCGCCGCTCTCACCAGAAGCGCTCAGGGACCTCGTGCGCCCGGCGATCGGTGCCGCCCCAGTTCGCGGCCTGATCCCGCGCGTCGTCCGCCGCCTGCTGAGCGCCGCGCAGGGCGTCGGCGGCGCCCCGGCGCTCGGCCCCCACCGGGTTCGCATCGAGCACGAGCTCCGTGAGGGTGCCCTCCGCCGAGGCCTCCACGGTGCAGCCCTGCACCCGTCCCCGCCACGGCAGCGCGCCGAACTCCGCCAGGACGGAGCCGGGCACGCGGTACACGACGCCCGTCGTCAGATCGCGGATCTGCACCGCCCCGGCCTTCTCATCGACCGAGACGATGCGCCCGACGCCGAGCGGGGCGGCGAGGGGAAGGATCAGTGTGACGGCCATGCCTCCACCTTCGTTCAGAACGGCCGTACGGGCAAGCAATGCGCCGCCGGCCCTGCTCAGCTCTGCGGGGCCGGAGCCTGCTCCCGTGACGAGACCAGGCTGTCGTAGTGCCGGTCGACGTAGAGAAGGGGTGCGCCGGGCGTGCCCTCGATCACGTCGAGCACGTCGAGCAGCACGAGCGAGGACGGTCCGACCGGATGCGTCTCCCGGATCGTGCCGCGCACGGCGACCCGGGCCGAGGGCAGGAAGGGCTCGCCGGTGGGCAGGGTGCGGAACCCCTGCTCCGGGGTGAAACGGGGCTGGCCCGAGCGGGCGAACGCGTCGGCGATCGGCTCCTGCCCCGCGACGAGGAAGTGCACCAGCGCGCTGGGTGCGCTGAGGATCCCGCCCGCGCTGCCGGTCGCCCGGGTGACCGAGAAGACGAGCACCGCCGGGTCGGCGCTCACCGAGGCGACGCTCGACAGCGTGAGCCCGACCGGGCCGTCGGGGGCGACTCCCGTCACCAGGGCGACGCCGGCGGGATGGTGCCGGAACGCCCCCTTGAACTTCTCGGTGACATCCTCTTCCAGACCGGGGGTGCTCATCCTGCTTCTCTCTGTCGTCCTGCCGCGGGCGCAGAGTTCACGCCCGCACTCAACGGTATGCCCGAACCGGGAGCATCGGCTCCGTTCCCGCCTCACTCGTCATGGCCGGTGTCGGTGCCCTGTGCTGGAATGCCTCCATGACGACGGGGACCAAGACCGATCTCACCAAGACCCTGGACGGCTATCGCGCGCGCATCGGCGAGTTCCGCCTTCTCGAGCTGCCTCCGAGCCGCTACCTCGCCATCGACGGACACGGGGATCCGAACACGGCCCCCGCCTATGCCGAGGCCCTGGAGGCGCTGTACCCGGTCGCCTATGCGCTGAAGTTCGCGAGTCGGCGCGAGCTCGACCGGGACTACGTCGTCCCGCCCCTGGAGGGCCTGTGGTGGGCGGACGACATGGACGCGTTCACGACCGCCCGCGACAAGTCCCGCTGGGACTGGACGATGATGATCCTCATCCCCGACTGGGTCGAGGATCCCCTCGTGCACGCCGCGATCGCGACCGTGCGGGAGAAGAAGTCGCCGGCGCGGATCGATGCGCTCCGGATCCTCCCCCTCTCGGAGGGGACGTGCATGCAGACGCTGCACGTCGGATCCTTCGACGACGAGGCCCCGCTCCTGGAGCGCCTGCACGACGAGGTGATCCCCGAGCACGGCCTGCGCCTCGCAGGTCTGCACCATGAGATCTATCTCAGCGACGCCCGCCGGGTCCCTCCGGAGCGCCGCCGCACCATCCTGCGCCAGCCCGTGGCGCCCGCCTGATCGCCTCAGCCGCGCATCGGGCGGACCGTGAGGATCTGCTGCACCGTCCCGACCGGGCCTCGCTCGTCGTGCAGCACGGTCTCGGTCAGGCCGAGGCCGGTCGGCCCGATCGACACCGTCGTGTCGAAGCCGATCCAGTCCCCCTCCGGCTCGGCGAACAGATGACAGGTGAGATCGACGTTCGGGAACGCGACCTCCGTCGGCGCCAGACGCAGGGTCAAGCCGTTCGCGAAGTCGACCATGCCCAGCAGGCGCGGGATCCGGCCGACCGGCTCCCCCTCCACGAGCGGGATGCGCGGCTTCAGCCAGGCCCACGCATGCCCCGGTTCCCGCTGCCCCCGGTGGAAGTCCACGCTGCGGACGGCGCCGCCCTGCCAGTGATCGCCCATCGCCCAGGGGTCGATCTCGTCGCGGCCCGGCATCGCGTCCAGGGCGCTGCCGGCCAGCTCGCGGGTGTCCGCGGCCTGCAGGAACCAGGCCCGTGCGATCACCGCGGCGCGTCCGTCGTGGCTCAGCACCGCCTCCACGAGCTCGATCGTGCGGCCGGGACGCAGGACCCTGATCTCGAGGTCGACACGCTCGAGCGGGATCGTCCCGAGGATGTCGTACGAGATCCTGCCGAGCTGCAGCTCTCCGCCGCGGCGGTCGGCGTGATCCCGCTCGATCGCGTGCGCGATGAGTCCGAGCGCCGGCGCGACGTGCTGCTCCTGCGTGCTCCACGCCCCCTCGACCGCAGAGGTCAGTCGGAAGGCGGACGTGTCGACGCGTTCGAAATAGGAGGACATGGTCGGATCCTATGTCGGCCCTGCTGCCGCACCCGCCCGCGGTCATGGCCGGGGCGTCGGCGGGGAACATCCCGGCGCGCGGTACGTTGATGTCGTCGAGCAGATCGATCCGCACGAGAGGAACAGCATGCGCCCCTACCTGGACAAGGCGATCCCGGACGCGTGGAAGGCCGCCTCCGCGTACTCCGACGCGGTCGCCAGGGCCACCGCCGAGCAGGGCCTGACCACCGCCGAGGCCGAGTTCATCAAGGTGCGCGCCTCGCAGCTGAACGCATGCGCGTTCTGCCTCGACCTGCACTCCCGCGAGGCGCGAGCGGCCGGCATCCCCCAGCAGAAGCTCGACGTGCTGCCCGCGTGGCGCGAATCCGACCTCTTCACCGAGCGGGAGAAGGCGATGCTGGCGATCGCCGAGGCCGCGACGCGGATGCCGCTGGGCGAGGAGGCGAAGGCCGACCTCGCCGCTGCCCGCGGGCTGCTGGGCGACGACGTCTTCGCCGCCGCCGAGTGGGTGGCGCTGACCATCAACATGTTCAACCGCCTCTCGATCCTCAGCGAGCACCCCGTGCGCCCGCGCGATGCCGAGGGCGCCCTCATCCGCTGATCAGCGCCGTACCCGTCAGCGCCGTGACACCACGCTGATCGCCACCGCGAGGGCGGCGAGCACGCCGGCCGCGCCGAGCAGCGCGCCGTCGCCGAGCCATCGATGCGCGGCCGCACCGGCGACCGCTCCGGCGGCGAGCGATGCCCAGAGCAGCAGCGGGCGGCGCCACGCCGTGGCGGAGCGCCCCGTGACGAGGTCCGCGAGTGCCAGGCCGAGGCTCACGAGCGTGCCCGTGGCGTAGGTGATCGCGATCCGCGCCCTCCCGTCGGCCAGGTAGAGGGTGTTCAAAGCGCCCATCGCACAGGCCAGCAGCGCGAAGCGCCACGCGGAGTGCGGGAACGCGAATCCCACGGCCGCGCACGCGGCCACGGCGATCGCGCTCGCCGCGACCACGAGACTCCGACGCCGGGCGTGGTGTCCCACGGCGACCCCGCCGGCCGCGACTCCGATCACGAAGGCGACGACGAGCGCGAGCGGCAGCACGGCACGGGCCGGATCCGTCCAGATCTCGACTCCGGCCTGGGTGGAGTTGCCGCTCATGAACGAGACGAACAGCCCTCCGGTCTCGATGAAGCCGACCGCATCGACGTATCCGGCGACGGCGCTGAGCGCCAGGGAGAGCACGACCCCGCGCCGGGAGACCGCTCTCATGCTTCCGCTCCGCTCACTCGCACCGGTCCATCCTCCGGCCCGGTGCGGCTCCGCGGCAAACCGGGGACGACTTCGGGCCCGCCGGAGCGATCCGACGGGCCCGAAGGGAAAGGCGACTACTGCGCGGCGGCCTCGCTCCGACGCGGCAGCACCCAGCCCGCCCGTGGGAAGTGGCACGTGTAGCCGTCCGGGTAGCGCACCAGGTAGTCCTGGTGCTCGGGCTCGGCCTCCCAGAACGGGCCCTCCGGCTCGATCGTGGTGACCGCCTTGCCCGGCCACAGGCCGGAGGCGTCCACATCGGCGATGGTGTCGCGCGCGACGCGCTCCTGCTCGGGGCTGAGCGGGAAGATCGCCGAGCGGTAGCTCGATCCGATGTCGTTGCCCTGCCGGTTCAGCGTCGACGGATCGTGGATCTGGAAGAAGAACGCGAGGATGTCGCGATACGTCGTCTTCGACGGGTCGAAGACGATCTCGACGGCTTCCGCGTGTCCCGGGTGGTTCCGGTACGTCGCGTGGTCGTTGCTGCCGCCGGTGTAGCCGACGCGGGTGCCGAGCACCCCGGGCTGACGGCGGATGAGATCCTCCACGCCCCAGAAGCATCCGCCTGCGAGGACGGCGGTCTCGGCGCCCGGGACGCGGGCGATGGATCCGGTGTCGGCGGGTCCGCTGGTCATGATGCGTTCTCCTCAGAAGTGTGCGGGGCGATGGTCTCGAACAGTCCACGGTACGCGCCGTAGCCCTGCTCCTCGAGCTCGGCCGCGGGGACGAAGCGCAGCGCCGCCGAGTTCATGCAGTATCTCAGGCCGCCGGCATCACGCGGGCCGTCGTCGAAGACGTGGCCCAGGTGGCTCTCGGCACCGGACGACAGGGCCTCGGTTCGCACCATCCCGAACGTGCGGTCGGTGCGGGTCGTGACGGATCCGTCGTCGATCGGCCGGGTGAAGCTCGGCCAGCCGGTTCCGCTGTCGAACTTGTCCGTGGACGAGAACAGCGGCTGCCCCGAGACGACGTCGACGTAGATGCCCGGCGCGTGGTTGTCCCAGTACTCGTTGCGGAACGCCGGCTCCGTGCCGCCTTCCTGCGTGACCCGGTACTGGTGCGCGGTCAGGGCGTTCAGCGCCTCGGTCGTGCGGCGGTAGTCGGTGGGGTTCATCGTGGTGCTCCTCCTCTGACGCCGCTGGCTGCGGCGTCATCAAGAAGAACCACCACCGAGGAGGATTTGGTCCCGTCAACCTGTGCGCCGACTGTGAGTTTTCGCACGAGCCCCGAGGGGAGCTCCGCTCTGCAGACTCCGCCGGTCACTCTGCGCCCGGGGCGATGAGTCCCGACTCGTACGCGGCGATCACGAGCTGGGCGCGATCGTGCGCATCCAGCTTGACCATCGTCCGGTTGACATGCGTCTTCGCGGTCGCGGGCGAGATGAACAGGGCCGCGCCGATCTGCTCGTTGGAGAGGCCGCGGCCCACGAGCCCCAGGATCTCGATCTCGCGTTCGGTGAGCTCCGCGGGAAGCAGGCGAGGGGAGTGAGCCGGCCCGGCATCGAGGGATCGGCGGATCAGCGCGCGGGTGGCGGCCGGCGAGAGCAGCTCCTCCCCCGCATGCACCGTGCGCACCGCGCGCACGATCTCGGCCGGATCCACGCCCTTCCCCAGGAACCCGGATGCCCCTGCGCGGAGCGCCGCCAGCACGTTCTCCTCGTCCTCGAAGGTCGTCAGCACGAGCACGCGGGTGCCCTCCAGGCCGGGGTCGGCGCGGAGCAGCCCGGTCGCCGCGATCCCGTCAGTTCCCGGCATGCGCAGATCCATCACCACGACGTCGGGACGTGCCGTCCGCGCGAGGCCGACGGCTTCCGCCCCGTCCGCGGCCTCGCCGACCACCTCGATGTCCTCCTCGTGCCGCAGCAGGCCCGCCACGGCGGAGCGGATGAGCGGCTGGTCGTCCGCGATGAGCACCCGGATCATGCGGCGCCCCCGGGAAGAGTGGCGACCACGCGGAAGCGCCCCTCTGTGGTGTCCAGCGCGAGGCCGCCGTCGACCTCCTCAAGACGTTCGCGCATCCCGACGAGACCGTGTCCGTCCGCTCCGATCGGCGCCGGCGGATCCGAGAGCGGGTTCGTGATGCGGATGATGAGTCCCTCCTCGGCGTAGTCGAGCTGCAGCTCCGCGGTGCGGTCGGCCCCGTGCTTGTAGGCGTTCGTGAGCCCCTCCTGCACCACGCGGTACGCGATCGCCCCGAGCCGTCCGTCGAGCGGGCGGGGCGTGCCGTCCACGCGCACGTGCACCTTCAGCCCGCTGCGGGCGAAGAGCGCGAGCAGCCCCTCGATCCGTCCGAAATCGGGCTCGTCGACGATGTCCCGGCCGGCCGTCGTGCGCAGCAGGCCGAGCATGTCGTTGAGCTCGGTCAGCACGCTGCGCGCGGCGTCTCCGACGATCGTGATCGCCTCCTCGGCCTCGGCCGGGTCGCTGCGCAGCGACCGGGCCGCGACCCCGGTCTGCAGGTTGATGACGGCGATCCGGTGCGCGACGGAGTCGTGCAGGTCCCGGGCGATGGCGAGGCGGTCCTCCGCGACCCGCCGGCGTGCCTCCGACTCGCGCGATTCCTCCGCCTTGCGCGCGCGTTCCCGCGCCGATTCCAGCGCGTCGAAGTAGGAGCGGATCGCGGATCCCAGCGCGGCCGCGAAGGCGATCAGCACCGCCGGCTGCAGCGTCGCGGGCGAGGTGAGCTCGGCGGCGTCGAGGCCGCGCCCCACGAGCTCCTCGATCGGCAGCAGCACGACCAGCGCCGCCGCCGCGGTGACCGTGACCGCACGGGAGCGATGGCGCGCCACGGTGTACATCGCGATCGCGACCGGCAGCGCGAACGCCGGCGTGTAGGGCTGTCCGAGCAGCATCGCGGCGGGACCGATCGCGACGCAGACGACGAGCACGGTGAGAGGGAGGCGCCGGCGCGCGAGCAGCACCACGCCGGCGAAGGCCATCCCGGGCAGCACCGTCCACCCGTGCGGTGCGTCGGGCTCACGGGAGAACGGGGCGAAGGCCGCGAGGCTCACGAGGAGGAGCACCCCGACGTCGATCACGACGTCGCGGACGCGGAGGCCGCCCGGCAGTGCGCGCATCCGTCCTCCTCTCCCCCGGCTCCGGCGAGATCCGACGACCGGCGCCGGCCGGCCACGCCCGCGCGGTGAGCGAGCCGCACCGACAAGCATCGCGCATGGAGCGCGCCGGGGCATCCTCCGCCCGGTGCGCCCGCGTACCGCGGCTGCGGTACTTCTTCGACCGCGTCCGGAGGACGCGGCGGAGCGAGACGGTCCCGAGACTGGAGAGCACGGCGCGCACAGCGCCGCGAAAGCCGCGTCCGTGCGGGCGACGGCGAGGAGAGGACGAGGAATGCCATCGGTGCTGGAGGCCCGCGATCTGCGTCGGGCGTATGGGAGCGGTTCCGATCGCTTCGAGGCCCTTCGGGGCGTGTCGGTGAACGTGATGGCGGGTGAGAGCCTCGCCATCGTCGGCAAGAGCGGATCCGGGAAGTCGACCCTGATGCATCTGCTCGCGCTGCTCGACCGTCCGAGTTCCGGCAGGGTGCTCGTCGACGGCGCCGACTCCGAGCAGGTGCGCGGGCGCGAGCTCAACCGGCTGCGCAACGAGCAGTTCGGATTCGTGTTCCAGCAGTTCTTCCTGAACGCCCACGCGAGCGTGCTGGACAACGTCTCGCTCCCGCTCGTGATCGCGGGGGTCCCGCGGGCGGAGCGACGGCGGCGCGCGCTGGAGGCGCTCGACCGGCTGGGCATCGCCGACAAGGCGCGCAATCGTGCAAACGACCTGTCCGGCGGACAGAAGCAGCGCGTCGTGATCGCGCGGGCGCTCGTGAACGACCCGAAGATCATCTTCGCGGACGAGCCGACCGGCAATCTCGACTCCACCACCGGCGCTGAGGTGGAGGGCATGCTCTTCGACCTGAACCGCGCACAGGGCATCACGCTCGTCGTCGTCACGCACGACGCGGATCTGGCCTCCCGATGCGGGCGCAGCATCACGATGCGGGACGGGCTGATCTCGGACGTCTCGGAGGTGGCGGCATGAAGACCGCGGACCTCGTCGCCTCGGCCGTCGCGAACACCTTCCGCAGCAAGCTGCGCACGACGCTCACCGTCATCGCGATCTTCATCGGGGCCTTCACCCTCACGCTCACCTCGGCCATCGGCACCGGGGTGTCCGCCTACATCGGCACCCAGGTCTCGTCGATCGGAGCGACCGACACGCTCACCGTCACGAAGACGGCGAGCGCGCCGTCCTCGACGGGTTCCGGGCCGCAGAAGTACGACCCGAACGCCGCCACCGCCGTCGGCGGCGGCCCACTCGCTCGCGGCGGTGGAAGCGAGAGCGCGCTGACGGCCGAGGACATCACGACCATCAAGGGCATCGACGGCATCACCGGCGCGAGCGGCAACACGGCGGTCACGCCGTCCTGGATCGGCTACGCCGACCATGGGCAGTGGGTGCTCACCGTGAACGCGGTGCGCGGCGTCAAGGCCGACCTCGCCGCAGGAGCGCAGCTCGACAGCACGTCGGACGAGAACCAGATCGTGCTCCCCACGACCTATCTCGGCAACCTGGGCCTCGGCTCCGCGAAGAACGCGATCGGCAAGACCGTCACGATCGGCATCAAGGACTACCTCGGTGCCATGCACGAGGTCACCGCCACCGTCGTCGGGATCCAGAACGCGACGCTCTTCTCCTCGGGCGCCTCGCTCAACGACGCACTGCGCTCCGCGCTTCAGACTGCTCAGGCCACCGGCCGCCCCGCGACGGTGGTGACGGGATACGGAAGCGCGACGGCGACCTTCGCCGCGAACGCCACACCGCAGCAGATCCGCGCCGTCAAGGCGGATCTGACGAAGGCCGGCTTCACGGGGATGACCGTCGCCGATCAGCTCGGGAGCGTGCTCACGGTCGTCAACGGGATCGTCGGCGTGCTCGATGCGTTCGCGGTGATCGCCCTGATCGCAGCCGGATTCGGGATCGTCAACACCCTGCTCATGAGCGTCCAGGAGCGCACCCGTGAGATCGGCCTGATGAAGGCGATGGGCATGGGCAACGGCCGGGTGTTCGCCCTGTTCAGCCTGGAGGCGGTGTTCATCGGCTTCCTCGGGAGCGCCATCGGCGCGCTGGCCGCGATCGGGCTCGGCACCCTGATCAGCGACCGGCTCTCCGCGACGCTCCTCTCCGACCTTCCCGGCCTGCATCTGCTGCAGTTCTCCGCGGTGTCGGTGATGAGCATCGTGCTCGTGGTGATGGCGATCAGCTTCCTCGCCGGGACGCTGCCGGCCCGCCGAGCCTCGCGACAGGATCCGATCGAAGCCCTCCGGTACGAGTAGCCCCGCCGTCTTCGTGACCCGGCGCCGACGGCAGCCGGCGTCGGGTCACGCCGCCGCGGAACGCTCCCTCTGACCGATGAGCAGGAGCAGGATGCCGGCGAGCAGGCACAGCGCCGACAGCGCCGCGAACGACAGCGCGAACGACGTCCCGGCAGCCAAAGCGCCGATCGCGAGCGCGCCGATCCCGGTGCCGGCGTCGAACGCGACGTTCCAGGCGGTGCTGGCGACGCCCTTCGCGTGCTCGCCCGCGACCTCGAACGCCCGCACCAGCGTCACGTTCTGCATGGTGCCGAACGCGGTGCCGACGAGGATCGCGCCGGCGATCAGCAGCGCGGGAGCCGCCGGCCCGGCGATCCCCGCGATGCTCGCCGCGATCGCCGCCAGTCCGAGGGCCGCGATCGCAAGCCCCGGGAGGACGAACCGCCGCGCGCCGAGGCGGTCGGCAGGGCCACCGACCGCCCAGCGCGCGAACGCCGCCGCGGCGGTGTAGAGGAACAGAGCGACGACCGTGAGCACCGCATCGGGCACGAACTGCGGGGTGAAGGTGGTGATGGCGCCGCCCGCGCAGGTGACGACGGTGAGCGCGAGGATCGGCGGCCAGAGCCTCACGAGCGCGCGGCGCTCCTCGCGCGGGGTCTCCAGCGGATCGCGCACCGGTCCGGCGCCGCCCAAGAGGGCGGCCGTGGCACGGGCATGCTTCGCGATCGCGCTGCCCGCGGCGAGCGCGAACGGGATCCCGGCGAGGGGCAGCGCCGCGACGGCCAAGGCGACCGGGAGGCCCGCCTGATCGGCGATCCAGGGCGAGATCGGGGTGAGCACGAGCTGCGCGCCGGCGACCGCGAGT
This sequence comes from Microbacterium sp. MMO-35, assembly GCF_037147555.1. Classification (NCBI taxonomy): domain Bacteria; kingdom Bacillati; phylum Actinomycetota; class Actinomycetes; order Micrococcales; family Microbacteriaceae; genus Microbacterium; species Microbacterium sp. MMO-35. The sequence continues at coordinate 697,064 of NZ_JBBCVH010000002.1, forward strand.
CCGTAGGCGCCGATCGCCCGACCGCGCCGCTCGGGCGGGAACAGCGCGCCGACCGCAGAGGATCCACTCACGGTGACGATGCCGAAGCCGATCCCGCGCACGGCGGCGAGGGCCAGGATCTGTCCCGGTGTCGTCGCGAAGATCTCGCCGATCGCGGGCAGGCCGAGCAGCACGCAGGCGAGAGCGAGGCTGACCCGCCAGCCCATCCAGGTGCGCATCCGCTCCACGACGAGCTGGGTGAGGATCGTGGCGAGCATGAGCACCGCGTTGACGAGCCCGGCGAGGAACTCGTCCCCGCCGAGCGCGACCATGTGCATCGGCGCGACCGGCAGCATCACCGCGAACCCGGCGAAGGCGAACGTCGTCATCGCCAGCAACGCGGGCATGCCGGGCTCGCGCCACGGCGGCCGTGCCGGGTCCGCGATCCGCACGGCGTCCTCCGGTTCCTCAGTGCTCGTCACCGCGCCACCCTATCGAGTCCCGGCGCTGCGGCAGCGCTGCCGCTGTCGCGCCGCAGCGACAGCGTGCCCCGGGGATGCCAGAATTCGGCGCACGGGGGCGGACGCGGGGATGTCGTCATGGGCAGCGGTCCGCGCATGCGCGGGCTCTCGCGGCACTGCTGCTGACAGCGTGCACGGCCGGCTCGGCGCGACCGGGGCCGACCTCGGCGCCCGCCGCGATCGTGACGCCGTCCGCTCTGATCGCCGGCCTCCCCGAGACGGGCGGGACCCGATCTCGACCTCTGCTGCGGATCCGCTCAGATCCCCGTCGCCGAGGTCCCGGAGGGGTGGTGCAGATGCAGCCACGGATGATCGTCGAGGAGCTCGTCGCAGAACCGGTCGATCGGGGCGTGACCGGCTGCCCCCACCCACAGGGTGAGGGGCACGGGGCTCGGCTCCCCGGGGGCCGGAAGCCATTCGGCAGCCCAGCACCTCAGGGCTTCGGCGAGGGCTTCCCCGGGTTGCGGGAGCCGTCCGTCCCGGGCCGGCGCGAGATCCTGCCGCACCCGCATCGGCGTCACCCCGGCAGGACCGGGCCAGCCATGCAGAGGCGCCGGCCCGGTGCCCTCGACGAATACCTGACCGTAGCCGTCGCGGGGCAGCGCGAGGAGGAGCCTGTTGAGGAACGGCACGTCGCTGCCCACGCCGGCCAGCAGGAAGTGCTCCGAAAGTCCTGTCGCCGCGCTCACCGGATCCGCCATTCCGCACTCCTTCTCCGCCATCCAATGGCAAAACTTAGCTAAGCCTAACCTAAATCTTGCGTCGTCACCGGGCCCCGCAGCGAGCCCCGGGAGGATGGGTAGGAGGTCGTGGAATGGTCCGGAACCGCCGACCGGCGGGCGCGCTCACGCCTGCGCGGACGACGCTCCGCGGTCGATGCGGGTCGCGAGCCCGAGCCGTACGAGGGGCAGATCCGCGCGCGGGATCACGACCGTGACCACGATCTCGGGCGAGAGCTGTGCGCCGATGCCGAAGACGAACGGATCCGTGTCGATCTCGACGGCGTCGACCTCCGCTCCGTCGACTTCCAGGCGCGACCGCGGGTTCACGCCGGACAGCCGTGCACGCCAGGGCTCGTCGAACCTCGGCGGCCCGCTCGGCGGTCCGTCTGGGATGCCCAGTTCGCGGCGGAAGTGGTTCATCAGGATGTGGTTCACGTGCTGCACCAGCTGCTGCGGGAGGGCCTCGTACTCCCCCGGATCCTGAGTCCAAGTCGTGCGCACCGCCTCCGAGATCATCGGATACCGCATCCGCTCGGCCGCCTCGACGAGCCATCGGGGACGGGGCCACGGCGGCTTCTGATCGAGTGCCGCCCGGGTGTTCTCGTCGAGCTCGGCGAGGTTCACCGGGTCGTCGTGGTCGTCCGGATTGCGCCACAGCGTGTAGGTGACGGCGACGGTCACCTGTGTCGGAGCGGCGCCGCCGACCACCGTGAGCCCCAGGCTGTCGAGATCCTCGAGAGTCGACTGCGGCACGAGACCGTAGACGGCGAACGGAAGAGCGCGCACACGCTCAGCGAGCCCGACCCGCGGATCGGGCGCGTCGGCCGGCAGCCGTCCGGAGATCCACATGCTCCCGAGCCTGGCCCACGTCTCGGGTCAGGACAACCCCTCGGCACGCCCTCGCTCCCCCGGGCGACGAACCTACCCGGCGTCGCACCGGGCGGGCAGGATGAGGGCATGACCTCGCACACCCCCTCCCCCAGGCAGCTGCGGCTGATCATCGAGACCGACGACTTCGACAGCGCGATCCGGTTCTATCGCGACGTGCTCGGGATGCCGGAACAGCTCGCCTTCGCCACCGAGGGCGACGATCGCGTGGCGATCCTGCACGCCGGCATCGCGACGATCGAACTGGCGACGCCCACGCACGCGAAGAACATCGACGAGGTCGAGGGCGCGCCGCACACGCCGGGAGTGCTGCGGATCGCCCTGGAGGTCAACGACACCGAGCAGGCCGTCGCGGCCGCACGCGACGCCGGCGCAGAGGTGATCGCCCCGCCCGTGAAGACGCCCTTCCAGAGCCTCAACGCCCGCGTGCAGGGCCCCGCTGGCTGGCAGGTGACGTTCTTCCAGGAGCTGGAGACGCTCGAGGAGCGGGCAGCGCGGGACGGCTTCACGACCGACGACGTCCGCGACCGGTGAACGACGCGGAACATGGCGGCGTGTTCGCTCTCACCGGATCGTTCACGATTCCCCTCGACCTCACTGCGCCGCCCGAACAGGTATGGCGCCTGTTCGCCGAGCTCCCCCTGCGCCGCACCTGGGTGCGGATGCCCGGGCCGTCGAGCACCGTCACGCACGAACTCGACTTCCGAGCGGGAGGCGAGGAGCGACTGACCAACACGTTCGTCTCGGGCGAGATACGCGAGCACCTGGAGAACCGCACGACGTTCCTCGACATCGTGCCGAACGAACGGATCATCTCCACGTACACCGCGGTCGTCGCCGGCTCGCTCCGCTGGGAATCGCTGGTCACCGTCGATCTCGCCGCCGCGGAAGGCGGCGCCCGCCTGGGGTGGACGGAGCAGTACAGCTTCGTGAACCTCAGCACGCCCGACGGAGCCGACGACGTGAAGCACCTCGTCGGCGGAACCCGCCTTCGGCTGAACGGGCTGGTTGCGGCCTGTTCAGCACTCGATCGCGAAGTATGACGGCGGGCAGGTCCGGACGAGTGTTGCCCGTGCCGGTGCTGCTAGCGGGTGGCTTGATACCTCCGCGCCGCTACGAGGCCGCCCGAACCACGAGACTCGCAAAGGCCGGCGACGGGGCGAAGTTCCCATCAGCCCTGTGACCGCCCCCTGGATCCGTCCCTCTGGCGGAGGTAGAACGACCGCGCTTATGAGATGTCAGGTCGCATGGCTGCATAAACGGGCAGCCGCAAGATACTGCGTGAGCGATGCCAAGAAAGTCAGGTACTGCTCTCATCCGGAAGCTCCGCACTCTCAGCTTCAAGTGCCGCGACCAGGCTCGACACCACCGATGACAGCGCTATTGCTCTCCTTGTGACCTCACAGTTCCAGTCCGGACTCTCGGCATTGTCTTCGCTGCCGTTGGCGGCGATACGAAGGCGACGGAGCGTCCGCAACGCGCCATCTCCGATCTTCTCCGCTTGCTTCGTCCAGGCCGCGCCGTCTTCCTCGGCGAGTGCAGCCGCGCGGCCAATCAGCCCGTGGACGAGATCTCCGGCGAGTCGATCGACGAGCAGTGCGGTCTTCAGGGTGTTGTTTGTCTCGGTCTCCTCCGGGCTTGGCTCGGTATCAGCAGCGAATGCGCCGAAGTATGCCCACGGTCTTCGTCCTGGTGCCAGCCTTTCGATTGCCGCCTCCACCTCGTCCACTTCAGCGAGAGGTAACCGGCGGCCGGGCAGCTGACGACGAAGCGACCAGAGGCGGAGGATTAGGTCGGCGATCTCAGCCTCGGCGGTGTTTCTCTCAGATCCAGTCTTCTGTTCAAGGCTGGTCATGCGCTCCGCAAGATAGTGAGCTATCCAGCGTCCGAGAGTGTCTGCTTGTTCCAACTCGGCCGCCAGCAGGTTACCTAGTTCCGACACAGCCGTTGAAGTCGTTCCATCCTGTCCCTGGTTGGTAAGAGAAGACCCGGAAGTCGTTGTCATGATCAGCGCCACCTCCTTCGTCGTCGTTGTCTGTGACGCCGGCATAGTGAGCGCGACGATCTTCACGCCTCACTCGTACTTCCACGATGAGTGCGGTATCGAGTTGTCCCAGCATCTGGTCGAGCGCTTCGGTCGTGATCCGGAGCCGAGTGCCTGATGGGCCGCGTGGTTCACGGCCCACGCTAATCTCCGCCCAGGTCTCAGATGCCAAGACGGAGTCCCCGTTCTCGCTCTCCCAGCGGAGGCCACCGTCCCGGGACGTGATGCTGAGTGTCTCCGCAATGTATGCGGAAGGGCGAGGCAGCTCGGGCGCGAGTTCGGTGGCGAGCGGGTCCAATCGATCAATACCGCCCTCAGACTGCGGCGTTGATACCCAACCGTGAAGTTGGAACGGCGGTGAAGGGAGCCTGACCCGCTTTTCCGGACGGGTTGTTTGTGTTGATCATGCCGCGGTGGCGGCGGGGATGTGAAGTCGTTCGAACTCCACGGGGCTGAGGTTGCCGAGGGAAGTGT